>NZ_BTVP01000086.1:0-2053 GCF_045863935.1 Parvibaculum sp. | reverse complement strand
TCGACCTCTGGCGAAATCTCAGCTTCGGCTATCACGACATCGGCCTGTTCGCACGAGCATTGCACAACGCCGCGATCGGCCGCGGCCTCTGGGTCGACTCGCTCGGCCGCTCCCTCCTCGGAGAACATGCATTCCTGGCAAGCTGGGCGCTCGTGCCGCCGGTCTTGCTGGGCATATTTCCGTTCCACCTGCTCGTCACCCTTTCGCCGATCTGCCTCAACGGGACGGCCCTGATCGTCGCGTGGTACGCGCGCAAAAGATTGAACTCCGACCTCGCGGGAATCCTCTCCGGCCTCGCATGGCTCCTCCTTCCCTTTCACGGACGCCTCGCCATCGCCCACGGCTACGGCTTTCACGAGTCCTACCTCGCCGTGCCGCTGCTTTTTGCAGGTTTTGCCGTCGCAAAGTGCGGCCGCCCAATGCTCGGTGCGGTAATCCTGCTCTCGACCATGCTCATCCGTGAAGACATCGCGCTCACCGTCGCCGCCTGGGGTGCTTATCAGTTGATGGTGTCGAAAAGACGCGCCCTCGGAGCAACGGTCATTCTCTCCGCGGTCGCATATTTTCTTGTCGCGATCTACATCATCGTTCCTCACTACCGCGGCGCACCATATCCCCACATCGGCTTTCATTTCTCAAACGTCGGCATCACCAGTACGGCTGCGCTGCTCACGAATCTATCCTTTCTGGTAACGCTGCTCCTTCCGACAGCCTTCCTGCCGCTGCGGGCGTGGCGTTTTTCGCTTATTGCCCTGCCTGCCATTCTCGAAACCCTGCTGACGACCAATCCAGAACTGCACAACATCGGCTTCCAGTATTACGTTCCAGCCATTCCCGTTCTTTTCTTCGCCGCCATCGAATCCTGGGTCGAGATGCGCCATAGGGGCGCGGCCGATCCGGTCCGGCAGAACTCAGCAAACGCGATGCGGCCCGGTTGGAGCCTGCTTGTCGCCGCCGCGCTCTGCCACGCGTTCTTCGGCATTGGCCCGCTGACGAACAATCCAACCGAGCCGTTCGCCGCGCCGGCCCTCGTCGCCGATAGCGCCCAAGTCGCTCGCGTACGCGAACTCATTCCGCCCAGCGCGTCCGTCACCGCGAGCTATCGCATTGCCGCACATTTTCTCGACGCCGATCGGCTTTACACCACGGCCGACGAACGCCTGGGCGACTTCGTCATCGTCCATGAGGCGGATGTGATCGACGAACATCTCCCGCGTGCGGCCCTCAGCCGTGCCATTCGGACGGGAACCTATCAGCCCATTTTCGCGGACTACAGTTTGGTCGTGTTGTCGAAGCAGAAAGAGCAAAGTCCGCTGGCCCGCGAAATCGTGTTGACGGAGTTACCGAGTGAGATGGCGTCTCGCCGGATCGATCTCGGCGAAGGGGTCGAGCTGGTTGGGATGTCAGTCAAGCCGACCGGCCCATCGAGCCGCGCGACGGTCCGGCTCGTCTGGCGATGCACCGGGCCGATTTCCGAAGACTATCGCTTCGGACTCGTCTCAGGGGAAACCCGATGGGGGCCGTTCCGTTTTGCTCGCGGTGCGATCCCCACCGATGCCTGGACGCCCGGCATTCTTTATGGCGATCAAATCACGATTGAGGTGGCTCCTGTTATGGAATTGAACCCCGCCGCGTTTCAACCCGTCCTTCTCAGGTAAGCGCCGACCGCCGTCATGCTCTCCACGACTCACAAATCCGCGCGAACAGCGAGCAAGAATAAGCAAATAGAAGACTGCCCACCCTCGCCCCAGAGGAATAAACGATGCCCCGCGCGAATCGAAACTCCAAACCCCTCCGCCCCTCGGCCGCCGCGCTCCGCGACCCCTCCTCGTCTCAAGCCCCAGCCCCCACGCCTCAGCCCGTTTTCACGGATTTTTCGCGCAGAAACCCTCCCGCCCCAACTCGCGACTGCCGCGCGACTTGGCACAAAACGGAAACCCGCTGTGTCACCTTATGTCACCTTGCGAAAGGAAGGTTGTTCGCGGTCCCCGGCGCCCTACGCCGGCAGAATCCCGCTCTTCTGAAGATGCGCCGCAAGCGTCGCCACGCACTC
>NZ_BTVP01000085.1:0-2468 GCF_045863935.1 Parvibaculum sp. | reverse complement strand
CGAGCGGAAAGCGTGGAAAACATTTGACCGCTCTCAGTAAGCTGTCGGCTCAACAGAATTTTGTGTCCTGATACCCCCTCAACGATCTGCCGGTACTTCTTTTGTAAACTCAAAGGCGGCATCATTATCTTAATATTTTGAAATTCTTGAGCATTGATATTTGCCATGCCTATAATGCTCTTGCACATTGCTCGGAGAACAGACTTGCCGTGTCGGGAATTCAGATAGCCGGAAATGAAATACGGATCGGCCACTTTGTCATTCACGCGACCGCGCACCAAGTAACCAGCATAGGTAAAATCTCCGTCCAGATCAAAAACAGCCGTTTTTCCGACTAAATCTGAACTATTTGTTCTATTAAATAGAATATCTCCATTATTTAGAATATACTTCTGCTTTTCAGACTCATTAAGGTCAACGTATTTGAGGTCGCCGACATCCAGTGACCCGGAATATGTGATGTTTCCCATCCGAAGCACGGGAAACTCTCCTTCACTTTCAGATGCTTTCTTCGCAGTGCCGTAACGCACCTCCTCAAGTAGATCGCGGATGGTTCCGACTCGAAATCCGCGTCTGTTGCCGACAGGATCGCCAAACATCTCTAGAAATGCTGCTTGCAGCAGCTCGTTGGCCATCTCCAGCGCTTGCTCGCGCTTCCGGCGAACGCCATCGGCTTTGTCGAGAATCATCGCAATGCGCCGCTGCTCTTTTAGCGAAACATCAGGCACGTTCAGGTTTCGAATTTCTCCGACTCTAATTGATGGGTACGCGGGATCTTTGATAAGACGTGATGGGGGATTTTCACGAAGCCAATAAGTAAGGAAGACCGGATCGTATCGTCCTGTAGGAACAAGCGCGGCCAGATGGCTTACAACATAGGCTGGTTCTGAGAGTCGGTAGACCCGTCCCAGTGTCGCTGACATGCCGCTCTTAGCGAAGACGATAGTGTCCTTAGGGTAAAGTCGAAGGCGCTTTTTCTCGGCGGTGTCATCGGAAATTTTCTCGCAGTCCAACAGCGACCCGCCATTGAGAAGGTTTTCCAGGCTACCGGCACGAATGAAGGGTTTGCCGTCTTCAGCAAACTCATTTGCCTTTAAAGCCGGTTGGCCCGAAGAAACATTCACGACACTGCCAAGGGGAAACATTTCACTCATCCGAGCATCTCCGCCAGCTCGGCGAGGTCAGCGCCAATCTCGTCGTTAAGCGCCTTCATGCGTTCGAGGATGACCTGCGGCGGGTCATATTCCTCTTCTTCGTAGACGACTTCCTTGTAGCGGCCCAGCGAGAGATCGTAGCCGGCTTCCCTAATCTCGGGCGCCGGCACAAAGAACGCCTTGGCCGTGCGATCAGTATCCTTTCTCGGATCGCGCGTCTTCCAGCGGGTAAGGCAATCGGGAATGTCGTTCGCATCAACCGGCTCCCGCTTGTCGTCGAGCGAAAGGCCGTCTGCCTGTACATCGTAGAAAAAGACGTTGTCCGTGCGCCCGCCCTTGGTGAAGACAAGGATGCCGGTGGAGACCCCCGCATATGGTTTGAACACACCGCTCGGCAGAGAGATCACAGCCTCAAGCTGGTTATGGTCGACCAGCAATTCACGAAGCTGCTTGTGCGCGCCGGACGAGCCGAAGAGCACGCCGTCCGGCACGATGGTCGCCGACCGGCCGCCGGTCTTCAGCATGCGCAGGATCAGAGTAACGAAAAGAAGCTCGGTCTTCTTCGTCTTCACCTGGCGCAACAATGCGGGATGCACGTCCTCGAAATCCAACTGGCCTTTGAATGGCGGATTGGCGAGGACGACGTCAAACCCTTCCTGCGCCGCCTTGGGAAAGCGGTCGGTAAAGCTCGTGCTCAGTGTGTCCTGATAATGGATGTCGGGATCATCGACGCCATGAAGCATCAGGTTCATTGCGGCGATGCGCAGCATCGTCGCGTCGAAGTCGTAGCCGTGGAACATGCGACTGCGGATATGGTCGCGATGATCTTCGAGCAGATCGCCGGTGTAGATTTTCTCGACTGCGCCGGTTTCGCGGTCAGTTTCCTCGATGATGGCTTCCGGCGAGGTATAGGTTTCGAGCAGGTACTGCATAACGCTGACGAGAAAGCCGCCGGTGCCGCAGGCGGGATCGCCGACAGTGTCAGTCGGCTTGGGCTCCAGCATCTCGACCATAAGACGGATAATATGCCGGGGGGTTCGGAACTGGCCATTGATGCCGGCCGTGGTCAGCTTGCTGAGCAGGTATTCGTAAAGATCGCCCTTGGTATCGCCTTCAGTCAGCGGTAGCTCGTGGATCATATTGATCGCTTTGACCAGAAGGCTCGGCTTCTGGATCATAAGCTGCGCATCTTTCATGAACTCGGCGAATGCCGTGCCGCTTGCGACCGTCAACTTGAAATGCGGAAAGACCTCATCGCGCACAAGCGGGATAATCTTTTCTGCCGGCGTGTGCCGCACGTTCTGCCAGCGCAGG
>NZ_BTVP01000084.1:0-2556 GCF_045863935.1 Parvibaculum sp. | reverse complement strand
CAAGTTCTATGCGCTGCCGCAGGCGCCGCAGCAGTTCAAGCAGCTCATCATGGTGGCGGGCTTCGACCGCTACTTCCAGATCGCGCCCTGTTTCCGCGATGAGGACGCGCGCGCCGACCGCAGCCCGGGCGAATTCTACCAGCTCGATGTCGAGATGAGCTTCGTCACGCAGGACGACGTCTTCGCCGCTATCGAGCCCGTGCTGCACGGCCTGTTTGAAGAGTTCGCGGACGACCGCAAGGTCTCGCCTTATCCCTTCACGCGCATTCCTTACGCGGAGGCCATGCGCAAATACGGCTCCGACAAGCCGGACCTGCGCAACCCGCTCGAGATGCAGAACGTGACGGAGCAGTTCCGCGGTTCCGGCTTCAAGGTCTTCGCCGGTATGATCGAAAAGGACTCGAAGGTCGAGGTCTGGGCGATCCCGGCGCCGGGCGGCGGCAACCGCGCCTTCTGCGACCGCATGAATTCCTGGGCTCAAGGAGAAGGCCAGCCGGGTCTCGGCTATATCTTCTTTCGCGAAGAGGGTGGCGCTCTCGAGGGCGCAGGCCCCGTGGCGAAGAATATCGGCTCGGAGCGCACCGAGGCGATCCGCACCCAGCTTGGACTGAAAGAGGGCGACGCCGTCTTCTTCGTTGCCGGCCAGCCCGCCAAGTTCGCGAGCTTCGCCGGTCAGGCGCGCACCCGCGTCGGCACCGAGCTCGGCCTCGTGGAAGAGGGCGTGTTCAAGTTCTGCTGGATCGTCGACTTCCCGATGTATGAGTGGAACGAGGACGAGAAGAAGATCGACTTCTCGCACAATCCCTTCTCCATGCCGAACTATCCGCTCGACAAGTTCCTCGCGCTCGACAAAAACGACGCCGGCGAAATTCTCGGCATCACCGCCTTCCAGTACGACATCGTCTGCAACGGCGTCGAGCTTTCCTCCGGCGCCGTGCGAAACCACAAGCCGGACGTCATGTACAAGGCCTTCGAGATCGCGGGCTACGACAAGTCGGTCGTCGAGACGAAATTCGGCGGCATGCTGAACGCCTTCAAGTACGGCGCGCCGCCGCATGGCGGCCTCGCACCCGGCATCGACCGCATGGTGATGCTGCTCGCGGGTGTCGAGAACCTGCGCGAAGTGACCATGTTCCCGATGAACCAGCAGGCGCAGGACCTCCTGATGCAGGCGCCTTCCGAGGTGGAGCCGAAGCAGCTCAAGGAACTGCATATTCGCATCGTTCCTCCGCTCGAGAAGAAGAAGGAAGGCTGAGACCTTTCGGCGCAGCCTTCCCGCGGGGCTATCTTGCCGCCGCCGCTTCCTCCACTATGTCTTTGGGGGCAGGCCAGCGGAGGTGTCCATGCAACCGAAGCGTATCTGGATCGTCGTGACCGATGGCGGCGTTTGCCGGTTTCTCGCCAGCGAGAAGCGGAACGCCGATCCCACGGTCGCCATGCCGGAGCTTTCCATACCCAACCCGCCGACGCGCGAACAGGGCACGGACAAACCGGGCCGCACCTTCGAGAGCACCGGCAATCGCCGCTCGGCCTATGAGCCGCCCGCCGACTGGCACGAACAGGCGAAGCGCGATTTCGCGCGCGAGGTTGCGGAGGTGCTGAAGGAGAAGGCGCGGAACGGCGCTTTCGACAATCTGATCCTCGTCGCGCCGCCCGCCATGCTCGGCAATCTGCGTCCGCTTCTCTCGGCCGAAACGAAGGAGAAGCTGCTTGGCGAGGTGAACAAGGACTACACCCAGCTCACCCCGCGCGAGATCAAGCAGCAGCTCTCCGGGAGCTACAACGTCTGACGCCAGCCCTTATTGGGCGGCAGGCACCTTCGGCGTCTCTTTGTCGAAGACGGGGATCGGCAGCGCGTCGACCGGAATGATGACGCCGTTCGAGGCTTCGATGGCATCGCCCGAGACATTCGCGCCGAATTGCGAATGTCCGTAGTGGATGGGCGTCTGCGTGCCGTCGATCTTCACCTTGCCGCGCTGCAAGGTCGTTGCTTCCGTCACCTTGCCGTCGAGTTGCGCGGGCGTCATGCGGCCGGAGACGATGCTGTAGAGCAGCAGCGCGCGCGCATTTTCCTTGTTGCTCGGATTGTCGCCGGAAAGCATGTCGTCCACGCCGCCGGGCTGGTTTGCCAGCGCCTCGTCCGTCGGCGCAAAAACGGTGATGCTCCCCTCCGTGTAGCGGAACTTGAGATCGTTCGCCTCGATGATTTTCGTCAGTGTCGAAAATTGCGGATTGCTCTTCAGCGTCTCGTAGACATTGGCGGCGAAGGCGGGCGCGGCGCCAAGCGCACTCATCGCAAGCGCCGCAAGGAAAACTCCGGTTCTTTTCATCGGTCTGCCTTTCGAATGGCTGGTTGCCTCAAAAGTCCCAAGTGCTGAAATCTCTAGACCGTGATTTTGACCGGATTGCGACAGAACTCAACCGCGCAGTTCCCGGGCAGGCCCCTGGCCGTTTGGACAGGCGATAACTGCAGCGGAGTGGCGTATTCCACAACCCCAAAACCGTCATGGCCCGCTTTATGCGGGCCATCCACGTCTTTGCGGCACGGAAGGCAGG
>NZ_BTVP01000083.1:0-2814 GCF_045863935.1 Parvibaculum sp. | reverse complement strand
CAAGGAGAACAACCGCATCGAATTCGCCGAGCGCGTGACGGAGTTTTTCTCGAAGAATCTCAAGCCGTAATTCTCTCTGAGGGCTACTCCAGTCTTCGCAGCAGCGTGTAGTGCGCGAAGAGGTTTGTCTCCAATTCCATCTTGTAATCCCCCGAGTCCCAGCCGAAGGCGTGGGCCATCTCGCGGACGGCCTTGGAGTCGTCGCGGTCGAACTCGATGATCTTGAAGCCCGCCGATTCCAGCATCTTTCGCGGGAAGGGGCACCGGCCGTCGGCCCACGGGATGTACGGCTTATCCGCCGGGGCGGGGGCGGGGCAGATGTTGTAGATCATCACGTATCCGCCCGGCTTGAGCGCGGCATATAGCCTGGCGACGAACTTGTCCTCGCTCACACCGAGATCGATGAGCATGCGGCTGTCCACTTCGCGCTCGGGATGGAGATAGCCGTTCTTGAGCGTGTTCTTGGAGATGATCAGGTCGTAGCCGCCGCCCACGCGCTTGCTTGCATCGGCGTCGCCGGGCCAGCGACCGTTGACCAGTGTCACTAGGCCGACATCCTTCCCGTCGACGGCGATCTTTCCCTGGTCATCCTCCTTGCAATAGAGGGCGGGGAGGAATGGATCGACATCGACGCCGACGGCATCGGCGCCCATGCTCGCCAGCATGCGCAGATGGCCGACGGTGCCGTAGCCGTAGTCGAGAACGCGCTTGCCCCTGACATCCTTGATGCCTGCCTGGCCGAGCAGGTCGAGAAGCCGGACATAGGCCAGCGGCGTGCCGTATTTGGTGTGGTAATAGATCTGCGCCGTGACGGGAGTCTTGGTCAGGTCGGCCCGCTGCCTGTCGGACAGCTTCGCCGCTTCGTCGGGCATGACGTAACGCTTGTCGGCCGTGCGATAGAGATCGCGTGCGGAAGGAATCGCCAGGCGGGCCGCGGCGTCGAGAAAGCCTTTCGCCAGGGGCGATTGGACAAGCGGCCGTGCGGCGTCCGCCTCGGTGCGCATGGTCTTCAAACATTGGGAGTCGTCCGGCGGAGCCCCCTTTTCGGCGCGGGCGGTTGCGCAAACGCTCGCGAGCATGAGTGCCATCAACATGTGTCGACAATTCATCTTGTTCTCCATTTTCTGAATGCGACCCGCTCCTTCGTTCTTGGCGGTCGGGGCGTGTCCGGGCGCTGCGCCTCGGACGGGATATCGCCGACGATGGCCTCGAGGATGTCCTCCAGGGTGACAATGCCCAGCTCGGGGCCGTTACCTTCCGCGACCATGACGATGTGCCGCCGGCTCTTTCGCATGTAGGTCAAGGCGTCGACCAGCGGCATGTCCGGGTCGAGCGCGGCCGGCGGCGAGGCAAGATCGCGGAGGATCAGGACGTCGCCCAGTTGCAGCGCGATGGCGTGTATGGCGAGCTTGATGTTGAGGATGCCGACGATCTTCCCGGTGGACGGATCGCGCAGCGGCCAGCGCGTGTAGGGCCATTCTTGAAGTTGCCCGACCGCCTCGTTGACGGTGGCGTTGGCGTCGAGCACCTGTACCTTGCGCATGGGGATCATGGTGTGGACGACCTTGAGGTCCGCGAAGTCGAAGGCCCGTCGGAGGATGTCGCCGTGCTCGTGGTGGAATTCTCCGGCCTCGTCGGCCTTGTCGACGAGCATTTCGAGTTCTTCTTCGGTGTGCGCCGCTTCCTCAATCTCGACGTCGCCCAGCCCGAAGGTGCGAGTGACGGCGTTGCCCATCCAGCTCATGACGGACACGAGCGGCGAGCAGACCAGTCGGAAGAAGGCAATCGGCCGGGCCACGATCATGCCGATTCGCTCGGTGTGCTGAAGCGTCAGGGCCTTGGGGAGCAGTTCGCTGAGGACAACGGTCAGGAGCGTCACGAGCGTGAACCCCACGACGAGGCCGAGTACGCGCCCTGCCGTTTCGGGCATGTAGGCGCCGAGCGGAGCCAGAATGAGGCGGATGATCTGGGTCATGGCCGGCTCGGCGACGGCCCCGATGAGGAGGTTGGTGGCGGTGATGCAGACCTGAATGGTGGCGATCGACCCGCTCATGTCATCCTTCAGCCGGGACAGCACGCGGGCGACGGCGACGCCCTCGCGCCGAAGCTCCTCAATGCGCGTCGAGCGCAGCGTGACGACAGCGTACTCCGCCGCCACGAAAAAGGCGTTGATGCCGATCAGCAGGGGCACGAACATCAACTGCAGGATGAGAAGCGTTACGGACATATATGCCGCATACGATAACGCCTGAGAGTTGAATCGGGCGATGGGGGAACTTGGGTCACCGGGGAATTGCTGAATCGGCCGAATTTCGCTGAAAGACGGCGGTGTTTCGTTGATCGGTGAATCGGAGCGCCAGGTTGTACTGGCGCGCGATATGGTCCAGCGTGCGCTGGGCATAGAACGCGACATGTGTCGGGTCGCGCGGATAGTGCCATTTCGCGAAGTGGGCCAGCCCCCTGTGAAACTCGGTCATGACAATGAGGTATCCCTGTGGGCGAAGGTGGGCGCAGACGCGCCGAATCTCCTCGCCGGGCAGCGAGAAGTGCTCAAAAGTCTCGGTGGACAAGATCGCATCAAAGGGGACCGAGAGGTCGGCCTGCGGCGCGAAGTGCGGATCGTAGCCGTCAGCCTCGTAACCGGCCTGTCGAAGCATTTCAACGAGCACGGGGCCGGGGCCGCACCCATAGTCGAGCACGCGTCGCGCCGGCGGTACATAAGTCTTCATCACGTCGATCAGCCGCTCGAAACGGGCCACGTAGCCCTTGTTCTCCAAAGTATTCTCGTGCATGGCATAACGCGCTACCTGCTCG
>NZ_BTVP01000082.1:0-3647 GCF_045863935.1 Parvibaculum sp. | reverse complement strand
GCGAGCCTTCTGGCGAACAAATAGCTGCCCAGGGACGCGCTGCCGATGGCGATCGCTGTCAGCACGAGGCACTCCGGCATGATGCCCCGCAGTCCTTGTCCCTGAATGAGTCCCATGAAGCCGTCATAGGACCAGCCGTTGATGGTGAGGAGGCCCAGCTTCTGCATCCATTCGGGCATGATCCATCGGGGAACCATGCTGCCGCCGACGGCGCTCATCGCCAGCACAACAACCGTTCCGACCGAATCGATTTGTTCCGCATTTCGACAGAAGGAGCCGATCAACACGCCAAAGCCGGTAGTGGCGAGGCAGGTGGTGATGGTGAGCAGGAGCAGCCCCCCGGTGATGGCCCAGATGTCCACGCCGAACAGCAGCCACGCGTACAGATACATGGCGTAGCACTGGACCATCGCGATCAGCAGGGCGTAGAGCATTTCACCGAGCAGGATGTGGGCGGGCGTGATAGGGGCGGCGAGCAGGCGGCGCATCTCGCCGGTGCCGAGTGCCTCGAGGATGGCCCGGGCGGCGGCGGCGGCGCTGAAGAGCAGAAACATCGGGACGATGCCCGCGAGAAAGGTGTGCTTGGCGGCGATTTTCATCCGCTGACTGGTGACGTCTCGACGATCGACCCTGACAAGGAGCTTCTGGTTCGCCGGCGCGGTCGTGGATTGTTCACCCGCCACCGAGGCAAGCGGGCGCATCATGCCCTCGAAAAATTCACGGCCGGCGGCCATCTGGAGCATGCCGACGACGATCTCCGACTCGGTCGGTTCCAGCTTGTCGTAATAAACGATGACGCCCTTGTGCCGTGGGCCTGACATCATGTTGGGGGCCTCGCCGAAGCCCTTTGGGATCACCAGCGCGACGCGAAACTTGCCCTGGTTGCGGATCAGGTTCTGGGCTGATTCAGCGGTCAAGGGCGCGGCGCCGGCGCTTTCACTTTCATTGCGGATGATGCGAACATTCTGCTCGACCAGTTCCTCGATCAATCGCCTCGATGCCGGGGACTGGTCTTCGTCGATGACGGCGACGCGGAACGGGCGGCCGGCGGGCCCGGCGAAGATCTGGGTGAAAATGGTGTAGAGGACGACACTCGGCAGAAAGACGACGGCGATTGTCGCAGGCGAGCGCGACAGCACCCGAACGTGCCGGCCGGCGAGGATGCAGATAATGCGGATGGAGCGCATGGTCGGGTCTTTCACCTACGCCCAGCGAGTGTAGAACATGCGTCGATGTGTGTCACGCCGTTTGCGCTGCGGGCTTACCGCCTTCCGGCTTGATGACGCGCTTGGGCAGCCGGGCTTCCTTGGCCTGAAGGAGGAGGCCGGCGATCCACAATCCGGCGATCAGGCCGATGCCGATGCGCGGCTCGTTGAAGATCGAATCTCGCGCATCGGGCCATTGGGCGCAGATCAGGGTCATGGCGCTCGTCACGGCGAGACAGGCTCCGAGGAGCCCGAGCCAGATGATGGTGAAGATGCGGAGGGCCCAGAATGCCAGGATGCCGCCGACCACGGCTGCCGCCAGCGGCAAGAGCCATCCGATGGGGCCGAGCGCCTTCAATTCCGAGATGACCTTCTCCTTGAACTTCTCTAGTTGGACGGCGGCCTGATTGAGCTGGTTGCGCTGCTGCTCTTCCGAGGTGGGGAGCTCCAGCACTCTTGCGCCTTCCGTCTTACCCCGTGCGGCGTCGACGGCCGGGAGGTAACGGGACAAGTCGCCGCGTCCGAGTTGGAAGGTCGTCGCGGCGAAGAATAGTACGACGACCGATCCGCCGGCCAGCCAGATGCGATAAGTTCGATAGGCGATGATGGTCAGCACGAGCCCAAGGACCGCGGCAGAGATCGGTCCGGGCGTTCCGACAAGGTCAGAGGCCTGCCAGCCGATCCATCCGCCGAGAATGAATCCGAAGCAACTCACGACCATGCGCTCCGACTTGCCACTGCGAAAGACGAGAAACAACCCCGCGCAGAGCACGGCGAGGCTGCCGAAGACCAGGGCGGGCGACGGCGGAAGCTCCGGAACGTAGTAGTGGAGTAGCTCCTGAAAAGTTTGGAGCCAGGTTTTGTGGTCGGTCGGCGGCATTTAGCAAATCCAGTGCCGAAGGCGGTCGTTGCAGCAACGCGGGGGTATTGGGGTGTTGCCCGGTGAATATTGCGAGCGCATCGGGCAAACGCGGCGGCCCCGCTTATTGTGCATCCGCTATCAGGATAACCGTCTGCGGCGCTATTGGCCATATCGTCCGAAATCGTTCGGCCTTTCGCATCAGAATGGGGATTTTCAATATCTGATGCTCCGGCAGGGGGGAAACCGAGTTTGGCGAGGTTTCGGGGATGGGGTAAACTGGATCGATTCGGAGAACCCGCTATGGCGAATGCCTCATCAACGCTTTTCGGCAAGTCCCGTCACCAGGGCGTTCGTGTCGTGGTGACCGGTCAGGTCGGTGTGGACAAGAAGGAGTTCCTCGAGGAAGTGGTGCGCATCGCCTCGACCCGAGGCAAGCAGGTCGCGCTCTGCAACGTCGGCGACATGATGTACAAGGAGGCGCCGGACATCGTTCAGGGGCGCATTCTGGACCTCCCGCGCACAAGATTGAACACGCTACGCCGGGCGGTCTTCAAGGACATCATCAATCTCGCCGAGCGGACCGAGAACGTGATCGTCAATACGCACGCCACGTTTCGCTGGAAGCACGGGCTCTTCGAGGCGTTCGACTTCGATCACATGACGACGCTGGACGCCGACCTTTACGTCACCCTGGTCGATAACGTGGACGCGGTCCACGAGCGGCTCTTGCGCGAGCACGATATCGTCCATACCCTGAAGGACATCATGGTCTGGCGCGAGGAGGAGATTCTCGCGACGGAAATCCTCGCCCACGCCATCGGCGGTCATGGCAAGTATTACGTCCTCGCGCGCGGGCACGCGGCGTCCACGGCGGAGTCGCTGTATCGGCTCATGTTTGAGCAGCATCGCAAGCGAATCTATCCGAGCTTCCCGATGTCGCATGTCATGGACATGCCGGACGTGCTGGCGGAGATCGACGGCTTCCGCGATGCCCTGGCCGAGCATTTCATCTGCTTCGACCCGGGCGATCTGGACGAGAAGCGTCTGCTCTTTGAAGCGGCCGAGGCGACGAAGCGCGGCGAGGGCAAGATCACGCTGGAAGTGAACGGCAGGATGCTCGACTTCAGCGTGCCCGCGGTGACCGACGTCGCCCCGGACATCGACAGCCAGATCTACGCCCGCGACTTCAAGCTCATCGACCAGTCGGACATGATCGTCAGCTACGTGCCGGAGCTGCCGGGCGGCATTCCCGGCCTGTCATCGGGCGTCGAGCGCGAGCTTCAGCACGCCTTCGAAGGCACGAAGGAAGTCTATGTCATCTGGCGTCCGAAGAAGGAGCCCTCTCCCTTCATCACCGAGACGGCGACGCGCGTCTTCCCGTCGGTGGACGATTTGTTCAAGCACTTTCAGGCGAAGGGCTACATCGGTAATTACCAGTTGAACCTCCTGCGCACAGGCGCGCCGAAGGAGCGAGGCCGCTTCGGGTAATTTGATTGTTCTAGTTTCAGGTAGAGTCTCGCGTTGATTACTGGTTGAGCATCTTCGTCTGAATCGCCGTCGGGACTTCGCCGTAGATCGGG
>NZ_BTVP01000081.1:0-3656 GCF_045863935.1 Parvibaculum sp. | reverse complement strand
TCTGCCTCGTCGGTCCGCCCGGCGTCGGCAAGACCTCGCTCGGCAAGTCGATCGCGCGTGCGACCGGCCGCGACTTCGTGCGCATGTCGCTCGGTGGCGTGCGCGACGAGGCGGAGATTCGCGGTCACCGCCGCACCTATATCGGCTCAATGCCCGGCAAGGTCATTCAGTCGATGAAGAAGGTGAAGCACACCAATCCGCTCTTCCTGCTCGACGAGATCGACAAGATGGGTTCGGATTTCCGTGGCGATCCGTCTTCGGCGCTTCTCGAAGTGCTCGATCCGGAGCAGAACAACTCCTTCGCCGACCACTACCTGGAGGTCGACTACGATCTCTCCGACGTCATGTTCGTGACGACGGCGAACACGCTCAACATCCCGGAACCGTTGATGGACCGGATGGAGATCATCCGCATCGCCGGTTACACCGAGGATGAGAAGGTCGAGATCGCGCGTCGCCACCTGATTGCCAAGGCGGTCGAGGCTCACGGACTGAGAAAGGGCGAGTGGTCGATCGACGACGAGGCGCTGCGTCAGCTGATCCGCGTCTACACGCGCGAAGCCGGCGTGCGCAACCTCGAGCGCGAGCTGAACAATCTCGCGCGCAAGGCGGTGAAGGAAATCCTCACCACGCCGGGCAAGAAGTCGATCGCGCTTTCGATCGATAACATCGCGGACTATGCCGGTGTCCCGAAGTATCGCTACGGCGAGGCCGAGGGCGAGGACCAGGTCGGTATCGTGACGGGTCTTGCGTGGACGGAAGTCGGCGGCGAGCTCCTTACCATCGAAGGTGTCATGATGCCCGGCAAGGGTCGCATGACCGTCACCGGCAACCTGCGGGACGTGATGAAGGAGTCGATCTCCGCGGCGAGTTCCTACGTTCGCTCCCGCGCGACCCGCTTCGGCATCGAGCCGCCGCTCTTCGACCGGCGTGACATCCACGTCCACGTGCCGGAAGGCGCGACGCCCAAGGACGGTCCCTCGGCGGGTACTGCCATGACGGTCGCCATCGTCTCGGTGATGACCGGCATCCCCGTCCGCAAGGACGTGGCGATGACGGGCGAGATGACGCTCCGTGGGCGCGTCCTGCCCATCGGCGGCCTGAAGGAGAAGCTGCTCGCGGCGCTCCGCGGCGGCATCAAGAAGGTGCTGATCCCTCAGGACAACGCCAAGGACCTGGCCGACATTCCGGACAACGTGAAGAACGCTCTGGAAATCGTGCCGGTGAACACCATCGACGAGGTTCTCAAGAATGCGCTGACCCGCATGCCGGAGCCGATCGAATGGGATGAGGAGGCCTGGCTCGCCGAGCAGGCGGCCGCAGGCAAGCGTCCCTCGCCGGACTCGCCGGAGCAGATTATGGCGCATTAAGCCCCGAAAACGGGCCAATCTGCCGGAAATAACAGAAACGGGAGCCTTCGGGCTCCCGTTTTTTGTTAAAGGAAATCCCGATTTTCCGCAGAAATCCTTTGTTTTTACTTTGACCCCCTTCTTGGCCGACGGGTAGACTCCGAAATCTCAGGGGAATCCTCGATTCCCGCCATCGCATGTGGAGGGGCCTCACGTGAACAAGAACGATCTGATTGCAGAAGTGGCGGAGCGGAGCGGTCTGTCCAAGGCCGACACCACGAAGGCCGTCGACTATGTCTTCGACATCATTACGGACTCGCTGAAGAAGGGCGAAGAGGTCCGGCTCGTGGGCTTCGGCACATTCAACGTGTCGAACCGCGCAGCCACCGAGGGCCGCAACCCGCGTACGGGCGAGACGATCCAGATCCCCGCCTCGAAGCAGCCGAAGTTCAAGGCTGGCAAGGGCCTGAAGGACGCAGTGAATAGCTGATCCTTCTATCGGCAAGGCATTTGAAGGACCGGCCGCCCGGAGTGGGGCGCGCCGGTCTTTTGCTTTTGGCGGCCGGGTCAGGCGCAGCTATGCGGTGGTATCCAGCGGCTCCCCGTCCACGTTCTCCGTGACGATCTCTTCCTCGGCTGGCGGATCGTCCGCCGCGCGGGGATCGAGTTCCGTCGGCAGCGGCTGCACCTGGGCGACCGGCACAGCCACGAAGTCCACCCGCTGCTCTTCGGTGAGGGCCGGCGTATAGACGATCCGGTAGAGCGTGAACGCCGCAAAGCCGAGGTGAACCGCCGCCGTCACCACGAAGATCGAGGCAATCCCGAAGGTCGATACACCGACAGAGGCCGCCGTCGGTCCGATGATGGAGCCGACCGAGAAGACGATGAGCATGCCGCCTGAAATCGCGACGAAGCTCTCGCTCTGCCCGTGGTCGTTCATATGGGCGACCACCACGGAATAGAGCGTGAGGCCGAAAATACCGAAGAGAAATCCTGCAGCCATTACGGCGACTACACTGCCGCTCATGCCCGCCAGCGCCAGCGCGACTTCGCCAAGCGCCGCGCCGAGGGTGACAGCAAGGATGACGCGCCGCCGGTCCATCCGGTCGGACAGGCGACCAATGGGCCACTGGGCTATCGCGCCGCCGATGATCGCGGCCGCCATGAAGATCGAAATGCCTGCCGTGTCGAGCCCGCTCTCGCTCGCATAGAGCGGCGCCAGCGTCCAGAAAGGCGCGTTGGCAACCCCGACCACGAAGGATCCCATGACCCCCACAGGTGAAAGCGCATAAAGCGCCTTGATGTCGATCCGCGTGCTCTGGATCGGCATGGGCTGCACGGACGTCGTCATGGCGATCGGAACGAGCGCGATGGAGGTCAGGATGGAGCAGACGGCGAACAGCACGAAGCCGCCCGGATCGGCGGCGTTGAGCAGCACTTGCCCCACCGTCAGCGCCGACAGATTCACGATGACATAGGCCGAGAAAAAGCGCCCCCGCGTCTCGTTGCTGGACTGCTCGTTGAGCCAGCTCTCGATGACCATGTAGAGCCCGGCAAAGCAGAACCCCGTCAGGACGCGCATGAGCGACCAGACGATTGGATCGGATGAAAGCGCATGAATGAGCGGCGCGGCGGAAGCGAGGCCGCAGAAGGTGGCGAAACTTCGGATGTGTCCCGCCCGGTGGACCACATGCGGCGTCGCGAGGCACCCCAGAAGGAACCCTGCGAAGTAGACACTGCCGATGAAGCCGACGGTCGCCGTCTCGAATCCGTTCAGGCCCGCCCGAATCGGTATGAGCGTACCCAGCATCCCGTTGCCGACGAGCAGGATCGCGGTTGCCAGCAGCAGCGAAAAAACAGGCGCGAGCGTGCGGGACAAGGGAGTTTCCGGCATTCGTGGCGAAAAGCGGCTCCGGCCCAAGATCGCGGGTTTGCCTGTGGAATGCAATGCCCGCGTGGCGCCGCCGACCGCTTCCGATTGCATTCCGAAGGGCCATCCGATAGGAGTTTCGCGCGCATGCATTGGCCTTTGCGTGCGGGCGGTTAGCTCAGTTGGTAGAGCATCTCGTTTACACCGAGAGGGTCGGCAGTTCGAGCCTGTCACCGCCCACCAGCCTCCGCGCGCGAGCGGCGGCCCGGCAGCCCAGGTTATGTCACTCCAACAAAAGCAATCGGCGCAGAAACCCGCCTTGACAGGGCGGATACCTTGGCTTACGAGACGCCCACCTCTCGGGCGGCATCGCCGTCGGCAAGGGGGTGTAGCTCAGTTGGTTAGAGCGCCGGCCTGTCACGCCGGAGGCCGCGGGT
>NZ_BTVP01000080.1:0-3902 GCF_045863935.1 Parvibaculum sp. | reverse complement strand
CAAATGGTCACGAGACTCTACTTCCGACTGGATGAAACTTGGGGCGCAGGTCACAGGCCTAGCTTCGCGAAGCCAAATTCGATGAGGTCGTTTGCTTTCGCAAACCGCGCCTCACCCCCGAGGGGAGGGGGACTTGCCGCGTCCTTCCCATAGCAGCGGCGAGAGGCCGCAGCAGGAATTCACCGTGTGACACAGCGTGACATTGCGTAGCGCGCGATAAGATGTATCGTGAATGCATCTTTATGAGTTCGTCATTGGCAGGGGGTGCGGGTGAGCTTAAGGTTTCCTCCCGGAGCCCGGAGGCACAGAGGCCCGGGAACCGGCCAAGAGGCCAGCCAAGGAACCAGCAAGAGGAAGCGCGGTGGCACGCATTCCCATGCAGGAACGAGGCAGAGGAACCGCGCGGCGGACCGCGAGGGAAAAAGCTGCGCGGCGGCGCCCATATTCATTCACACACGCATTCATACGGGCATTCACACGGAACGACCGGCAAAGCCGCGCCTTGAGCGCCGCCCCGCGCGACGGCGCATGCGCGGGCAAGGCCATCACGAGGGAGAGATGAGATGAGCGATACAAGGAAATTGTGGGCGCTGCTCGGCGTGCTGCTGGTGGTTTCGTTCAGCGTGCTGCTGTGGAGCGGGACGCGCATCTACGAAGCGGCACCGCCCATGCCCGACCGCGTGGTGGCGGCGGACGGCACGACGATCTATTCGCGCGCCGAAATCGAGAAGGGCCGGCAGGTCTGGCAGTCGATGGGCGGCATGCAGCTCGGCTCGATCTGGGGCCATGGCGGCTATGTGGCGCCGGACTGGAGCGCGGACTGGCTGCACCGCGAGGCGCTGGCCGTGCTCGACGGCTGGGCGCAGGCCGAAGACGGCGCGCCTTATGCCGAACTCGGCGCGGAGCGGCAGGCGGCGTTCGAAGGGCGGCTGCGCGGCGTCATGCGCACCAACACCTACGATCCGGAAACGAAGACGATCACGCTCGGCAGCGAACGGGCGCAGGCGATCCGCGAGGTGTCTTCGCATTACGAGAGCCTGTTCGGCGACGACCCGGCGACGGCGGAACTGCGCGAAGCCTATGCGATGAAGAACGGCACCGTGCCCGACGCGGAAAACCGGCGCGTGCTGTCGGCCTTCTTCTGGTGGACGGCCTGGGCGGCGGGAACCGAGCGCCCGGACGACACCATCACCTATACGAACAACTGGCCGCACGAACCGCTGATCGGCAACAAGCCGCCGGCCAGCACTTTTCTGTGGTCGGCCTTCAGTGTGACCTTCCTGCTGGCGGGCATCGCCCTTCTCGGCTGGCACCACGCGGTGACGCATGGACGCGACGAGACGCCGGCGCGGCTGCCGGAATTCGATCCGATGCGGCATGTGAAGGCGACGCCCTCCATGCTCGCGACGGCGAAATATTTCTGGGTGCTGCTCGCGCTCTTCATCGTGCAGATCCTGCTCGGCGCGATGACGGCGCATTACCAGGTGGAGGGACAGGATGTCTACGGCTACGCGCTGGCGGACATCCTGCCCTATTCCATCACGCGGACATGGCACACGCAGCTCGCGGTGCTGTGGATCGCGGTCGCCTGGCTCGGCACGGGGCTCTATATCGGGCCGGCGGTGTCGGGCCATGAGCCGCGCTTCCAGCGGCTCGGCGTCAACTTCCTCTGGGTGTGCCTTCTCATCATCGTGGTCGGCTCTTTCGCCGGGCAATGGTTCGCGGTGATGCAGACGCTCGGGCTCGAGAATAATTTCTGGTTCGGACACCAGGGTTGGGAATATGCCGACATGGGCCGCTTCTGGCAGTGGTTCCTGTTCATCGGGCTGATGCTCTGGCTCGTGCTTGTGGGCCGCGCGCTGTGGCCGACGCTGACGCAGAAATCCGAGATGCGCTCGATCATCGGGCTCTTGTTCCTGTCCACCGTCGCGATCGGGTTGTTCTTCGCGGCGGCGCTGATGTGGAACGAGCACACGCATATCTCGATGGTGGAATACTGGCGCTGGTGGCTCGTGCATCTCTGGGTCGAGGGCTTCTTCGAGGTCTTCGCGACGGCGGTGATCGCGTTCCTGTTCACGAAGCTCGGGCTGCTGCAGGTGAGGACGGCGACGATCGCCGTGCTCTTCGCGACGATCATCTTCATGGCGGGCGGCGTGCTCGGCACGCTGCACCATCTCTACTTCGCGGGATCGCCGACGCCGGTGCTCGCGCTCGGGGCGAGCTTCTCCGCGCTCGAAGTGGTGCCGCTCGCCTATATCGGCTTCGAGGCCTATCACACCTACCGCCTCGGCGGGGCGACGCCCTGGATGAGGCGCTATCGCTGGCCGGTGATGTTCTTCATCGCGGTCGCGTTCTGGAACCTCGTCGGCGCCGGGCTCTTCGGCTTCCTCATCAACCCGCCGCTGTCGCTTTACTACATGCAGGGGCTGAACCTGACGCCGCTGCACGGACATACCGCGCTCTTCGGCGTCTATGGCATGCTCGGCATCGGGCTCGTGCTGTTCTGCCTGCGCGGCATGAAGCCGGAGCTTGCCTGGCATGAGGGCATATTGAAGACGAGCTTCTGGTGCCTCAATATCGGGCTTGCGCTGATGGCGCTGCTCACGCTGCTGCCGCTCGGGACGATGCAGCTTTTCGCCTCGCTCGAACATGGCTATGCCTATGCCCGCTCGGCAGAGTTCATGCAGCAGCCCTTCGTGGACCTGCTCATCTGGATGCGCGTGCCGGGCGATACGATCTTCTCGATCGGCGCGCTCGCGCTCGTCGTCTTCGTGGCGGGGCTCTGGCTCTTCCCGAAGCGGGAGGACGAGGTGCCGGTGCGGGACGAGAGGGAGAGCCGCGTCGGCGCCCGCGCGGGCGACTGAGCGGACGAAAGAGGGGCGGGCCGGATGATCGAATTCTATGCCGAAATCCGGCTCGTCCATATCTGGAGCGTAATCGCGAGCGGTTCGCTCTTCTTCCTGCGGGGGGCGGCGCTTCTGGCGGGCGATGGCGGCGCCGCGGCGCGGCTCGCGATGTCGATGCCGGTGAAGCTCACGAGCTACACGATCGACACGGTGCTGCTGACGGCCGCGCTGATGCTGATGACGGTGGTGCAGCAATATCCCTTTATCGACGCGTGGCTGACCGTGAAGGTCGTGCTGCTCTTCGTCTATGTGGGGCTCGGCATCGCCGCCTTCCGCTTCGCGCGGACGAGAGCGGAACGCGCGGGGCTCTGGGCGGCGGCGCTCGCCGTCTTCCTCTATATCGTCAGCGTGGCGCGGGCGCATGACGCGCTCGGGATTTTCGCGGGGTAGCGATGGACGATGTGACGCTTGCGCGCCTGCTGCATGTGCTTGCCATCGTCCACTGGATCGGCGGCGTCTTTTTCGTGACGGCGGTGGTGCTGCCCTCCGTGCGCCGCCTCGCCGAAGCGGAGAAGCGCGCGGCGACTTTCGAGGAAATCGAGGGACGCTTCGCGCCACAGGCGAAAGTGTCGGTGACGCTGGCGGGGCTCACCGGCTTCTACATGACGTGGAAGCTCGATGCCTGGTACCGCTTCGCGCAAGCTGACCATTGGTGGATGCATGCGATGGTGGCGGTGTGGGCGATCTTTACCGTGGTGCTGTTCGTCGCCGAGCCGCTCTTCCTGCATGACTGGTTCCGCGCCCGCGCCGCGCGCGACCCGGAAGACACCTTCGCCTTCGTGCAGCGCGCGCATGCGATATTGCTGACGGTGAGCCTCATCGCCATCGCGGGTGCCGTTGCGGGCGCGCATGGGTGGTTTTTCTTCTGAACGTCAGGCGTCGAGCTTCGTGCCTGCGCGGGCGTTCGAGGAGCTGGCGCTGAGTGCCGAGCCCCTGGACCCCCGGGTCAAGCCCACTGCTGTCCGGTTTAAATTTTCCCGGGCTGGTTCAAGGCTA
>NZ_BTVP01000079.1:0-4137 GCF_045863935.1 Parvibaculum sp. | reverse complement strand
CTTCAATTGACGGACTCTACTCAAATCTGGAGGAAGTTCAGGGGCTCACGTCAGTGAGTTTCAATCGGCCCAAAGGTGCGCCCCTCACTCCGCCGCTTCGGCTTTCGCCGCATCCGCATAAAGCGCCATATGCGCCGCCAGCGCCCGCCCGAATGCCGGCCGTGCTTCCGCCCGCTTCACGTAAGCATCGAGCACCGGCACCTTCGAGACGAAATCCCGGTGCCTGAGGTCGCGCAGCACCGTCACCATCATGAGGTCGCCCGCGGTGAAGCGGTCTTCCAGCCACTCGCGCCCCTGCAGATGCCCGGCAAGCTGGCCGAGCCGCCGGGTCAGGAATTCCTCCGCGCCCGGCCGGCGCAGCTTCGCCCATTCCTCCTGCGGGTAGAAGAAGTCGAGCGCCGTCACATCGGCGACCGCCGGCTGGATCGAGGTCAGCGCCGCGAACGTCCACTGCATCGTCCGTGCACGGCCTTGCTCGTCGCGCGGCATCAGCGCGTCGCTCTTCTCCGCGATGTGCAGCACGATCGCACCGCTCTCGAACATCGAAACTTCGCCGTCCTCATAGGCGGGCACCTGGCCGAAGGGTTGGCGCGCGCGATAGGAGGCCGCATCCTGGTCCTCCGGCGTCAGCACCTCCTCTTCGTAAGGCAGGCCGGCCTCTTCGAGCGCCCAGCGCACGCGGAATTCCTTCACGGACCCCCGCGCGAAGGGCGGCACCCATTTCAACACGCTGATCTTCCTCATGGTTTCCTCCTCTTCTTGGGGGTATGGCGCGCGCGCCGCGCATGCGCCGGAAGCGGCGCAATGCCGCGGGGGCGGGTTCCGTTTCGGCCTTGCCCGGAATATTTGATATCAATATGATATAATATGTTTGATATCAACCAAAAATGAGTCGCGAGACGCCCTCGCAAGAAACAGAGATGACGGGCAGACCATGACGAACAAGAAGAACAACGAACTCTACGAAGCCACGGCGCATATCCGCGACACCTGCCTCTGCCTTCATGCGCAGCGCGCCGCCCGCGCGCTTGCCCGCCGCTTCGACGATGTGCTGCGTCCTTACGGGATAACGAGCGGCCAGTTCTCCCTGCTCAATGTGCTGAACAGGCCGGACCCCGCCTCCATGGGCCCCGTCGCGAAGTTCCTCGCCATGGACCGCTCCACGCTCACGGCAAACCTGAAGCCGCTGGAGCGCAATGGCCTCGTCTCCGTGGAGGTCGATCCGGAAGACCGGCGCGGCCGCAAGCTTTCGCTCACCGGCGAAGGCCGCAAGGTGCTGCGCGCCGCAATGGCCGTCTGGCGGCGCGAGCATGCCGCGCTCGAAAAGGAAATCGGCAGCGATACCGGCGCCCTCCGCGCCGGGCTGCGCGCCATCGCGTAAAGCTTCCGCCCTCGCTCCCTCACGTTCCTTTCGCCGCCGCCTCCAGCGTGGCGATGTCGATCTTCGTCATCCTCATCATCGCCTCGAAGACGCGCTTTGCCTGCGCCCGGTCGGCGCTCGCATTCAGTTCGAGAAGCCGCGCCGGCGTGATCTGCCAGGAAAAGCCCCAGCGGTCCTTGCACCAGCCGCAGGCGCTCTCCGCGCCGCCATTCGACACGATCGCGTTCCAGTAGCGGTCGGTTTCTTCCTGCGTCTCCGTGACGAGCATGAAGCTCACCGCCTCGTTCGGCGTGAAAACCGGGCCGCCATTGAGGCCGACGAAGCGCCGCCCCAGCACCGTGAATTCGACGGTGAGTTCGCTGCCCTCCGTGCCGCCGGGAAAATCGCCGGGCGCGGCGTTCACCCGGCCGGCATGGCTGTCGGGAAAGGTCGCGGCATAGAACGCGGCCGCCTTGCTGGCTTCGCCGTGGTCGAACCACAGGCAGGTCACGAGATCGGTCATGTCTCTCCTCCTTGCATCGCCCCCGCGTCGCCTCCGCGTCGCGCTACTCGTTGATTTCCGGTTCCACGAGCCGCGCGAGCTTGTAGAGCGAGTCCTGCCAGCCGAGATAACAGGTTTCCGGCGGAATAACGTCCGGCACGCCGTCTTGTTCGATCTTGATGTCGGTGCCCACCGACACCGCCTTCAGCGTCACGGTCACGCGCATCTCGCCCGGCATGTTGGCGTCGTCGAACTTGTCCGTGTAGACGAGCCGCTCGCCGGGCACGAGCTCGACATAGGTGCCGCCGAAGGAATGTCCGTTGCCCGTGGTGAAATTCCGGAACGACATTCTGTGGCGGCCGCCCACGCGTCCGTCCAGTTCATGCACCGTGCAGAGGAAGCCATAGGGCGGAAGCCAGCTTGCCACGGCATCGGCCTCCAGGAAGGCGCGATAGACTTTCTCCGGCCTGGCCCCGATAACGCGATGAAGCTTGATGGTGCTCGGCATGATTTACTCCTTCCGGTCTGGTGTCACGACGGACGCTTCGTCTTCCGTCCGGCTTTTCCCGCACTGAAAAGCAGTTCCAGATAGCGCGTGAGATGATCGAGGCTTTCGGCGGCAACCGCCGCGCCGCCTTTCGCCTTGGCGAGAATGAAGGCGCCCTGGAGAACGGCCTGGATGTGGAGCGCAAGCGACTTCGGCGTGAATCCGGGGCGCAGGCCGCGCTCCTGCATCGCCGCCTTGATGTCGGCTTCCAGCGTCGCCGCATGGCCGCTGATGCTGCGGTCGCAGGCCTCGCGAATGGCGGGCGCGGTCGCATAGGTCTCCTGCACCATGGTGCCGGCGAGACAGGTGAAATCGTGCACGCCGCCTTTCAGCATCGACTTGCGGAAGGCGACATAGCCGAGCACGCGGTCGAGCGGATCGGCATGATCGTGATAGGGCGCGCGCGCGAACACGGCGCCGGTCGTCTCCGACCAATGCGCCGCGGCGGCAACGCCCAGCTCGTCCTTGTTCTTGAAGTGGTGGAAGAACGCGCCCTTGGTCACGCCCGCCGCCGCGCAGAGCTCGTCCACCGTGGTCGCCGAATAGCCCTTGGTCCGGATAACGGAAAGGGCGGCCTCCAGCAATTTCATCTTCGCGTCCGGCTTCGCGGGCCTTGCAACGGTTTGCGACATGGCGTTTCTCCTTGATGACTACGACATACCAACTAGTCGGTATGTCGTCAAGCGGCAAGATACCGGTCCCTCTCCCCTCGGGGAGAGGGAAGGGGCCCGCCGAAGGTGGGAAGGGTGAGGGGGCGCCCCACCCGGAAGCAAAGCCGGTTCCCGGCGCGTCGCTTCACAAGCCACCTTCCCCCCCCCGCGAATTTTGGGGAGTGGCAGGCGAGAGATCGCTTTGGGTTGCATGACCGCGGCTGTAGGGTTGGCCCGGATCGGAAAGGGCGGTGAAGCATATGTCCAGGTCTCGTCTGACAGTCCTGGTCACACTCATGCTGCTGCTCTTCACGCCGGCTTTAGCCATGTCGCCGTCGACGGCGGAGTTCCTGCGCTCGGCGGGGATCGACCCCGACAGCGAAGCGGCGAAGCTGGCCGACGCCGACGGAACCATTCACACGACCTGCAATGGCGATCCTGTCGCCGTCAGCCTGGAGAAGCTCGCCGCCGAAGGCGCAAAAAACGGCGCGCGATATTTCATCGTCACACGAACCTTCATCCGCGCCCTGAAAGCCGATTTCGCCGGCACCCCGGTGCCGCCGGAAGGGTACGACGGCGCCTGTCTGACGCCTGACGAAAAGAAGCTCGCGCTGCGCAAGGTATTCGGCGACTGACCGATGGCGGCAAGGTGGACATTCTCAAGCCACATCCACCGCCCGAACCCGCACCCGCTACACCCCCCCAAACCGCCATGGCCCGATACACCCCCAAACCGTCATGGCCCGCGTCATGCCACTGCTGTCCGGTTTAAATTTTTCCGAGTTGGTTCAAGCTTTTGATTTTGCGAGCGAAACGCCTGTTCGCCAGTACTCGGGACTCGGAACCGCGAAATCGGGTTTACTGGATCACCCGGATGTCCTGATCGGCTCCGAATTCAGAAAGCCGAGCCGTTTTCAAAACCCAAAACCGTCATGGCCCGCTTTATGCGGGCCATCCACGTCTTTGTGGCACGGAAGGCAGGAAAGAAAGACGTGGATGACCCGCCAAAAAAGTTTGAAGGAGGGCCGGGTCATGACGGTTAAATTCGGGATTGAAAATTAAACCGGACAGCAGTGGC
>NZ_BTVP01000078.1:0-4472 GCF_045863935.1 Parvibaculum sp. | reverse complement strand
GGCGCGCCGATCATCAGCGGCACGAACCAGTTGCCGAAGCCGCCGATCATGGCCGGCATCACCATGAAGAAGATCATGATGAGGCCGTGCGCCGTCACGAGCATGTTGAAGAGATTGTGGTCGCCCTGCAGGATGCCGTCGCCCGGATACTGCAGTTCCATACGCATCAGCACCGAGAAGGCGCCGCCGACGATCCCCGCGATGATCGCGAAGATAAGGTACATCGTGCCGATGTCCTTGTGGTTCGTCGAATAGACGTACCGCTTCCACCCTGTGGGGTGATCGGCGTGATCGGCGTGTGCACCCGCAGCTTGCCCTGCCATCTCTCTAACCCTTCGTTCTTACGATGTTTGCTTCACCGGATAGCGGAGCGCTCAGTGCGCTTCCGCCGCCGCGGCCTGTGCCAGTTTAACCTTGCCGTCCGAGCCGGCGCTTGCCTGCTGCTGTTCGGACCAGGCCTGGAATTCTTCCATGGTCACGACCTTCACGTTGATCGGCATGAAGGCGTGGCGCGTGCCGCAAAGCTCCGAGCACTGGCCGTAATACATGCCGGTCTTCTCGGCGCGGAACCAGGTCTCGTTGAGTCGGCCCGGCACGGCGTCGATCTTCACGCCGAACTGCGGCACCGCGAAAGCGTGGATCACGTCGGCGGCGGTGACGATCACGCGCACCGTCGTGTCGACCGGCACCACCAGCGCCTCGTCGGCGGTGAAGAGGCGCGGCTGGCCCGGCTCGAGATCGGCGTCCTCGACCATGTTCGAGATCAGCGAGATGTCGCCATGGTCCGGATATTCGTAACCCCAGTACCACTGATAGCCGATGGCCTTCACCGTCATTTCGGCTTCGGGGATCACGATTTCCTTATAGAGAAGGCGGAAGGAGGGAATGGCGATCGCAACCAGGATCATCACCGGCAGCACCGTCCAGGCGACCTCGAGCAGCGTGTTGTGCGTGGTCTTGGAGGGGGTCGGGTTGGCGCGGCTGTTGAAGCGCACCATCACGATGATGAGGAGAAGCAGGACGAAGGCGACGATCGCCGTGATTGCGATGACGAGCCAGTTATGCAGCGCCGTCAGGTCGTGCATCACAGGCGTTACCGCCTCCTGCAGGCCGATGCCGCCATCCACCGGCGTCGCATGCGCGGCCGAGACGAAACCGCCGCCAATAAGCCCGATCGCAAGAGCCGCCACGAAAAGGCCAAATCCGTTCGAAAACCGCATGCTTATCCCCAGCTATTCAATTCGTTTCCGGGCTTTGCCCGGATGCCCGTGACCAAAGTGGAAGATGGCCGCCAGAAACCATAAAGCGCTTCCCGCCGCAAGCTCCGGCACTCGTTCTCTTATTCGTTTTGCCGGTAGCGGCATCCCCCTGATGCGGTCCGCCGGAGAGGCCTCGCACATTTGAGCGGGCGCCGCGCTCCGCCCGGCAGACGACTCGCAACGGGCAGTATAGCCACGGTGCGGCGACAAACCACAGTGGCGGGAGGGTTTTGCGACGTTTTGCCACAATAAGCGGGAGAATCCAGCCCGGCCAAAATCGTGAAATTCCGGTTCGGACCTTTCGTCCGGCCCGAAATACCCTAGAGTAATGTCCTAGAGTAATGGTTGGATATTTGTTGCGGAGGATTCGCCTGCATGCGTGACGAAGCGCTCATTCACTTCCATTTCGGCCGCCGCATCTCGGCCGGCCTGCTGCTGCCGCAGAATGGCGGCGCCGCGCCCGAGCTTCTGTCGGAAGCCGCGCCCTGGCTTTCCCCGCGCGATCCCGGCCGCTGCGTCGTCGGCTTCTGCGCTGCCCATCCCGGTCTCGTAGGCGATGTCGTGGGGCCGCCGCCGGATGGCTGGCAGAGCTGGGGCTTTGCCCAATGGGACAACTGGTTCGGCCGCATCAACGGCGTCTTCCTCGTCGATCTCCAGTCGCTCAAGGTCACGCAATATCCGCTATACAGTTGCGCGCCGCAGGTCGTGCCCTGCGACCTTTCGGGCCTCCCGCGCCGGCTCGTGCCGGTCGAGGAATGGCTCGCGCAGTAAGTCACGCTCACGGACAGGCTTCATGACCTCCACCCCCGACGATATCTTCTTTACCCGCACCGGGCTCGACCGCGAGCGCGTTTCCGCCCTTGTCGGCGACACGCTCAACGATGCCGATGACGGCGAGCTCTTCATGGAGTTCCGCCAGTCGGAGGCGCTGGGCTTCGATGACGGGCGCCTCAAGACCGCGAGCTTCGACACCAATCAGGGCTTCGGCCTGCGCTGCGTCGCGGGCGAATCGACCGGCTATGCCCATGCCTCGGAGCTTTCCGAAGCCGCACTGAAGCGCGCGAGCGAGGCCGTCACGGCGGTGAAGACCGGACACACGGGCGTCGCGGCGCAAGGCCCCGCCCGCACCAACACGCATCTTTATACGGACGAGAACCCGCTCGGCGCGCAGAGCTTCGAGGAGAAGGTAAAGCTTCTCGCCGAGATCGACGCCTATGCGCGCGCAAAAGATTCTCGCGTCCAGCAGGTTTCCGCCTCGCTCGCGGGCGAGTGGCAGGCGGTCGAGATCATCCGCGCCGACGGTTCGTCGCTCCGCGACATCCGCCCCCTTGTCCGCCTCAACGTCGCCATCGTCGCGGGCGACGGCGACCGGCAGGAAACGGGTTCCTACGGCGTCGGCGGCCGCATGGGCTACGAAACCTTCATCGATCCGCTGAAATGGCAGGCGCAGGTCGACGAGGCGCTGCGCCAGGCGCTCGTCAATCTCGAAGCCGTGCCCGCGCCCGCCGGCGAGATGGATGTGGTGCTGGGCCCCGGCTGGCCCGGCATCCTGCTCCACGAAGCGATCGGCCACGGGCTCGAAGGCGATTTCAACCGCAAGAAGACCTCCGCCTTCGCCGGCCTTCTCGGCCAGCGCGTCGCCGCCCCCGGCATCACCGTGGTCGATGACGGCACGCTTGCCGACCGCCGCGGCTCGCTCACCATCGACGACGAGGGCACGCCGACCTCGCGCACCGTGCTCATCGAGGACGGCATCCTGAAAGGCTATATGCAGGACCGCCTCAACGCCCGCCTGATGGGCATGGCCGCGACCGGCAACGGGCGGCGCGAATCCTACGCGCATCAGCCCATGCCGCGCATGACCAACACCTACATGCTGTCGGGTCATCACGAGCCGGACGAAATTCTCTCCTCCGTGAAAAAGGGCCTCTACGCCGTCTCCTTCGGCGGCGGGCAGGTCGACATCACGTCGGGCAAGTTCGTCTTCACCTGCACCGAGGCCTACATGATCGAGGACGGCCGCGTCACCCGCCCGGTGAAGGGCGCAACGCTGATCGGCAACGGCCCGGACGTTCTCACCCGCGTCACCATGATCGGCAACGACATGAAGCTCGATCCCGGCATCGGCACCTGCGGCAAGGGCGGACAGGGCGTCCCCGTCGGCGTCGGCCAGCCGACGCTGCTGGTGAAGGGCTTGACCGTCGGCGGCACGGCGAAGGCGGCGTAAGACGCTCAAATCCCGCTGATGAACCTCCGGATTCCCTCGTCGCTCCGCAGACGGACGATGCGCGCATGGCGCCCGTAGCGGCGCAGCGCGTTCATCGTCTTCTCCTCATGCGCCGCCTTGAAGGTCCAGACATAGCGGAAGAATTCCATGTCGAGCCGTTCCGGGCATCCCGGCGCCACGTCGCTGCGCACCCGCCCGAGCTGCGTCACCGCGCGGCGGAACACGCGCCGCATGCAGACATGGCGCGGCAGGTCGAGCCAGAGGATCGTGTCCGCGCGCGGCATGCGCAAATCCCATGTCGCGCTGTAATTGCCGTCGATTACCCACTTCTCCGCCGCGACGAGCCCTTCCACCAGCGGGCGGAATTTCTCAGCCCCGAGCTCGACCCAGCCGGGCTGCCACCAGAGCCGGTCGAGATGCGTCACCGGCAGGTTGAAGCGCCGCCCGAGCGCACGCGCAAGCGTCGACTTGCCCGACCCCGGACTGCCGATGAGAAGAATGCGCTGCACGCCTACCCCTTCGAGCTGTGGCAGACGGCCTGCAGCTTGTTGCCTTCCGGGTCGCGCACGTAAGCGCCGTAATAGTTCGGGTGGTAGTGCGGCCGAAGCCCCGGCGCGCCTTCGTCGCTGCCGCCCATGGCGAGCGCCTTCGCATGAAAGGCGTCGACCGAGGCGCGGTCCGGCGCGAGGAAGGCGACATGCCCGCCATTGCCGGGCACATGGGCCTCGCCGTTGAAGGGTTTCAGCACGAAGACCTTCGGCCCCGTCGCCGTGCCGTAGGAGGCAAGCCCCGGCGCCTTGAAGAAAACGGGAATGCCGAGCGCCGCGAGCACCGCGTCGTAGAAGGCAGCCGCCTTGTCCGGATTGCTCGACCCGATGGTGACGTGACTGAACATGAAACGCTCCTCCCTTTCCGTGCCGCCCACCCTCCCCCTGCGGATTTCTCTGCAAAAGAGGGTGGCGGCTGGTGTTGATTGATGATTCCCT
>NZ_BTVP01000077.1:1677-4542 GCF_045863935.1 Parvibaculum sp. | reverse complement strand
ACGACGCGGTCGTTCTTCTTGACGGCGGCCAGCATCGCGGCGCGGGTCTTGCGCTCCTTGCTCTGCGGGCGGATCATCAGGAAGTAAATGACGATGCCCATGACGGCGAGCATCGGCAGCAGTGACTCAAGTCCCTGTGGGGCGGCGGGATTGGGTTGCGTCGTTTGTGCAATGAGCGAAATCAGCGGAATCATTCAGCGTCCTCGTTGTCAACCGTGGTCGTCAGGCCCGCCTCGAACGCGGCGAACGCGGCGAGCAACTCATGAAAAGTGCCGGCGGCGATCGTCTCCCGAATCCGCCGCATGAGGCGTTGATAGTAGGCGATATTGTGCAGTGATACCAGCATCGGGCCGAGCATCTCCCCCGCCAGGAACAGGTGCCGCAGATAGGCCCGGGAGAAATGGCTGCAGGCGTAGCAATCGCAATTCTCCACCAGCGGACGCGGGTCGGTCTTGTACCGGGAATTGCGGATGCGCACGAAACCGGCGTCGCAAAAGGCGAATGCATTACGGCCGTTGCGCGTCGGCAGAACGCAGTCGAACATGTCCACGCCGGTATTCACCGCGCGCAAAATGTCGATCGGCCGGCCGACACCCATCAGATAGCGAGGGCGGTCGTCGGGCATGCGATGGGTGAATTCGTTCAGAAAGGCGGCCATCTCCTCCGGCGCCTCTCCGACGGACAGGCCGCCGATCGCGTACCCGGGAAAGTCGAGCTTCACGATCTCGTCGAGACAGCGGCAGCGCAGGTCGAGATCGAGCCCGCCCTGGACAATGCCGAATAGCGCCTGGTCGTCGCGTCGCTTCGCATCGCGGCAGTCGCGCGCCCAGCGAATCGTCCGATCGACCGCCTGGCGAAGCAGATCCGGCGAAGCGGGCAGCGGCGGACACTGATCGAAGGCCATGATGATGTCGGCGCCGAGCTTCTCCTGAATCTCGACGGCCTCCGCAGGCGAAAGGCGCAGTACCGCGCCGTCGATGTGCGACTTGAAGGTCACCCCGTCGTCATCAATGCTGTTGAGCGTGGCCAGGCTGAAGACCTGGAAGCCGCCGCTGTCAGTCAGGATCGGCCGGTCCCAGGACATGAATCGGTGCAGCCCGCCCATCTCGGCGACAATGTCGGCGCCGGGACGCAGGGCGAGGTGATAGGTATTGGCGAGAATGATGCTCGCGCTGGCGGCGACGAGCTGGTCCGGCGTGACGCCTTTGACGCTGGCCTTCGTCCCGACCGGCATGAAGGCGGGCGTCTGAATCTCACCATGCGGGGTGTGGAGCACCGCGCATCGGGCGCGCCCTGCGACAGCCCGGATTTGAAAGGAGAATCGAGACATCGAGGTTTTTTCCGGTCGGGGACGGGGCCGCGGGATAGTGCCATAATGATGGCACTACCGCATGGAAATTCCGCCCCGGGCTTCGCTTCGGACATATCTTTGTGCAGCCGTCGCGGCTTGACAAGACCGCCCGGAAAGTCATATAGTAACCGGTCTCGGTTCGCACGCGCGAATAGTTATTTCGGGGGCCGATGCGCTGGTCCGGAAACTGAGCCGGAGCTCTAACTCAACAGGTGCAGGGATGCAACCGGGCACTGGAGGGAATGGCGTGGCGAAGGGTCGAGAAGATTCGAACGGTCACGATAGACCGTCGAAGAAAATAAACGGCGCGGATTCAAACGGCTCGCGGCAGCCCAAGGTGAATGGTCGAAGGGCGACGATCGCCCTCGGAGGCGCGATTCCCCGTAACGGGGACAACGCGAAGCCAACCACACCGATGCCGATGACTCATCTTTCGGATGCCGAGCTTGAGCACTTCCGCGGGCAGTTGGTCCAGAAGCGCGCCGAGTTGATCGGCTCGGTCAAGACCATGGAAAGCGAAGCTCTGCGCAAGACGCGCTCCGAAGGCAGCGGCGATCTGTCCATGATGCCGATCCACATGGCTGACATCGGCACCGACAACTACGAGCAGGAGTTCACCCTCGGCCTCGTCGCCAACGAGCGAGACATGCTCCGGGATATCGACGACGCATTGGCCAGAATCGAAAACAAGACCTTCGGCATCTGCGAAGCCACCCACAAGCCGATCGGCAAGGCTCGCCTCAAGATCAGGCCCTGGGCTCGATTCTGTCTGGAATACAAGCGTTCGCAGGAACAGCAGCGACGCAGGTAGGGCGGGACGAAAGAACCTACGGAACCTCATGATGACGGCCACGTCAGAACCCGCCCCCCCGACCATTGCTGCATCCGGTGCGACCATTCAGTGGGCCATCACCCACGCCCCCAGCCATCTGCGCCTCTGGACCGTCGCGGTCCTCGGCCTGACCGCCGACCTGTGGACCAAGGCCTGGGCCTTTCGCGAACTCGGCGCACACGAGTCGCGCGTGATCATCCCCAACCTCGCCAGTTACAAGCTCTCGCTCAATCCCGGTGCCCTCTTTGGCATCGGCGCCGGCCTGGCGCCGGTCTTCGTCGGCGCATCGGTCCTGGCCCTCATGTTTGTGCTCTACCTCTTCGCGAACTCATCCACCAAGCGATGGTCCATGCACATCGCCCTCGGGCTGGTGCTCGCCGGCGCCCTGGGCAACCTGTACGACCGGGCCACGCAGGCCGCCTATGTCGCCCACTATCCCGACGGGTCGAGGGTCATCGGCACGCTGGTCGATGAGGGCGAGAATACGATCCGCATCGGCGACTTCCCCAACGGCGTCAATGCCCGACAGTTCCCCAAACCGCCGCCCACCTCCAAGTCGGGCCTTCAACCGGTGGTCCGCGACTTCGTGAAGATCGAGGCTAAGATCGGAAAGCTGGAACTGTGGCCGTGGATCTTCAACATCGCCGACGCCCTGCTGGTCTTCGGCGTGGCGATCCTGCTG
>NZ_BTVP01000077.1:0-1577 GCF_045863935.1 Parvibaculum sp. | reverse complement strand
ACGTTCTTCGTTCTGTTTCCCAGTCCGTCGCAACTGGCGCGGCACATCTCCCACCTTCGAGACATGCAGCAAATGATCGCGCCGGACGCCCCTCAGCTCGCGGGCCTTGAAGCGTTGGTGCGCGAACGATTGACGATCACCGCCCCCGCCGATGCCGACTCGCCGCCGGTCGTTCAAAGGGCTGTTGAGCGCGTCGTGCTTGAGAAGGTCGAATACGCCTGGGACTGGGACCAGTGGGGCTCGGCCGACTACATGCCGACGGTCGCGGAAATGTTCGAGCTCGCCGCCGCCGACGACGGGCAGCTCCGCGAAGACTGCGACGGTCGGGCCGTCATGGCGGCCTCGCTGATGAAGCGGCTGGGCTACGAGCCGACCCTGGTGACAGACCTGCGGCACGTCTGGGTGACCACGCCGCAGGGCGCATGGATGGGGCCCGGCGGCGAGACAACGATGGCCTCCGGCGAAGAGGGCAACGAAATCGCCTGGGGCACCCTGCTCTCCAACATCCCCACGTCGCTTTCGTTCGGCGTGGCGGTGTTTCCCTTCGTGCGCGAGATCATCATCCTCGTGACAGCGTATCTGCTGCTCATCCACCGCCGAATGTCCCGCCCCGCCGCCGCGATCGGTCTCGTCCTGCTCCTGCAGGGCCTCCTCTTCATGCGCCTCGGCTTCTTCGCCCCGACAGCAGTCACGCGCGAGGCCTCGTCCTGGCCCGCCTGGGTGGGACTAATGCACATCCTCGCTGGCTTCGCGGTGCTCATTCGGGCTTCGCGTCGGGCTCGAATAGGGATTTCTACAGTGCCCGTCTCCGCATGCTGAATTGAACCGTAGCACATCAACTCGGTACAATTGAGTAGGGAGTAGCGGCGTGAATCAGAAAATGATTGCTATTGCCGTGCCGATCTGCACGATGATCTTGCCGACTTCGGCAGCGCTCGGCAGCTTTACGGTGGATCGATGGGATTTGGCCACACGGATTCACGATAGCAATGACACCGTTCAAGATGGCTCTGTCACGGTCTCGAACCCTTTTAGTCAGCAATATGACGTCGCGCTCGGCGCCTCGCAGGCCCATTCCTATTTCGATTTTTCATGGACGCCTGATACCGCCTCCTTTCTGATCACCGCGTCGCACATCGCATTCGACGGCAACGGCGGGACCCGATCGATTTCTTCCGGCAACATATACCTCACGCCATCCGTTGATCTGTTTCTGACCGCCACCGGCACCTACGATTACGACCTGCCCGCCTGGGCCATGCAGGTGGCACATGGTCTGGACATTTTCGTCGATTCAAGCCATCCCTATTCCTGGGGCGACTTCGAAAACACATTTCTACAAGGCCCGATCTCCGGGGCATTTCACTTGTCCGAACAGGGCATACTTCCCGCCGGCAGTTCAGTAACGATCAGTTACGCGATGCACGTCGACGGCTTCGGAAACTCGGGCCTGCTCGCCGAAGGCCACGGGAATATTCTCATCACGCTCCAGCCCGTGCCGGAACCGATGACGCTTACGATGCTCGCCCTCGGCGCGGTATCGCTATCCAGACGAGTTCGCCGTCATTCGTCGTCGG
>NZ_BTVP01000076.1:2631-4705 GCF_045863935.1 Parvibaculum sp. | reverse complement strand
GCCGCGGCGATTCAGGACGTCGTGACCGGTGACGGTCGCAAGGTTCACGAGATCGTCGCCGGCGAGGTCGCTCGCTGGGCGTCGGAGTCTGATACCACCGGGCGTCACGGCTATTCGTCGGTCGGGGCTGTCGTTGCCACGCGAAATGCCACGGACGCCGCCCGATTGCGTCAGGCGATGCCGCAGTCCATTTTTCTCGTGCCCGGTTACGGCGCACAGGGCGGCCGCGCCGAGGATTTCCTGCCGTATTTTGACGCGAGCGGCAAGGGCGCGATCATCGCCGCCGGGCGTTCGGTGATATTTGCGTATGCTGATGCCGCGATGCGCGCGGGGTGTTCGGGCGACTGGCAGGCCTGCGTCCGCAAGTCCTGTCAGGACTTCGTCGCCGACATCCGCCGCGCCGCTCGATTGTGATGCGCGGCCTGTCCCGAATCGCTCGATCCGCCGGTTTGACACCCCCGGCCCTGCCACCTAGCATTCACCAACGCCCGCCTGAGATTGCGGGCTCTCACACGGCATGATTCACCCAACAATCACTATCCAAACGAGGTGCTCCAATGACGCGTTGTTTCGTGAAATTCCATGGGTTCGCAGCGATCGTCGCCGCGTTCGCCGCCACGACCGTTCTTGCGGATGACAAGGCCAATATGAGCGACGGAAAACCGAAAATCGCCGATCGAGCTTACGTGCGCATGTCCACCACGATGGGGGACTTCGTCATCGAACTCAATCGAGAAAAAGCCCCGGGCACGGTCGAGAACTTCCTGTCCTACACGAAGGACGGATTCTATGAAGGGACGATGTTCCACCGGATCATCAAGAACTTCATGATTCAGGGCGGCGGCATGGAGCTGGGCTACAAGCAGAAGCCGACCAAGGACAAGATCAAGAACGAGGCGAATAACGGCCTGACCAACGACCGCGGCACGATCTCGATGGCGCGGACGGGCGATCCGCACTCGGCGACGAGCCAGTTCTTCATCAACGTGCAGGACAATGCGATGTTGAACTTCAAGTCGGAGTCGCCGGGCGGATGGGGCTACTGCGTCTTTGGCAAGGTGATCGACGGGATGGACGTGGTGGACAAGATCCGCGATACGCCGGTCGAGATGGACCCGCGCGCCGACGGCCAACAGCCCGCGGCGGCCAAGACGCCGGTCATCATCAAGAAAGTCACCGTATTGGAACAAAGTGAAGTGAAATCTATCATTGAGGCCGAGCAAAAGCGCATGGCCGAGAAAGCAAAGGAGCAGTCCATGCAGGCAGCGAAAGAGCAGGATGCGGCGAAGGCACTCGTACAGTCACGCGGCGGCGACGTCTCCAAGGGCGTCACCACGCCGAGCGGGCTGTGGTATGTGGACGTCACCACCGGCGCCGGCCCGACTTCCACCAAGGTCTCCGACAAGGTGAAGGTGCACTACACCGGCTGGCTGACCAACGGCAGCAAGTTCGACTCGTCGGTCGATCGCGGCCAGCCGATCAGCTTCGGCCTCAATCAGGTCATCGCCGGTTGGACCGAGGGCGTGGGCAGCATGAAGGTCGGCAGCAAGCGGTTGCTCATCATCCCGCCGAATCTGGCCTATGGCGCCGCCGGTCGGCCGGGCATTCCGCCGAACTCGATCCTCGTGTTCGAAGTCGAGTTGCTTGGAATCAACGAATAGTTCGGACGCGGGCCCCGCTATTCGTCGAAGCCCTGCAACATGCCAACCGAACCAAAGACGCCCGACTTCGTCGCCAAGGTGCGCCTCGCGCTGGGGAAGAAGCGTGACTCGGACGCGGCCGCGCTGTTGGTCGAGGGCTTGTCTCATTCGGTGGTGAAGAAGAACACCGATCTGACGCCCTGGCTGAGGTCGCAGTTCGGCGCGGTGGGTGCGAAGCGGCTTCTGACGGCCCTGACACATTTTCCATGTTTTTATTGCAAGCGCGGACTGCTGAAGTGCCCTTCATGCAAGGGTCGCGGGCGCGCCAGCGGCGATTGGCCCTGTGAGCCGTGCGTCGCGTTGGGGATGGCCCGTTGCGACTTCTGCGACGGCTCCGGCTGGGCGACGTACAACTTCGTGCCGGTCGGCCTGCG
>NZ_BTVP01000076.1:0-2531 GCF_045863935.1 Parvibaculum sp. | reverse complement strand
GCCATGGCCGCGTAGTAGCGTTCGGAGACGTTCTTCCAGTTCACGACGTTCCACCATGCCTTGATGTAGTCCGCTCGGCGGTTCTGGTACTTGAGGTAGTAGGCGTGCTCCCAGACGTCGCACATGAGCAGCGGGATGCTGCCGATGGGGGTCTGCATCTGCTGGTTCATCATGGTGAAGATCATCAGGCGCTTGAGGGCCGGATGATAGGCGAGGACGCCCCAGCCGTTGCCCTCGACCGAAGCGGCCGCGGCGCTGAAGTGCGCCGTGAACTTATCGAAGCCGCCGAAGTCGCGGTTGATGTCGGCGGAGAGTTTGCCATCGGGCTTTCCACCGCCGCCCTTGCCGGCGGGCGCCATGTTGTTCCAAAAGACGTTGTGGTTGAAATAGCCGCCTGCGTGAAAGGCGAGTGCCCGGGAGACCGGTCCGACGCCGGCGAAGTCTCCGCCGTCGCGGGCCACGGCCAGCGTCGCCAGTGCCTTGTTGAGCCCGTCGGTGTAGCCCTTGTGATGCAGATCGTGATGAATCTTCATCGTCTGGGCATCGATGTACGGTTCGAGTGCATCGTAGGCATACGGCAGTGGAGGCAGCTCGTATTGCGACGGAGCGCCTCCGCCCTCCCCTTCGAAGGCAGCGAGCGAGGAAAGGCCCATCGCATCGGGCAAGAGCATCAGTCCGCCGGTGGCTGCGATACCGCCCAAAAATTCGCGTCGCGTAGACATGGCAAGCACCTCCTGAATGATCGAGAATCCGAATCCGTAACCGAACGAACATCTTCACATCAGTCGTGACCGTTGACAAGGCGATGGGCTCGAATGCCGCGAGAATCGCCTATTTTGCGCCGTTTTGCCAGTCGCGTAGATGCCCGGCGAGAAGCTCCGGACTTTTCTTCTCCATGATGTGGGCGGTGGTGGCCGGGGGAATTTTCAGGTTTTTCATGGCGGTTTCGACCCGCTTCCAGAGCTGATCGCGCTTTTTGTCGGTGTCGGCCAGGTATAGCTCGGACACCATGTCGGCCAGCTTGGTCAGCATGATGGTGTCGCGGTGATCGTAGTAGCGATTGATGATCTTTCGCTGATGCGGTGAGTAGTCGGTCATGGCGGCGCTGGTCATGCCTCCTGCTGCGAGGGTCGGCGACGATTGGGCTGGGAGACGCCTTCGACGCGGCCGAAGATCATTCGGCCGGCCGAAGTCTGGAGAACGCTGGTGACGGCGAGGTCGACGATTTCGCCGATGTGGGCGCGACCCTGTTCGATGACCACCATGGTGCCATCCTCGAGGTAACCGACGCCCTGGCCCTGCTCTTCGCCTGCCTTGACGACCTTTACCGTCATGGCCTCGCCGGGGAGGACGATGGGCTTCATGGCGTTGGCAAGGTCGTTGATGTTGATGATCTGGACGCCACGGACCTTGGCGACCTTGTTGAGGTTGTAGTCGTTGGTCGCCACCCGACCGTTCATGCGCTGGGCGAGCGAGAGCAGCTTCAGATCGACGGGCTCGGAACGGTCGGCGGACATATCGTGGTCGTCGAGAACCTGGACATCGATCGCCTTGTTCGATTGCAGGCTGTTGAGGACATCGAGGCCGCGGCGGCCGCGATTTCGCTTGAGCTTGTCGCTGGAGTCGGCGACGGCCTGTAACTCGGAAAGGACGAACTTGGGCACGATCAGGCGCTGATCGAGGATGCCGGTCTCGCAGATGTCGACGATGCGCCCGTCGATGATGACGGAGGTGTCGAGAATGATCGGGCGCTGGCCCTTGATCTGTTTGGCGAATTCGACGTAAGGGATGACGAAGCGGATATCGTCCTTGGTCTGAAGGATGAAGCTGACGCAGAAATAGCAACTGATGAGGCCGATCAGGACCCGGGTGATGCCGATGCTGGGATGCTCTTTTCCGTCGGCGAAAAGCGCCGGCGAGAACGATTTCATCAGGGCACTGAGCACCTCGTTGATTCCGTAAGCGATGAGCAAGCCCACCGCCAATCCGAAGAAAACTCCGGAAATCGCCTGAAGGCTCTTTCGCGAGATGTTGAGGTCGATCAGGACGACGAGCCCGGCCAGCAGGACCGAGCCGATGATGAAGACGACCCGGTATTGACCGAGAAATTCGCCCCTCTCCGATTCAGCATAGCTGAGGCCGGTGGCGATGAGGGCAATGAAAAGAAACGCGCGAAGGCATAATTGAAGCAGCATGGCGACGCCCGGGCAGGGACGAATCTCGCGATGAACACCGGCCATCCGGATAACGCTCGCCGCGGGCCTCGGCGGAAAGAAACGATGAATGATGATTGCCCGGGGACCTGCCGGTGACAGCGTCGTCCCAAAGCGTAGTATAGCCGCGCGGCAGGCAGGGCACGAGATGCAACTGCGACAGGCGAAGCGGGGTCGCGTCGCCGCCGATCAGGGGGCGATGAAGGTGAAGTCGATGCGGAAACCGCCGGGCGCCATGGCATCCTGCTCGAAGGTGTAGAGGAGCAGCCCGGTGCCGGTGTTCTGGCGGATGTCGGTCCGCTGGCAGGTGAAATCGAC
>NZ_BTVP01000075.1:0-4942 GCF_045863935.1 Parvibaculum sp. | reverse complement strand
CTTCAATTGACGGACTCTACTCAAATCTGGAGGAAGTTCAGGGGCTCACGTCACAAGCCGTAACCAAATGACCGACCTCTGTCACCCAAAAGCCCGTCCCGACAAGCGTTGCTGTCCCAGTCGACGAAACCTTGTAGATGGCGGCAAGCCCAAGATGCCCGTCTGTCACCCCCCTTACTTCTTCTAATTTTTCGTAGTTGCATTACTCATCCTCCTTCAATCCCAGAACATCCCCCAACAAAAAAGCCGGTGCGATTTCCCGCACCGGCTTTTCCGTACCCGGATCAATCCGGACGTCTGTTACGCCGCGTTGTACCCCAACACCGCCTTCACCTCGAGGAACTCCTCGAAGCCGAACTCGCCCCACTCGCGGCCGTTGCCCGACTGCTTGTAGCCGCCGAACGGCGCGTTGAGGTCCGGCCCCGCGAGGTTGAGGTGCACATTGCCCGTGCGCAGGCGCGCGGCCACCTTCTTGGCGTGTTCCGGCTCGCCCTGCACATAGCCCGACAGGCCATAGACCGTGTCGTTGGCGATGGCGACGGCTTCTTCCTCGTCCTTGTAGGGAAGGATCGCGAGCACCGGCCCGAAGATTTCCTCGCGCGCGATGGTCATGTCGTTGGTGACGTTCGCAAAGATCGTCGGGCGCACATAGTAGCCCTTGTTGACGCCTTCGGGACGGCCGGGGCCGCCCGCGACGAGCGTCGCGCCTTCCTCGATGCCCTTCTGGATCAGGCCCTGGATCTTGTTGAACTGCACTTCCGAAACGACGGGGCCGATCACCGTGCCTTCCGCGTTCGGGTCGCCCGCCTTGACGTTCTCGGCGGCCGCCTTCGCGATCGCGATCACCTCGTCCTGGCGCGAGGCCGGCACGAGCATGCGCGACGGCGCATTACAGGACTGGCCGGAATTCGACATCATGCCGAACACCGAGCCCGTCACCGCCTTCTTCAGGTCGGCATCGTCGAGAACGATGTTCGCCGACTTGCCGCCAAGTTCGAGCGCCACGCGCTTCACCGTGTCGGCCGCCGCCTTCGAGACGAGGATGCCCGCGCGCGTCGAGCCGGTGAACGACATCATGTCGACATCGGGATGCGCCGAGAGCGGCGCGCCGACGCCGGGGCCGTCACCGTTGATGAGGTTGAACACGCCCGCCGGCACGCCCGCTTCATGCAGGATTTCGGCGAAGATATAGGCGTTGATCGGCGCCACTTCCGAAGGCTTCAGCACCATGGTGCAGCCGACGGCAAGCGCGGGCGCCACCTTGCAGGTGATCTGGTTGATCGGCCAGTTCCAGGGCGTGATGAAACCGCACACGCCGACCGGCTCGCGCACGATGCGCGTCGGGCCCTTGTCTTCCTCGAATTCGTACTTCTTCAGGATTTCGAGGTTGGTGTTCAGATGCGCGATGCCCATCGCGGCCTGCGCCTTTTCGGACAGCACCTTCGGCGCGCCCATTTCCTCGGTGATCGCGGCGGCGATGTCGGCATAGCGCTTCTGGTAGACCGCCATGATCGACTGCAGCAGCTCGATGCGCTCCTGCTTCGTCGTCGTGGAGAATTTCGGGAAGGCGGCCTTCGCGGCGGCCACCGCCTTGTCCACGTCCTTCGCCGAACCCATGCTGATGCGGGCGAAGGGCTCTTCGGTCGCCGGGTTGATCACCTCGAGCGTCTTCGGCTCGACCGGGTCCACCCACTGGCCGTTGATGTAGAATTTCAGATAATCTTTCATTGGTCGTCCTCCGTTTGATGCCGTCCCTCCCTCGGCAACGCGCCGTCTTGTCGGTGGGCCTTTCGGCCCCCGCGGCGTTTGGCCGGAAGGGGATTCCTGTTGGCAGGAAACGTCGCATGGAGCGCGCCGCCCGGTCCAGCCGAAAACGTCCTCGTTTTCCGCCAAACCGCAAGGATAGCGCGGCGTCCCGGCGGTGGTTTCGGCAACGCGCCAAGCCACTCGCAACCTTGCTTTCAGCACGTCTACACACTATTATCTTTACGTCATCACAACGGAACCACCATGCCTCTCAACATCCGCAATGAAGACGTGAACCAGCTGGCCGAAAAGCTGGCGAAGGTCAAACGGACCACGAAGACCGAGGCCGTGCGTCTGGCGCTCGAAAACGAGTTGCACCGCGCCACCCAGGCCGTGCCGTTGCGGGAGCGGCTGCGTCCGCTGCAACAGCGCATCATGGCGCGGCCCTCGACCGGCCTTGCCGCCGACAAGGCGTTCTACGACGACTTGAGCGGGGACGCCTGATGTTCGTCGACAGTTCGGCCATCGTCGCCATTCTGACCGCCGAGGAAGATGCGGACAGATTGGCCGACAGGATCGAAGCGGCCGATGCGCCAGTGACATCGGCAATCGCGATATTCGAAGCGGCGCTCGGCATTTGCCGCAAGCGCTACGCTACGGTCGAGGAGGCCCGCGACGACGTGCGTGCGTTTCTGGAAGCCGGCGGCATCGAAGTCGTAAGCATTGCCGGCGCCGAAGCGGAAGCAGCGCTTCTCGCCTTCTCGCGCTACGGCAAGGGCCGGGGCCATCCCGCGCAGCTCAACATGGGCGACTGCTTCGCCTATGCCGTCGCGAAAACCCGCGACATGCCGCTCCTCTATAAGGGAAATGACTTTTCGCACACGGATATCGGCTGAATTCCGCCTTCAATCCCGGCCTCGCCCTTCCTTTGCCGTAATTCGGGCACGAATCCGGGCAATGAAGAATGATAGAAAAAGCAGCCCGCCCAGGAGACCCTGAAATCCCATGTTTATCGACGGACGCAAGGTTCCGGAAGGAACCGTCGTTGAAACCGACCTCGCGATCATCGGCGCGGGGGCGGCAGGCATTTCCATTGCCCGCGAACTCGCGGGCACCGGCATTTCCGTCACCCTGATCGAAAGCGGCGGCTTCGACTTCGATCCGGAAACCCAGGATCTCTACGAGGGCGAGAGCGTCGGGGTCGACTACCCGCTCACGAGCTCGCGCCTGCGCTATTTCGGCGGCACCACCAATCACTGGGGCGGCTGGTGCCGTCCCTTCGAGCCGATCGACTTCGAGGAACGCGACTGGGTCGCCCATTCCGGCTGGCCCATCACGCGCGCCGATCTCGACCCCTTCTATGAGCGCGCCCGCGAGGTCTGCCAGATCCGCTCGCCCGCCTTCGACGACGCCTCCGCCTGGGAAGAGGGCGGCAAGCCACTGCCGCTTGCCGGCGGCGAGGTCGAAACGCGCTTCTTCCTCTACAGCCCGCCCACGCGCTTCGGAAAGAAGTACCGGCCGGACATCGAGCGCGCGAAAAATGTCGCCTGCTACCTCCACAGCAACGTGACCGAAATCGTGCCCACCGAAAACGGCGCCGAGGTGGAGCGCCTCGATATTCAGACGCTTTCGGGCGTCCGCTTCACGGTGAAGCCGAAAGCCTGCGTGCTGGCGACGGGCGGTATCGAGAATGCGAGGATGCTGCTCCTTTCCAACAGCGTGGAGAAAGCGGGCCTCGGCAACCGCAACGGCATCGTCGGACGCTTCTTCATGGAGCACCCGCATGTGCCCTCGCCCGCAACCTTCCTCGTCACCGATCTCGATCTCGTCGCCTCCTGGTACCGCACCTACACGAAAGTCGTGACGCCCGCGGGCAATGTCGTCATGCGCGGCTGCCTGTTGATGAACGAGGCCTATCTCCGCCGCACGAAGCGCCTCGGCACCGTCATCACCTTCGCGCCGAGCCGGTCCATTCCGGTAACGCCGGACGCGGCCCTCGCCGACGGCAGCGAGGAAGAGCGGGCAAGGGCCGAGGCCGCCGCCCGCCAGGACGGCATGTTCCGCAGCGTCCTCCAGCTCGCCCGCAGCACCACCTCTTCGCCTGCGGCCTCCGGCGAAGCCGGCTGGCGCCTCGGCGTCGGCTGCGCTTCCGAGCAGGAGCCGAACCCCGCAAGCCGCATCACGCTTTCGCACGAGAAGGACGCGCTCGGGCTGCCGCGCACCAGGCTTTCATGGGCACTGAAGAAATCGGACGCCGACAGCCTCCGGGGCAATCTCGAAGCGGTCGCCCGCGCCTTTGGCGGCTGGGGCGAGGGCCGCGTGCAGGTCCTCTTTCCCGAGCGCGACGAATGGACGGAAGCCGAAGGCTGGGGCAACCATCATCTCGGCACCACGCGCATGGCGGCCGATCCGAAACGCGGCGTAGTCGATGCCGATTGCCGCGTCCACGGCATGTCCAATTTCTTCGTCGCGGGTTCCTCGCTCTTCCCGACCGGCTCGACCGTCAATCCGACACTCACCATCGTCGCGCTGGCGCTCCGCCTCTCCGATCACCTGAAGCGCCGCTTCGCGCAAAGCGCCGCCGTCCAATAGGTCAGACGTCATGGAACACGAAGAACATCAGTCGACGGAACATCATGGCGCCGCCCATCATGAGGGTGTGAGCCGCCGCACGCTTCTCGTGCTCGCGGGTACGGCCATCGTCGCCGCCGCCATTCCCTCCGCCCTCTTCCTGGCGGAACCCGAAACCGCATCCGGACGCGCGGCCCGCTTCGTGCGGCTGCTCGCCGATCCTGAAAGTGCGGCTCATCTGGGTGAAGTCTGGTTCGAAAAATCCGCCCCCGGCGAAACGCTCGCGGTCTACGAGGCGCGCCTGTCGCGGACGCTCGAATCCCATGGCTGGCACGAGGACATGGACGAAGCGGAGACCCACCGCGTCCTCGCGCAAGCCGTGCGCGCCGATTATGCGGCTAACCGCATGACCGCCATCGACGAATGGCACCTCTCCGAAACCGAAGCGAACCTCGCAGCCCTCGCCGCCCTCGTCGCGCGCAAGAGCCCGGCGCATGGCGAAGAGGAAGCTCACGGCTGACACGGTCCCCTCTTCGCTGTGTCCGTCCTCTCTCTCCCCACCCTCCCCTCGGGATTTCTCTGCAAAAGAGGGTAGCGGCTGGCGTTGATTGATGATTCCCTGTTT
>NZ_BTVP01000074.1:0-5029 GCF_045863935.1 Parvibaculum sp. | reverse complement strand
CTCGCCTCGCTCACGCCGCGCGAGGAGCGCGTGCTGCGCATGCGCTTCGGCATCGGCATGAACACCGACCACACGCTGGAAGAAGTGGGCCAGCAGTTCTCGGTCACGCGCGAACGCATCCGCCAGATCGAGGCGAAAGCGCTCCGCAAGCTGAAGCATCCGTCGCGGAGCCGGAAGCTGCGTTCGTTCCTCGATAATTGAGGCGGCGCGACGCCAAAACAAAAAGCCCGGAACGAAAGTCCCGGGCTTTTTGCTTTTTCGAAACCGGCCTTACGCCGTCTCGGTCTCTTCCGCCTTCGCCTTCTTCTTCGGCGCGGGCTTCTTCTTTGCGGCCGCTGCCTTTTCCGCCGCCTTCGCGTCGGCCGCTTCCTTCTCGAGCCGGAGCGCGCGCAGCTTCTCCGTCTTCACGGCGCGCTCGCGCGTTTCCGCGTCGGCGACGGCGCGGGCGGCTTCCGTCGTCTTGTCGGCCTTGGTGGCGCGGGCCTGGGCCGGCGCTTCCTTGAAGAGGGCCTTGCCGCGGGCGGCGTTTCTGGATGACATGGGGTCGGCTCCTTTCGGGTCTGGGTGGTCGCATCGATGCGCCCCTCGCCAGATCCCGTGCGGAGGAGCCTTCAAATGAAAAAAGGCCGGGAGTGCCCGGCCTTGTCCCAATCATTCCTGCTGCTTCGCCATTACATCCGTGGTCGGGCACCGAAATGAATTACCGGCCCTTCCGGACCCCGGCTTTGCCGGGCGGCCCTCCTGCCGCGCGTTGCGCGCTGAAGTGCCTCGGTATGACCTATATGGGGCGCTCACGCGGGATTACAAGGCTTCCCCGCTCAGCAGCAGGCCCCGGAACTCTCGCCGCCTTCCTCACTGAAGGGCATCTGCGTGCCGCAGCCCGGAAAAATGCCGAAATGCTGCGAAAAATCGCCGATGAAGTCGAAATGCGGCGCGAAGCGGCTTTCCTTCAACATGCGGAAAGTGTTGCCGCAGACCGGGAAAATCCGGCCTTTCTCGATCCTGTGGTGGCCGTCGAGCAGGAACACGTCTTCCGAATGCGAAATGCCGCCCCGGTAGATCACCGCCTGGCCGTGGTCCTCGCAGGCCGGTTCCAGCCCCTCGATGTTGAAGAGCCGGTAGGTCGCGGAGAAGAAGCGTGCCGCGCCCAGCGCCCGGCGGATCGCCGGTTCCTGCACTTCGAGGGGGCGGCTCGTCACGAGGCGGGGATCGCCGAAGCCCGCCTGCTTCGCAAGGTTCTGGAAATCGTTCCAGTAGAGCGCGCCGCCCAGGCATTCGCCGAGCAGCACCGGGTCTTGCGCGAGCTTCGGGTCGAGGCGGCGGTCGGCATAGACGTCGGCGAAATAGAATTCGCCGCCCGGCTTCAAAAGCGCGCGGGCGCCTTCGAGCACGGCGCGCTTGTCGGAGGAGAGGTTCACGACGCAGTTCGAGACGATGATGTCGAAGCTTCCCGGTTCGAGGCCGAGTTCGCCAAGCCGCTCGATATAGCCCTCGTGGAATTCGACATTGGGCCGTGCATGGCCGAAGCGCTCCATGTGCCAGCCGATATGGGCCTTTGCGACGGCGAGCTGCTCGGGCGTCATGTCAACACCGGCCACGAAGCCCTCCGGTCCCACAAGGCGGGCCAGCGCATAGACGTCGCGGCCCGCGCCGCAGCCGAGATCGAGCACGCGCATCCCCTCGATCTTTTCGGGGATCACGAGGCCGCAGCCATAATAGCGCGTCAGCACCTCGTCATGGATGAGCGACAGCGCGCCCTTCACATGCTCGGGCATGGCGCTCGGGTCGCAGCAGGCATCCGTCTTGAGGTCGCCGGAGCCTTTCAGCGTCTGGCCGTAATATTCCTTCACGCTCTCGATGGTCATGCGCCGCTCCGCTCCGACTGTTCTGCGAGGCTCCAACCTGCACGGGCACCCGCTCACCGTCCAGTCACAAGTCGGAGAGCGGTCATCTGACCTCCACCGCGTCCGGATATTCGAGCTGGATCGCCACGAAGCGCGCGGTGCCGGCGCCGAACTTCCCTTCGATCCAGGCGAGCATGTCCTCGCGCAGCATTGCCGGGTCGTCCAGCGTCAGGTCGGCTTCGCCCGCATCGCCGGGCAGGCGGATGAGGCGCGCGCCTTCGGGCGGGTTGCCCGTCTCGTCGGGGAGCAAGGTCAGCCCGTGCCGCGTCGCCGCCTTGCCGCCGGGCGCGAATATGCCCGCGCTGCTCCGCCAGCTCCGGGCCGCGAAGTCGAGCGGGAAGGCGAGGTCCACCTCGCTCACGCCGTCCTGCGCCGCCACCAGGATCTGCGTGCGCGGCCAGCCGAAGAACAGGTTCTTCAGCGCCGTCGCCATCTCGCTCATGCCGATCCCGAAGATGTCGCTGTTGTGTTCCGCGCCCCAGTCCGCCACGCCGTAATGCGCGGCGATCTCTTTCGCGCGCTCGCGCCCGGCGATGCGCTCGGCGAGCATCAGCGAGGTGGGAAGCGACGCGCTCACGCCCGCGGACGAAATCCGGTCGCCATCCACCACATAGCGGATGTTGCGCTGCCAGCGCACGGCCTCGAAGTCGTCGGCGCGGGCGTCATGCTCCCAGAAATGGCCGGTGGCGCGGTGTCCGTCCAGAAGCCCGGTGCCCGCCAGCACCCGCGCGCCCTCGCAGATCGAAACCATCAGCGCGCCTTTCGCGGCCTGCGCCTTGAGCCAGCCGCGCATTGCCTCGTCTTCGGGGTCGTGCATCGCGGGCACGATCACGATGTCCGCGCCTTCAGGGTAAGCGGCGTCGAAACGCGCGAAGTCCATGTCCGGTTCGATCCGGCCCGCCGGCCAGAAAGCGACGGGCGCGGCTTTCGGTGCGACGGCCACCGCCTTCGCGCCCGCTTCCGAAAGAATGCCATAGGGCACGAGGAAGTCCGTCACCTCCGTGCCTTCGTTCAGCGCCGTCACGGCGACGATGACGCGCTCGCGGCCGGGCTTCGGTCCGATCGGCGCGGCGGGCGAGGGCGCTGCCGCGTCCGCCGCCGTCGCGGCGATCATCAGGCCGAGCAGAAAAAAGAAGAGAAAGGGAATGGCGATGCCTTGTCCGCGCATGGTGAGGCCTCCTGCAAGGTCGTGTCAGACGATGCCTCATGCTCGCGCGGGAAGGCTCAGGCGGAAAGGACAGGGAGCGCGTGTTTTCTGCCAAAGGGGAGAGGCATGTGCCTCACGCCCGTCACTGTGAGGGCGAGGAAACAGCTCGTGCAAGCGAACGAAAAGGTTCGGTGGGTTTTCGAGTTTGAACGCCGGGAGGAGCAGCGGAAGGCCAACAAGCGACGAAGCAATGCTCGGGCTCCGTTGCGTTCTTGATGGTCGTAAACTGTTTTCCGTCTGACGCTGAGGAGCAAAACGGGAGCGTGCAGATATCTAATCAAAAGCAGGAGAGAGATAGTGTGATCGCAGAGACTAACGCGGCAGAAATAGTTGGCGTCGCGTTGGTGCAAGTCTTGATTCCCAAAAGATTATTCTTGCAAGACGATATGGTGGGTGTGTTTCGCTATAGATATTCATCATGTTCTAACTTAATCTTTTGTGGGGTTTTGACTGCACAGGAGGGGAAGATGCTGCCGTCAATACAAGAAATTCGTGCGGGTAACAGTATTCTTTTCTTAGGTTCCGGTTTCTCCGCTGAGGCGACAAATTCAGCGGGGGAGCAGGTCAAGGACGTGCAGAGCCTTTTACAATATATGCTCGCCAAATGCGGAGAGCAGGACATCAGCGGATACGATCTTGACGCCGCCGCAGAAGAGTATGCTGCCACCTTTGGCGATGAGGCCACGGTCACCCTGCTCTACAACAATTTTGATGTTAAGTCGGTAACCCGGGCCCAAAGGGTAATTGTTTGTCAGCCATGGTATCGCATATATACGAGTAATTACGACAATGCAGTTGAGCAGATCTGCGGGTTGACGGGTAAAAGCTACACAACGAAAGAAACGGCCGACCCTGTGGAGCGGCCGATAAAAAACGTAACTCAACTTGTACATATTTACGGAAACATCAACCGATCTTCGCCGCATGAGTTTCGCAACCGTTTCTTGCTGACGGAAAGGCAAAGAGATAACTCGCCTTTTCGGACGAGTGTCTGGTACCGCAGGTTCTATGACGACATCCTTTCAGCAGACAACGTGGTGTTCGTCGGTTTCTCCATGAATGACTTGGATATCCGGCGATCATTGATGGCTTTGCCCGCAGGCATGTCCGAAAAAATTCATTTTGTGAACATTGCGGATGAAAGGCGGCCGATCCGTCGTAGGCTAGAAAGATTTGGTCAGCTTCATCTCCTGGGCACGTCAGGGCTTGCGGAGCACCTAAAGGACGAGTTTGCGGGAGGGGCAGAGAGAACAAGGATCAGTCTTCCTGCTGTCATGGAAGAGCTGGCTTTCTCCCCTGCGCCTAAGGCTGCAGTTTCGTCAGAGGATATAAGGGACCTGTTCGTTGCAGGTCGCTTGGTCTTAGAGAAGTTGTCAAACAGTGACGTGGGCGATGGGGTCGGTTCGTACACGGTATCTCGAGCGAACGCCCACTATGTTCGGGTCAGGCAGGCCAGCGGTCAGAAGAGGCCAGTGTTGGTCCACAGTGACGTAGGGAACGGTAAGACCATCTTTCTCGATCAAGTCGCGTATATTTATTCGACGCGTGGATACAGAGTATTTCGGGTTCGTCGGGAGCCGGAAAATGCAGGGGACATAATTTCATTTGTTCAGCTATTCGAAGGCAAGATGCTGCTGATGTTCGATGACGTGATGAGCTTTAAATCGCTTGTCACGTCGATGTTGGCTCTTGGCCGTTCTGATTTGATGGTTGTTGCGTCAGTTCGCTCTGTTTTGCTCGAGACCAGCCGAGCTTCGGTCGAAGCGAGAATGGGAAATCAAAGCTTCGTTGAGGTCGATCTAAATATTCCAAGTATGGATGAGATCCAGAAGTTTGCGCGCTATATCGAGGAAAACGGTTTAATCTGACGTGAGCCCCTGAACTTCCTCCAGATTTGAGTAGAGTCCGTCAATTGAAG
>NZ_BTVP01000073.1:0-5052 GCF_045863935.1 Parvibaculum sp. | reverse complement strand
CATGTGCAAGGCGATGAACCGCTCCTTCATCAGCGTCATTCTCGGCGGCTTCGGCGCCGATACGTCGGCTGCCGCGGGCGGCGCCGTCGAGACGCGTCCGGTGAAGCAGGGATCGGCGGACGATGCGGCCTTCATCATGAAGAATGCGGGTTCCGTCATCATCGTGCCGGGCTACGGCATGGCGGTGGCGCAGGCGCAGCACACGCTTCGCGAAATGGCCGACATCCTCAAGAAGGAAGGCGTGAAGGTTTCCTACGCCATTCATCCTGTCGCGGGCCGCATGCCCGGCCACATGAACGTGCTGCTCGCGGAAGCGAACGTGCCATACGACGAAGTGTTCGAGCTGGAAGACATCAACAGCCAGTTCAGCCAGGCGGACGTTGCCTTCGTCATCGGCGCGAACGACGTCACGAACCCGTCGGCCAAGACCGATCCGTCGAGCCCGATCTTCGGCATGCCGGTGCTCGATGTCGAAAAGGCGAAGACGGTTCTCTTCGTGAAGCGCGGCATGGGTTCGGGTTATGCGGGCGTCGAGAACGAACTCTTCTTTCGCGACAACACCATGATGCTCTTCGGCGATGCGAAAAAGATGGTCGAGGAGATCGTCAAGAACCTGTGATCGCCGTCAGACTGGACGAAGCAAGCGGGCGGTGCTCACATGAGCCCCGCCCGTTTTCTTTCAGACGGGAACAAAAAAGGGGAATGAGGAAACATGATCTGGCTGGGCCGTATAGGCGTTGCCCTGGTGGGGCTTTTTTCATTGGCGATGGGGTTGATGGCGTTCGCCTCTCCCGTTCAGGTGGGTGAGATGCTCGGGCTCGGCGCGCTGTCGCCGCTTGGCGCGAATTCGCTTCGCGCCGATCTCGGTGCGTTCTTCCTCGCGGCGGGGCTCGCCTCGCTGCTCGCGCTCTTTGCGGGGCGGGCTCACTGGATGTGGGGCGCGGCCGCGCTTTACGGCTTCGCGGTCATCGGCCGCGTTCTCGGCGTCGTTCTCGAAGGGGCGCCCGAGGGTGTCGCACAGTCGATTGTCGTCGAGCTGGTTCTGGTCGGCCTGTCGGTCCTCGGCGCGAAGACGCTCGCAAGGAACTGATCCGCGCCGCCCGTCCTTATCTGGGGAAACGTCATGGACATCTATCACGGCTGGTTCAACCTGAAGCCCGGCGTGCGCGACATGGATTTCGTGGATGCCTTCACGAAATACATGGACCGGCTCGAGGCCGAGGGCGTCATCGAGGGCTGGCGGCTCATGCGCAAGAAGCTCGGCCTTGCGCCCGCCCATCTCGGCGAATTCCACTTCATGATCGAGGTGGCGGACCTGACCCAGCTCGACAGCGCCTTCGACTGGGTGGCGACGCGGGCCGACCCCATCGAGAGCGATCACTATGCGGTGAATTCGCTCGTCCAGAACATCCAGTTCGCCCTCTACCGCGACTTCCCCGATCCCGTGCGCGAGCAGGGCGATGAACGCTTCTGACAGGGGCGCGGTCGCGTTGCGCCGCGCCCGTCCGCAGGACCGTCCCGCGCTCATCCGTCTCATGGGCGCGCTTAACGAGTTCGAGGCCGCGATCGAGGAGAACCGGGCGGACGCGTCCGCCGCCGAAGGCCATCTCGACTGGGTACAGAGTGAGATCGAACGGCTCGGCGGCGTGACGCTCGTGGCGGAGCTTCAGGGCGCCGTCGCCGGTTTCCTTTGCTACACCTTCGAGGAGGACCCCGGCACCTTCGTGCGGCCGGAAAGGCGCCGTCACGCCCTCATCTGGGATATCTCGGTCGCGGAGGAGGCGCGGGGGCAGGGCGTCGGCCAGGCCCTGCTCGATGCGGCGGAGGAAGAGGCGAGGACCGCGGGCGTCGGCGAAATCCGGCTCTATGTGCTGGAGGTCAATTCGCGCGCCCGGCGTATCTACGAGGAAGCGGGCTACCGCAATTACGAACGGCTGATGTCGAAACGCCTCTGAGGCTCCAAAACGAAAAACGCCCCCGGAAACCGCCAGCCGTTCGGGTAACTGGTGGCTGAGGGGAGAACAATAAGGCCACATCTTGTTATATGGATGGGTTGCTTATACCGGTAGCTGCGTATGGCACTAGAAAATGCCGCTCACCGAGGAGGGCCACAGGCACGAATGCGAGGTATTTTCTGGATCACGCAATAAGCAAGTAGAGAGCTTGTCTTTTTGGAAGATTCAGCCATATAGACTTCATCACCCCCCGGACTGGCTTCGGCTACCCGGCGCACGGCGGGCGGAAGCCCGCCGTTGCTCTATTTGTCGAGGCTTTGCCCTTGATAAACGAGGTTAAGACTATAGATATTTCTTGTCGCAGAGATGGACTTTCAGCGGCAGCTCGCCGGGAAACCGGTTTACACCCAAGAGTGGAATATCCAAGAAGCGTCCAATTAGATTTTTATGGGTAACAGGTCCGGCCTTGACACATTTGTCAGTTCGACCTATATAGCTAACTGAGACGCGACCTGAGAGATTGGGTTGCCCTCGTTCCGAGGCCCACGCGAAAGCGTGGGCTTTCGTGTTTCTGGGCCCCACATGCTTTATATCGCGTATCTCGACGAATTCGGCCATATCGGCCCGTACATATCCCGCGAAGACCCATCCTACAATGACAGTCCGGTCTTCGGGCTAGGCGGGATGATTTTGCCTTACGACAAAGCCCGGAGCTTTGCGACTTGGTTTTACCAGCTCAAGTGCCGCCTTTTGGCTTGGGAAATTGAACAGTCTGGTCAACATCCTGCGACGTGGGAGAAAAAGGGCTCGTCTCTCTACACGACACAGAACGTCGTCAAGTACCAGGAATTGCGGCAAGGCACCAATCGCTTGCTCAATAAAATTCGCGGTGTTGGCGGACATGTGTTTTACACGGGGATCGAGAAGGATCGTCCCGTGGAAAGATCCAACGCCAAAGCTCTTTATCTTTCGGTTCTCAGTCAAGCCATGCGCAAGCTGGACCAATACGCCATGGAGCATGATGCTCAAATCATGATTATCATGGACGAGCATCAAGACCGGGAGGCGATTTTAACAAGAGCTTCTCAGGCCATGTATGGCAAAACCAATCCGCGTCGGCGGATTATTGAGCCCCCCTTCCAGGTTGAAAGTCATAGATACCAAACCTGTCAGTGCGCGGACTGGTTATGCGGCCTGATAGGTAGAATAGGAGCATTCCAGGCTCGTCGCGACGAATGGAACGACATGGCTTGGGTTGAGACCTATTTCTTGAATCGGGTCCAACAGGCAATCACCGAGCATAGCGGCATCCGGCTTCAAGGTGTGACCAGAGAGATTAGTACCGAGGAAGAGTTGGCGGTTGTTGTAGCTTCCGAGACGGATGCCATTGAAAATGGTGAACCAGCTCAAGATGTCTCCGACGCGGAATAAGGCTGTTTCGTCCCGACCATTCTTCAAGAGCTCCGTGGCATCCAGTAGATGATGTCCTCGAATCTCACCGGCCCCTTCGCGAGACCAAACTTCATCGCCGGCGTGCTCTTGCCGCCGTTCGTGCGGATGTAGTTCGTGTAAACGCGGAATATCTCGAGCATCTGTAGAACACGCTTCGGGTCGTAGGCGTGATAGCCGCTCCAGAGACGGCTGGCGTTCGAGCGGGTCGGGATGGGGCGCTCCAGATAATTGATTTTCCTCCGCAGGCGCATGAAGTAGTTGTCGACGGGCGCGAGCGTCGCACCGGCAAGCGTCCATCCGATGCGCTCCGGCGTTTTGTTGCCGGTGTCGGTCAGATAAAGGATGCGGCGCCGCGGCTCGTTTGTCGTGCTCTTGGGATGAGGCACCCAGCGCTTACGCCAATCCGGCTCTCTCGAAACGGCCGCCGCATACTCATCCGCCATGAACTTCACGATTGCCGCTTGCTCCGTATCGCCGGAAGCTAGTGCGAGAGACGCAATTTCCTTGTTGGACCTGCGCGCGAGGTCCTTTTTCTCGTCGATGGTCATCTGCTTCTGGAACTGGACATAGGCCATCTCGGCCTCTTCCATCAGAATCTTCGGCGCGAAGGCGGAGATGAAAGCGGCGCGGAGAACTTCGTCCTGGTCGCTGTAGATGGTCACGTATCTGGCGCCAGCAACGAAACGGCGAACGAGCCTGGCATGCGCATAGGCCGTGTAGTCGAGATGCGTCATCACCCCATCGGGCGATAGCTGATTTCCGCGACCGGGAAGGTCCGGACGCTCCGGGTCCGGCAAGATGCTCTCCCAGCGGTTCTTGGCGGCAATCAGTTCGTCCACTGTCATTTCTTCGCCATCGAAGTCGGGGCGGATGTCCGTTTTCGATGTTCCAGCCATCCGTGCGAACTCGGCATTCAGCCAATATTGCGGCTGGGCACGGAAGTAGCTTCTCGTGCCGGGTGCGAAGTCACCATTCAAGGCTGCGGCGTCTTCGACCTCGGTCTGGTTGATGTCGGGGTCGAAGTTGAGGTGATGGCCGAAGACATACTGGCTGTCGACCTCAACCGTACAAATGGCGGTGAGCTGAATGTTCTTGCGCGCCGACTTGCTGCGCCAGTTTATCATGTAGTCCTGCCGGTCGACGCAGAGCTGCACGCGCTTTCTCTCGATGCGATGAGCTCGCCGCTCGCGCTCGCCGGCAAAGCCGCGGCACTGACGGTAGAGGAAGTCGAGCTTGTCATAGATGGCGGATGCCGAAAGCCCCGTCACTTCCATGATGCCGCGGAGCGGCTTCTTCGATACGACTTCGGCGAAGACCGTGCGGTTGAGATGTGGCGCCTTCTGCCGCACCGTCGCCTTGAGCTCGACGGAGAATGTCTTCCGGCATGCCTTGCATCTGAACCGCTGGGCCCCTCGACGGCCTCCATGCGCCGCATAGGCTTCAGGCCGGGAATACACGCCCACCCCGGCATTCGCGCAGTCAGGCGTCCGGCACGACGGCTCCGGCCGAGGCTCCAGATAGGCGGAGATGCGAGACAGCTCCGCCGCGATTGCCGCATTGCTCTTGATTGAAAGAGTTCGCAGGCACCGTTTGCATTTGAGAAAACTGTCCGGCGCCACCCTGGAGTCCCCGGACAGAACATAGT
>NZ_BTVP01000072.1:0-5195 GCF_045863935.1 Parvibaculum sp. | reverse complement strand
CGGCCTATAATTTCGTCATTTGTGAGTCGCTGGCGAGGCATGTGGGACCATGACGCTCGACACGTGTCGATGTCAGTGACCCCATCGTCCATGAAGGGTACAGCATGAACGGTCCACAAGCCGGCGACCGCATCAGCGAATACGTCCTCGTCGAGATGGTCGGCGCGGGCAGCTTTGGACAGGTCTGGAAGGCCCGGCACCACGTCTGGAAAGAAGAGATCGTCGCCATCAAGGTCCCGACCGATTCGCAGTTCGTGCGCAATCTTCAAAAAGAGGGCTGCACGATTCACGGCCTGCGCCACAAGAACATCGTCCGGGCCATTGGCCTCGATCCCTACGCGGAGACGCCCTATCTGGTGATGGAGTTCGTGGACGGTCTCTCGCTGGAAGGGTGGATCAAGCGGTATCGCGAGGGGATGCCGGTGCGTACGGCGCATCGGATCTTGCGCGGCATCCTGGAGGGCCTGGAGCACGCCCACGCCAATGGCGTTATTCATCGAGACATCAAGCCGGCCAACATTCTCATCGCGGGCGGCAAGGAGAAGCCGGTCGAAGAGCTGGGCGTCGATGACGTGAAGGTCACGGACTTCGGGCTCGGGCGAGTGGGCGAAGTGACGGCCAACAGCATCATGCAATCGGGCAGTCTGCTCGCCGAAGACGGCAAGAACATCTCCGGGACGATCGCCTACATGGCCCCGGAGCAGCGCGACGGCGAGGCGACCGACGCGCGGAGCGATTTGTACGCCGTCGGCATCGTGCTGTTTGAACTCATCACCGGTCAGCGGCCCAGCGGGAGCGACATGCCGTCGCATCTGCGCGAGGCCTTGCCGCCGTGGATCGATCCAGTCTTCGCGAGACTCTACACGCGGCGCGAGCGGCGGTTCCCCGGCGCGGCGGATGTCCTTCGGGCCATTGGTCAATCGGAGGCGCGGCCGGTGAGCGCGGCGACGATACCGACGGTTCCAACGGTTCCGGCGATTCCGGTGAATCGTGTCCCGGGCGCGCGTCCGATATCCGGGGGGGCATGCCCATCGTGCCGTGCGCCGATCGAGGCGGGCGACAATTTCTGCATTTCATGCGGCAAGCAGTTAACGGCGACCCTGCGAAAATGTCCTCAATGCGGCGGCTATCCGGAGTCGGACGACCGGTTCTGCATTCACTGCGGCGGCGAGCTGATGGCGACGGGGGGATAGACCATGGTTATCTGGTCAACCGGGATGCCGTTGTTTGCCCTGCTCTTCTTTGCCGGGTTTACCATTTTTGTGTTTTCCTGCCTTCTGAGGGTCATTCGAGGGCCGGGCTGGGATAACGGCAGGGAACTGGACAATATGTACGACAGAAACGGCAATTCCCTTTCCGAAGAGGAGTGGATGGAGCCGTGGCGATGCCCGCGACCCCAATGCCGGGCGATGAACCCCGGTCATGCGAAGTTCTGCCGGTTGTGCGGCCACGCGGCCCGCGAAGGCGAACAGCATTAGATCAGTCAACTGCCTCTCGCTTTAGACGCCATCGCAAACGTTTCATCAAGGCAGGAGAATGAGTCGGCCAATATGGTAAACCCCGCTGCGAAACGCGCAATAGAAATGGAGTCGGCTTATCTCGTGGGGGTTCAGCAGAACATCCGCGAGGCGGGTTCGCGCTACGACCGCGGCAGGCTCACCACGTTTCAGGAGATCGACTCCGGCGAGCGCGTGCGCGCGGCGATGATCGACCGGCGACTGCACGATCGGGCGCTGGCGGCCGAGTTGCCGCAGGGCAAGGGGTTTGTCATCCGTCAGTGGGCGCGGCGGCTATTCTTCTGGCGGAAGCTCCAGGGGGTGACGGTCGCGACGACGCTGGTCCCGCCGGAGCCGCTGCTGACGCCGGACACGCCGCCCGGTCCGGTGACGCTGGTGCAGTTGGCGTCGCATGTTCGGTCGCTGACGACGGACCTTCGGGCGCCGCATGTTATCGGCGTGTGCAGTCCGAGCGGCTTTGAAGAAAGTGTGCATCGCGCGCCGCTCGATATTCCCAATGTGACCCTGGTGCTGGTGGAGCCGGCGTCGGCCGGCGGGTGGAAAATATCATCGCCCGGGCGGAAGATCGACGAACGGCTGCTGAAGCTGTTTAATCCGGAGAATGTCGCTCAGAAGATCGATCGGGTTCGCCGGGAGATCGAGGAGCGCAGCACCGATCTGCTGACCGGCGGTCTGTCGGCGAGCAGCATGGCGGCTCGGCTGGAGCTGCCGGTCAAGGTGGTGCAGCAGGCGTTTGAAACCGCCGCAAGGAGCGACCCGGACCTGCGCGTCTCAAGGCGATCCGGCGAATATCTGCTCTTCCGCGGCGCGGGTATGTACTCGGGCGAGGAGGTTGGTTCGATGTCGATGTTCGAATGGGTTCGCAGTCTCTTTTTCAGTGAAGGGGACGAGGCGAAGAAGATCAACCTGCTCTCCGAGCGGCGGGCGGCGCTGTCCGACCGGCTGAACCGGATGTACGACGACATCGGCAAGCTGGAAAAGAAGGAGACGCAGCTCGTCGACGAGGGCAAGACGGCGACGTCGAACGTGGTGAAGCGGCGCATCGCCGCGCAGATCTCCCACATGCGCAAGGACATCAGCCGGTGCAACACCAGCGCGGCGCTGCTGTCCAAGCAGATCAACATCATCAGCACGCACATTCACAACCTGCAACTGGCCCAGACCGGAAGCATCGCTCATCTGCCGTCGAGCGAGGAACTGACCGAGGCGGCGGTGAACGCCGAGGAGATGCTGGAGCAACTGACGGCCAGCGACGATCTGGTGAGCAGCCTGGAAGTGAACATGGCGCAGTCGGCCATGTCGGACGATGAGGCGGCAATTCTGAAGGAGCTTCAGGGCGGCGACGAGGAGAAGGCCCCGCCGGAGAAGACACCGGCCGTCGGCGAGTCGCAGACAGCCAAGACACAGGCGCCGTCGCGCGAGCGAAGCGGACCGCAGGCGGAGTGACGCAGAGCCTTAGCAGATAGAACGGGCGGAGCATGGGATTATTCGACTGGCTGACAAAGCGAAACAAGTCCCTGTCGCAGATGACGCGGCAGGAGCTTCGGCGGCAGGAACTGCTTCTGGGGCGCGATCGCGAGCAACTGCTCAAGCGGGTCAGCGACTGCGCGACGAAGAAGCAGGAAATCTTCGAGAAGGGCCGGCAGGAGAAGTCGCCGGAGGTTCGGCGAATCCTGGCGCAGGAGTTCGACCTGAAGACGACCGAGCAGCTCATGGCCGGCCGTCAGCTCAATATGCGCACGAAGGAGTATCTGACCGTCTCGCGGATGCGCATGCTGCGGGAGAACGCCGACAAGGCCAAGGCGATGGGCTCGCGGCTGGGGATGATCGGCGAGCGCGACCTCGTGACGCTGGAGAAGATGATCGAGAACGACAAGATCACGGCGGAGATGTATCAGGAGCGGCTGGACTCGATGCTGTCGATCGGCGAGGAAGAGGGCGAGTCGATTCTCACGCCGGGCTCCAAGCAGGTGCTGGACGTCTGGGAGCAGATGGACACAGGGCTCATCGACGACGCGAGTCAGGCCTTCGACGAGGCGGACAAGCGCGTCCGGGAGCGGCACAAGTCGGCTGAAGGGGCATAGCGGTGGCACTCGAAGCGGCGGTCGATCACAGCAAGGACCAGGTTCGCCGGGCGATCATGCAGTTCGCGGCGCGGCGGGGCTGCAAGGTGACGACGCCGTGGTATGCCGAGTGTCTGCGGATCGAGGCGGGTGCCGGTATGCCGGCGCAGCATGGCGGGGTCGAGGACGGCATCTCCGGCATGCTTCAGTTGGCCTCGACCTACTTTCTCGATAAGCCGAAGCACCGGGCCTATGTCGATGTGGAACTGAGCCGCAAGCGAGGACAGACGATCGCCGCGATTTCCTTCGGGGAGCATCCGCGGAGTTCGAGTCTCGGGGCGATGCTCGAAGCCTTCCTGATGGACGAGGCGGCCTTTGAGACGAAGACCCCGGCGGCCTGCCCGAGCTGTGCCGCGCCGGTCGTCAATCTGCGGGCGACCTATTGCGGCCGCTGCGGGCATCAACTGACAAGCGGCGTGACCAAGGCGCCGCGCGGGCAGGCGGACGGGGCCGTGGACGGCGAAGCCGATGACAGCGATGAATCGCGCAGCGAGGCAGTGGCCATTGAGCGACGGCGAGAAGGCGAGGAGCCGAGATGAGTCTATTCAAGAGCGAAGAAGAGCGGCGGATCGAGCGGGACATCAAGATTCGCCAGGGCATCCGGCGGATTGAGAAGTCGATCTCCGAGCAGAACAAGTTCACCAACGAGTTCATCAAGAACGCCCGACGGGCCAAGCAGATCGGCGATAACTCGCAATACATCTTCATCCGCAACTCGCTCAAAAAAACGGCGACGGTGAAGAAGATGCTGGAGCGGCAGCTGCTCGCCGTGAAGAACGCACTGATCATCAAGCGGCAGGCCGAGGCGTCGAGCGATTTCGCCCAGGCGATGGGGACAATGGCCTCGGAGATCGGCCGGATGTTCGGCCAGACCGACCTCGTGCGCACGCAGACCGAGTGGGAAAAGGCGATGGCCCAGAGCCAGAGCATGGAAGAGCGGATGAGCATGTTCCTCGAGACGGTCGAGGACATCGCCGCCAGCGACACGGCCGAGGTGCCGACGGAGGTCGTGACCGAGCAGGAGATCGACGCGATGATCGAGGCGGAAAGCGAGGCGGAGCACGCGAAGGACGTGGACGAACTCGACGCCCTGCGCGCGGAGCTGAACGCGGTGAAGAACGCGGGGCAGAAGGAAGCGAAGTGAATTTGCGATGCGATCTCTCATCGCCAAATCGTCGAATGAATCTTGAGGAACAGAAATGAGTTATCCGGAGTTGAAGTACAAACCACTAGTAGAGGCTATTTTCGAGATTCGCTGGAAGATCCATCAGAAAGTTCCTGGGATCACTGCTGATCCCCATTACCGCCTCCTGCTAGGCCGTCTCTATGATAGGCTCCAGTCGCAATACCCTGAACACGAGCAGTTGGAAACGGCAAATATTCCGGACGAAATGTCAGGGCACCTGCCTCAGCACCGCTTCAGAACTGGTCCGAATGACTGGCCATTGGTGCAGCTAGGACCGGGTATCTGCACTGTGAATGACACCTCCAAATACAAATGGGAGGATTACCGGGGGCGTGTCGTTGACGCCAAGGTAAAGCTATTCGATGCTTT
>NZ_BTVP01000071.1:0-6591 GCF_045863935.1 Parvibaculum sp. | reverse complement strand
CATCCATGATCCTTGCGCCGCTTTTACCCCATGCCGCTCCCCTCCCCCAACACCTGACTCTCCCGCCCCGCCCCGCTATGCTCCCTCACAAACCAGAACCGGGAGACGCCCCCATGAGCCAGCCCGTCGAAAAACCCGCCACCCTCCTCCTCCGCGAGGACGCGAACGGCATCGCCCGCCTCACGCTCAACCGGCCGCAACAGCGCAACTCGCTCTCCATGAGCCTCATGGAAGACCTCGCCGCCGAATTCGCTCGCATCGCGAACGACGGATCCGTCCGCGCCGTCGTGCTCGCGGGCGCCGGTCCCGCCTTCTGCGCCGGCCACGACCTGAAGGAACTCACCGCCGCCCGCAACCAGCCGGATCGCGGCCGCGCTTTCTTCGCGAAGACGATGCAGCAATGCAGCGCGCTCATGCAGGCGATCGTGAACTGCCCAAAGCCCGTCATCGCCCGCATCCACGGCATCGCGACTGCGGCGGGCTGCCAGCTCGTCGCAAGCTGCGATCTCGCCGTCGCCGCCGAAGAGGCGAAATTCGCCACGCCCGGCGTCAATATCGGCCTCTTCTGCTCGACGCCCATGGTCGCCCTCTCGCGCAACGTGACCCGCAAGCACGCGATGGAAATGCTGCTGACGGGCGAAATGATCTCCGCCGCCCGCGCCGCCGAATTCGGCCTCGTGAACCGCGTCGTGCCGCAAGCGGAACTCGATGCCGCCGTCGCGCATTTTGCCGATGTGATCGCATCGAAATCCGCGCTCACGGTTTCCATCGGCAAGAAGGCTTTCTACGAGCAGCTCGAAAAGCCGCTCGCCGAGGCCTACGATTATGCGAGCGAAGTGATGGTGCGAAACATGCTCGCCCGCGACGCGGAAGAAGGCATCGGCGCCTTCATCGAGAAGCGCGATCCGAAATGGGAAGACCGATGACACCCCCTTCAAACGTAAATGAAGTCGAGCCCGGCGACGTCGAGCACATCCTGCGCAATACGAAACTCATCGCCCTTGTTGGCGCGAGCGCGAACCCCGCGCGCGACAGTCACGAGGTCATGCGTTTCCTGCAAGCGAAGGGCTACCGCGTCATTCCCGTCAATCCGGGCCTCGCGGGCAAGGAACTGAACGGCGAAAAAGTCTATGTCTCGCTCCGCGACATCCCGGAGAAGGTCGATATGGTGGACGTCTTCCGTAATTCCGAAGCGGCAGGCCCCGTCGCCGATGAAGCCGTCGAAATCGGCGCGAAATATGTCTGGATGCAACTGGGCGTCGTGAACGGCGAAGCCGCCGCCCGCGCCCGCGCCGCAGGCCTCCGCGTCGTCATGAACCGCTGCCCCAAAATCGAAATGCCGAGGCTGGGGATGTAGGATTTTTCTAATTTAAATGTCACCCCCGGGCTTGACCCGGGGGTCCAGTAGCCGCCAAAGGCGGCGTCTCGCTTCAAAAAACGCTTCTGGATCAAGAGAGCACGGAAAGAAGTCTTACGAAGAAAGACGGCGCGTACCGCGCCTTCTGGATTGCCGGGTCAAGCCCGGCAATGACAATACAGAGAACAACAAGCAGACCTGAACAAGAGGCAAAAATGACAGACCGCAAATTCGACACCCTCGCCATTCACGCCGGCGCGCAGCCCGACCCGACGACCAAGGCGCGCACGACACCGATCTACCAGACGACCTCCTTCGTCTTCGACGATGTCGATCATGCGGCCTCGCTCTTCGATCTCAAGGCCTTCGGCAACATCTACACCCGCATCACCAACCCGACGACCGCCGTGCTCGAAGAGCGCGTCGCGGCACTTGAAGGCGGCGCGGCCGCGCTTGGCGTCGCCTCGGGTCACGCCGCGCAGATGCTCACCTTCCACACCATGCTCTCGCCGGGCGACCGCTTCGTCGCCGCAAAGCAGCTCTATGGCGGCTCGATCAACCAGTTCGGCCATTCCTTCAAGAAGTTCGGCTGGGAAGTCGACTGGGCGGACGCAACCGATCCCGCCTCCATCAAGGCGGCCATCGGCCCGAAGACGAAAGCCGTCTTCATCGAAAGCCTCGCCAATCCCGGCGGCATCGTCACCGACATCGCCGCCATCGCGAAGGTCGCGCATGATGCGGGCATCCCCCTCATCGTCGACAACACACTCGCCTCTCCCTATCTCTGCCGCCCGCTCGAACACGGCGCCGACATCGTCGTCCATTCGGCGACGAAGTTCCTTGGCGGCCATGGCAATTCCATGGGCGGCATCATCGTCGACGGCGGCAAGTTCGACTGGTCGAAGTCCGGCAACTATCCGACGCTCTCGGAGCCCTGCGAGAGCTATCACGGCCTGAAAATCCACGAGACCTTCGGCCCCATCGCCTTCGCCATCGCCTGCCGCGTCCTCGGCCTGCGCGATCTCGGCCCCGCCATTTCGCCCTTCAATGCCTTCATGATCCTCACCGGCATCGAAACGCTGCCGCTGCGCATGCAGCGCCATTGCGACAATGCGCTGAAGGTTGCGAAGTTCCTCAAAGGCCACCCGAAGGTTTCCTGGGTGTCCTATGCGGGCCTCGACGGCGATCCCTACAATGCGCTCATGAAGAAATATTCGCCGAAGGGCGCGGGCGCCGTTTTCACCTTCGGCCTCAAGGACGGTTATGACGCGGGCGTGAAGCTCGTGAGCAACGTGGAACTGCTCAGCCACCTCGCCAATGTCGGCGACACACGGAGCCTCATCATCCACCCGGCCTCGACGACCCATCGTCAGTTGACGGATGAACAGAAGAAGTCGGCAGGCGCCGGCCCCGACGTCGTCCGCCTCTCCGTCGGCATCGAAGACGCCGGCGACATCATCGCCGACCTCGACCAGGCCCTGAAGGCGTAGCGGGCTCTTTCAAACATTCTGTCACCCCCGGGCTTGACCCGGGGGTCCAGAAGCCGCCATCGAGCGGCGTCCCTCTTCGCAAGACTCATGGGCAGCAATGTCGTCCAAAAAAGTTTTGCGAAAAGAGACGGCGCGTTCCGCGCCTTCTGGATTGCCGGGTCAAGCCCGGCAATGACGTGCTGTTTGGATAGTCAAAACCTTCTCTGCATTCTGCGCGACGCTTCGCGGCCTCGCCCGCCCTACTTCGCCAGCCTGTGCGCATGCCACACGGCAACGCCGAACACGATCATCGCGCCCGCCTGATGCATCGCGCCGAGCGGGATCGGCACCACCCAGAGCAGCGTCCAGATACCGAGCGCGGCCTGCGCGACGACGGCGGCAAGGAGAAGGTTCGCCGTCCCGGCCGCTTCCGTCTTCCGCGCGCGCCACGCATGCCATGCCGCGAGCGCCAGCAGCAGATAGGCTGTCATCCGGTGCTGGAACTGCACGGTGAGGTGGCTCTCGAAGAAATTGTGCCAGACGGGTTTCATCGCGAAGAGCCCGTCCGGAATGAAGGCGCCGGCCATCAGCGGCCAGCTGTTGTAGATGAGCCCCGCGCGAATGCCCGCCACGAAGGCGCCGAGGATCGTCTGCGCGAAGACGAGCACGATCAGCCCGAGCGCCGCCTTCGACAGCCCGCTCAGGAACCGCGTGCTCTTCCCATGCCACAGATCGAGCGCCGTCCAGATCAGCGCACCATAGATGATCGTCGCAAGGCCGAGATGCGCGGCGAGCCGGTACTGGCTCACCTCCGTCCGGTCGACGAGCCCGCTCTTCACCATCCACCAGCCGAGCGCACCCTGCGCGCCGCCCAGCACGAACAGGAAAATGAGTCTCGGCACCATCGCGCGCTCGATGCGCCGCGTCAGCGCAAACCAGATGAAAGGCGCGAGGAAGGCAAAACCGATCAGACGGCCGAGCAGCCTGTGGCTCCACTCCCACCAATAGATCGTCTTGAACTCGTCGAGCGTCATGCCCTTGTTGATGAGCTGGTATTGCGGGATCTGGCGGTAGAGGTCGAACTCCTCCTGCCAGTGCGCCTCGCTCATCGGCGGCAGCGCGCCGGTCACCGGCTTCCACTCGGTGATCGAAAGCCCGCTCTCGGTGAGCCGCGTCAGGCCACCCACCACCACCATGACGAAGACGAGCGCGGCCACGCCGAAGAGCCACCAGGCAATCGCGCGGCGATTCTCGTCGGCCCTCTCGACCGCGTTGATGCGTGGAAGAACGCTCATGGAAAATCTCTTACCCCGCCCATCCGCTCAAGCCTAGCCGCAAGCTGCCGCGACAGGTCGCCGCGCAAAAGCATGTAGCCTCTGCCCCGCTTTGCGCAAATCCCGCGAATGCCGTATGGAGAGCCATCCCGAAACGAAGACGCCCGGAGACGGCCCAATGCGCCTCGGCATCCGCACCCGCAAACTCATCGGCACGATCGTGCTCCTGACTTTCCTGGTGCTCTACTCGTTTCTGATCATGACGATCGCGGTGAGCGGACACCTGCCGGAGAACGGCCTGGTCCAGTTTCTCTACTACATCACCGCCGGTGTGATTTGGGCGTTTCCCGCCAAATACCTCATCGTCTGGATGGTCCGTCCCGACGAGGTGTAGAAGCGGACGCGCATCGGCGCCCGCCTTCCGTTTGTGACAGTACGATGACGTTCGTGTGACAGTCAGCCGAAACGGCCGGTCACGAGCTTGTTCAGCACGAAGATCGCAACGAGGAAAAGGAAGATCGGAAGAATCTGGCCAACCATCGGCACGGGCTCCTAAGGCTTTGCTGCGTCTACCCTTTCGGGCAGGAATGGTCGGAGCGGCCGGATTCGAACCGACGACCCCTTGTCCCCCAGACAAGTGCGCTACCGGGCTGCGCTACGCTCCGACGACCGGTACCGGGGCGAATCCGCCTCGGAGGCGCGGAATATAGACGCGCTGCCTCATTGCGGCAACGGGCCAAACCCGCATTTTTCAAGGAATTTTCGGGATTTTCAGAGCTTTCTCAGCTCTCCTCGTCCTCGCTCTCCCACAAGGTCTCGTCGATCTCGTCCTTGAGCGAGATGAGGTCTTCCAGCAGCACCTCCAGGCGCTTGCGGCCGCTCGCGGTCACGGGCTTTCCGGGGACCTCGCGCTCCTCCTGGTCGCCGCGCTCAACAGCCTCGCGCGCAAGCTCGGCGAGCGATGTGTCGACAGTCCCGCGTCCCGTTTCGGCGACGAACTTAAGGCCTTGTTCGCGAAAGACTTTCTGGACGCCTTTGATCGTGTAGCCGTCATTGTAGAGAAGCGTCCGGACGCCTCTCAGCAGGTCCACGTCCTCGGGCCGGTAATAGCGTCGCCCGCCGCCGCGCTTCAGCGGGCGGATCTGGTTGAACTTGCTCTCCCAGAAGCGCAGCACGTGCTGCGGCACATCGAGTTCGCTCGCGACCTCGCTGATGGTCCGAAAGGCATCGGGTGACTTTTGTACAGACAAATGAAGTCCCTGCTGGTCTTCTTCAATCCGATCTGCAAAGCCGGATCTGCTCAAGGACGCCTGCCCCCGAGAATTATTCAGCGGCCGCCGACTGCCCGCTATGCGTACCGTTGATGCGCTCCTTGAGCACATGGCTCGGCCGGAACACAAGCACTCGCCGTGGCTTGATCGGCACTTCCTCGCCGGTCTTGGGATTGCGTCCCATGCGGCCGCCCTTCTTGCGAACGGAGAACGAGCCGAACGACGAGAGCTTCACCGTGTCGCCCTTGGCAAGGCTGTCGGCAATCTCGGCCAGCACCAGTTCAACGAGTTCCGCGGACTCGTTTCGTGACAGACCGACTTCCTGATAGACCGCCTCGCTCAAATGCGCGCGCGTGACAGTGTCCCCCATGGCCTCCACCTCTGCAGTTTCGTTTTTCAGCCTATTGCTCGCCCGGAAACCCGTCAATATCAAAGGGATGGCCGTTTTCCCTGATGCAGCAGATTCAGGATATCCGCTAATTTTTTGAGGCGTTGTCACGCCTCTGGCGCATGTCCTCACCTAAAACCTGAACAGCAGCGAGCCCCAGGTAAAGCCGCCGCCCATCGCTTCCAGCAGCACGAGGTCGCCGCGCTTGATTCGTCCGTCCCTTACCGCCGTGTCGAGCGCCAGCGGAACCGAGGCGGCGGAAGTGTTGCCCTGCTCGCCAACCGTCATCACCACCTTCTCCGGCGGCAAGCCGATCCGCTTCGCTGTCCCGTCGAGAATGCGCTTGTTGGCCTGGTGCGGCACAAACCAGTCGATATCGTCCGCCGTCAGACCCGTGGCCGCAAGCGACTCGCTGATCGCCTCGGCGATGTTCACGACCGCGTGGCGGAACACCTCGCGCCCTTCCATGCGCACATGGCCAGTCGACTGCGTGGAGGAAGGCCCGCCATCGACATAGAGCTTGTCCTTGTAGCGCCCGTCCGAATGAAGATGCGCCGTCAGGACGCCCCGGTCGGCATTTGTCCCCGTCCCCGGCTCGCCCGTTACGATCACCGCGCCGGCCCCGTCGCCGAAAAGCACGCAGGTAGTGCGGTCGGTCCAGTCGAGCAGGCGCGAAAAGGTCTCCGCCCCGATCACCAGCGCCGTCTTCGACTGGCCGGTCTTGATGAACGTATCGGCAATGGTCATCGCATAGACGAAACCCGAACAGACCGCCTGAACGTCGAAGGCCGCGCCATGATGCAGGCCAAGCTCCGCCTGCACGGTCACGGCG
>NZ_BTVP01000070.1:0-7278 GCF_045863935.1 Parvibaculum sp. | reverse complement strand
GGCCGGGTCATGACGGTTAAATTCGGGATTGAAAATTAAACCGGACAGCAGTGGCATGAAGCGGGTCATGACGGATATTGTTGTTCTCCGGAACACACAGGGCTCTTGTCTGGATTGCGTCCTCGCGGAGCCTGTCCTCGGCCCGCGCGCTAGCGCGGACCCGGGGGCTCCTCGCAATGACGGGGAGAGGCAGAAGGATCAATCCATGCCCGTCGTGAGCCCGTCCATGCTCACCATGTTCTTTTCGCGCCAGTAGTCCGCGATGCCGTCCTCGCCTTTCGTTTCCGCCCAGCGGACAAGCGACGGGCGTTCTTGCCTGTAGTCGTGGAGCGGCACGCCGAAGCCGCAGGAGGTCTGCACGAGGTCGATCTCCTGGATGACGATCTGGCGCGCGCCGGCGGGCTCCTTTCCCTCGAAGGCGGAGGCGAGATAACGCGCATATTCGTCCGAACCGCGCGCGGCGCAACGCCCGCGCCCGTAGAGACGCAGGATCATGGGCGGGCCCTCGAAGGCGCAGAACATGATGGTGAGGCGGCCATCGGCGAGCATATGCGCCGCCGTCTCGTTGCCGATGCCGGTGAGATTGAGGAAGACGACTTCATTGTCGCCGGTGATGCGAAACCCGCCGAGCCCCTTGGGCGAGAGGTTGATGCGGCTGTCCGCCGTCGCCGAGGCCGTGAAGAAGATGTGCTGGCGCCCGATGAAATCCTTCAACTCTGGCGTGAGCGCCGGAAACTGCTTCGCCATGCTCTATCTCCTTTTTCAGTCGCCCTCGACAAGCGCGCGGGAATTCGTGTCGGGGATGGTGGAATAATAGGCAAGCGCCGCGACGAGCACGAGCGCGAGCGCGCCGAATGTGGCGCGGTAGCCGAGTTCCGGCGCGATGCCTGCACGGCTCAACTGGCCGATCAGCGCGCCGGTGAGGCCCTGCAGCACGAAGACGCCCGCCATGTTGCCGAAATTGAGCAACGTGATGCCGCGCCCCGCCAGCCTGTCCGGGAAGATGAGGCGGCCATGCGCCAGCAGCAGCGGCGTGTAGCCCGCATTGAGACCGAAAATCACGAAAAGCAAAGTGACGAGCCAGAGCGGCGGCGTATCCAGAATGCCGAGCAGGGCGAGGATCGAGGCCGACAGCGCGGCGCCCGCCACGATCGGCTTCTTGATGCTGCCGAAGACGCGCTCGCCATAGCCCCAGACGAGAAGACCGACGATCTGGCCGCCGGTGATGCCGAGAAGGACATTGCCGCGCGCCGTGAGATCGAGCCCGTGAACGTCGGCGAGATAGGGCGAGGCCCAGAGCGTCTGCACGGCGGCGAAGGAGGCATATCCGCAAGAGATCATGACGAAGAGCGGCCAGACGCTGCGCTTGCGCATGACTTCGGCGATGCCGCCAAGGCTCTGCGTCAGTGTCTCGGTGGAACGGTGCGGGCGCGCATGGCCGGGCGGCACGTCGCGCGCAATGAGCCCCATGGCGATGGCAAGCACCAGCGTGACGAGACCCGCGCCGACGAAGCTCGCCCGCCAGCCTGCGAGTTCCGTCGCAAAGGCGAGCGGCGCCGTCGCCATCAGCGCGCCGACCGTGCCGATGGAAATCTGCAGGCCCGACAGCATGGCGAAGCGGTCCGCCGGGAACCAGCGGCGATAGATCATGAGCGGGCCCATGAGCATGGCCGAACAGCCGAGCCCCATGAGCACGCGCGCAAGCGTCAGCCCCGCCTCGCTCCTTGCCGCGGCGAAGACGAAGCAGCCGAGAATGGCGACGCCGACCGAACCGATCATGGTGAGCCGCGCGCCATAGCGGTCGAGCAGGATGCCGACCGGTATCTGCGCCACGGCGAAGGAGAGGAAGAAGGCCCCCGACAGGATGCCGAGCCCTTCGGGCTGAAGGCCGAGATCGGCGGCGAGATTGGGCGCGATGACGCCGGTGGACGAGCGCAGGAACTGGCTCACCGTGTAGACGAGGCACAGAATGCCGACGAGCGAGACGACATAAAGGCGGGAAGCGGGCTTGCGGGCGTCGGACATGGCCGGGATTAAGAGGGAATCCGGCCGCTTCCGCCAGTGCCAATTTTGCAAGGCTTTCCACACGAAACGAGAGGGAAACTTGCCCCGCGCGCATGAGCCTCTATCCTCATGCAATCCCTACTTGTACCGGAGGCCCCCCGCATGAAGACGAACAGGATTGCCGCAACCGCCGCCGCCCTCGCCATTCTCGCGAGCCCCGCGCTTGCCGCCGACACCTGGAAGATCGACACCTCGCATGTGTATGTCGGCTTCGAGGTGAACCATCTCGGATTCTCGACCACCTATGGCCGCTTCAACGATGTGAGCGGCACGATCGAGTTCGACGAGGAGAACCCCGAGGCGAGCTCCGTCGAGGTGAAGATCGATCCGGCAAGCGTCGATACCGGCCACAAGGAACGCGACGAACATGTGCGCGGCGAAGACCTGCTGAATGTCGCCGAATATCCGGAGATGAGCTTCAAGTCGACATCGATCGAACGGACCGGCGAGAAGACCGGCAAGATCACCGGCGACCTCACGCTGCATGGCGTGACGAAGCCCGTGACGCTTGACACGACCTTCACCCAGAAGGGCACCTATCCGATGACCGAGGAGAAGATCGAGGTGATCGGCTTCGACGCCACGACGACCCTGAAGCGCTCCGACTACGGCATGGACAAATGGACGGCGATGATCGGCGACGAAATGCCGGTCACGATCTCCTTCGAGGCGCATAAGCAGTAGGACAAGCTTCCTCGAAGGCGCAGACCTTGCGGTCGCGGGGCGGCTTTTCTGCCCGCCCCGCACTGGCACGCCGGGCGAGCCGGTTTTGGCAAGGTTAACCCTGTCCTCGGGGGGATTTCCGCAGCCGCGAAGGAAACCTTGTGGAAAAGGGCCCAAGCGGCTATAACGCGGCCAATTTTCCGGCCGCCCCCGCGCCCCTCTGACTTCGCGAGGCTGGGCCGCTGGATTCCCTATTTGCCGCGTTTTTCGGACGGAAGGCCCCCTTTTTCAAATCGGGCGGCTCCTTTCCTGAAAACGCCCATGCCCCGGCGGAACATATGTCTATTCGGAATATCGCGATCATCGCCCATGTCGACCATGGGAAGACGACGCTGGTCGACCAGCTCCTGCGCCAGTCCGGCACCTTCCGCGACAACCAGCAGGTTGCCGAACGCGTGATGGACTCGAACGACCTGGAGCGCGAGCGCGGCATCACCATTCTCGCCAAATGCACCAGCGTGGACTGGGAGCAGGACGGCGCGCATACCCGCATCAACATCATCGACACGCCCGGCCATGCCGACTTCGGCGGCGAGGTGGAGCGTATTCTCTCGATGGTGGACGGCGTGGTGCTGCTGGTGGACGCGGCCGAAGGCCCGCTGCCGCAGACGAAATTCGTGACCTCGAAGGCGCTGGCGCTGGGCCTCAAGCCCATCGTGCTCATCAACAAGGTGGACCGGACGGACGCACGCCCCGACGAAGTGCATATCGAGGCCTTCGACCTCTTCGCGGCGCTGGGCGCCACCGACGAGCAGCTCGACTTCCCGACCATCTTCGCCTCGGCGAGGCAGGGCTGGGCGGCCGAAGACCTGAACGCGCCGGACGCGAAGGACAACGGCATGAAGCCGCTCTTCGCGAAGATACTGAGCCACTTCCCGGCGCCCGCCGCGCTGACCGACGGCTCGCAGGAAGAGCCCTTCGCGATGCTGGTGACGACGATCGAGGCCGACCCCTATCTCGGACGCATTCTCACCGGCCGCATCGAAAAAGGTGCGGTGAAGCCGAACATGGCCGTGCAGGTGCTGCGCCAGCCGAAAGGCGGCGAGGTCGCGACCGTGGAGAGGGGCCGCATCAGCAAGGTGCTCGCCTTCCGCGGCATCCAGCGCATTCCCGTCGAGGAAGCCAAGGCAGGCGACATCGTCGCCATCGCCGGGCTTCAGGAAGGCACCGTCGCCGACACGATCTGCGACGCGGCCGTGACGGAGGCCATTACCGCGCTCCCCATCGACCCGCCGACGCTCTCGATCACCGTTTCGATCAATGACAGCCCGCTTGCCGGCCGCGAAGGCTCGAAGGTGCAGTCGCGCGTTATCCGCGAACGGCTGATGAAGGAAGCGGAATCGAACGTCGCCATCAAGGTGTCGGACAGCGAGAGCCGCGACGCCTTCGAAGTGGCCGGCCGCGGCGAACTTCAGCTCGGCGTTCTCATCGAGAACATGCGCCGCGAAGGCTTCGAGCTTTCGATCTCAAGGCCCCGCGTGCTCTATCGCGAAGACGAGAACGGCCAGCGCCTCGAACCCATCGAGGAAGCGACCGTGGACGTCGACGACGAATATACCGGCGTCGTCATCGAGAAGATCTCGAACCGCAAGGGCGAGATGATCGACATGCGCCCGACGGGCGCCGGCAAGACGCGCATCATCTTCCATTGCCCCTCGCGCGGCCTCATCGGCTATCACGGCGAGTTCCTGACCGATACGCGCGGCACCGGCGTGATGAACCGCATCTTCCATGCCTACGAACCCTATCGCGGCGAGATCGAAGGACGGCGCAACGGCGTGCTGATCTCGAACGGCGCGGGCGACACCGTGCCTTACGCCCTCTGGTATATCGAGGAGCGCGGCGTGCTCTTCATCCAGCCGGGCGTGAAGGTCTATGAGGGCATGATCATCGGCGAGAACGCCCGCCCCGACGACCTGATCGTGAACCCGCTGAAGGCGAAGCAGCTCACCAACATCCGCACGACCTCGAAGGACGAAGCGGTGCGCCTGACGCCGCCGCGGCCGCTGACGCTCGAACAGGCGATTGCCTATATCGAGCAGGACGAACTGGTGGAAGTGACGCCGAAATCGATCCGGCTCAGGAAGCGCTACCTCGACCCGAACGAGCGCAAGAAATACGCGCGGGCCGGGTAAGGCACCTGCGCATTTGCCTCGCATCCCGACCGATGCCACTCTCCTCCGCAACAAGAACAAGGGGAGGAGGGAGACATGGCCGGGAACGCGGAGTGGCTGGCAAAGGTGAGGGAAGAGGCGCTGGAGCCGGCGCTTCCCATCATCGACCCGCATCATCACCTCTGGGACCATCCGGGCTCGCGCTACGAACTCGACGAGCTGATGGCCGACGTGGCGCAGGGCCACAACATCCGCGCGACCGTCTTCGTCGAGTGCAAGTCGATGTATCGCGCAGGCGGCCCCGACGCGCTGAAGCCCGTCGGCGAGACGGAATATGTGAACGGCATCGCCGCAAAATCGGCGAGCGGCGGCTTCGGGGAGACGCGCGTGGCGGCGGCAATCGTCGGCTTTGCCGATTTGCGCCTCGGCAAGGCGGTGGACGAGGTACTGGAGGCGCATATCGCCGTGGCGCCCGCCCGCTTCCGCGGCATCCGCCATGCCTCGGCCTTCGACGACAGCCCGGATGTGCGCGCCTCGCATACGCTGCCGCCCAAGGGGCTGCTGGGCCTGCCCGCATTTCGCGAGGGCTATGCGCGGCTGGCGAAATACGGGCTCAGCTTCGATGCCTGGCTCTATCACACGCAGATTCCCGAACTGACGGCGCTGGCGCGCGCGAACCCCGAGACGACGATCGTCTTCGATCATTTCGGCGGGCCCATCGGCATCGGCCCTTACGAGGGCAAGCGGGTGGAGATTCTCGCACAGTGGAAGAAGGATGTGGCGGAACTCGCCACCTGCCCGAACGTGGTGGCGAAGCTCGGCGGCATCAACATGGCGGTGAACGGCTTCGGCTGGCACAAGCGCGACCTGCCGCCGACCTCGGACGAACTCGTGGCGGCGACGCGCGACTGGTATCTGCATTCGATCGACGTCTTCGGCACGGAGCGCTGCATGTTCGAGAGCAACTTCCCCGTGGACAAGCTCTCCTGCTCCTATGGCGTCTTGTGGAACGCCTTCAAGAAGATCGCCAAGGGCTTCAGCGAGGCGGAGAAGGCATCGCTGTTTCACGATACGGCGAAGCGGGTTTACCGGCTGGCGTGAGCGCATTCCTGGAGCAAACCACCCTCCCCTTGGGGAGGGTCAAACGGCTGCAAGCCGTTTGGGGCGGGGGCCGGGCTTCGACATCCCCCCGCCCCGAAAAATTCTTCACATGCTGTTCGAATTTTTCGACCCTCCCCGAGGGGAGGGTGGGTTTTTTGTATATGGTGTTGGAAAACGAACGCTCCTCTTCGGTGAATGAAGGAAACGCATGCTCTCCCCGCAGGATATCGACGAACTCGCCGCCTTCGCGCTGGAACTGGCCGATGCCGCCTCGGCCGTGACGCTGCCGCATTTCCGCTCGGGGCTGGCGGTCGACAACAAGCGCGGCCGCTTCGCCTTCGACCCGGTGACGGCGGCGGACCGGGACGGCGAGGAGGCGATCAGGAAACTCATTGCAGAGCGCTATCCCGACCACGGCATCCTCGGCGAGGAACACGGGCACGAAGCGGGCACGAGCGGCCTCACCTGGGTGCTCGACCCGATCGACGGCACGCGGAGCTTCATTTCCGGCGTGCCGCTCTGGGGAACGCTGATCGCGCTCAACGATGGCGAGCGGCCCGTGATCGGCCTGATGGACCAGCCTTATATCGGCGAGCGCTTCGTGGGACGGCCGGGCGGCAGCGAGCTGATCGGCCCGATGGGCACCATGCCGCTCAAAACCAGCGCCTGCACGAAACTCGAGGAGGCGCTGATCGGCAATACCGATCCCGCCATGTTCCATCTCGACGACGAGAAGGCGGCCTTCCGCGAGATATCGTCGAAGGTGCGGCTCAGGCGCTTCGGCGGCGACTGCTATTTCTACTGCCTGCTCGCGGCCGGCACGCTCGACCTCGTGATCGAGAGCGGCTTGCAGCCCTATGACATCCAGGCGCTGATCCCCGTGATCGAAAATGCGGGCGGCATCGTGACGAGCTGGTCGGGCGGCGATGCGCAGGAAGGCGGACAGGTGGTGGCGGCCGCCAATCACGAACTGCATGAAGCGGCGCTGAAGATCCTCGAACAGGCGGCGAACGACTGAGCTACATGTCCTCTGCCACCCTCCCCTTCGGGGAGGGTCGATAATTTGTGAGCGCAAGCGAAACAAATTTCGGGGCGGGGTGACTTCGTATCCACGCCCCCCGCCCCAAACGGCCCATTCTTGTCTGTCTTTGCAGACAAGCTGCAAACTGGGCCGTTTGACCCTCCCCAAGGATTTCTCTGCAAAAGAGGGTGGCGGCTGGTGTTGATTGATGATTCCCTGTTTTTGTCATCAGGGAGGTTTCGATGAAGCAGATGG
>NZ_BTVP01000069.1:0-7570 GCF_045863935.1 Parvibaculum sp. | reverse complement strand
GACGCAGCGGACTGCAAATCCGTATACCCCGGTTCGATTCCGGGCGTGGCCTCCAATCACCTCATGCGAATGAAGAGCAGGCAACCCGCCCTTGCGGGCCCGGGCTCACGCCTGGAAGCCTGATACCGGCGCCGAACCGATTCCCTGCCGGACCCGGGACGCGGCCCGAAGGACCGGCCGCCGGACCCCTCCCCGCTCCTCGACGGCCAGAAGCACCCCCCAGAGCGTCCCGACAATGAGATAGAAGTGGCGCCAGTTGTCGATGTCGATGATGGCGGCCTCGGCGATGTGGCCCGCGAAGGCCGCATAGACAACGATGAGGAGGCCCTGCTCCGGACTGTCCCGGCCGATCGCCCGCCAGCCCCGCACAAGCGTGACGAGCAGCAGCGCGATGAAGGCGAGCCCGGAGAGGAAGCCGCCCGCGACGAGGATGTTCAGATAGACGTTATGCGTGTCGAGCCGGTTGATCATCGCCCATTGCGCCGGGCCGAGACCGAGCGGCTTTTCGAGCGCCATCGCAAAGGCGCGGGCCTGGCTTTCGAAACGGCCATGCTCCGGGTCGGTGTCGTAGCTCTGGACGAGAGAGGCGCGCTCCTCGAAAAGCGCCGCCACTTTCGGACTCGACAAGGCGAAGCCGACCACGCCCACCATGACGACGACCGCCAGCGCGCCGAAGCCGATGAGCCGCATCGTCTGCAGATAGGATTTCGAGGTCGCGAGCGTCAGCACGAAGAAGATGAGCCCCGAGAGCAGAAGGTTGCCCCATGCGCCGCGCGAAAAGCTGAGCAGCAGCGCCAGCACGAGAAGCCCGAAGGGAAACGCAATCCAGAGCGAACGCAGCGACTGCGCCGTGCTGAGCCGCCAGCCGAGAAAAAGGATGGGGGCGACAAGGAACGGGCCGAAGACGTTCGGATCGTTGAAGGTGCCGCGGGCACGGCCATATTCGGTGAAGATTTCCGCACCGGGAAAGAGCTCGAAGTAACCGGCGATGCCAAGAGTGGCAGCGAGCGTTGCCGCGGCCGTGTAGGCCCAGAAGATCTGCGTGAGGCGCCGGACCGGATCGGCATAGATCCACGATGCGAAGAAGAGGAAGGTGCCGACGAGATAGATCGTCGTCATCATCGCCGGCTGCACACGCTCCATATAGAGCGCATCCATGGCGCCGATGCCGTATCCCGCGACGACAAGGCCCCAGAGTGCCGCCGCCCAACCGAGGCGGCGCGGGAAGCGCAAGCCGAAAAGGAAGGTGAGCGCGACGGTCGCGGCCATCAGGAGGTCATAGGGAGAGGGACTGTCCTGCGTCCGGTCCGAGCGGACATAGAAGCTCGTGAGGATAACGAGAATGACGAGCCACTCGCCGAGATGGATTGCGAACGGCCGGCGAGGTTCGCCACCGCGCGCCCGGCTGCCTGCTTCTATCTGCCAGCCGTCCATCGTTCAGTGTTCCGCGCCGGTGAGACCCGGATGGGCGGCGCCACCTGCCCTGCCCGCAAGCGCCGCATCCCTTCCCGCTTCGCGCGTGTCGAGAAGACGGGCGTAGAAACCGTCCACGGCATCGACCATGCGGGCAACGGAGAAGAACTCCTGGACACGGCCATGAAGCCTTTCGGCGTCGGCCGCGATCCCGGCCGGATCGGAAAGCGCGCGCATCATCGCCGACGCCAGTGCCGCTGCATCCCCCGCCGGCACGAGGCGCGCGGCGAGAGGTCCGAAAATTTCAGGTACGCCGCCGACCTTGGTCGCGATAAGCGGCAACCCCGCCGCCGCCGCTTCGAGCGCGACATAGGGGAGCGACTCGTTCCACGACGGCATGACGGCGACACGGCCAAGGGCGAACGCCTCGTGTGCGGGCATCGCGCCCAGAAACTCGAAGCGGGCGAGGCCCTTCGTCTCCACCGCCATCCGCTCGAACTGCGCCCGGTCCGGACCGGCACCGACGATCCGGATGCGGACCGGCCTTTCCAGACGCGAGGCGGCCTCAATGAGCGTCGAAACGCCTTTCAGCATCCGCAGCTCACCGATGAAGAGAAAATCCGCCGCATCTTCGGCGGGAACAACGGGCTCGAACTCGGCCTCTGAAAGGCCGTTGTGAATGACGGTCGTCGGCGCGGCCGGCTTGCCGACCTTCGCGCGATAGGCATTGCGGCTGAACTCGGATTCGAAGATGAGGCCGCCGGTGCGCTGGCGCATCAGCCGCTCCGCCCCAAGATAGACCAGGCCCTCGAGGCTCCAGAGGCCGTAATGCAGCGAGCCGCCATGCGGCGTGTAGACGCGGATGGCATCGGGTGCGCCGCCGGAGAGGCGCGCGAGCATGCCGCCCTTTGCGCCATGACCATGCACGATGTCGGGCTTCAGCCAGCGCAGGAGTTGCGTGACCTCGCGAATGTTGGCGATGTCGCCGAAACCGGGCAGGCGCGACATGGGAACGAGATGAAGGCCAAGGCCGCATTGAGCCCCAAGTTTTGCGAGGGCAGCGGCGGCGCGCTCGTCCTGCGGCTCGGCACAGACGACACCGACGGCGATGCCAGCTTCCTGCTGTCCGGCGACGAGGTCGCGCACATGACGGAAAAGGCCGCCCATCGGCAGCCGCATGACATGGACGACCTTCCGCACGCCCCGGCTCCGGCCGTCTGGGCTGCTATGTGCGGCGGCGGCCATCAGAAATAGCGCTCCCGGACAAGAATGGTGTCGCCCGGCAGGACAGGCTCGTTGCTGTCGACGCCGATCTCGACGATGCGGTCGCCGCGATTGCGCGTGATCCTCACGCGGTCCTCGTCGGCCCGATAGGTGAAGCCGCCGGCAATGGCGACCGCGCTCTGCACGGTCATGCCGTTGACGTATGGATACTGACCGGCGCGCTGCACCTCGCCGAGGATGAAGAAGGGCCGGAATTCGGTGACCTGTACGCTCACATTCGGGTTGCGCAGCAGCGTGCGCCCAAGCTCGGCGGCAACGACGTCCTCGAATTCATCCGTGGTGAGACCTCGTGCAGGGATCGGCGGCATGAGCGGCATCGAAACCGTACCCGTGCTGTCTACCGCGAATTCGCCGCTGAGATCCGGCTGGCCGAAGACGACGACGCGCAGCCTGTCGCCGGTATCGAGGACATAGACGTCGTTCTCCGTCGAGACCGGGCGCTCGGCAATGATGCCCCGCTCCGCGCAGCCAGTGGCCGCAGCGAACATCGCCATCAGGACAAGGGCAAGACGGAGCTTCATGAAGGGGGCCTCTGTGGCGGTTTCAGCGCTGCCCGAGAGTACCGCCGGAAGGGTTAATTTTTTCGCAACCCCGGGCTGCGACAGACCGTCCTGCCGCGCGGAAACGCGGGCAAAATCCGAACCGGCCACCGGCTTTCAAGGTTTCCCGTTAAGGCTTCCGTTACCTAAAAGCCGTCTACTGCCGGTTGATCCTGGACGTGGTGTCCCGGCGCGGCAGCGCCAGCGGTTCGGACCCACGGCGGACAGTTGTTGAGCGGAACGCATGACCGATATCCATACGAACTCCGTAGTCACCTTTGGCGACCGCCGCCGCGCCGCGCCGAACGAGAGCGCGGTGGGCGACATTTCGCCATGGGAAGTGCTGCGTGGCGTATGGGCGCGCAAGGAAATCATTCTCTGCGCCTTTGCAGGCTTCATGGCCATCGCGATCCTCTGGCTCGCCACCGCCACGCCGACCTATACGGTCGAGGCACGGGTGATGCTCGCGCCGCGCGCGGGCGAGATTTCGACCTTCGATAACGAAAACTCGCCGCTGCTGCCAGATGCGCAGACCGTCCAGACGGAAATCCAGTTGCTGACGTCCCGGCCGCTCGTCGCGCGCCTCATCACCGATCTCGGGCTGGCCGGCAACCCCGAATTCAATCCGGCGCTCCGCTCGCCCGGTCTGCTCGGCCGTATCGCCATCGCGCTGGGTGTACGTCATCACAACTCCTCGACCGACATCGAGGACATCACCAACGTGGTGCTTTCCCGTCTTGAGGTCTATCAGAAGACCGGATCGCGCGTCATCGCGATCGTCTTTACCTCCGCCGACCCCCGCATGGCGGCGATTGTTCCGAACCGGCTTGCGGAACTCTACATCGCCCAGCAGGTCGAACAGCGGACAGGCATCAACAGCGAAGCGACGAAGTGGCTCGCCGAACAGATCGAGGAACTGCGCGGCAAGGTGCAGCAGTCGGAAGCGGCGGTGGAAGCCTTCCGCACGAAGTCCGGCCTGTTCCTCACGAACGGTTCGACCGTGCCCCAGCAGCAGCTGACCGAACTCAATACCCAGCTCTCGACAGCGGAAGCAGACCGCGCCGCCACACAGGCTAAGCTCGGCAATGCGCGCGAGCTACTCGCCTCCGGTAATGCCGTGAACTCGGCCGCCGAAGTGCTGCAATCGCCGCTCATCCAGAACCTTCGCCAGCAGGAAGTCGCCCTTCGCGCCCAGATCGCGCAGCTATCCGAGACGCTGCTGCCGACGCATCCGCGCCTCCAGGAATCGCAGGCGAACCTGGCCGATCTCGAATTGCAGATCGAGAAGGAAGTCCGCAAGATCATCGAGGCGCTGGAAAACGAGGCGCGCGTCGCCAATGCGCGCGTGAACTCGCTCCGCGCGAGCCTGACGCGGCTGCAGCGCCGCATGGGGCAGCTCAACCAGGACGAGGTGCAGTTGCGCGCCTTGCAGCGCGACGCCGACACGAACCGGGCGCTTCTCGAATCCTTCCTGCTGCGTTACCAGCAAGCGAACGCCCGCGCCGAGGCGGACGCCCAGGCGGCGAATGCGCGCATCGTCTCGCGCGCGCAGCAGCCGACCGAGCCCACTTTCCCGCGCATGTCCTCCGCGCTCACCTTCGCCACGGTCGCCGGCATCATCTTCGCCTTTCTCGTCACCTTCCTGATCGAGGTCTTCGCCCGCGGGTTCCGTACCGGCGAACAGGCCGAGCGCGCGACCGGCATGCCGTTCCTCGGGCTCGTGCCCGAAGCAGAAACGCGCCGTGGCAAAACCGCCCCAGCCGACGATGTTCTCCGCGATCCGTCCGGCCCCTATTCGGAATCCATCCGTGCGCTCCAGGGCCATGTGCTTCTCGCGCGCGTGGGCGACCGCCGCGCCCGCACCGTGCTCGTGACCTCGGCAACAGAGGGCGAAGGCAAGACGGAGACCGCCGCAAGTCTCGCACGTATCTTTGCGCTTGGCGGATATCGCACCATCATTGTCGACGCCGATTTGCGCGCGGCTTCGATGCATGAAGCGTTGAACATCGCAAGGCGGCCCGGCCTTGCCGACCTCCTCATGAGCCGCGCCGCCTTCCAGCATGTGATCCGGAAGGATTCCGCAAGCCCCGCTCATGTGTTGCAGGCGGGAACGCCTCTCGCCAATCCCACGGCAGCGCTCGCTTCCTCGCAAATGCTCTGGGTGCTGAATGCACTCCAGCAGACCTACGACTATGTGATCATCGATTCACCCGCCGTGCTGGCTGCCGCCGATGCGCAGGTGCTGGCGAAGTTCGCCGATGTCACGGTGCTCGTGGTGAGATGGTCCTCGACCAGCCGCCGCATGGTCGCTCGCGCACTTAAAGTGCTCTCGGCGGCAAGCAGCCGCCGCGTCGGCATCCTGCTGACGAGGGTGAACCTGCGCCGCTATCGCCGCTACGGCGACGAGGCGTTGCAGGAATATCCCGCGCACCTCGTCCACCCGAGAGCGGCGGCGCGCTAGCCCGCGATCGCCGGCGTCTTCCGCCCGAAGAAGAGCGCAATCGCCTTCTGCCGGTCGCCGACGAAGCGCCTCGCGCCGTCATAGGTCGGGCGCAGAACGTCATAGGCCGCGACCTTCGCCTTGTCCCACAGGGGATGGACGCCCGCGTCCGCCTGCGGGAAGCCGAGCCTGCGCAAACCGGCATTCACGTAGGAAAGCTTGACCAGGTGCCGCGTCTCCGCCGTGTGCCAGGTGATGGAGAAGGAGACGGAGACCTCGTTTCCGTTCTGCACCCAGTGCGGCGCGAAAATCGGTACGAAGAGTCCCTCGCCCGGCCCGATATGCTGCTGCGCCGCGCGAGATTCGAAGTCCTCGCGATAAACGAGATTCCGGTGCTTTCCTGGAAAGAGTTCCATGTCTTCCGCGCTGGCAACAGAACGGTCGAGATGATCGAAAAGCGACATGCGCTTCTGCCCGCGAATCTGGAGCAGGAAGTTCAGTTCCGGATCCATGTGAAACGGCGTCACATTGCCGGGCGAAGTTACGAAGATGAAAGCCTGGCGCATCGTCGCCCCGCCCATCATCCCGTCCGTCTGTTCGGCGACCTGATCGAGACAGGCGTCGAGCAGTTCCTTGTATTCAGGATCGGCCTCGACATTTTTCAGCACCATCCAGGACTTCGCCTCCTCGATCCGGCGGACGGTTTCCTCGGGCGAAAGGCCGTTGGACGGCGTCAGTGAAGGGTCCTGGTTGGGGGCAACCGGTCCGTTGAACTCGACCTGATCCGCGGGCAAGGTTGCGGCAAGCCGAGCGAGGCGATCGAGCGTGAAGAACGGATGTCCGTCGAGGCGGTGCGCCACGCGGAAGGTCGCGCGCGGCATGGCGTCCGAAACGGTCCCCTCGGCAATTTCAATGAGCTTGTTCATTTCCATCTCCTTGCAGACGGTCATAGAGAACGCGAAGTTTCTTGCGTGCGGCCGCTTCACCGCGCTTTGCAAGCGCGATCCAGCCTGCCAGCGGTACGCTGAAAGAATGCGGCGTGGTCACGAGCATGCTGCTCATGGTGCGGCGCTCGGCCCAGATATGGTCGATCATCGGATGACCGGGCACGGCGCAGGAATCGACCCAGTCGACCTTGTCATCGCGGAGAAACGCACCTATCGCCTTCAGCATCAGCAGCGTGCCGGGCGAATAGCGCGAATAGCGCTCGTCGAAGGCGATCTTGAAGGTGAAGACGCCACGACCGGAGCGGAAGCTCGTCAGCATGGCAACCGGATTGCCGTCGAGGGTGAGCTCCGTGCAGTGAAGCGTCCCCGCCTCACGCGCGCCCCGGCATATCTCCTCGAACCAAAGGCGCTCGTTCGGCCGCATCTTCATCGCGGTGCCGCGCTTGCCCTTCCAGCCGCGCGCCTCGAGCGTGAGAAAGCGGTCAACCCATGCACCAACGTCCGAACCGCCGTCGTGAACAGCGAATTCAAGCCGGCCTTCCTCGGCGAGACGGTTCCAGAGGCGATTGAATTCCTTGCGCTTCTTCTTGCGGATATGGGCCGCAAGATAGGCTTCTTCATCGAGCGCCGAGCGGAGGAAGGCGCGCTCGTGACGATCAGTTTCGCGGTAGAGAATGCCGTCGGCCGCCATGACGTCGCGGAGCGCCTTGTCGAAGGCTCCACCCGCCTCGAACATCGGAAATTCGACGAGGGCCGCGCCCTGAGCCGCCGCGAAGGCAAGAAAGCGGCGGACGGCCTGCTGCTCATAGCCCGCGCGAACGAGCGGCGTCGAAATGAAGCTGTGGATATGTTGCCAGACATGCCAGATCGCGAAGGGCGCGCCGTAGGACCCGCGCGAGGCAAAATAGGGCACAAGGCCGATCATAAGACGGCGGCCGGAACCGTCG
>NZ_BTVP01000068.1:0-7801 GCF_045863935.1 Parvibaculum sp. | reverse complement strand
CTCGGCACGATCATGTGGTTCAACGTCTGGTTCGTGATCTGGCCGAACCAGAAGATCGCGCTTGGGCTGGTCGATGCGCCGGCGGAGCAGAAGCCCGCAGCGGCCCGCACCGCGATGCTCTTCTCGCGGACCAATACGATGCTCTCGATTCCGATGCTCTTCGCCATGGTTTCGGCGCAGAACATCTACTGATCGCGACCTGGAAGAATGGATGCAGCGGGGCCACCTTGAAGGTGGCCCCGTTCGCTTTAGGTAACAGCTTATGGCAACGAAAAGCCGGACAACCGGATTGAGCGAGAGCATGCGCCTGTGCCTCGATGAGTTGCGCGCGCATGATCACGACCGCTTTCTGACGCTCCTTTTCGCGCCTCCACTCAAGCGGCCCGCGCTCATCGCGCTCTACGCCTTCAATCTCGAAATCGCCCGTGTGGCCGAGACAGTCAGTGAGCCGATGATGGGTCACATCAGGCTGCAATGGTGGCGGGAGACGTTGGAGGGACTGCCGCGGGGTGAGACGCGAGGCCACGCCGCAGCCGTTGCGCTCCACGAAGTGGATGCCTTCCCGCCGGGGGTCCTGTCCGCGCTTGCCGATGAGCGCGAGCGCGACCTCTCCGACGATGTGTTCGAGGATATGAGCATCCTCGAAGCCTATGCCGAGGCGACGTCTTCCTCAGTGATGCGGCTCGTCGCGCAGGCGATCAATGCAGAAAAGGCGGAGGCGGCAGGCGAGGCGATACGTCATGCGGGCATCGCCTATGCGCTCACGGGGCTTCTTCGCGCGCTTCCCCTTCATGCCTCGCAGGGACGGTTGATGCTGCCCGCCGACATTCTGCTCGCGCGCAATGTCGATCCGCATGATGTGCTTGCCGGAAAGATGAATGAGGAATTGCGCGGAGCCCTTTCCGATGTTGCGGGACATGCCCGCTCGCATCTCGCTTCCGCGCGTGCCGCATCATACGACGTGGCGCTTCTCCCGGCACTGCTGCCTGCCTCGCTTTGCGACCGCTATCTGGACCTCATGACGGCGCCCGGCTTCGACCCGTTCAGGACGCCGGTGGAGGTGCCCGCCTTCCGGCGTCAGCTCCGGCTGATGGGGCGCAATATCACGAACCGGATTTGACTATTCAGCGGCTTCCGCTTTCGGCTGGAGCCAGCCTTCAAGGTCGCACAGCGCACGCGAAGTGTAGGCGCGTTTGCGGGCAGGGGCCTTCGCCTTGCCGCGAGGCCGTTTGCCGTTTTCGTCGCGTGGGACTTCGGGCTCGGGGAAGAGACCGAAATTCACGTTCATCGGCTGGAACGTCGCGGCGTTCGCATCGCCGGTGATATGCGCGAGCAGCGCGCCGAGCGCCGTCGTGCGCGGCGGCGGCGTGACAGCGTGGCCGTGGCGTTCGGCGGCGGCGAAGCGGCCCGCGAGCAGGCCCATCGCGCCGCTCTCCACATAGCCTTCGACGCCGGTGATCTGACCCGCGAAGCGCAATCGCGGATCGTTCTTCAGCCGCATGATGCCGTCGAGCAGGTTCGGGCTGTTGATGAAGGTGTTGCGGTGGAGCCCGCCGAGCCGCGCGAATTCCGCGTTCTCAAGTCCGGGAATGGTGCGGAAAATGCGCGTCTGTTCGCCGTGCTTCAGCTTCGTCTGGAAGCCGACCATGTTGTAGAGCGTGCCCAGCGCATTGTCCTGGCGAAGTTGCACCACCGCATAGGCCTTCACGTCCGGATTGTGCGGATTGGTGAGGCCCACAGGCTTCATGGGCCCGAAGCGCAGCGTCTCGGGCCCACGTTCCGCCATCACCTCGATGGGCAGGCAGCCGTCGAAATAGGGAGTCGAGGTTTCCCATTCCTTGAACTCGGTCTTGCCGCCGCTCAGCAGCGCCTCGACGAAGCCTTCATATTGCTCGCGCGTCATCGGGCAGTTGATGTAGTCCTTGCCCGCGCCTGCCGGGCCCGTCGCACCGGCGCTCTCCTTGTCGTAGCGCGACTGGAACCAGCAAACCGACATGTCGATGCTGTCGCGATAGACGATGGGCGCGATGGCGTCGAAGAAGGCGAGTTCGTCCGCGCCGGTGATTTCGCTGATCGCCTTGCCCAGCGCATCGGATGTCAGCGGGCCCGTGGCGACGATCACCTTGTCCCAGTCGGCGGGAGGAAGTCCGGTTATCTCGCCGCGTTCCACCGTCACCAGCGGATGCGCGCTGAGCTTCTCCGTCACATAAGCCGAGAAGATGTCGCGGTCGACAGCGAGCGCACCGCCCGCCGGCACGCGCGCGACTTCCGCCGCCTCCATCATGATCGAGCCTGCGCGGCGCATCTCCTCATGCAGCAGGCCGACGGCGTTGAGCTCCGGGTCGTCGGAACGGAAGGAATTGGAGCAGACGAGTTCGGCAAAGCCCTCCGTATGGTGGGCGTCCGTCTTCACGATGGGCCGCATCTCGTGCAGGACCACGGGGCAGCCCGCCTGCGCGAGCTGCCATGTGGCCTCGGAGCCTGCCATGCCGGCGCCGATGATGTGTACGGGTGCGATGTCCTTCGTCATGGGGCGCTTTGTAGCGTGGAAACGAGGAAGGCCCAAGAGGGGCGTTGATTCCTCCTTAAACCGTCATGGCCCGGCTCGTCCGGGCCATCCACGTCTTTTTTCACGATATGCCGTAAAGACGTGGACGGCCCGAATAAATCGGGCCGTGACGAATTGGGGGGTAAGGCCTTTCTTCAATTCACCTCTCAGTTCCACACCTGCGGCCGCCGGTCCTTCCAGGGCAGCTCCTTTTCGAGCTGCGCCGCCAGCCGGAAGAGCGTCGCCTCGTCGGCATAGCGCGCGGTGAACATCATGCCGATGGGAAGCCCGCTTTCCGACTGCCAGAGCGGCAAGGAAAGCGAGGGCTGGCCGGTGAAGTTGAAGGGCGGTGTGAAGGGGAAGACCTGCCCCTGCCGCTTGTTCAGTTCGCGCGCCTCCTGGTCCGGTCCAAGGAAGCCGATCTCGGGCTGCAACTGGCCGAGCACCGGGCAGAGATAGACATCCACCTCCTCGAAAGTCGCCAGCACCTGCCGGTTCATCAGGCGAAGCTGCTGCCAGCCCCACATGGCCTGCGCGCCGGTGAGCCTGCTGCCATTCTTGAAGCCCGCCCAGGTCAGCGGCTCCAGTTCGTCCTGTTCGGGCTCGCGGCCCATCGCCTCGATCCGGCGCATCATACCCGCCGCGAAGTTCGAGCCGGACACGGCGCCTTGCGCGCGGTAGAGCGCGCGATAGTCGATGCCGAGACCGCGCGGCATCACGGTATGGCCGAGCTTGCCCAGCAGATCCGCCGTCTTTTCGAGGGCGGCCTGGATTTCCGTATGGATCGGCTTGCCGCCCGGCGTCTCGCTCGACCAGGCGATCTTGAGCTTGCCCGGACTTTTCGTGATCTCCTCCATATAGGGCCGCTCCTTCGGGGGCGGCGCATAGGGGGAGGCGGGTTCGGGGTAGCCGGTCGCGTCCAGCATGGCCGCGCTGTCGCGCACGGTGCGGCTCACCACATGATCGACGCTGAAGCCGATGGCGCGGTCGAAATCGTCCGGTCCCTGCGGATTGCGGTCGCGCGTCACTTTCATGCCGACAAGGCCGCAACAGGCAGCGGGAATGCGGATCGAGCCGAGCCCGTCCGAGGCATGCGCAAGCGGCAGGATGCCGGCGCCGACCGCCGAGGCCGCGCCGCCGGACGAACCGCCCGAAATGCGGTTCGGGTCCCAGGGGTTCCGGCAGGGGCCGAGCAGGCGCGATTCCGTCGTGCCGGTGATGCCGTATTCAGGTGTGTTGGTCTTGCCGAAGAGCACGGTACCCGCCGCGCGGAAGCGGCTCACCAGTGTGCTGTCGTGATCGTCCACGACATTGGCGACGAACTTGCTACCGCTCGTGCGCGGCCAGCCTTTCACTTCCGTGCCGAGATCCTTGATGAGGAAGGGAACGCCCTTGAAGGGACCGTCCGGGAGTTTGCCTTTCGCGGCCTCGCGCGCCTCGTCATAGGCCTTGTAGACGATGGCGTTGAGCGTTCCGTTGTGGCGCTCGGCGCGTTCGACGGCGGCATCCACGAGTTCGACCGGCGTCACGTCGCCTTTCTTCACGAGTTCGGCGAGGCCGAGGCCGTCGTGATCCGCATATTCTGCAAAGCTCATTACCGTTCCTCCCGGTTTGTTCTTCAGTTCCAGATTTGCGGATGCCGCTCCCTCCAGGGCATCGCCTCCTCAAGCTGCGCCGCGAGGCGGAACAGCGTTGCCTCGTTGCCGAAGCGCGCGGAAAACATCATGCCGACCGGCAACCCGTCCGACGACATGGCGAGTGGCAGCGACATGGCAGGCTGGCCCGTCAGGTTCTGGATCGGCGTGAAGGGCACATAGTCGACGGCAGGCGCGAAGGCCGCAATCGGGTCTGGTTCGTTGATATTGATGAGGCCGAGCGGGATCGGCGGCGACGCGAGCGTCGGCGTCAGCCATACGTCGTGCGTCTGCATGAAGCCTGCGACGCGGCGTGTAAGGGCCTGCGCCTCCTTCACCAGCATCAGATATTGCGCGGCGCTCACCGTCTTGCCGATCTCGTAGAGCCCGCGCGTCAGCGGTTCGAGTTCGTCGTCCTTCGGTCCGCGTCCTCGGCGTGCCGTTTCGAGTTCGATTTCGGAAGCAAGCCATGCCGCCCACAAGGGCAGGAACAGGTTGCCGGGTTCTTCTGCCTTCAAGGGCGGCGCGGCCTCCACCACTTCATGTCCGAGATCGGCGAGCACTTTCGCGGTCGCCTCCACTCCCTTCACGCAATCGGCGTGCAGCGGTGCGCCTGCCGGGTTTGTTCTGCTGAAAGCGATGCGCAGCTTGCCGGGCTTTCGCTTCGTCTCGTCGAGGAAGCTGCCCGTGACCGCTGGCGCCACGTAAGGATCGCCCGGTTCGTTTCCGTGAATGCAGTCGAGCATGGCGGCGCAGTCGCGCACGGTGCGAGTCAGCACGTGCTCGTGGCAGAGCCCGCTCAGCACGTCGCCATAGTCGGGGCCGAGAGATGTTCGGGCGCGGGTCGGCTTGAGGCCGACAAGACCGCAGCTCGATGCTGGAATACGGATCGAGCCGCCGCTGTCATTCGCGTGCGCGATCGGCACCATGCCGGAGGCGACGGCGGCCGCCGATCCACCCGACGAACCGCCCGTCGAATGGTTCACGTTCCATGGATTGTGTGCGGCACCGTAAAGGGCGGACTCGGTCGTCGGCAGCAGCGTGAACTCCGGCACGTTCGTCTTGCCGAGGAAGGTCAGGCCCGCCGCCCGAAAGCGCTTGGCGAGCACCGCATCCTCTTTCACCGGTTCGTCGGACTTGAAGCGGGAGCCGAGCCGCGTCGGATAGCCGGCGATGTCGCCGAAGGCGTCCTTCAGCAGGAAAGGCACGCCCTTGAAGGGGCCTTCCACCGGGGTCTTCGCCATCTGGCGGCCGAGATCGTAGAGCTTCAGGATAACGGCATTGAGTGCGGGGTTGTGCTTCTCGATCCGGGCGATCGCTTCTTCCGCCAGTTCACTGGGGCTGACCTCACCCTTGCGCACCAGTTCGGCAAGGCCAAGCGCATCGTTGGCCGCGTATTCCGGAAAGCTCATCCTCTGACCCTCGCCCCTGTTCTGGTGACGAGAAGCTTAGCGGGTGAGGCCCGCTCGTCAAACCGGCGGCGGGTCGGCCTTTACCCTGGATTTCCAGGGATAGGGCGGCGTGCCCTCGAAATCGGGGCCTTCGAGCACTGGCTCCTCGCCGCCCGCCCAGCCTTTCACCGTGAAGCGCGCCTTGCGTTTCACGGATGAACCCTCCGGGCCGGCATCGGCCGTCACGTCGCCGACATTCACCTGCACGACTTCCGCATGGCCCTCGTCGAGCGTGACGAGCGTGTATCCATGCGCGTCGGAGTCGATGTAATCGAGGCCGGGGCTCGCGCGGTCGTTGCGGACGAGGTTCAGCAGGTAGTCCGAACTCGAATAATTCACGAGTACGCCCGCACGCACCCCATTCACGAGCGTGTTGTTCCAGTTCGGCTGACGGCCATCTTCATCCTCGATGGTCGCCGCGCGGCGGAAGAAGCCGTTGCCGCGCGTTCGCCGGTCGACGCCCTCATACATCGAGCCGGAACTGATCGCCGCGGTCAGGAACTCGACGGCAGGGCAGGCGAGCGTTTCTGCGTCGGGGTCCGCCGGCAGGCGCCCCGCCGCGAAGGCGTGGTAGTCGCCCGACAGCGAGATCACATTGCCGATCTTTTCGTCTCTGAGGAACGAGAGCAGCTCCGAAAGTTCGCCGGGATAGCCCTGCCACGCATCGGTGCCGACATAACCGTCTTCGAGGCCCGCGAAGGGGATTTGCGAGAAGTCGAGCCGCATCTGGAGTGCCGGGCAGCTGTTCGTCCAGATGCGCCATTCGGCCTTCGAAGCCTTCATGACGTCCTTGAACCATGCCTTTTGCGGACCGCCCATATGCGTTCCGGCCGGCGCGGCGGCGCGCGGGTTCTCTATCTCGCGATCGCCATAGGCGATGGTTGCGGGTGGATTGCCGTCATTTGCGGTCCGTCCCGCATCGAGCACCTTCACGACCCGCACCGGCGGCACCGGCGCGCCCGCGATCAGCGCTCTCGTTTCCTCGTTCATCACCGGCGGGCTGCGATAGCTGCGCAGGTCCGTTACGACGAGATCGAGCATCGCGCCCCAGCGAAGCGTGCGATAGATGGTCAGGCTCGACAGGGCTTTCGCGTTTTCGCCCTCGAACCGGAAATCGCCGTCATGCGCTTCCATCGGCGCATCCTCGACGCGCGCATTGCGGAAATCATGCGCGGGCGAGACGACGCCATTGAAGCGAGGTGCCTGCGAGAGCACGGCGGGAACGAATTCGAACCAGGCGCGGTTCGCCGCCACCTTGCGCTTCTGCGCAGGCTCGCCATCGCCGAAATAACTGCCATAGCTCTGCCAGGCGTCGTTCGTGAATTCGTGGTCGTCCCAGGTGCACACGAAGGGAAAGTGCGCCCGCGCCGCCTGCAGGTCCGGATCGGTGAGGTAGGTCTTGTAGAGATGCCGATAGTCGGCGAGCGTCACCGCCGCCTGTCCGCCCTTGCGCCACCAGTCGCGCGTGCCGTCCGGCTCCCAGGGTTCGCTGCCGTCGGGCAGCGGCCCGACGAGCCGTGCGACGGGGCGATCCTCCGGCACATCGCCGGTGCGCTCATAGATGAAGTCGCCCAGATGCAGCACGAAGTCAATCTGCTCGTCCGGCGCGGCGGCGATATCGTCGTTCACGAGCCGGCGCAAGGCGCCGTAATAGCCAGCTTCATAGCTCTGGCAGGAAACGCTGGCGAAACGCACCTTGCGCTTCGCGCCGGGCAGCGGCGCGGTTCGCGTGCGGCCGGGGTAGGGCGAGCGGTCGCCACCGGCATAGAAGTTGTAATAGTAGACCGTGTCGGGCTTCAGCCCCTGCACGAAGATGCGGACCGTGTGGTCCGATGCCTTGCTCGCACGCACCGACTGCTCGACGACCACCTTCTCGAAATTCATGTCGGTGGCGACCTGCACATAGAGGTCGACGTCACCGTTCGGGAGGGCCGCGCCGTTGTCGAACGCTTCCACGCGCGTCCAGAGCATCACGGCGTCGGGCTGCGGGTCGGCGGAGGCGAGGCCTTGAGGAAAGTGGAAAGTGCCGGGCGCGGCATGGGCGGCGCCGAGCTTCGGCAGGAAGGGCGTCGTGGCAGCCGTCGCCACGAAGCATCCCGCCGTTGCGCCGAACAGCTTCAGAAAGTCGCGCCGACTGAACGATACCCCCGGCATCGGCCCCCGTTTCC
>NZ_BTVP01000067.1:0-8951 GCF_045863935.1 Parvibaculum sp. | reverse complement strand
CCTTCAATTGACGGACTCTACTCAAATCTGGAGGAAGTTCAGGGGCTCACGTCAGCTAAGGAAAACGGAAACGGCTTCTTCTGTGTTTTGCCGTGAATCTCACGATGGATTTCCGGCAAGTGCCATCCGACGAATTTCTCTTCTTTGGCCGCTGACAGGGTGAGAAAGAAAGATTCATTGTCAGAGATCAGAAGCAGCCTTTCAAAATCTGGAATGGAACAAAATATAACGCGTTCCCGGTCTTCTTCGATGATGTCTTCCTTTGCGGCGTCGGCTAGTGAGTTGGCAACTGACACGACTTGCTTTTGCAGTTCCCGTGACATCGATAGCCACGTATCTAACATGAGAACTAGACCGAAATTTGGTCGCTCCGTGGCGTCATTTGCCGTAAGCCCTCTTCGTATATGTGACCGATAGCGCCAAATTTGAAAAACTCCTTTGGCTATTTCTCGGTATCCAACTTCAGCTTCTGAGGTTGGATCTTCGGCATATTGCGCGCCAATTGTTAGTTTTGTTGCTTTGCATTCCAGAACAGCGACTGGGACGCCGTCCCTTTTTATTAGGATATCGGGGGAATCAAGTAATTTTCCTCGGACGGAGTATGTGTGGCTTTCTTCTATTTCGTGGTCTGGCAGAGTTGCCCTCAAAAGTTGCCGACAATATTTTTCGAAACGTGCGCTTGCGTCGTTGCGCAAGTGACTGCCGCCGTCGATCAAGTCGTAGTACACCCCTTGCGTTACGCGAAGGATGAGAAGTGCGGGAAGGGGCGCAATGCTAACGCCACTGACATCGCCAAACGACAAGATTGGGAAACGACGCAAATAGCTAGGTTGAAATGCTGTTGGCAAAGGTGATTTGAGTTTCGATTGAACTTCTGACAGAAGCGCCGTGGCTTCCTTTTCCGCCTCTGGTTCTGGTTTGCAGAGAAGCTTCATTCCGTCGCAAAGCTCATCGTCTTTTATGCCTATGTCTGTAAGTGAGTATTTATTTTTAATCCAAGGACGTTCTTGGAAGGCAGTAAAAAGCGCGAAACCAATATAAGAGAAGGTGTCAAAAGTTATTCCGTAGGTCGCATTGAAGTAATCTGCGCAATCTCCTTGTCCGTAAATGAATGCATAGCGATAAAATTGAACGGCATTAAAAAAGCCTCGTTGCCAAGGAAACTGCCGTTGGGCGATACGGTGCATTTCATTCAGTATTCCCACTCTCCCAAGATACATGCCTGCTTCAGCATCTTCGATTTCTCGGAGGTGGTTTATGAGAGTGGCTAGGGTTTCGTATTGTCCGCAGTTCAGAAAGCTGTCATTTGGTTTTCGTCTGTTCCTGAAAGGTCTTGTAAGAAATAGATTGACGAGAGTTTCTAGCTCCCATCGATGGACGGCATATCTAGATGTAATTTCGCTTGATGCGGCTTCGGGCGGGAACCGCAATAGCTTTTCTGCCTGACCCTGCCGATCACCTTGCAGTGCATCAATCGCCCATATCATTTGAAAGAATCGACGTTCTTCTGCATTTAATAGCAGTTTGAGAAGTGACTTTTGATGCATATCGCGTCTTGGTCTGCTCATTGGAAGGAACCAGTCGAACTGCAGTCGTTGGGAGGGATTAACAGTTAGGTAAAACTTACAGTAAAGGTGTTGCTTGGCTATCCTCCGGATGCCCCCTTTTCCAGCCGCGCGCACGGAGTTTGCCGCCCCTGGATTGCCGCGCCTCGCGTCGCCAGGCTCGCAAAGACGAGAACAGGGGAGCATCGCAACCACACCCCTCCGCGTCTCCGTGCCTCCGTGTGCCAATCCCATTCCCCCAACACACTGGACCCGCCGTCCCCCTGATGTTACTGCCACTACTTGCAACATGCGGAGGCCCCGGATGCCCAGAATGAAAGACAAGGTCACCCTCGTCACAGGCGCCGCACGCGGCATTGGCGCTGCCATCGCGCGCGCCTATGTGGATGAAGGCGCGACTGTCTGGCTCACCGATCTCGATGAAGATGCCGGCCGCCGCCTGGCGCAGAGCATAGGCCCTGCCGCGCGCTTCCAGCGTCTCGATGTCCGCAGCGAGGCGGCGTGGGAAGCGGTCATGGCCGCGATCCTCGCCGCGCATGGCCGTCTTGATGTGCTGGTCAACAATGCCGGGATCACCGGTCTTGAGGCGGGACACGTAGCGCACGATCCCGAACATGCAGCGCTCGAAGACTGGCGCGCCGTTCACGAAACCAATCTCGACGGCGTCTTTCTTGGCTGCAAACACGCCATTCGCGCCATGCGTCCGGCGGGCGCGGGCGCCATCGTCAACATGTCCTCGCGCTCGGGCATGGTCGGCATTCCGGCTGCTGCCGCCTATGCTTCCTCGAAGGCCGCGATCCGCAACCACACCAAGACGGTCGCGCTTTATTGCGCCGGGCAGGGGCTCGCCATCCGCTGCAACTCCATTCATCCGGCCGCCGTGCTCACACCCATGTGGGAGCCGATGCTGGGCGAGGGGCCGGAGCGCGACGCGCGCATGGCCGCCATCGTTGCCGACACGCCGCTCCGCCGCTTCGGCGCGCCACAGGAAGTCGCCGCCATCGCCGTGCTGCTCGGTTCCGACGAAGCCGCTTACGTTACCGGTTCGGAGATCACAATCGACGGCGGCATTCTTGCGGGCGCTGCGGGGACGCCGAGGCCGGTGGAGGAATAGGCGGCGAAACCTTTACATGCTCCCCCATCCCCCCTATTTTCCGCCTCCAATCAACCGCCGATTCCGAACGGACCCCGCCCATGCGCGCCGAGACGCAGACCCTCGCCGATGAAATCAAGCAGTCGCTCGCGCTGCTGAGGAGGCATCTTTGACTGGGATGCTGCCCTCCGGCGCTTCGATGAGCTGACGGCGAAAGCCGAAGATCCCGACTTCTGGAACGATCCCGAGAAGGCGCAAGGCCTGATGCGCGAGCGCACGCGCCTCGAGGGTGCGATCGGCCGCTACCGCAAGCTCGAAGCGGCCCTCAACGACAATCTCGAACTGATCGAAATGGGCGAGGCCGAAGGCGACGAGGGGATCGTCGCCGAAGCCGAGGCCGCGCTCAAAGCCGCGCGCGACGAGGCCGCCGAAGCCGAGATCGAGACGCTGCTCTCCGGCGAGGCGGACGCGAACGACACCTATGTCGAAGTCCATGCGGGCGCCGGCGGCACCGAAAGCCAGGACTGGGCGCAGATGCTGCTCCGCATGTATACGCGCTGGGCGGAGCGCAAGGGCTACAAGGTCGAGCTTATCGAGCGCCATGACGGCGAAGAGGCGGGCATCAAGTCGGCGACCATCCTCGTCAAGGGGCACAATGCCTATGGCTGGCTGAAGACGGAGTCGGGCGTGCACCGGCTCGTGCGCATCTCGCCCTATGACAGCGCCGCGCGCCGCCACACCAGCTTCTCCTCCGTCTGGGTCTATCCGGTGGTGGACGACCGCATCGACATCCAGATCAACGAAAGCGATTGCCGCGTCGACACCTATCGTGCGTCCGGCGCGGGCGGCCAGCACATCAACAAGACCGACAGTGCGGTCCGCATCACGCATATCCCGACCAACATCGTCGTCGCCTGCCAGAACGAGCGCTCGCAGCACAAGAACCGTGCCGCCGCCTGGGACATGCTGCGCGCGCGGCTCTACGAGCTTGAGTTGCAGAAGCGCGAAGAGGCCGCCGCTGTCGAGGAGGCGGGCAAGAAGGACATCGGCTGGGGCCACCAGATCCGCTCCTATGTCCTCCAGCCCTATCAGATGGTGAAGGACCTGCGCACCGGCGTCGAAAGTCCGGACCCCGATGCCGTGCTCGGCGGCGATCTCGATCCCTTCATGGCCGCGGCCCTTGCCGCCCGCGTCCATGGCGGCGCCGAAGCCGTCGAGGACATCGAGTAGGGCGGGGCGCGTTCCTCCTTCTCGTCCCACCCGCCCCTGGGGGCGGGTCGAAATTCGCATCCGCGAATTTCGGGGCGGGGGAAGCCACCAATTCGTCTCCTTCCCCGCCCCTCAAATCATGTCCCGTTCCGGCACATTCCCGAGCACGCGCGGGCGCACATCGCGGCGCCCCTCTCCCGCAGCGGGACTCGTCGCCGCAAGGCCGGGCAGGGCGCGCGCGATATCCCCGCTGCGGGGATAAATCCGGCTTCCATGACGTTTCGATGACATTTCGATGACAGTCGGCCGGGGATAGCTGGAAAACGGCGGATTCCGGCCGGTTTTCACTGGCCGCGCATTCGTCACGGTTCCGCAACGAAAAAGGCCGGGGACATGCGCCCCCGGCCTCTCTTCCCCCCGAAATTTTTCGCGGTTTACTGCGCCGCGGGCCGCTTCACGACCACGCCGCCATCGTTCACGACCACCGGGCTGTCATTGCCGGCGGTGGGGCGGGGTGCCGCGCGCGGCATGTCGCCGAGCGGTCCGCCTGCGGCCTGCGCCGTGGGCCGTGCGGGCGATGTGCGGGCGGTCGAGCCTGCCTGCTGGCTGATCGGATCGTCGGAATGGCGGCAGTTTCCTTCGAAAAACGCGCCCGTTTCCACGGCCAGCGCCTCATGCAGGATGTCGCCTTCGACATGGCAGGTGGAGGCGAGCTGAACGCGCCGTCCCCGGATCGTGCCGATAACGCGGCCGCGGATCACGATGTCGTCCGCCACGATCTCGCCGGTAATCGAAGCCTTCTCGCCGATCGTCAGCGACTGGCTGCGAATGTCGCCTTCCACGGTGCCGTCGACCTGGATGTCGCCCGTCGCCGTCAGATTGCCATGCACCACCAGATCGTTGGAGATGATCGACGGTGCCGTGCGTGCGTTGGGCCGCCGTCCGCCGCTCGGGGCGCTCACGGGAGCCGGGACAGCCGGAGCTGCCTTGGAGTCTGTGTCTTTATCCTTGCTTCGCGAAAACATAATGCCCTGCCTCAATGAACTTGGAGGGGTTGCGAACGATACCGTCGAACCAGACCTCGTAGTGAAGATGGGCCCCGCTGCTGCGGCCGGAGGACCCTACTCTGCCGATAGTCTCCCGGAATGCAATTTTCTGGCCAGTCTTCACCTCGATCTTGCTGAGATGCCCGTAACGGGTCCGGAAGCCGTTGCCGTGGTCGATTTCAATGATGCGCCCATAGCCGCCCTTCCAGCCTGCAAAGGTCACGGTCCCGGCGCTCGGCGCGTAGATTTTGGAACCGTAGCCGGCCGCCATGTCCTCGCCCGAATGGAAGGCCATGCGCCCGTTGAAGGGATCGCGGCGGGGGCCGTAGCTGCTCGTGTGGCGGTAGCTGACAAGCGGAGAGGCGAGCGGCATTCTCGCAATGGATTCCTCGAGATCGGCCATCTTCTTCAGATTTTGGCTTACCCGGAAAAGCTGCTTTGCGAAGCCGGTTTCATCGCCGCCGCCAGCCAGCGCATCCGTGTCCGCAAGATCGATGAAGGGACCGCCCTGGGCTTCGCCACCTTTGCCGTTCGTCCTTTTGAGCATCTGCTCGGGGTCGACGACCTTGGTCATGCTGATGATCGATTTCAGCTCGCGGACCCGCCGGTCCGTCACCTCTTCCACGTTGTTGATGAGGCCCTGCTGCGCGTTATCGAGTTGGGCGAGCCTTGTATCGATCAGCGAAACAACGCCGTTGTCACCCTCGGCGCTGCCGGCAAGCCCAGCAAAATCAATGCCTTCGCTACCTTCTATGACAAATGGCTCGAGCTCCGTCATTCGCGCTGGCCGGGCCGTGGTGTGAACCACGTCGGGGCCTTCCGAGGCGCCGTCCACCCGCATCAGCACCGTGTTGCCGTCCCCCGGCGCTCCTTCCTTGCCGCTCAGCGTCGCGGCGTAGCGCCGGCGCATCGCGTCGAGCTGGGAGTTGGCGCTCTGGCGCTGGCTCATCAGCGTAGCGAGCTGCTTGTGCTTTTCTTCGAGTTGGCGCGTCGTCGCGAGGAAGCGTTCCTCGGTGATGACGAGCTGCCCGTTGAGCTCGTCATAGGCGGACTGGAGCTGCGCCATCCGCTCTTCGTAAGCGCCCTGCATCTTCACGTAGCGGCGATCTTTCGCCGCGATGATCTGCTCCTTGAAGACCACGTTGACCGACGCAAACGCGATCCAGCTCAGTAATACGAACGCAATCGCCGCGAACGCCGTCTGCGTCAGCGGCGACAACGAGATAAACTGCACATGCCCGTGGCTGCGGATGTAAATCTGCCGCTCCACATACATATGCCGCAGAAAACTGCGGAATTTATCGGCCCAGTGATGCCGTTGGTGCATGCCCCTCAATGCCCCTTAGCCCCCATTTTTGTATGCCTATTCCACCCCAATTTGGCACATACAAGCAAGATACGCGCGTAGAGTTTTGATGTCATTGGTTAATCTGGATTTACCATAGATTGGAAAATCGCTCCGCAATGGCAGTTTTTTAGCCCGCAAGCGGCTCGTAGAAGCCGGGCTCAAGGCCTGCGGCGCTCCGCGCCTCCGCGTTGAAGGGGGGCTTCAACGCGCCCCGGAAGTGCCGCTTCACCAGCCGGTGAAAGGTTTCCTGCGGGGCAAGGCCGCGCCGCTCGCAGGCATGGTGGAACCAATGCGCGCCCGCCCGCACATGGCCCTGTTCCTCCGTGTAGATCGTTTCGAGTATCGCGGCGCTTGCCCTGTCGCCGGCCGCGTCGAGCCGTCCGATCATGGCGGGCGTCACGTCGAGCCCCCGCGCTTCGAGAACCATGGGCACGACGGCGAGGCGGGCGAGGAGGTCGTGCCTGGTTTCCTCCGCCGCCTGCCAGAGCCCATCATGCGCAGGCAGGTCCCCATAGCGCGCGCCGAAGGTGGCAAGACGCTCCTCGAGCATCGCGAAGTGACGCGCCTCATCGTCGCCGACGGCAACCCAGTCGTCGAAGAAGCTGCGGGGAAGACCTTCGGACTGGAAGCGTCCCGCGAGATCGAAGGCGAGGTCGATCGCATTGAGTTCGATATGTGCGAGCGAGTGGAGCAGGGCGACGCGGCCCCTCTCTCCCTTGAAGCTGCGCCGTGGCATCTCGCGCGGCAGGAGGAGTTCCGGTCTTTCCGGGCGGTTCGGCCTGTCGGGCATGGGAACGGCCGCATCGGCGTCGAGCATGCCCGCCCGCCACTTTGCCGCGACCTCGCGCGCGAGGGCCGCCTTCCCGCGCGCATCGCCACAGAGCAGAACTTCGCGCGCCGCCGCCGCGAGAGATTGTTTGCCTGTCATGCGGCGTCAGATCTCTTTTGCCGCGGCGAGGACTTCCTCGGCATGGCCCGCCACCTTCACCTTCGGCCAGACTTTCCGTACCACGCCCTTTTCGTCGATGAGGAAGGTGGTGCGGTTGATGCCCATGAACTTCCGTCCGTAGAGGCTCTTCTCCGCCCAGACGCCATAGGCTTCGAGCATCTTGCCTTCCTCGTCGGAAAGCAGGCGGACCGTCAGCTTGTGTTTGTCGCGGAATTTGCAGTGCTTCTCGACGGTGTCCTTGGACACGCCGAGCACCGCCGTGCCCGCCGCCTCGAACTTCTTCCTGAGCCCGCTGAAGGCGATCGCCTCGGTCGTGCAGCCGGGCGTGTCGTCCTTCGGGTAGAAATATAGGACGGCCTTTTTTCCCGCGAGCGACTTCAAGGAGACCGTAGAGCCGTCATCGGCGGGCAGCGAGAAGGCGGGGGCCTTGCTGCCCGGCTCGGGCAGTCCGGCGCCGGCTGCTTTCGCCTTCGTGCCCTTTGCACCCTGCGGGGTCGCTGCCTTCGCCATGTTCATGCCTCCTTGAGTTCGGTCAACATGCCGCCTTCTCTCGCGGCGGCCCAATATGGTCGTTCGTCTTTCCGCTGGCCAGCGCGTTAAGCCTGAGCCTCGAAATGGCGGTTCGCTGTGGCAAATATGCAGACTTCGCCGGGGGGAGGGGATAAAACCACAGTGACTCGCTTTCGCCTCAATTGTGCGATTTCCATAGCGCGGCAAGCGAGAGGAGCAACAGCCTTTCTTGATCCGTCGAAGTAGCAAGATCTTATTGGAAGTGATTGGTGTCGCCGTGGCCGTGACGGCCACGCTTCTTGCCGTTCTGGCCTGGCAGCTGTCTTCAGGCCCGGTCTCCCTTTCCCTTTTGAACCAGATGATCGAGGACGCCGCGAACCCTGCGCTCCAGGGCGGCGAACTGGAAATAGAGGACACGGTTCTCGTCTGGTCGGCGGAAGACCGCGAACTCTCGCTCAGACTGCGCGATGTTCGTCTCGTCGGCGCGGACGGCAACCAGGTAGCGCGGGTGCCTCAACTCGCCTTTGAGTTGAGCATGCCGGCCCTTTTGCGCGGCACTCTGGCGCCGAAGGCGATTGACCTTTTCGGCGTGCGGGCAACCGTCCTGCGCCGTCCCGGCACCGGCATCACGCTGGCGCTCGCCAAATCGGACGCCGAGGAGCCGGACCTTGAAACGCCGGCCGTGGTGGGACCGATGCTCGAGGCTCTGGTTTCGGAGGGCGATCCTTCCTCGCCGCTCGGCTATCTCTCGCGCCTCGGCATACGCGACGCCAAGCTTCGCTTCGTGGACGAGGTCAACGGCATCACCTTCGATGCGCCGGACGCGAGCGTTGTCATCTTCAAGGGCGACGGAGGGCTTGCGGGGGTCCTTCATGCGAGGTTCGCCATTGGCGACACGATGGCGACACTCGATATGAACGGCCTCCTGCCTGCGGGGGCAGACGAAGCCAATATCGAGGCGAGCATCGCCGATCTCGTTCCGGCCGCACTCGCGCGCACCGCGCCTTCGCTCTCGGATTATGCGGTTTTCGATGCGCCGCTCTTCGCGACCGGCGAACTGCGCATTGGCCGGGACGGCGCCCTCCGTTCGGGCCGCCTCGCGCTTCGTGCAGGCTCGGGCGAGATAAACCTCCCTGCGCCATGGGAGACGACGATCCCCTTGGAGGCGGCCGAGGGCGATGTAACGATCGACGGCCTCCTGCAACGGATCAAGCTCGAGAAGCTTGTGGTG
>NZ_BTVP01000066.1:0-8998 GCF_045863935.1 Parvibaculum sp. | reverse complement strand
ATACCCGGCAACCTCCAATGCGACGGTTTCGCAGAGGAATCCGCAGGGGGAGGGTGGTCCGGACGGCAGGCGGGAGGAAACGTCCCTAACGCTTCCGTCCGCTCATCGCGATTGCAAACGTCGTCACGCCCATCGCCGCGATGGTGCCGACCATCGGCATTGCGCTCGCATCGACGCCATGCCCCACATAGAGCCCGGCAAGCGCCCCCGCGACCGATTGCAGGAAGCCGAGCAGCGACGAGGCCGTGCCCGCAATATCGGGAAACGGCGTCAGCGCGCCCGCCATCGCCTGCGGCATGGTCGCGCCCATCGCGAAACCGTAGATCACGATCGGCGCCACGATGCCGAGCGCCGATGGCGTGGTGAGAAGCCCCGTCAGCATGAGAAGCCCGCCCAGCGCCGCGCAGAAACCGCCGAAGCGCAGCGTCGCGTCGATGCCCATGCGGCGCACGAGCCTTCCGCCCGCGAGCGAACCCGCGACATATCCGCCCGCCATCGCGCCGAAGCAAAGCCCGTAGGCGATCGGCGAATAACCGTAGAGCCCCTGCAGCACGAAGGACGAACCGGAGACGAAGGCGAAGAGCCCGCAAAAGGCGGCGCTCGCGATGGCGAGATATTTGAGGAAGCGCCGGTCGGCGATCAGCCTGCGATAGGCGCGCAGAATGGCGAGCGGCGCCGCGCTCTGCCGCCGCGCGGCCGGCAGCGTCTCGTCGAGGTTCACCGCCACCATGACGGTGAGCACCGCACCGAAGGCGCCCATCGCGATGAAGTTCGCCTTCCAGCCATAGACATCCTGCACAACGCCGCCGAGCATCGGCGCGAGTGCGGGCACGAGCCCCATGATAGCCGCCATCTTGGCGAGCATCTGTCCGGCTTCGGCACCGGTATAGAGGTCGCGCACGATCGCGCGCGCGAGAACCACGGAAGCGCCGCCGCCCACCGCCTGCAGGATGCGCGCGAGAATAAGCTGGTCGATGGTCGCCACGAAAAGCGAGGCGAAACATCCCGCCATATAAAGCAGGAAGCCGCCGATCAGCACGGGCCTGCGCCCATGGCGGTCGGCCAGCGGTCCGTAGAAGAGCTGCGATCCGGCAAAGGCGATGAGATGGGCGCTCAGCGTGATCTGCACCGTGCCCGCATCGGCGCTGAAATCGCGCGCGATGTCGGGCAGCGACGGCAGATACATGTCCGTCGACAGGGGACCGACCGCCGTCAGCGACGCCAGGAACACGGTGAAAGCCGCCGTGCCGGGCGTAAGCTTCATCTGCCCGGGATGTTTCCGCGGCTGCCGCCCGCGAAAAGTCCGACAGGGTCCGCGCCGAAGCGGTGCAGGCCCGGCCCGTTGATTTCGAGCCAGCGCTTGGCAGGCCCGTAATTCGGGATCGCTTCCTCGACCAGCCCCCAGAAGCGCGGCCCGTGATTCATGTGCCTTATATGCGCCACTTCATGCGCCGCCACATAGTCGAGCACATAGGAGGGCGCGAGGATGAGCCGCCAGGAGAAGGACAGCGCCCGCGTCGGCGAGCACGATCCCCATCGCGTGGTCGTGTCGCGCACCGTGATGCGCGACGGACGCACGTCGAAGAGTTCGGCATAAAAAAGCGCCCGGTCGTTCAGCTCGTCGCGCGCCTTTCCCTTCAGCCAGTCCGTCACCCGCCGCTGCACGAAGTCGGGATGTCCCGTCACGCGGATCTCGGGAAGCCCGCCCGTCTCCGCGCCCCGCACGCGCCAGACCGGCCCCTTCAACAGCGCGTCCTCGCGCCGCACGCCCGCATAGCGCACCACATGTTCCTTGCCGCGATAGGGAATGCGCGCACCGTTCTTGAAGGGAACGGGCGCGGGCACCTGGTGCAGCCGCTCGGCGATCCACTCGCGCTGCTCGCGCGCGAAAAGAAGCGCCTTGCCGAGGTTCCGGCGCGACGGCGTCGTGACGAGCACCGACCCCGCCGCAAGATCGACGCGGACGATCATGCGCTTGGCGCGGGGGTTATGCTTCACGGTAACGGGTACTGTCCGCCCTTCGATCTGCATGTAGTCGAGATGAAGCGAGGCGGATTTCACGGGTTTGTTCATAATGCGGTCGAGCCCAATGCCCCTCGGGCGTCCGCCGCTTCCGGCCGGAACCCGATGGGGGATGACGACGGTCTGGTCATTCCTGTCCGAAGGCAAAAGAGATAGGGTCGAATCATGTCAAGGATGCCACGATTTCATTTCGCTTTCGCGGTCGATGATCTCTCCGCCGCGAGAGATTTTTACGGCCGCCTTCTCGGTTGCGCCGAAGGCCGTTCCGACGCGCATTGGGTCGATTTCGATTTCCATGGCCACCAGATCGTCGCCCATCTCGCGCCCCGGCGCGAGGGGGCCGATGTCCCGGCGGCGGAAATCGCCAATCCCGTCGATGGCGACGAGGTTCCCGTTCCCCATTTCGGCCTGATCCTCGGCTGGGAGGCGTGGCATGAACTGGCCGGCCGCCTGAAGGCGGCAGGCATCCGCTTCGTCATCGAGCCGCATATCCGCTTCAAGGGAAAACCCGGCGAACAGGCGACCATGTTCTTCCGCGACCCCTCCGGCAACGCGCTCGAATTCAAGGCCTTCCAGGACGAGGCGCAGATCTTCGCGAAGTGAGCCGTCTTACCGCTGCGCGTGCCGGCCCATGAACTCCCGCACCCGCGGCGCGATTTCCGATTTCCAGCGCGTCCCGTTGAAGACACCGTAATGGCCGACGCCCGGCTGCTCCCAATGGCTCTTCATCGCCTCGGGCAGCTTCGGGCAGAGCTTGTGCGCGGCCTTCGTCTGGCCGACGCCGGAAATATCGTCCTTCTCGCCCTCGACGGTCATCAGCGCGGTCTTCGTGATCGCGTCGGGCCGCACGGTCTTGCCGCGATGGGTGAACTCGCCCTTGGGCAGCGAGTGCTTCACGAAAACCTCGTCCACCGTCTGCAGGTAGAACTCCGACGTCATGTCCATGACCGAGAGATATTCGTCGTAGAACTCGCGATGCTTCTCCGCGCTGTCGCCGTCGCCGGCGACCATGTGATCGAAATAGTTCCAGTGCGCGTCCATGTGCCGGTCGAGGTTCATCGCCATGAAGCCCGAAAGCTGCACGAAGCCCGGATAGACGCGGCGCATGAAGCCCGCATGCGGCCAGGGCACGGTGGTGATGACGTTGCGCTCGTACCATTCGGTGCCGCGTTCCGTCGCCAGCCGGTTCACTTCGGTCGGGCTTTCGCGCGTGTCGATCGGCCCGCCCATCAGCGTCATGCTGAGCGGCACGTAAGGATCGTCATTGTCATGCATGACGGCGACGGCCGCGAAGACCGGCACCGAAGGCTGGCAGACGGCGAGGAGATGCACGTCCGGCCCAAGCTCGTGGCACATGTCGATCACGTAGTCGATGTAGTCGTCGAGGTCGAATGAGCCTTCCGTGAGCGGCACCTTGCGCGCGTCTTCCCAGTCGGTGATGTAGACCTCGTTATAGGGAAGCATGGCCTCCACCGTGCCGCGCAGCAGCGTCGCGTAATGTCCCGAAAGCGGCGCGACGATGAGAAGCTTCTGCTGCGGCACGACATCCTTCATCGCGGAAGGCTCGCGCTCGAAATGGATGATCCGGCAGAAGGGCCGTTCCCAGACGATCTTCTCGGTGACCGGCACCGGCTTGCCGTTCACTTCCGTCTCGTGCAGTCCGAATTCGGGTTTACCGTAGCGCCGCGTCGTCGTTTCGAAAACGTCGATGGCCGCCGCCAGCGTCTTGTGCGCGACTGTCTCGGCGAAAGGATTGAGCGGATGGCGTAGCGCCCAGAGGCTCATTTCCGCGGCAGCCCGGAACGGCGCCACGGCGGCATGGTTCAGTTCATAGAGATGATACAGCACGCTCTACCTCACTCAGCTCGTGGGTCCCGCCCCATCGCCGCGACCCCGTCTTCCCCCGCGCCTTCATGTTGCGGCGCAACATGGAATGTAGGCGCCGCCTGCCGCCTCTCCAAGAGATTTTTCCGGGAAGAGCCGGATATGGTTACGGAAAATTTCTGTCAGGCGCCGCCAAACCGTCACGAAGGGAAATCCCCTTCATGACGGTTCAGTGACATTTCGATGACAGACGGCCGGAAAACGGGCGACTTATCCCTCACCGCCGCAGAGCCGGACCCACTCTTCGCATGGCCGGCGTGCCGCGGCGCGGTTCGCGCCCGAGATCATCGCCTTGAACGAGGCGGTGATGATGTTCGGGTCGATCCCGACGCCAAAGAGGTCGCCCGGATGCTCCGGGTCCGCCACTTCCATAAAGGCGACGGCCTTCGCGTCCGTGCCCGAGCCGATCGAATGCTCCTCGTAATGACGAAGTTCGACGCCGAGTTTCAGCGCGCTCATCGCCGCATCGATCGGGCCGTTGCCGAAGCCTTCGAGCTGCTCTTCCTTGCCGAAGCGACGTACACGGATTTTCACGCCCTGCTTGCCACCCTCGTCGAACAGCGTATGCGAGACGTATTCGATGGGTTCCTTCCGCGAAATATATTCCTTCTCGAAAATCGCCCAGATATCGGCGGCGCGCACTTCCTTGCCGCTGTCATCCGTCACGCGCTGGACGGCCTGGCTGAATTCGACCTGCAATCTCCGCGGCAGGCGGAGGTCGTACTCCGTTTCGAGAAGATAGGAGACGCCGCCCTTGCCGGACTGGCTGTTCACGCGAATGATCGACTCGTAAGTGCGCCCCAGATCTTTCGGATCGAGCGGCAGATAGGGCACCTGCCAGATGTCGCCTTCCTTGTAGGCCGCGAGTCCCTTCTTGATCGCATCCTGATGCGAGCCCGAAAAGGCCGTGAACACGAGGTCGCCGACATAAGGGTGGCGCGGATGGATCGGCAGCTGCGTGCAATATTCCGCCGTGCGCGCGATCTCGTTGATCTGCGAGAAATCGAGACCCGGATCGATGCCCTGGCTGTAGAGGTTCAGCGCCAGCGTGACGAGATCGACATTGCCCGTGCGCTCGCCATTGCCGAACAGACAGCCTTCGACGCGATCGGCGCCCGCCATCACGGCAAGCTCCGCCGCTGCCACCGCCGTGCCCCGGTCGTTATGCGGGTGTACGGACAGAATGATGCCGTCGCGCCGTTCGAGATTGCGGTGCATCCATTCGATCTGGTCGGCATAAATGTTCGGCGTCGCCATTTCGACCGTCGCCGGCAGGTTGATGACGGTCTTGCGATCCGGCCCCGCTTCCCAGATTTCGGTCACGGCGTCGACGACTTCCTTCGCGAAGTCGAGTTCCGTGCCCGAAAAGACTTCCGGGCTGTACTGGAACGTCCAGTTCGTCTCGGGCATCGTCGAGGCGATTTCCTTGATCTGGTGCGCGCTTTCCGTCGCGATCGCCTTCACACCCTGCTTGCCTTGCTGGAACACGACTTCGCGGAAGTTCGGCGCCGTCGCGTTATAGACATGAACGATTGCGTTCTTGGCGCCGCGCAAACTCTCCATCGTGCGCGAGATGAGTTCGGGCCGCGCTTGCGTCAGCACTTCGATCTTCACGTCGTCGGGCGCATAGCCGCCTTCCACGAGCTTGCGGATGAAACCGAAGTCCGTGTCGGAAGCGGATGGGAAGCCCGCCTCGATTTCCTTGAAGCCGATCTTCACGAGCATTTCGAACATGCGGAGTTTCCGTTCCGCGTTCATCGGTTCGAAAAGCGCCTGGTTACCGTCGCGCAGATCGGTGCTCATCCAGATAGGCGGTTTCGTGATCGTCTTCCCCGGCCACTGCCTGTCGGTGAGCGGCACCGGCGGGAAGGCGCGGTATTTGACGGATGGATTCTTCAGCATGACATGTCTCACATGTTCGGCGGAGCGATGCGCGTCACGGGCTCTCGTGGCACCGGTGAGGCGCAGTTTGGATTCGGCAATGTCGGAAAGGGAATGTTTTCTGCGCTCAGGCGCAGAGAAGCGCGCCCCGAAGAAGGGCGAGGTCGAGGCCGAGAGAAAGGCCCAGGGCGATATGCCGGTTGCGTTCCATGCGCGCGAACATAGGCCCCTCGCGCGGAACCGTCAAGACACGGACGAAGCACGGCGCCGGAAGGAAAAACCTTAATGGGACAGCGTCTCTGACCGGCTCGTGCCGGCCCGCTCACTCGATATAACTCGCGATCGCCTCGGCCATCTTGTCCGGCGGCGTCTGCGGCGGGAAAAGCTTGAGATACTCGCCGTCCGGTCCCATCAGGAAGACGATGGAGGAATGATCCATCGTGTAGTCCGTCGAGCTCTCGTCCTCCGCCTTTCGGTAGAAGACATGATAGGCCTTGGCGATGCTGGCGATCTGTTCCGGCGTGCCCGTCAGCCCCATGAGACGCGGATGGAAGAGCGTCACATAGCGTGCCATCACCTCCGGCGTATCGCGCTCGGGATCGATGGTGACGAAAAGGGGTTGCACCTTCTCTGCCTTTTCGCCGAGCTGGTCGAGTGCCGCCGACATGATGCCGAGTTCCGTCGGGCAGACATCGGGACAGAAGGTGAAGCCGAAATAGATCAGCATGTAGCGGCCGCGGAAGGTCTCGTCTGTCACCGTCTCGCCCGCATCGTTGACGAGGGTGAAGGGGCCGCCGACCTGCGCCTTGCCCGACGAGGAGACAGCACCCGATCCGCCGCTCCCCCCGACCATGAACTCGGACAGCCAGAGCCCGGCCGCAATGGCGATCAGCACGCCGATGACGAGAGCGATCTTGCCGTTGCGCGTCATGTTTTTCTCCCTGTTTCCGCAGGGTTCTGTCCCTGCTCCAGCCAACCGCCTTCGAAAACGGACGCGGAGGCCGTCCTTGGTCTATACTGCCCGGACCTCGGGGCTGCCGGCTTCCAATCCGGACCCCCCGCCTGTCTACCGTCAAAAGAGCTTTGAGAAAATGCTTCGATCAAGCGACCCGCTGCGCGGCGACACTATGACACGCAAATCGCTTCGCGCGGCCCCCTTCGCGGTGCTGGCCCTGCTCGTCGGCACGGTATTTTCCGGTATTTCGCCTGCCGCGGCGATCCAGCCGGGCGGTCCCACGAATTACATCGTCGACAACGACACGGTTCAGGCCGCTCGTACGGGCGACAACGAGACCCTGAAGGTGGACCTCGTGAAAGGCGTTTCGCCGAACGAAAGCGGCCGCGACAGGATTCCGATGCTGCTGCTCGCCGTCGGCAATGGCCATTTTTCGACGGTGAAGCTTCTGCTCGAATACAAGGCCGATCCCAATCGCCGCGCGCCCGACGGCACGACCGCGCTGTCGATGGCGGCGCTTTCGGGCCGCGCCGATATCGCCGCTGCCTTGCTCGAAGCGGGCGCCGACCCCAACAAGTCAGGCGCGAACCGCGAGGTTCCCCTTCTCATCGCGACACGGGCCAACAATGCTGGCGTCGTCGAGGTCCTTCTTCAGTACGATGTGGACCTCAGCGAGACCGACTTCACCGGCCGGTCCGCCCTCGATCTCGCCGAAGAGAACCATCTGCGCGAAATCGCCGGTCTGCTGCGCAATGCGGGAATGCAATAGCGGTTCCGCAAGGCGTCTCTTGCTGTCGTGCCAATTCATCCTATCTCTAGGACATCGACATTCGTGCCCAGGGTGTAATGACAAAGAGACGCGCATCATCGAAGCGGAATAGCCAGGTTGCCGGCGCCACGGCCTCCGGCAACGAGGCGCAGGACGAAACCCGTCCCTGGCACCACATGCCGGACGGCACGTTCCGCAACCCGCAGGGCTGCGCGAGCCGGGGCCAGGGGCGCATGAAACATGCAGGTCCCTTCTTTCTCGAAATGCTCAAGATGGGCGCGCGCAAGGTGGAGGTGCCGGAAGGCCATGTCGTGCCGCGCCCGCAGGCGGTGCGCGATCTTCAGCTTCATGCGGCGGAAGACGACGATTTCATCACCTGGCTCGGTCACGCGTCCTTCCTCATCCGCATCGGCGGCCTCACCGTCCTGACCGATCCCTATCTCACGACATTTGCAGGTCCAGCCGGTCTCGGCCCCCGCCGCTACGTGAAGTCGGGCGTGCCGATCTCGGCGCTGCCGCCGGTCGATCTTCTGGTCGTGAGCCACAATCACTACGACCATCTCGACGAACGGGCACTCGCGCGCCTGCCCAACAAGCACCGCATGACGGTGGTGGTGCCGCTTCGTCTCGCGCGCTTCTTCCGCGAGCGCGGCTTTTCGAACGTGATCGAACTCGACTGGCATGAGCGGCACGAGATCAGAGGCGTTTCCATCACGGCGCTGCCCGTTGTGCACTGGTCGCGCCGCTCCGGCTTCGACACCAACCGCACGCTCTGGGCGGGCTTCGCGCTCAAAAGCGCCAATCACCATCTCTTCTTCGGCGGCGACAGCGGCTATGGGCCGGTCTTTCGCGAACTCGGCGAGGCCTACGGGCCTTTCGACACGGCGCTTCTCGGCATCGGCGCCTATGAGCCGCGCGAAATGATGAAAGCCTCCCACGCGACGCCCGAAGAGGCGGTGCAGATGGGCCGTGACCTCAAGGCGCGCCGCGTCGTCGGCATGCATTGGGGCACGGTGCTCCTCACCGTGGAACCGCCTTTCGAGCCGCCGGAACGCTTTCTGAAGGCCGCGGAGGCGGAAGGCTACGAGCCCGAAAACACCTGGATCATGCGCATCGGCGAGACCCGCAAACTGGCGGGCGTCTGGCCGTCGAACGCCTGATGGAACCTTGATCGAAATCATGACGGCAGGCGCGTGAGGCACTAAACTCCGCTCCGAATTGAGGCGGAGACGATCGATGACCATGAGCGACGACCGGGTGGCCATGCACTGGCTGCGCCGGAATTTCCTGGCGGGCCGCATGCCGGGCGACCAGAGCGGGCAGGTGCGCCTGCAGACGCTGGTGATCCTGCGCTGGATGGCGATTGCCGGCCAGCTTGCCGCCGTGCTTCTCGTTCATTTCGGCCTCGGCTTTCCGCTGCCGCTCGGTCTCTGCCGAACGGTAGCGCAGCGTGAGGAAGACGTTGAGCCAGGCGGACGCCGCGATCA
>NZ_BTVP01000065.1:0-9218 GCF_045863935.1 Parvibaculum sp. | reverse complement strand
GGGGGTGTAGCTCAGTTGGTTAGAGCGCCGGCCTGTCACGCCGGAGGCCGCGGGTTCGAGTCCCGTCACTCCCGCCATTTTCTCCAAAACGCCGGCTTCGATGCCCGCCGCGACTCTGCTTCGTCGCAGTTTGCATGCTTTGTTCGGAGCACTTTGCAAAGGCCGGAAAACCAACGGCTTTTTGCTCCGGCAACCGGTGTGCTGGCCTTTGATTTTGCAGATGCGAGGTCTATACTGCGCGCCGAATTGGGAGGCCGCTTGCGGGTGATTTCGCACCCGGTTCGCACTGGCGGTGCGAGCGCGGAGACAGTCCCGGCCGGGGGCATCTTGCACCGGTACCTTGTGAGGACAATTCGATGGAAGACCTGCTGCTCGAGTACCTGCCCATACTGATCTTTATGGGCCTGTCTCTCGTCGTGGGTCTCGCGCTCCTGATCGCGCCTTTCGTCGTCGCACCGAGCAAGCCCGATCCCGAAAAGCTCGCCGCTTACGAATGCGGCTTCGATGCTTTCGACGACGCGCGCATGAAATTCGACGTGAAATATTATCTCGTCGCGATCCTCTTCATCATTTTCGACCTTGAAGTCGCCTTTCTCTTTCCCTGGGCGGTTGCCCTCGGGGATGTCGGCCTCTTCGGTTTCTGGTCGATGATCGTCTTCCTCGCCGTGCTGACGATCGGCTTCACCTATGAGTGGCGGAAGGGTGCTCTGGAATGGGAGTGACGAATCCTGACAAGGTAATCTCCAACACGCCCGGCGTGGTCGAGCAGGAAGTTTCCGTGCCGGCCTGGCAGGACGATACCTTCTTCCGTCAGGCTTCCGATGCGCTCGCCGACAAGGGCTTCGTGCTGACGACGGTCGACGACCTCATCAATTGGTCGCGCACCGGCTCGCTCATGTGGATGACCTTCGGTCTTGCCTGCTGCGCCGTCGAGATGATGCAGACCTCGATGCCGCGCTACGACGCGGAACGCTTCGGCGTCGCTCCCCGCGCGAGCCCGCGCCAGTCCGACGTGATGATCGTCGCCGGCACGCTGACGAACAAGATGGCGCCCGCGCTCCGCAAGGTTTATGACCAGATGCCCGAGCCGCGTTATGTGATCTCGATGGGGTCATGTGCGAATGGCGGCGGCTACTACCACTACTCTTATTCCGTGGTGCGCGGCTGCGACCGGATCGTTCCGGTCGATGTCTACGTCCCCGGATGTCCCCCCACCGCCGAGGCGCTGCTTTACGGCATCCTCGCGCTCCAGAAGAAAATCCGCAGGACGGGAACGCTCGACCGCTGATTTCAAAGACAAGGGCGGTCGGCTTCCTGCTGGTTCCGCACGCCTCAAACGAACTTCGAGACCGCATCTATGGACGAAAGTCTTGCAGAACTAGGCGAACACATCCTCGGCGCGCTCGAGGATTCGGTGCTCGAATTTCGTGTCGCCTTCGGGGAACTGACGATTGTCGCCCAGGCGCAGTCGATCGCACGCGTGCTGAAATATCTGCGCGACGATCCGGCTTGCGGCTTCTCAACCCTGCTCGACATCACGGGCGTCGATTACCCAGAGCGCAGCCAGCGCTTCGATGTCGTCTATCATCTGCTGTCAATGTATCAGAACCAGCGCATCCGCGTGACGGTCCGCACCGACGAGGAGACGGCGGTGCCGAGCGTGGTGCCGGTCTTTCCGTCCGCCAACTGGTACGAGCGCGAAACCTTCGACATGTACGGCGTGCTCTTCTCCGATCATCCGGACCTGCGCCGCATCCTGACCGACTACGGTTTCAACGGCTATCCGCTGCGCAAGGATTTCCCCCTGACGGGCTATGTCGAAGTGCGCTACGACGACGACGAAAAGCGGGTCGTCTACGAGCCGGTGAAGCTCGTGCAGGAATTCCGAAGCTTCGATTTCATGAGCCCATGGGAAGGCGCGGAATATCTGCTGCCGGGCGACGAAAAGGCGGAGGGCTGATCCGATGGCCGAACAGGAACTCCGCAACTACCATCTGAACTTCGGTCCCCAGCACCCGGCCGCGCATGGCGTGCTGCGCCTCGTGCTGGAACTCGACGGCGAAGTCGTCGAGCGTGTCGACCCGCATATCGGTCTGCTTCATCGCGGCACCGAGAAGCTGATCGAATACAAGACCTATATGCAGGCGACGCCTTATTTCGATCGTCTCGATTATGTCGCCCCGATGAACCAGGAGCACGCCTTCGTGCTCGCCGCCGAAAAGCTGCTCGGTCTCGAAGTGCCGCGCCGCGGCCAGTTCATCCGCGTCCTCTATTCCGAGATCGGCCGTATCCTCGCTCACATGCTGAACGTCACCACGCAGGCGCTGGACGTCGGCGCGCTCACCCCGCCGCTCTGGGGGTTCGAAGAGCGCGAAAAGCTCATGATCTTCTACGAGCGGGCCTCTGGCGCGCGCATGCACGCAAACTATTTCCGCGTCGGCGGCGTGCATCGCGACCTGCCGCCCAAGCTGCTCGAAGACATCTACAATTTCTGCGACCCCTGCGCGCAGGTGCTGGACGATCTCGAAAGCCTTCTCACAGGCAACCGCATTTTCAAGCAGCGCAATGTCGACATCGGCGTCGTCAGCCAGCAGGAAGCGCTCGACTGGGGCTTCTCCGGCGTCATGGTGCGCGGCTCGGGCATGGCATGGGACCTGCGCCGTTCGCAGCCCTATGAGGTTTATTCCGAGCTCGACTTCGACATTCCCGTCGGCAAGAACGGCGATTGCTACGACCGCTATCTGATCCGCATGGAAGAGATGCGTCAGTCGCTGCGCATCATGAAGCAGTGCATCGAAATGATGCCTGGCGGTCCCGTGCGCTCCGACGACGGCAAGATCGTGCCGCCCACGCGGGCTGAGATGAAGCGCTCCATGGAAGCGCTCATCCATCACTTCAAGCTCTACACCGAGGGCTACCACGTGCCCGCTGGCGAGGTTTACGCCGCTGTCGAAGCGCCCAAGGGCGAGTTCGGCGTCTATCTCGTCTCAGACGGCGGTAACAAGCCCTACAAGTGCAAGATCCGCGCACCGGGATTTGCCCATCTGCAGGCGATGGATCATCTGTGCAAGGGCCACATGCTGGCCGACGTGGCCGCCATTCTCGGCTCCATCGATATCGTGTTCGGAGAGGTGGACCGATGAGCGTCAGGCGTCTCGATCCCAATCAGCCCGCAAGCTTCGCCTTCACGGCGGAGAATGCCGAGTGGGCGCAGAAGCAGATCGCGAAATATCCGCAAGGCAAGCAGGCCTCGGCGATCATTCCGCTGCTCTGGCGCGCACAGGAACAGCATGACGGCTGGCTGCCGGAACCGGCGATCCGCCATGTCGCCGAAATGCTCGGCATGGATTACATCCGCGCCCTCGAGGTCGCGACCTTCTACACCATGTTCAATCTCTCGCCGGTCGGTGAGCACTTCGTGCAGCTTTGCGGCACGACGCCTTGCTGGCTTCGCGGCGCGGACGAGCTGAAGGAAGTCTGCCGCAGGCACATCGGCCCGGAGGGCAAGGTGAGCGCGGACGGCAAGTTCTCCTGGATGGAAGTCGAGTGCCTCGGTGCCTGCGTCAATGCGCCGATGGTCCAGATCAATGCGGACTTCTTCGAGGATCTCGATGCGGCGTCTCTCGAGGGCGTTCTGAACAATCTGCGCGAGGGCAAGGCTGTGAAACCCGGTCCTCAGAACGAGCGTCATGCATCCGAACCGGCGGGCGGCCTCACCAGCCTCACCTCGGTCGGCGAGCCGCAGACGGGCGGGGGCAACTGATGCTTGAAGACAAGGACAGGATTTTCACCAATCTCTACGGGCTCCATGACTGGCGCCTGGCCGCTGCACGCAAGCGCGGCGATTGGGACGGCACGGCCGCGATCGTCGCGAAGGGCCGTGACTGGATTCTCGACGAAATGAAGAAGTCCGGCCTGCGCGGCCGCGGCGGCGCGGGCTTCCCGACTGGCCTCAAATGGTCCTTCATGCCGAAGGAGTCCGATGGCCGCCCGCACTACCTCGTCGTGAACGCGGACGAGTCCGAGCCCGGCACCTGCAAGGATCGCGACATCCTGCGTCACGATCCGCAGAAGCTCATCGAAGGCTGCCTCATCGCCTCCTTCGCCATGGGTGCACACGCTTGCTACATCTACGTGCGCGGCGAATTCATTCGCGAGCGCGAGCAGCTCCAGGCCGCCGTTGACGAAGCCTATGAGGCGGGCCTGCTCGGCGCCAATGCCGCGGGTTCAGGCTGGGACTTCGATCTCTACGTTCATCACGGCGCCGGTGCCTATATCTGCGGCGAGGAAACCGCGCTGCTTGAAAGCCTCGAAGGCAAGAAGGGCATGCCGCGCCTGAAGCCGCCTTTCCCGGCGAACGTCGGCCTCTATGGCGCACCGACGACGGTGAACAACGTCGAGTCGATCGCGGTCGCGCCGACCATCCTGCGCCGTGGCGCGGACTGGTTCGCGGGTCTCGGCCGTCCGAACAACACCGGCACCAAGCTCTTCTGCATCTCGGGTCATGTGAACAAGCCCTGCAATGTCGAAGAGGAAATGGGCATCCCGCTCCGCGAGCTTCTCGAACGCCATGCAGGCGGTGTGCGCGGCGGCTGGGACAATCTCCTCGCCGTGATCCCGGGCGGGTCGTCCGTCCCGCTCCTGCCCAAGGCGATCTGCGACGACGTGCTGATGGATTTCGACTCGCTGAAGGCCGTGCAGTCCGGCCTCGGAACGGCGGCCGTCATCGTCATGGACAAGTCGGCCGACGTCATCAAGGCGATCGCGCGTCTCTCCGCCTTCTACAAGCATGAGAGCTGCGGCCAGTGCACGCCCTGCCGTGAAGGCACGGGCTGGATGTGGCGCGTCATGGAGCGTCTGGTTTCCGGCGAAGCGGAAGTCGAAGAGATCGACATGCTGCTCGACGTCACGAAGCGCGTCGAGGGACACACGATCTGTGCGCTCGGCGATGCGGCGGCCTGGCCCGTTCAGGGCCTCATCCGCCATTTCCGGGGAACGATCGAAGAGCGCATCGCGTCGAAACGCGTCGGCGCGGCAAGGGCGGCGGAGTAGATCATGCCGAAACTCATAGTCGATGGCATCGAAGTCGAGGTCGAGAACGGCGCCACGCTGTTGCAGGCCTGCGAGGAAGCGGGCGCCGAGATTCCGCGCTTCTGCTATCACGAGCGTCTGTCGATTGCGGGCAACTGCCGCATGTGCCTCGTCGAGGTCGAGAAGTCGCCGAAGCCCGTCGCTTCATGCGCCATGCCTGCGGCCGACGGCATGGTCGTCCACACGAAGACCGAGCAAGTGAAGCGCGCTCGCGAAGGCGTGATGGAATTTCTCCTCATCAATCACCCGCTCGACTGCCCGATCTGCGATCAGGGCGGCGAATGCGATCTCCAGGACCAGTCCATGGCCTATGGCGTCGACGGGTCGCGCTTCCATGAGAACAAGCGCGCGGTCGAAGAAAAATACATGGGCCCCCTCGTGAAGACAGTGATGACGCGCTGCATCCATTGCACGCGCTGCATCCGCTTCTCGCAGGAAGTGGCGGGCGTCCCTGAACTCGGCGCCATCGGCCGCGGCGAGGATATGGAAATCACCACCTATCTCGAGCACGCGCTCACCTCCGAGCTGTCGGCGAATGTCGTCGATCTCTGCCCGGTCGGCGCGCTCACCTTCCGCCCCTTCGCCTATACGGCGCGCCCCTGGGAGCTGAAGAAAACCGAATCCATCGACGTCATGGACGCCGTCGGCTCGAACATCCGCGTCGATGCACGCGGTGCCGAAGTCATGCGCATCCTGCCGCGTCTCAACGACGACGTGAACGAGGAGTGGATTTCCGACAAGACGCGCTTCGTCTGGGACGGACTGAAGACACAGCGCCTCGACACGCCTTATGTTCGTGAGAATGGCCGCCTGCGCGCCGCCACATGGGATGAGGCTTTCGCCGCCATCGCCGCCCGCCTCAAGGGCGTTGACGGCAAGCGCGTCGCCGCCATTGCGGGCGATCTCGCCTGCGCCGAATCCATGAAGGCGCTGAAGGACCTCTACACCTCGCTCGGCTCGCCGAGCATCGATTGCCGTCAGGACGGCGCGAAGCTCGATGCCTCGCATCGCGGCGCCTATCTCTTCAACACGACCATCGTCGGCATTGACGAAGCGGACGCGATCCTGCTCGTCGGCACCGATCCGCGCAAGGAAGCGCCCATCGTCAATGCGCGCATCCTGAAGCGCGCGCGTGCAGGCGGCCTGAAAGTCGGCGTCGTCGGTCCGCGCGCCGATCTCACCTATGAATATGACTACATCGGCGCCGGCCCTCAGTCGCTGAAGGACCTGGGTTCCTTCGGCGACGTCCTGAAAAACGCGTCGCGCCCGATGATCGTTGTCGGGCAGGGCGCACTCACGCGGAAGGACGGCGCCGCCGTTCTCGCCGAAGCGCTGGCGCTCGCGAAATCCGTCGGCGCCGTTTCCGCTGAGTGGAACGGCTTCAACGTGCTGCACACGGCCGCCGCCCGTGTCGGCGGTCTCGATCTCGGCCTTGTGCCGGGCGAGGGGGGACGCGATGTCGAGGGCATTCTCGCTGGCGCCTCGAATGGCGAAATCGAAGTCGTGCATCTCCTTGGCGCAGACGAGATCGACATGAACCGTCTGGGCAAGGCCTTCGTGATCTATCAGGGCACGCATGGCGATGCCGGGGCGCATCGCGCCGACGTCATCCTGCCGGGCGCCGCCTACACGGAAAAGAACGCCACCTGGGTCAACACCGAGGGCCGCGTGCAACTCGGCCGCCGCGCCGTTTTCCCGCCGGGTTCCGCCCGCGAGGACTGGACGATCCTGCGGGCGCTTTCGGGCGTGCTTGGCAAGCCTCTGCCTTACGACGATCTCGCGGCGATCCGCGCGGCGATGGTGGCCGATGCGCCGCATTTCGCGATGGTGGATGTCGCGGCACCGGTCGCGGATATGCCGTCGCTGTCTGGAGGCGAGCTTGATGCCGCGCCTTTCGAAACGCCGGTTCGCGATTTCTACATGACCAATCCGATCGCGCGTGCGAGCGCCGTCATGGCCGAGTGCTCGGCCGGCCGGGCCGCCGCCGCGCGCATCCAGGCGGCCGAGTGACGGGAGCAAAGGGGCAATGACAGACATTCTCGTCGCATACGGAATACCGCTGGCGATCATCGCGGCCCAGTCGCTCGCGCTCATCGTCGCGATCCTGCTCGTCACCGCTTACGTGCTGCTGGCCGACCGCAAGATCTGGGCGGCGGTTCAGTTGCGCCGGGGCCCGAACGTCGTCGGCGCTTTCGGCCTGTTCCAGTCTTTCGCTGACCTGCTGAAATTCGTCTTCAAGGAAATCGTCATTCCGGCAGGCGCGAACAAGGGCGTCTTCCTCATCGCGCCGCTCGTCACCGTCACGCTCGCGCTCTCCGGCTGGGCCGTGATCCCGCTCGATGCGAAGATGGTCATCTCCGACATCAATGTCGGCATTCTTTACATCTTCGCCATCTCCTCGCTGGGCGTCTATGGCGTCATCATGGCGGGTTGGGCGTCGAACTCGAAATACCCCTTCCTCTCCGCTCTTCGTGCCGCCGCGCAGATGGTTTCCTACGAAGTCTCCATCGGTTTCGTCATCGTCTGCGTCTTGATGACGGCAGGCTCGCTCAACCTCTCGAAGATCGTCGAGGCGCAGGAGACTGTCTGGTACTTCATCCCGCATCTGCCGATGTTCGTGATCTTCTTCATTTCGGCGCTCGCCGAAACGAACCGCCCGCCCTTCGACCTCGTCGAAGCGGAATCGGAGCTCGTCGCCGGCTTCATGGTCGAATACTCCTCCACGGCCTATATGATGTTCATGCTGGGCGAGTATGTGTCGATCCTGCTCATGTGCGCGATGACGACCATTCTTTTCCTCGGCGGCTGGTTGCCGCCCATCGACATCGCTCCCTTCAACATGGTGCCGGGCGTCGTCTGGTTCCTGCTGAAGGTCTTCGCGGTCTTCTTCATGTTCGCCATGGTCAAGGCCTTTGTGCCGCGCTACCGCTACGACCAGTTGATGCGTCTCGGCTGGAAGGTCTTCCTTCCGTTCTCGCTCTTCTGGGTTGTGCTGACGGCGGGTGTCCTTGTCGGCTTCGATCTTGTGTGAGGGGCAGGGACAATGAACGCAATCAAGGGAAAGGACTGAGATTATGGCCTGGCTGGATCAGTCGGTGCGGTCTCTCTTCCTCGCCGAATTCGTTTCGAGCTTCTTCCTCGCCATGCGCTATTTCTTCAAGCCCAAGGCGACGTTGAACTATCCCTTCGAGAAAGGGCCGCTCTCTCCGCGCTTCCGCGGCGAGCATGCGCTCCGCCGTTATCCGAACGGCGAGGAACGTTGCATCGCCTGCAAGCTCTGCGAGGCGATCTGCCCCGCGCTCGCCATCACCATCGAGGCGGGCCCCCGCCGCAACGACGGCACACGCCGCACCACGCGCTACGACATCGACATGACGAAGTGCATCTATTGCGGCCTCTGCCAGGAGGCCTGCCCGGTCGATGCGATCGTCGAAGGGCCGAATTTCGAATTCGCGACGGAAACGCGCGAGGAACTGATGTACGACAAGAACCGGCTGCTCGCGAATGGCGACCGCTGGGAACGCGAGATCGCGACAAACATCGCGCTCGACGCGCCATACCGCTGAACCGACGGGCTGAGGGACAAGAGATCAGATGATTGCCACCGCCATCGCGTTTTATCTTTTCGCGGCGATAACCGTCGCCGCGGGCTTCATGGTGATCGCGGCGCGCAATCCCGTGCACTCCGTGCTGTTCCTCATCCTTGCCTTCTTCAATGCGGCTGCGCTCTTCGTGCTCATGGGGGCGGAGTTCCTCGCGCTCATCCTCATCATCGTCTATGTCGGCGCGGTCGCTGTGCTCTTCCTCTTCGTCGTCATGATGCTCGATGTGGACTTCACGGAACTGCGCGAGGGCTTCCTGCAATATCTGCCCGTCGGCGCGCTGGTCGGCATCATCCTGCTGATCGAACTGCTGCTGGTGCTTGGCGCGTGGGTCATTTCGCCGGAGGCGGCGGGCATCGCTGCGGCACCCACGCCCGCCTTCACCGATATCGACAACACGCGTGCCCTCGGCCAGATCGTCTACACGCAGTACGTCTATCCCTTCCAGGCCGCGGGGCTCATCCTCCTCGTCGCCATGATCGGCGCCATCGTGCTCACGCTGCGCCACAAGCCGAACGTCAAGCG
>NZ_BTVP01000064.1:0-9791 GCF_045863935.1 Parvibaculum sp. | reverse complement strand
AACACCACACCGGATACCCGGCAAACCCGAACGCGATGGGTTTCGCAGAGGAATCACAGGGGGAGGGTGGGACTGCTCGCAATGACGAACCGAGAGAGAACCCTCAATCCTTCCCGATCGCCCCGTCCTTGAACAGCCGCTCGCGCAGCTCCTTGTCGAACGTCTTGTTGTTGCGCCTCATCCATTCGAGCACCATCACCGCATGCTCGATTTCCTCGTCGCGATTGTGCTCGAGGATCTTCCTGAGCTCCGGATCGGTGCAGGCTTCCGCGCGCTGGTTGTACCAGTCGACGGCTTCCAGCTCCTCCATCAGCGATACGATGGCGCGATGCAGGTTGAGCGCTTCGGGCGACAGATTGGATTCGTGCAGGCCTTCGCTGGACATGGGGACTCCTTCAGTGTTCTTGGCGGGCGCTCATTCAACGACCAGTTGGAACTGACGCCTCGTCAGGCGCGGGTAGGGCGGGAAATCCGCAAGCTGCTCCCCGCCCGCTTGTTTTAGCATGGAAATGACGGCCTCGCGCTCGCTTCCGCGCAGCGAGGCGAGAAAATCGAGCGGCCTTTGCAGCATCCAGAGGTCGAAGGTGAAGATCGCGCGCTTGTCGCGGGCCCCTTCGAGTTCGAACTCATGCATGCCGAGCGCGCGCGGCAGCGGCTCTTTGCCCGCGATAAGCTCGGGATGCGCCTCCACATGGGCCGTCAGCGCCGCCGCCGTTTTCAGAAGCACCGGCAGATATTCCCGCATGATCCGTGCAAGGACGGGCTTGAGCGTCTCCGGCACCTCGTCATGCCCGAGAAATTCGCCGCCCTTCGGATGCGGCGGCTTTGTCATGCGCTGCACCCATTCGGCGACCTTCGGCGCAAGCCTCTTCATGATCTCGCCGGAAGCCGGGTCGCGGTATTGATGCGCATAGAGCGGCCCGTAGAGCCCGAAGTCGGCGATGGAAGGCCTCGTGCCGAAGAGGAAGTCGTGGGCCGCGAAATGCGCGTCGAGTTCGGCAAGAAGCCCCTCATAGGATGTCTCGATGGCCGGTCCCGTCACCGGCGTTACGCCCAGCGCCGGCAGCGCGCCCGCGAAGGGCTTCGCCGTTTCCTCGCCCACGGCGCGCTGTCCCGCCTCGTCGAGGTCGGGGCGCGACAGCCGTCCGAATTCGGAGATCGCGAAGTCCCGGTTCTTCGTCCAGCGGTAATGCATGGCCGGTATCTTCAGCCATTCATCCGCCCAGGTCTCGATGAGGAGCGCCGCGAATTTCTGCTTCGCGCCTTCGGGATAGATCGGCGCTTCGGGAAACCGCGCCTCGAAATGGTCGATGATCTCGCTCGAGTCCTGCCAGGTCTCGTCCTCCGGCGTCACGACGACGGGGATCACCGGCCAGCCGACGCGGGCGAGGATCACATTGCGATAGATCTCGCGTGTCGGCGTGATTTCCGAAAAGGGAATGCGCTTGTAGCGCATATAGGCGCGCACCTTGCCCGAGAAGTAACTCACTTCCGCGCCGTAGAACTCGTATCCCTTTGTCATGACTTTTCCGCTTTCGCTCTTCTTTCCCTCTCCCCGGCGGGGAGAGGGGTGAGAGGACACAAGAAAAGGTCCGGTGGACCTTTTCGTCCTCGAACGCCCGCCGGAGCGGCGAAGCCGCGTAGGTGGGAAGGGTGAGGGGCAGGGTGGATTTTCTATCTATCGGCACTACAAGTGTCAATTAAACTGGCCACCGTCATCGCCCCAATACCTCTTTCGCTTCCGCGCCCGTCAGCACGTCGAGATAGAGCGCCTGCCGGCACTGGTCGAGGCAGGCGATGATCTGGCCGGGTCTCTCCCCCTTCACATAGAAGAAGAGATTGTAGCGCATGCCGCCCACATTGCTCACGGCGTCGAGTTGCCACACCGTGTCGTAGGGCGGCGCCTTGCCTCCGCCCGCCGCCGTTTCGATGAGCGCCACCGCCCTGGCCCGTCCTTCGCCCTCCAGCTTGCCCCCCTCCAGCGCGTCGAAGCGGATGTCGTAGCGCGCGTCGAAAGCGCCGATGGATGGCGGAGGAACGGCGCCCGGCGGCATGGCGAGAATGGAAACGGGATCGGCCGAGCCATGCGCGACCCACGCCTCGCCGAGCACCGGCACCAGCGCCTGCCCTTGCGGCGCGCAGACGCGCACCAGCCATCTGTCGAAAGGGGTGGGCACGGGCTTTGCCTTGCCTTGGGGCGCGCGCTCGCAAAGAAAGTCCTCCGCGTCTTCAACCCGGAGCACCTCCGGTGCACGCGTTTCGGCAGGTGCCGCCCCCGTATCGGGTGGCACGTCCGGCACCGTCAGCGGATCCATCTCCATGTCGATGCTGCGCTCGTCATGGGTGCCGCGGGGCGGATCGCCCGGCTCCCACACCTGTGCCTTGGCCGGCAGCGCGAGCGCGGCAGCCAGTGCGGCAGAGGCGAGTGCAATGAATGTCGGGCTTCGGCGGCACATGGGCGGGATGTCTCTTCTTCGTCTATGCCGGGCCGAGGCGGCGATGCGGGGCACCGGCATCCTCGTCAGACGGCGGAAGGTCATGGTTAAAAAAGCAGGATACCGGCCTTTTTGTCGAGCCGGAAGCGTTGACGCACACAGTCCTCGACAAATCGGAACATAACCCTCGTTGAGTGAGCGTGACCATCGGCACAAGCTTCCTTCCATGGAACCCCCGCGCCCGAAGACAGGTCTTCCCAGGCCATCGAAGGAGCGGCCAAGTGGAGTAAGCACCATGAACGCCATCGGCTCTGGATATAACCGGCTCGAACGCGGCTTCATCGCCGAGGCAGGCCATCGCGCACCCGCCGGGTCTTTCGGCCGCCGCGTCTATGGCCGCCCCGCGCCGGCGCCCGCCGCCGAACTCGAAGTCGAAACCATTCTCGAGCGTTGCCGTGCGCGCCGCGCCGGCCATGTTGCGCTGAACGACAGGCGTGAACGCGCGCGCCGCGGCAGCGAAGACACGCTCGCCTATATCGCGACGGGGCTCTGCCTTCTTGCCCTGTCCGCCGTTTCCGCTTTGCCGATGTTCTGAGCAAAGCAGCCCGGTTGTACCGGCGGCGGTCCCAACCCCCCAGGGCCCGCCATCGTCAAGGCCCGTGTTCTCCGGAACACGGGCCTCTTCTTTTGGCGGCTGGCTTCTCAACCGGATGCGGCAAATTAAACGCCGGCCATCTGGACCACCCTCCCCCTGTGGGGTGAGAGGCGGTTCGCGTCAGCGAACGAAAAGGTCCGGTGGACCTTTTCGAGCATCGAGCGCCCCTCGCCACGTAGGCGGGCAATCTCGCACCGGTCCTCGAAAGTGAATTGCTTGTATTTGTGCCCCATCGCAACACCTTAAGCTGGTGTTGCACTTCGTTTGTGAACTCAGGGGATCCATGGGCCGTGCGTCAAAGTTCGGCCGGAAGAGATTGGCGATAGCCTCTCCCCAACCCGTCATGGCCCGCTTCATGCGGGCCATCCACGTCTTTGCGTCGTCGGGTTAGCTTGTATGGCAATCGGGGCAGCACGTTCTGCAACCATTTGACTGTCGAAAATACCCCTTCGCCGCCGCGACAGCCGGGGCGCAGCTGCTGAACTGTCCGAGAGGCTGCTGATTGGAAGGTAGTGGCATAAATCTGCACCCCTCCCGGTGGACTTCGTGATCCCCGTTATCCTGCTCTCTCTTGTTCACACAATAAAAAGCCATCGTCCTTCTCCGTTCTGGATCGAGGACTCGACTCGCTAACATGATTCGTACACTGATTTAATAAAAATCAATGTAAGTCAGGTTGTCTGACATTGGCGATCTAAACCTTCTTCATCACACAAACAAAACTCTCCACCGGCACCCGCTTCTCCGTCCGGAGCACGTCGCGGTCGAGCGACACGATCTCGAACCCGAACTGCACCGCCACGTCTCTCAGATACCGCTCCGTATGACGGAAGCGCCGCGTCGGGCCGATCTCGAAGCCGCGCGCGGCGGCCTCTTCCGACATACCGTCCGACCGTTCGGTGGAAAACACGAACCATCCGCTCCGCGAAACCTTTGCCGCAAGCGCCGCAAACAGGGGCGCGAGATCGCCGAGATAGATCACCGTGTCGCAGGCGATGGCGAGCGAGAAGGGGCCTGCCTCCGCCTCGACCGTCGCAACGAGTTCCCCCGCCACGACGCGCGTATAGAAGCCGCTCGCTTCCGCCGCCGCGCACATGCGGGGGCTGAGGTCGACGCCGAGCATCGTCCCGCAAGCGCCGCGAAACGCCGCGCCCGAAAGTCCCGTTCCGCAGCCGAGGTCGATCGCGTCATGCGCGGCGCCGCCGAAGACGCCTGCCTTCTCCGCTGCCGCGCGCAGGAGCGCGGGCCCGCGATAGGAAAGCGTCTCCTGCATGTGCCCGTCATAGCGCGGCGCATAGCCGTCGAAGAGCGCGCGCACATAGGCCGCGCTCGCCTTTGTCGGCGCGGGCTGCGCTTCGAGTTCGGCAAGGCGGATGCCCGCGCCGCGCCGGTCGCTCGCGTCCTCTCCTTGCGACGCGCGGAAATGCCGCGCCGCCTTTGCCGGTTCGTCCAGCGAGGTCCAGGTCTCGCCGAGCCGGAAATGCGCTTCCGCTCTTTCGTTTGCCTGGCTCTCGTTCTCACCCGTGGAGAGGCGCAGCACGCGTTCGAGATCGGCAATGGCGCGCGCCGTATCGCCCGCCGCCATGCGCGCCGCCCCCAGCGCCAACAGCACCTCCGCCGAGCGGCCGTCCAGGTAGCTTGCCTCGTTGAGCGCCTCCAGGGCGTCGGCGTGCCGCCCTTCGAGCGTCCGCGCCCGCGCGAGAACCGTGAGCGCCCTCGCATTCGCGTGAGACCTCGCGGCCAGCATCTCGATGAGCGCCGCCGCCTCGCCGGGCTCGCCAAGATCGATCAGGCAATGGGCAAGCGCGGCGACGAGGCCCGCGGACCACCATTCGGCATCCCGCGCGGCGGCGGCGTCGCGCGCATGGGCAAGCGCGCCCTCGCGGTCGCCCGCGGCGATGAGCCGCTCCATCCGCGAAAGCGGATCCTGGGGATCGTCCGTCTCGCCCGGTCTGATTTCCTCCGTGAACGGAGGGTTGACCGTCAGCGCCGGGGATAAGTCCGCCGGATCTTCCGTTGAGTCTTCTGAAACTGGGGACATCTTTCTGACCGCGAAAAGGGCCGGACGGAGTTATCCCCGCCCGGCCCCAATTTATCCCCGGATTGCCTGTTCATCCGTGAACAGAAGGAATCCGGAAAACCTCTTCTACGTCTCTCGTCGGTCTATTGTGACACTATCGTGACATTCCGATGACAGTCGGGTCGCTTTATCCCCGCCTCAGCCCTTCAGCGTGCACTTGCCGTTGTTGATGACGACCGCGTCGCGCTCCTTCACGCGCGCCCTGAAGGAGATCAATCCTTTCTCCTTCCAGATGTCGACGGTGACCGTATCGCCCGGGAAAACCGGTGCCGAGAAGCGCACGTCGAAGCCCGTGATCTGCGTCGGATCGTAGTCGAGCGCGCCTGAAATGATCGCGCGGCAGCAGGTTCCATACGTACACAGACCATGCAGGATCGGCTTCGGGAAGCCGACGGCCTTGGCGAACTCCGGATCGGAGTGAAGCGGATTGCGGTCCCCCGAAAGACGATAGAGTAGTGCCTGGTCAGGCTTCGTCTCCGCGTCCACGCTCATGTCGGGTTCGCGCTCGGGCAGCTTGTGCGGTTCCGGTGCGCCTTCGCGCGGGCCGCCGAAGCCGCCATCGCCGCGCGCGAAGATCGTGGACGTCAGTGTACAGAGCTTGTCGCCACCCTTCTCGGTGAGGTCCGTCTCGGTCACGATGATCGCGCCCTTGCCTTCGCCCTTGTCCCAGGCGCCGACGACGCGGCTGTCGGCAAGTAGCTTCGCGGCGATGGGAAGCGGCTTGTAGAGTTTCAGGCGCTGCTCGCCATGCACCACCATCGCATAATTGATGCCGCTGTCGCCGATGGCGCCCGCACCCCATGCGATCACGGTCGCGAGCGTCGGCACGGTCTTCAAATTCTTTTCATAGACGAAGGGCAGTTCCTTCGCGTCCAGCGGGTCGCGTCCAAAGCCGATGCCCAGCGCATAAAGCATCGTTTCGCGGTCGCCATAGCTGAACTCCTGGCCTTCCGCTTTCAGGCTCATCAGCTTGTCGTAATTGATTGCCATACCGGCCTCCCTTGGAATGTAAGTCCGTTTCTTGGGCCATAGGAAAGCGGTTCCGCCAGCCTCGCGCAAGCGATCATTATGCCTCGCGCAAGCGATCATTGTGCCTCGCGCAGGCGATCATTGTGCCGCAGCGCAAAGCGTCTTCAGCGCTCGCCGAGCACCTTCCAGAGGCTCGTCGCCGTCATCACGTCTTCGTCGCCCACGCTGAAGCGTCCGGAGACGAAAATGATGGCGCGCGTCGTGCGGTCGATCCGTGTGCGGCACTCGATGAAGTCGCCCGCTCTCGCCTCGGTCAGGAAACTCGCCTGAAGGCTGAGCGTGACGCAACTTCGTTCTCCCGCGCCGCGATGCGCCGCCCCGCCGAGAAACGCATCGGCGAAAGTCATGAGCATGCCTTCATGTACCGCGCCCGTTTCGTCGACATGGCGTTCATCGGCGATGAAGCCGAAGATGCGTTCGCCGTTCTCTTCGCGCTCGAAGAGCGGTCCCACATAGGCTTCGAACGGATCGTGGAGGTCCGAAGGCTTCCAGCCTTGCGGCGGTTCGGCTTTCACGGGCGAGGGGAGCGGCTGTCTCACGCTTTCTCCGTCCCGCCGATTGCATAGACGCCGGTCGCGGTCATCAGCATGCGCGTGCCGACGCGCAGCTCGCCGGAAATGAAGAGCACGGTGCGCGTTGCGCGCGTCACCTCCGCGCGTCCTTCCACGGTGTCGCCTTTCTCGCCCGCGCTCACGAAATCGCAATTGAGCGAGAGCGGTCGCACCGTTGCATCCGGCGCCTTTCCGGTTGCCGTTTCCTTTGCGATCGCGCCGAGCACGATGGCGGCAAGCGTCATCATCATGCCGCCATGCAGCCTGTCGGCGCCGTTCAGGTGATGTTCGGCGATCTCGAAGGTGAAGGCGCCCGTCTCGTTGCGCAGCACCGGTCCCGCATAGGCACCGAAGCCGCTCGTATCGACCTGTCTTGAACTCATGGCAAACATCCGGGGGAAGTAAGGAACTGACAATGGCGCCTTATCTAGACCGTCGGAGGTCCGGATACAAGAAAACGGCCCGCCGGAGGAGCGGCGGGCCGTCATACTGCGAGGGGTGAAGGGCCCGATGCCGTCCTCCCTCATCCCCCACCGGGCGGCATCGGGCCTTTCATGCAACGCGGCGGATGCGAGGGGAGGGAATGTTCCGCCGCGAAGAGGGAAGTCTTCGTGGAAATTAAACGCCCGACAGCGCGTAGGGTTTCACGGCGATCCAGCGTTCCGGCACGCCATATTTTTCGAGCGTCGCGGCAACGGTGGCCGCGCGCTGCTCGGCCTCCCGCTGCGTCGAAAGATCGGACGACATCATCGCCGCTTGCGAAGGCGCCACCGTGACGTTCTGCAAGCCGCGATAGGTAATCTCTTCGGCGGCGGCGCGAAGCGCCACTTCCGCCTTGTCGTTCGTGGTGGTCCAGCCTTCGGCGAAATAGATCGGGAAGACGACGCGCTCGGCATCGTTCACGCCATAGCCCGGCGTGCGCGGTGCGGCGGGATCGACGGCGCTGACCGTGATCATGCGTTCCTCGATCTCGATCGTCTGCACCTCCGCGCTCACCGCCGGGCGGGGAAGGGGAAGCGGGTCCGATGCCGCCGTGTTCGCCACGAGCGCGGTCGCGATCGCAGTGCTGAGGCCAAGAGCGGCAACGAGGGTCAACGGCTTCATCTTCAGTCCCCTTCCATTTTCATCGTCCCGGCGCCCGCCTGGCGGTTCGCCTTCAACGCTCTCAAGATGGAAAACGAATGTGACCCGATACAGGTCCGCACGCGGCGGTTACGGGGAAATTTCAAGGCAACATTGGGGCACCCCCAACCTCGTCATTGGAGCACCTGGAATTCGTCGCGATTCGCGCGGCTCAATGTTCAAATTCCAACAGGTCACCTGCCTCGCCCCTACGGAAAATGACCGAGATTCCGCTTTGAAGGGGGTCTCCGGGCGTTTATGGTGCGCCTCAACTAGGGCCGGACCATTCAGAAAAAGGCGGTAAACGCCGGACCGGCCAAGCATCAAACCCGGCAATTTAAAGCCATCTAACCCCTTCGGGAGACCGTCCATGTCCAGAGAAGCAGTCATCGTGTCGACCGCGCGTACCGGCCTTGCCAAGTCCGGCCGCGGCGGTTTCAACAACACTCACGGCGCCGCCATGGCCGGCCATGCGATCAAGCACGCCATCGAGCGCGCGAAGATCGACCCGGCCCAGGTCGAGGACGTGCTCATGGGTTGCGGCGCGCCTGAAGGCGCGACCGGCATGAATGTCGGCCGCCTTGCGGCGATCTGGGCGGGTTGCCCCGTCACGACCTCCGGCACCACGGTCAACCGCTTCTGCTCCTCGGGTCTCCAGACGATCGCCATGGCCGCCGGCCGCATCCTCAACGAAGGCGTCCCCTGCGCCATCGGCGCGGGCGTCGAGTCGATCTCGCTCGTCCAGATGGGCGGCCAGAACCTCAATCGCATGACCGAAGAAAAGCTCATGCAGGAAAAGCCTGAGCTCTGGATGGCGATGATCGAGACCGCCGAACTCGTGGCCGAGCGTTATGGCGTCTCCCGCGAATACCAGGACGAGTATGCGTTCCGCAGCCAGCAGCGCATCGCCGCCGCGCAAGCGGCCGGCATCTTCAAGGACGAGATCGTCCCGATGCAGACCAAGATGAAGGTTGTGAACAAGGAGACGGGCGAGGAATCGCTGGTCGACTACACGGTCGGGAAGGACGAGTGCAACCGCCCGGAAACGACGCTCGAGTCGCTTCAGGGTCTGAAGCCCGTTTTCAAGAACGGCCAGAAGGTGAAGGAAGGCAAATACGTCACCGCCGGTAACGCCTCGCAGCTTTCGGACGGCGCCGCCGCCGTCGTGCTGATGGAACGCAAGGAAGCCGAAAAGAACGGCTCCGACATTCTCGGCGTCTTCCGCGGCTTCGCGGTCGCAGGCTGCGAGCCCGACGAAATGGGCATCGGCCCGGTCTTCGCGATCCCGCGTCTCCTCGAGCGTCACGGCCTGAAGATCGACGACATCGACCTCTGGGAGCTCAACGAAGCTTTCGCGAGCCAGTGCCTCTACAGCCGCGATCGCCTCGGCATCGACCCGGAAAAGTACAACGTCAATGGTGGCGCCATCGCCATCGGCCACCCCTTCGGCATGACCGGCGCGCGCTGCACCGGCCACATCCTGCTCGAAGGCCGCCGCCGCAAGCAGGCTGGCCAGAACGTGAAGTACGGCGTCGTCACCATGTGCATCGGCGGTGGCATGGGCGCCGCGGGCCTCTTCGAATTCGCGTAGGCGAATTACGAAGAGCCGGCAAAGGCGCCCATTCAAATATAAAGAAAGCTGAAATCGCCAAGGCGATTTCAGCGGGCGCCGCGGGCCTCTTCGAATTCGCGTAATTCGAAGCGTCTGAAAATTGAAGGCCCGTGGAGCAATCCACGGGCCTTTTTCTTTTCCACCACTAAACGTCATGGCCCGACTTGCCCCACTGCTGTCCGGTTTAATTTTCAATCCCGAATTTAACCGTCATGACCCGGCTTGTCCGGGTCATCCACGCCTGCCCCGGCGAAGCCGGGGTCTTTCTTTCCTGCCTTCCGTGCCGCAAAGACGTGGATGGCCCGCA
>NZ_BTVP01000063.1:0-10442 GCF_045863935.1 Parvibaculum sp. | reverse complement strand
TTCAATTGACGGACTCTACTCAAATCTGGAGGAAGTTCAGGGGCTCACGTCACGTCTCTTGCCGTTTCCGGGGCCGTCTCAGCCCTCGCGGACTTCCAGCCCCATGTCGCGCACCTTGCGGTAGAGCGTCGAGCGGCCGATGCCGAGGCGGCGCGCCACCTCCGTCATGTGGCCCTTGTACTTGTCGATGGCGAGGCGGATCATTTCCGCCTCGATGTCCTCGAGCTTGCGCACATTGCCCGCTTCGTCGGTGATCGAAATGCCGTCCGAGAAGTTCGAGCGCGCGAAATCCGCGAAGCTGTGGTTCTGCTGCGTGGCCGGTTCGCCCGCATAGACGGGCACGGTGTCGCTGGCGATGCCGATCATTCCGCTCTGCGCGGGCGTTGCCGCCGTTGCGGCCGGGGCCGGTTCGCGCTGGCGCGCGATTTCGGCATAGCCGTCCACCATGCTGGCGATCTGCGGGAAGTCGGAAACCTGCAGCGCCTCGCCGTCGCAGAGCACGATGGCGCGGAAGATCGTGTTTTCGAGCTGGCGCACATTGCCCGGCCAGTCATAGGCCTTGAGCATGTCGAGCGCGTCGCGCGCGATGCCGACGACCTCCTTGCCTTCCTCGGCTGCGAGGCGGCGCACAAAATGCGCGGCGAGCTCCGGGATATCGTCCTTGCGCTGACGAAGCGGCGGAATGTGGATCGGGAAGACGTTGAGGCGGTAATAGAGGTCTTCGCGGAAGCGGCCCTCCTTCACCATCTGCAGCATGTCGCGGTTGGTCGCCGAGATCAGGCGGATGTCGACTTTCACGGGCTTTTTCGAGCCCACGGGGTCGACTTCGCCTTCCTGCAGCGCGCGCAGGAGCTTCACCTGGATGTCGAGCGGCAGTTCGCCGATCTCGTCGAGGAAGAGCGTGCCGCCGGAGGCTTCCTGGAATTTGCCGGCATGTTTGTCCGACGCGCCGGTGAAGGCACCCTTTTCGTGGCCGAACAGGATGCTCTCCACGAGGTTTTCGGGGATCGCGCCGCAATTGACGGTGATGAAGGGCTTGCCGGCGCGTTCGCCTTCGCCCTGGATCGCGGCGGCGATGAGTTCCTTGCCGACGCCGCTCTCGCCCTCGATCAGGATCGGGATGTTCGATTGCGCGGCGCGCTTGCCGAGGCGGATCACCGGTTCCATCGACGGGCTCGGCGCGATGATGTCGGCGAAGGTGAGGCGGCCGGTCTGGCGCTTCTGCAGGCGGGTGATCTCGCCCGTCAGTGCGTTCACCTTCAGTGCGTTGCGCATCGAGACGTGGAGGCGTTCGGGGCTCACCGGCTTCACCACGAAGTCGGAGGCGCCCTCGCGCATCACGTTCACCACCGTTTCGATGCCGCCATGGGCGGTCAGCACGATTACGGGGAGGTTCGGCTTTTGCGGGTGGACGCGCTTCAGCACCTCCATGCCGCCGACGCCGGGCATGACGAGGTCGAGCACCACGAGGGCGATTTCGGCGCCGGCCGGGCTTTCGAGATAGGCAAGCGCCGCCTCGCCCCCGTCGACCGGAATGGCGCGGTAGCCGTCGCGATTGACGACCTCCTCGAGGATCCGCCGCTGGGCGGGATCGTCGTCAACTATGAGAATGGCCTGGGTCATTCTAATCCTCGGGTTGGTACCGCAATTTCACCCACGAACCGACCTCCCGGCTCGAAATCTGCCCCATATTGAGCCGCATTGGTAAAAGCCCCCTTAATCCCCTGACTGATTATCGGTCGCCAGTGACACAAGCTGGGACAGTTGCCGCAAGGGCAGGTTGAGGGTGAATTGGCCGGAAAGGGCAGCGATTCCGTCAGGCAACAGTGTTGCTCACATGTGACGCACGGCGCAGAACTTACGGAATCCGGCCAATACAGGTTGATGGTTTCGGCGGTTCCATGCGATGAAATTAGGCTTATGAGGGCTTACCGGTGGGGTCCGGGCCACCCGTCGTATTGTCGGGGGGCAGAGCGAAATAACGACGGAGATTGGGATGAAAATGATATCCCGGCTTATAGCGTTGGGTTCTTTCCTTGTGCTGGCTGGTTGCGGCACATGGACCGCGGAATCGTACCTGCACGAAGACATTCAGGGTGATTCCTTCAACGCGTGCCTGGCTCGCGAATATCAGGACAGGGCGACTTCGGAAGCCTATGTCGACTGCAACTGGGTCGACACGGCCGCGATCGTCGCAAAGGGTCGTGCCGCCGCTGCCGGCGAGACGGTTCTTCCTTACGACCCCGCCACAAAAGGGGTTCTCTCGAGCGATCTGCCTGAATTGCAGGACGCACGGTCCAAGCTCATGGCTGCCCTCGACAATGGCGGCCGCACGGAGCGCGGTTGTGCTTGCGCCAAGGCGCAGCGCTACTATGACGGCTGGGTCGAACAGGCGAGCGACAACAAGCTCGGCGTGAACGGCTCCTATTTCGGCGGTGAAGGCGGCCCGGTGCAGCCGGATCGCGTGGAAGCCGAGAAGGCCGCTTTCTACGAAGCTCTCACGGCCTGCGCCCTTAAGGAAGTTGGCCCGTGGACCATCTATTTCGGTTTCGACAAGTACAACCTGACGCCGGAAGCGCAGTCGGTGATCGATCAGATCGTCGCTGAGTCGACCGGTCCGCTCTCGGTTATCGGTCACACCGATACGTCGGGCAGCAATGCCTACAACCAGGCTCTCGGCCAGCGCCGTGCCGACTCCGTGTCCAATGCGCTCACCGCGCAGGGCAAGGAACTCTGCGGCGCCCAGTCGAAGGGTGAAACGGACCTCGCGGTCCAGACCGGCGATGGCGTGCGTGAGCCGCTCAACCGCCGCGCGGTTGTCGGCGGCTGCTAAAGCACCGACGGCGAAAGATCGGGGCCCCTGCCGAAAGGCAGGGGCCCTTTTCTTTTGGGCAGGCACTTCCTCCGGTTCGTGTTCTTCCGGCGTTGCCTCGTCCCGCCGTTGAATGACAGGCCGCTCCGCTCAATATAGGTTCGAGGCCTTCCTGCCGAACGGAGTTGAGCGATGCCGCGTACCTATCCCAGTTTTCATCCGGACGATGCTGCCTTGCGCACCGCAGAGGAGACGGATCTCGGCGCGCTTCCGGTCTGGGATCTGGCGGATCTCTATTCCGCGCCCGGCGCCCCGGAGGTGAAGGCCGACATCGCGCTCGCGGCCAGCGCGGCGGCGGATTTCAACAAACGCTACAAGGGGCAGGTTGCCATCCTGGCGGGCGCTGCCGGCGGCGGCGCAGAACTCGCGCGCGCGGTCGGGGCCTACGAGGAAATCGAGGACAGGCTCGGCCGTCTCATTTCATATGCGGGGCTTCTCTATGCGCAGGACAATACGAATCCCGCGCATGCCAAATTCTATGGCGACATTCAAGAGCGCGTAACGGCGATCTCGACCGATCTCCTCTTCTTCGCGCTGGAATTGAACCGGGTCGAAGATGCTGCGCTCGATGCAGCGTTGAAGGATCCCGCCCTCGCGCATTATGGGCCCTGGTTGCGCGACCTGCGTGCGATGCGGCCCTACCAGCTCTCCGACGAAGTCGAGACGCTTCTCCACGAGAAGAGCGTGACGGGACATGCGGCATGGAACCGCCTGTTCGACGAAACGATGGCGCGGCTCACCTTCGATGTCGGCGGCAAGCCGCTCGCGCTCGAAGCGGCGTTGCACCGGCTCTCCGAAAAGGACCGGGCAAAGCGCGAGGAGGCGGCCCATGCGCTCGCGAAGACCTTCAAGGCGAACCTGCCTCTCTTCACGCTCGTCACCAACACGTTGGCGAAGGACAAGGAAATCGAAGACCGGCTGCGCGGCTTCGAGGACATTGCCCAATCGCGCCATATCGCAAACCGGGTCGAGCCGGAAGTCGTTGCCGCGCTCGCCGGCGCCGTGCAGCGCGCCTATCCCGATCTTTCGCATCGCTATTATGCGATGAAGGCGAAATGGCTCGGCCTTGATCAGCTCGAATACTGGGATCGCAACGCGCCTCTTCCGCAATCGGACGATGCTCTCATCCCCTGGGGTCAGGCACGCGATACAGTGCTGGACGCCTATCGCGGCTTCGCGCCCGAGATGGCGGAGATTGCGAGCAGGTTCTTCGAGAGCGGCTGGATCGACGCTCCAACGCAGCCTGGCAAAGCGAGCGGCGCCTTTGCGCACCCGACCGTGCCAAGCGCGCATCCTTATGTTCTCGTGAACTATCAGGGAAAGACGCGGGACGTGATGACGCTTGCGCATGAGCTCGGGCACGGCGTTCATCAGGTGCTTGCGGCAAAGCAGGGTCCGCTCATGGCCGACACGCCGCTCACGCTCGCGGAGACGGCCAGCGTGTTCGGCGAGATGCTCACCTTCCGCAAGCTCCTCGCCAATGCGCCGGACGAGGAACGGCGCAAGGCGATGCTCGCCTCCAAGGTCGAGGACATGCTGAACACGGTCGTTCGGCAAACGGCTTTCTATACTTTCGAGCGCCGCATCCACACCGCGCGGCGGGAAGGTGAACTCACCTCGGACGATATCGGGCGCATCTGGCTCGAGGTGCAGGGCGAAAGCCTCGGTCCGGCGATCCATCTGGGTGAGGGCTACGAGACCTACTGGTGCTACATCTCGCACTTCATTCATGCACCCTTCTATGTCTACGCCTATGCCTTCGGCGATTGCCTTGTGAACTCGCTCTACGCCGTTTACGAGAATGCGCAGGAAGGTTTCGCGGAGCGTTATTTCGAGATGCTCTCGGCGGGCGGCACGCTGCGGCACAAGGAGCTGCTCGCACCTTTCGGTCTCGATGCCAGCGATCCATCCTTCTGGGATAAGGGTCTTTCCATGATTCGAGGGTTCATAGACGAACTTGAGGATATGGAATGAGCGACGACGCGCCGTCTCCGCCGGGCAAGGGCGAGCGCGACAGGGAAGCGAACCGCATCGGCCGCCGTTTCCAGCGCTACGCGCAAGTCGGTGCCGGGGTCGGCGGCATTGCCGCGCGGGCGGCGGGCGCGCGGCTCCTCGGTCTCGATCAGGCCGATGGGCGCATGGCGCGCGAACTCAAGGCCGCGCTTGGCGGGCTCAAGGGGCCGATCATGAAGGTCGCGCAGATGATCGCGACCATTCCGGAAGCGGTGCCCGCGGATTTCGCCGCGGAGCTGTCGCAACTTCAATCCGCCGCGCCGCCCATGGGCTGGCCCTTCGTGAAACGGCGCATGCGGGCGGAACTCGGCGCGGGCTGGGAGAGCCGGTTCGCCACCTTCGAGCGCGGAGCCGCTGCCGCCGCCTCGCTCGGACAAGTTCACCGCGCGGCGTCGCTCGACGGCGCGCCGCTCGCGGTGAAGCTGCAATATCCCGACATGCAGTCGGCCGTCGATGCGGACCTCAATCAGCTTGGGCTCATCTTCTCGATCCACCGGCGCATGGATCCCGCCATCGATACGCGCGAAATCTATGCGGAGATCGGGGAGCGCCTGCGCGAAGAACTCGACTATCTGCGTGAGGCCGCGCATATGCGGCTCTATGCGGACGTCTTCTCGGACGATCCGCGCATTGCCGTGCCGCGCGTCGTGGAAGAGCTCACGACGAAGCGGCTCCTCACGATGAGCTGGCTCGATGGCAAGCCGCTGCTTTCTTTCCGCGACCATTCGCTCGACGAGCGCAATCGGATCGCGGAGGCGATGTTTGCTGCCTGGTGGATGCCCTTCAGCCGCTACGGTGTCATTCACGGCGATCCGCATCTCGGCAATTATTCGGTACGGGAAGATTTCGGAATCAACCTGCTCGATTATGGCTGCATCCGCATTTTCCCTCCGGCTTTCGTCGCGGGCGTGGTGGAACTTTACCGTGCGCTGGAGGCGGACGACCGTGACCGCGCCGCAGCGGCTTATGAGAATTGGGGTTTCCGCAATCTCTCCGCCGAGCTGATCGACGTGCTGAATGTCTGGGCGCGGTTCATCTATGCGCCGCTTCTCGACAATCGCGTGCGTTCGGTCGCGGATGGGATCGGCCCCGGCGAATATGGCCGCAAGGAAGCATTCGGTGTGCACAAACGCCTGCGCGAGCTTGGTCCCGTGACGCCGCCGCGCGAGTTCGTTTTCATGGACCGCGCCGCGATCGGCCTTGGTTCCGTCTTCCTCCATCTCGGCGCGGAGCTCAATTTCCATACCTTGTTCAACGAGACCATCGAGGCCTTCGACGCCGCCGAACTCGACAAGCGCCAGAAGGCCGCGCTAAAGAAGGCGGGCGTCCCGCTCGCTGCCTGAGCGGTCTCTTCCGTTCCGCTCGCCCGAGGCCCCGCCATGACCGACGATCTTCTCGAAGAAAACACGATTGCGCTGCCCGAAGGCTACCAGACGCTGAACTGGTTCCAGGGGTTCGGCCGCCAGATCGGCCCGCTCTACGAGCGCATCGATGGAGACAGCCGCTACACGCGCGCCTTTCTCGTGCAGGAGCATCACACGAACGGCATGGGCAATTGCCATGGCGGCATGCTGATGGCCTTCGCCGACATGGCCTTCGGCCATGCGATCACCATGTCGGTGCACCGCTACTGGGTGACGGTGCGCCTGATGACGGACTTCCTGTCCGGCGCAAAGATCGGTGAATGGGTCGAGGGCACAGGCGAAGTCGTCGGTTCGGAAGACGACTTCTTCACCGTGAAGGGGCGCATCTGGTGCGGCGAGCGCACCATCATGTCGGGCACCGGCGTGTTCAAGGCGCTGGGCGAGAGGCCGTCCAAATGAGCGACTTTCCGCTCGCGCCCGGCGACGAGGAAGGCCCCGCCGTCATCTCGCCCCCCGGCTGGTTTTCGCGCGCTGTCGCCGTCGAACCCGAAAGCCGTTTCGTCGAGGTCGAGGGAACGAAAGTTCACTATCTGCGCTGGGGCGATCCGTCGAAGCCCGGTCTTCTCCTTGTTCACGGCAATGGCGCGCATGCGCGCTGGTGGTCCTTCGTCGCGCCCTTTCTTGCGCGCGAATATTCCGTTGCCGCGATCGACGTTACCGGCATGGGCGATAGCGGTTGGCGCGAGCGCTACACGATCGAGACCTTCGCCGAAGAGCAGATCGCGGTTTGCGAGGATGCGGGCTTTTTCGATTGCGAGGAGCCGCCGATCATAGTCGGCCATTCCTTCGGCGGCTTCATCACCATCCTCACAGGCGCGCTCTACGGCGAGCGCCTTGCCGGCACGGTCATCGTGGACAGCCCGGTTAATCCGCCCGACAGGCCGGGCGGGCCGCCCAATCGCGAGTTCCGGCCGCATCGCATCTATTCGACGCTCGAGGCGGCGATGGGGCGCTTCCGTCTCGCGCCGCCGCAGCCTTGCGAGAATCGCTACATCACCGACTACATTGCGCGGCACTCGCTGAAGCAGGTGCCGAACCCCGAGGGCGGCGAGGGCTGGACGTGGAAGTTCGATCCGGCCATCTGGCAACGCTTCAACATCGGCGATATGGGCGCCCGTCTCGCCGCCACGCGCTGCCGCATTGCCATCATGCGGGGCGAGTTCTCCGTGCTCCTGCCCTCCGAGATCGGCGAATACATGTTCAACCTGCTGGGGCGGGCCGCGCCCGTCATCGAGATCCCGCAGGCGCGCCACCATGTCATGCTCGACCAGCCGCTTGCCTTCGTCGCGGCGCTGCGTGCGCTTCTCGCCGACTGGGACCATTCGGCGCCGTCGCGCAAGATCGTCAAGGGACCGCTCCCGTCGCCGTTCGAGAATCACGGATGAGAACAAGCGGACCTCACGCCGTGTTGAACGGAATTGCACAGCGGCTGTAGGTATTTAGCCGAAGGGCCGGGGCCTCGGCGCTTGCCGCGGGCGGTTCGTTTGCTATAGTCCGGCTCGCTCAAATCGAGCTTAACGAGCGGCACAAAAGCGGGCGAGGTAACATGGCTGGATTTCAGGAAGGCTGGGGCGAAGAGATGGACTCCCGGGAGCATCTCACGACCTATGACAGCTTCATCTCGGGGACGAAGTGGGGCTCGGGCCTTATCGTGCTTGCCCTCATCCTGATGGCGTTCTTCCTTCTGTAAGGCGTCTCGCGCGCTTCGTATCGTTTGCGACAGGTTTTTACTTGAAATCAGTCGCTAACGCATCATGTTCGAATAATTCTCATTCTCATTCGGTGGCTGCGGTCCTCGCGGGCGCCCGGAGAACAGGCGACGTTCCATGAAACTTGCGATCCCCAAAGAACGGCTTGAAGGCGAAACCCGCGTGGCGGCCTCACCGGAAACAGTGAAGAAGCTTACCGCTCTCGGCCTTGAGGTCATTGTCGAGTCGGGGGCGGGGGAGCATGCCTCCATCGCCGATCAGATTTATGCGGATGCCGGCGCGACCATCGCGCAGGGCGCAGCGGACGCGCTCAAGGATGCCGATATCGTCTTCAAGGTGCGTGCGCCTTCCGACGAGGAGATCGGCATGATGAAGCGCGGTGCCATGCTCGCGGCGATCCTCAACCCGTGGGACGACAAGCCGCGTCTCCAGAAATACGCCGCTGCGGGCGTCAATGCCTTCGCCATGGAATTCATGCCGCGCATCTCCCGCGCGCAGTCCATGGACGTGCTCTCCTCGCAGTCGAACCTTGCGGGCTACAAAGCGGTCATCAATGCGGCCGCCGCCTTCACCCGCGCCATGCCGATGATGATGACGGCGGCGGGCACCATCGCGCCTGCCCGCGTGTTCATCATGGGTGTCGGCGTTGCGGGGCTCCAGGCGATTGCGACGGCGAAGCGCCTCGGCGCCATCGTTTCCGCGACGGACGTTCGCTCTGCCACCAAGGAGCAGGTCGAAAGCCTCGGCGGCACCTTCATCATGGTCGAATCGGAAGAGAGCGGCGACGCGGCCGGTGGCTATGCGAAGGAAATGTCGGACGAGTACAAGCGTGCCCAAGCCGCGCTCGTCGCCGAGCACATCAAGAAGCAGGATATCGTCATCACCACCGCGCTTATTCCGGGCCGCCCGGCACCGGAACTCGTGAGCGAGGAAATGGTGAAGACCATGAAGCCGGGATCGATCCTCGTCGATCTCGCAGTGGAGCGCGGCGGCAACTGCCCGCTCTCCGAGGCCGGCAAGCGCGTGCAGAAGCACGGCGTCCTGCTGATGGGTGACGTCAATATCGCTGCCCAGCTTTCGGTCGACGCGTCCGCGCTCTATGCGAAGAACCTCCTGAACTTCATCACGCCCCTGATCGACAAGGAAACGAAAGCCCTGGCGATCAACTGGGAAGACGAAATCATCACGGGCACCTGCCTGACGAAAGACGGTCAGGTGGTGCATCCGTCGTTCCGCGAAGGAGGCAACTGATGGAAGCGGCCGCTATCGATCCCTTTGTTTTCCGGCTTGCGATCTTCGTGCTCGCGATCTTTGTCGGCTATTTTGTGGTGTGGAGCGTGACGCCCGCGCTGCACACGCCGCTGATGTCGGTTACCAACGCCATCTCCTCGGTCATCATCGTCGGCGCGCTCATCGCGGTCGGCCTCGATGTCGCGCAGGCGGGCGAGACGGGCTGGGTGTCCAAGGGTTTCGGCTTCGTCGCGGTGATCCTTGCCGCCGTCAACATCTTTGGCGGCTTCCTGGTGACGCAGCGAATGCTCGCCATGTACAAGAAAAAGCAGCGCTGAGGGGAAACAGGATATGTCAGCCAATATAGCGGCACTGCTCTATCTCGTTTCGGCGGTGCTTTTCATTCTCGCGCTTCGCGGGTTGTCCTCGCCGGAATCCTCACGCCAGGGCAACACCTTCGGCATGGTCGGCATGACCATCGCCATCGTGACGACGCTCGCGCTGCTGCAGGCGCAGAACACGCTCACCTGGGGCCTCATCGTGACGGGCCTCGTCATCGGCGGCGGCATCGGCGCGGTCATTGCGCGCCGCATCGCCATGACGCAGATGCCGCAGCTCGTTGCGGCCTTCCATTCGCTGGTCGGCCTTGCCGCGGTCTTCGTCGCATGGTCCGCTTTCCTCGCGCCGGAAGCCTATGGCATCGGCACGTTCCACGCGATCCATGGCGCCAACCTGATCGAAATGGGCATCGGCGTCGCCATCGGCGCGATCACCTTCTCGGGTTCGGTCATCGCCTTTGCGAAGCTCAACGGGAACATGTCCGGCGCGCCGATCATGCTGCCGGGCCGTCATGTGATCAACGCGGCGCTGGCGCTTGCCATCGTCGGCGGCATCGCCTGGATCGTGATGGATCCCGCGAACCAGACGATCGAGCTCTTCCTTGCGATCACGCTGCTCTCCTTCGTCATCGGCTTCCTCATCATCATCCCGATCGGCGGCGCCGACATGCCGGTCGTCGTGTCGATGCTGAACTCCTATTCGGGGTGGGCGGCGGCCGGCATCGGCTTCACGCTCGGCAACCTCGCGCTCATCGTCACGGGTGCGCTGGTCGGCTCTTCGGGCGCGATCCTGAGCTACATCATGTGCAAGGCGATGAACCGCTCCTTCATCAGCGTCATTCTCGGCGGCTTCGGC
>NZ_BTVP01000062.1:0-12814 GCF_045863935.1 Parvibaculum sp. | reverse complement strand
ATACCCGGCAACCTCCAATGCGACGGTTTCGCAGAGGAATCCGCAGGGGGAGGGTCGAAATTCGCCCGGCGAATTTCGGGGCGGGGGAACGCGACCTCTTTATCCCCGGCAACCATCCATCCGACCGGCGGCAAAAACCGGGGAAAAGAAAATATCATCCGTATAAAGAATGTATTTGTGACGTTACGATGACATTTCGATGACAGTCGATCACTCGCAGGGCCCGTTTATCCCCAGTTGCACCGAATTCATGCGCGCCGCGATCGTTGCCGCGCGTCCCCTTGTCCCCGGCCGCCATTCCAGCGGATTGGGCAGCACCGAGACGAGCTGCGCCGCCTGCATCGGCGAAACTTGTGCCGCACTCACCCCGTAATAGTGCTGCGCGGCCGCCTCCACCCCATATATGCCGGGTCCGAATTCGATCACGTTGAGATAGAGCTCGAGAATCCGCTTCTTGCTGAGCAACGCCTCCAGCCACACCGTGATATAGGCCTCGCCCCCCTTGCGGATGAAGGTCCGCCCTGGCCACAGAAAAAGGTTCTTGGAGGTCTGCATGCTGATGGTGCTCGCCCCGAGGAGATATCCCCCCTTTTTGTAGCGTTCGAGCGCCGTGTCCACGGCCTCCCAGTCGAAGCCGCCATGCTGGCAGAACTTGCCGTCTTCGGCCGCGATCGCGGCGCGTTGCAGGTGCGGGGATATCTCGGAAAGAGGCCGCCAACTCTTTGAAATGCCATGACCTTCCGCGAGCCTGATGAGCATCAGCGGCGTCGCCGGCGGCGGCACCACCGCGTAGAAAAGGATCGCGATGGCGGGCCCGAAAAAGAGCAGGATCAGCACCTGCACCAGGACGCGGGCAATCCCCGTCGCAAGGCCCGCCCTTTCCGGCGCCTCGTCCTCGTCTGCCCTGAGGCGGTCGCCGCCCGGCCCTTCTGGTCTGAAGTCATGGCTCACGGCGCGATCATCGGTAAGCCACGCCGCCCGCACAAGGCCCTTCGCCCCTGAATTGCCCAATTCCTGCCGCGAAACCGAAGGAACGGCTGTTTGCCCTGAGCGTTTTCATACCAGCACGTGAGGAGGCGAACATGATGAGCAAGACAGCGATTGCAACGGCTGCTGCCGCCTTCCTGATGACGGCAGGCTGTACCAATCTCAACAAGACCGAGGAAGGCGCGCTTTCCGGTGGCGCGATCGGCGCAGGCATCGGCGCCACCGCGGGCGCCATCACAGGCGGCTCGGCCGCCACAGGTGCCGTGATCGGCGGCGCGGTCGGCGCGGCCGGCGGCGCTTACAAGGGTTGCCGGGAAGAAGGGAAATGCTGACAAAGTCTTGATTCAAAAAGAAAATGGCCCGGTCTTCCGGGCCATTTTTGTGTCGTCGCCTTCAAGAATGCGGCACAATATCACACTTAAATTTCGGGTTTTATCCCCGATATTCTCCCCAACATCTATTGTCCTGGATGAGGCACATGAACCCCGAAGTGAAAGCCTTCTTCGACGAGACGACCTCGACCGTCACCTACGTCGTGACGGATTCTGAAACGCGCCATGCGGCCATCATCGACGGCGTGGCCGACTACGATCCGGTCACCGGCGCTCTGAGCCACAAATCGGCCGGCAAAGTGATCGATTTCGTGAAAGCGGAGGGTCTCACGGTCGATTGGGTGCTCGACACGCATGCCCATGCCGACCATCTCACCGCAACGCCCTACCTTCAGCAGAAGCTTGGCGGCAAGAGTGGCATCGGCGAACACATTGCCGACATCCAGTCTTACTGGCGCAATGTCTTCGACATGCCCTATGTCGCGGCGGACGGAACGCCCTATGACCGCCTGTTCGCCGATGGCGACATCTTCACCATCGGAAAGCTCGAAGTGCGCGTCATCCACACACCCGGTCACACGGCCGCCGATATCACCTACGTAGCCGGCAACGCGGCTTTCGTGGGCGACACGCTTTTCATGCCGGACTACGGAACCGCGCGCACAGACTTCCCCGGCGGCAACGCGCACACGCTCTATGCCTCGATCCGCAAGATTCTAGCCCTACCCGGCGAGACCCGCGTCTTCGTCGGTCACGACTACCTGCCGGAATCCCGCAAGGAATTCCGTTGGGAATCCACGGTCGATGAACAGCGAAAATCGAACAAGCACGTTCATGAAGGCGTGAGCGAGGATGACTTCGTGAAGCTTCGTGAGGAGCGGAATGCGAAGCTCGGCACACCGCGCCTGCTCTACCCGTCGCTTCAGGTAAATATCCGCGGCGGCAACCTGCCGGAACCGGAAGACAACGGCGCCATCTACATGAAGACGCCGGTCAAACAGGTGGGCTGACGGGATTTCGCCTATTCTCCGCGGAGTTTCTTCACGCCGAGAAAGCGCATGGCGATGCGCTCGTATGTCGGCTCGCTCTTTCCCTTGCGGACCTTTCGCAAAAAATATTTCTCGAACGCAATCTTCGCGAGGTGGACCCAGTAGCCCTGCCCCGCCCAGTTGACGTTGCGCGGCGGGATTTGCGGCAGGGCGATGAAGGCAACGCCGTCATTCCCGAAATCGGCAAGACAAACCGCATTCCACGTCGCCTCCTTCTTGGGCTCGCGGCCATCGATTGTCTCACGGATGTTCTGCGCGACGGCCGTCACCATCGATTCGATCATGTAACCCGTCTTCGGCACGCCGACCGGCACCGGCGTGCTCTCGTACGGCGGAATCGCGACGCAGACGCCTATGCCATAAATATTTGGATAGCGGGGGTTCTGCTGATGCCGGTCGACCAGCACGAAACCTCGCGGATTGGCCAGCCCCTCGATGGGCTTCCCGTCTTCGCCGAACAGGCAGCGAACGCCGCGAAACGCCGGAATCATCATGTTGAGGCGCGATGGCAGTTCGTGAACCTTGCGCACACCGCCATCCTCGGCGATTTCGCTGACGACGACCTTGTCGGCATCGACACGGTCCACGCGCGCATTCGTAATCCATTTGATGTCGCGGTCGCGCAGGACAGACTCCAGCAATCCCTTCGTATCTCCGACACCGCCAAGGCCGAGATGGCCGATATAGGGCTCAGACGTGATGAAGGTGATGGGAACGCGGTCGCGGATGCGCCGCTTGCGCAAATCGGTATTCACGAGCATCGCGAACTCGTAGGCAGGGCCGAAACAGGATGCACCCTGCACGGCACCCACGACCACGGGCCCCGGATCCTTGCAGAAAGCCTCCCACTTCCGCGCCAGGTCGGCTGCATGGTCGACATGACAGATGGAGGAACTGTTCTGCGAGGGCCCAAACCCCTCGATCTCGTCGAAGGCCAACTCCGGGCCTGTGGCTATCACGAGGTAATCGTATTCGATCGTGCTGCCGTCACCGAGATCCACGGCGTTCTCCGCCGGACGTATCCTGCGCGCACCTGCCGCCGAGAAGGAAATACCGAATTTTGCAAAGGTCTCCGGCAGGTGGATCTTGATGTCCTCCGGCTTGCGCCACATGACTGCAACCCAGGGATTGGACGGCACGAAGTGAAACCACGGCGTATCCGAGACGACCGTAATCTCCGCATCGGCACCAAGCGTTTCGCGCAGCTCATACGCCGCTGACGTGCCACCGATACCCGCTCCCAGAACGACGATTTTCTTGCGCATTTTTCTCTCCGGACGGGAAAGGCCGCAGCTTTCCCCTGCCTCGTTGTCAGAAGGCGCTGGCGGACTTGAGGCCCAGCTTTTTGAAAATCATCGCTGCGGGGCAGAACCCGGTGAAGGAGGCCTGGAGCAGATTGAGCCCCACAAAGGCCGTCAGCAGCAGCCAATAAGTGCTGTGAACCTGGCTCAGCACGAGGCTGACCAACACGACGAAGCCTGCGAACGCCATGACGGCGCGATCGATCGACATTGCCATTCTCCCTTTGCCTTGCTCGTTGCCTGCCTGCTCGATATCCACGTGGCCCGATCTTGGGCCGGCGAGCCCCGCGGGAATATGATCTGGGTCAAATCCCCGGGTACCGGAGGGTGGTTGAATATCGAGGAAGCACGATATATTTGTTTTTTCTAAATTAGCATCGAGTTATATTCTGGTCAAGACAACGCAACAACCCGGGGTCGTCATGACGGTTCGCCTTCTCCTCATCGCGGCAATGCTCTCGCTAGCCGGTGTGGCACCAGCTAGCGCGGACAAGGCAGAGGTAAGGCTGACATCCGTCAGCGACCGCAAGGCCGTCATCGCCACGGTGGAACCGGTGCACGAACTCTTCGCCAGGTCCCGGATTGCCGGCACGATCTCCACCATCGGCATAAAGGAAGGCGACAAGGTGAATGCCGGCGACAGCATCGCGGTCGTCGTCGACGAAAAGCTGATGCTGCAGATGAAGGCCGTCGAGGCGCGGATCGAGGCGCAGGAGGCCGAGTTCGAGCAGGCGCGCATAGACTTCGAAAGGGCGTCCTCTCTGCGGAAGTCTGGCACCATTTCTCAGGCGACCCTCGACCAGGCGCGCACCCGCTTCAATGTGGCCGAGCGCAACCTGCGTGCCTTGCGCTCCGATCGCCAGGTCATCGAGCAGCAATCCATCGAAGGTGCCGTTCTCGCCCCCGGCGCGGGACGCGTACTGGACGTGTTGCTTCAGGAGGGCAGCGTCGTCATGGCGGGCGACAATGTCGCCAGAATGGCGACCGACAACTACATCCTCCGCATGCAACTTCCCGAAAGGCATGCGCGCTTCCTGAAAACCGGCGACGAAATCCTTGTCGGTGCACGCGGCATGGCGAGCACGGAGAACGAAGTGACCCGGACCGGAAAGGTAGTAACAGTCTATCCCCGGATCGACCAGGGGCGCGTCATAGCCGATGTCGACGTGGAAGACCTCGGCGACTATTTCGTCGGCGAGCGCACACGGGTCTTCGTCCCGACGGGAGAACGGGAGGCGATGGTTCTTCCCGATGGCTTCGTCTACCGGCGCTTCGGTGTGAGTTACGCAAAGCTCGATTCCGGCGAGGAAGTCGTCGTACAGGTGGGACTTGCCGTTGACGGCGGCATCGAAATTCTCTCCGGGCTGCGGCCCGGCGATGTGGTGGTGAAGCCGTGAAAATCGGAATCTCCGGCGCCCTGACGCGTGCCTTCATTTCCTCTCCCCTCACCCCTTTGATGCTGGTCGGCTCGCTGCTGGTTGGAACTCTCGCGCTCATCGCCCTGCCCCGCGAAGAAGAACCGCAGATCAGCGTACCGATGGTCGATATCATCGTGAGCACGAAGGGCTATCGCGCCGAGGACGCGGTCGAACTCATCACACGTCCCCTCGAGGACATCGTGAAGGGAATCGACGGCGTCGAACACGTCTACTCGAACACGGAAGACGACCGCGTCCTGGTGACGTCACGGTTTCTCGTCGGCACGGATCAGGATACGGCACTCCTGCGCGTTCACGAGAAGATCCGCGCCAACATTTCCGACCTGCCTTACGGCATTCCCGAGCCGCTGATCGTCGGACGAGGCATCAACGACGTTGCGATCGTGGCCTTCACCCTCTCGCCTCAGGCGGAAGCAGCCGATCGCTGGACCGACAACGGCCTTCGGCAGATCGCACAGGAGCTGCAGCACGAGCTGATGAAGGTCGACGATGTCGGCCTGACCTACATTGTCGGCGGCAGTCCGAACCAGATACGCATAGAACCCGACCCCGAGCGTCTTGCGCTCTACGGAGTGACCCTCAGCCAGCTGGTCGACAAGCTGCAGAACGCCAATCGTTCGCTCGTCGTCGGCCGCGTCATGCAGGATAATGTCAGTTCGATCGTCGTCGCCGGTGAAACGCTTCAGGGCGTACCCGACATCGGGCTCCTCCTTCTCACCACACGTGACGGACGCCCGGTTTACATCAAGGACGTCGCGGACGTCGTGGTCGGTTCCGCGGAGACCGAGTCGCGGGCCTGGAATCTGACGAAGACGGAAGCGGGCGACCTGCACCGGCTGCCTGCCGTCACCGTGGCAATCGCGAAGCGCAAGGGCGCAAACGCCGTCGTTGTGGCGGACGAACTCCTCGCCCGCCTTGAAACCATTGAAGATCGTCTCGTTCCCGCGGGCATCGACGTAGCTGTCACGCGAAACTACGGCGCGACCGCCACGGAAAAGGCGGACGAACTCCTCTTTCACCTCGCCCTGGCAACCGTTTCCATCGTCGTTCTCATCACCTGGGCCATCGGCTGGAGAGAGGGCGTCGTCGTTCTCGTGGTCATCCCGACGACCATTCTCCTCACGCTCTTCGCCTCTTGGCTCATGGGTTACACGATCAACCGCGTCAGCCTGTTCGCGCTCATCTTCTCGATCGGCATTCTCGTGGACGATGCGATCGTCATCGTCGAGAACATCGTCAGGCACTGGCATATGAGAGGGTCGAAGGACCTCGTGTCGAGCGCGGTCGAGGCCGTCGCCGAGGTCGGAAATCCGACGATCATTGCCACTCTGACCATCATCGTGGCACTTCTGCCGATGATGTTCGTGAGCGGCATGATGGGCCCCTATATGAGCCCGATCCCCGCAAACGCCTCCTTCGCGATGATCTTTTCCTTCTTTGTCGCCGTCATCATAACGCCCTGGCTTCTCTTCAGGATCGCGCGGCGCCGCTTCGAGGGCGGAAGTGCGGCCGGCGCGGGCCAAAGCCATGACGGCGACAGCGCACTCGCGCGCCTTTACCTGCGCGTCGCAACGCCGGTTCTGAGCGGCCGCAGGAATTCGAAGCGGCTGTTGATCGCCGTCGGCGTGGCGACGCTTGCAGTCTGCCTGCTCTTTGTCACCAGAGACGTCGCCGTGAAGCTTCTGCCTTTCGACAACAAGTCGGAGCTGCAGGTCGTCCTTGATATGCCGCATGGAACCACCCTGGAAGACACGCAGCGGGTTCTCTTTGCCGCCGCGGACAGGCTCAAGGCAATTCCCGAACTCACCTCCATTCAGCTCTATGCCGGAACCTCCGCGCCGTTCAACTTCAACGGCCTCGTCCGTCACTACTACCTTCGCAGCGGACCCCAGCAGGGCGACCTTCAGGTCAACTTCGTCTCCAAGGACGAGCGCTCGCGCGCGAGCCACGATCTCGCAATAGCCGTGCGGACCGAGCTGGCATCGCTGCCTCTGCCTGAAGGTGCCGTCCTGCGCGTTGTCGAGGTTCCGCCCGGCCCCCCGGTTCTCGCCACGCTGCTCGCCGAAATCTATGGACCAGACGAGGCAACGCGGCGAGCAGCAGCCAGGAAGGTCGAGGAGGCATTCCGCTCAATCGACTTCATTCAGGATGTGGACACTTCCTTTTACGCGCCCGCACCGCGGCAGCGCTTTCTCATCGACCAGGACAAGCTCGAGTTCCACGGCGTCGAACAGCAAGTTGTCTACGACACGATCGCGACCGTGATCGGCGGGGCCGAAATCGGCTACTCGCAGCGCGGTCATGGCGCCCGGCCCTACAACATCGTCGTGAAGCTGCCCCGCAGCGCACTTTCCATCGGCGAACATATTCTTTCAACACCAATCCCGGCCGGCGGAACGGTACGGGAGGGCAAGAACGTCGAGCTCGGCGATGTCGTCACGGTGGTGCCCGAGCCCGGCTCCTACGCCCTCTACCGGAGAGACGGCCGCCCCGCCGAAATGGTGCTTGCGGAAGTCGCGGGCCGCTTCGAGGCGCCCATATACGGCATGTTTGCCGTGGAGAACGCGATCAAGGAGATGGATTGGGGCGAAGCAGGTCCGCCCGATATCCGCTACCACGGACAACCGACGGACGAGTCGCGGGTCACGCTGCTATGGGATGGCGAATGGGAAGTGACCTACGTCACATTCCGGGACATGGGCGCGGCCTTCGGCGTGGCAATACTCGGCATCTATCTGCTGGTCGTTGCACAGTTCGGTTCGTTCAAGCTGCCGCTCGTCATTCTGATCCCGGTACCGTTGACGCTCATCGGTATCGTTCTCGGCCACTGGGCGTTTGGCGCAGCCTTCACCGCGACCTCCATGATCGGCTTCATCGCCCTTGCCGGCATCATCGTGAGAAATTCGATCCTGCTCGTGGATTTCATCCAGCACCGCCGCGCCCACGGAGACGCATTGCGGGATGCCCTGCTTGAGGCGGGCGCCATCCGCTTCAAGCCGATTGCGCTGACCGCTGCTGCGGCCATTATCGGCGCCGTCTTCATTATTGCCGACCCCATCTTCCAGGGGCTCGCTCTATCGCTTGTCTTCGGTCTCGCTTCTTCGACGGCGCTCACGCTGCTTGTCATACCCGCCGTCTATATTCTGCTGCGCGATGACAACAGGGGATTTGAGCATCGCGGCGAGCGCAGCAAGGAAAACGGCGCCGCATAGAAACGGCGCCGTTCGGGTTCGGTCGTGAATTCGGGGCCGGAGCGCTACGCTCCCGCCTATCCCTGCTTGACGGGAAGGCCCGCTTTTTTCCAGCCTTCGATCCCGCCGGTCATCTCGAAGAGTTCGCCCTCGCAGGCTGCGGCAAGACGCCCGGCATTGGAGGTCGTTCGCATTCCGCCTTTGCAGTGAAAGATGACCTTTCTCTTTCCCAGCTTGCGGAGGTCATGGTTGTCGAGCTCCGAAAGGGGCACGAGATGCGAGCCTGGAATATGCTCCTGTGCATGTTCGCCGGGCTCGCGAACGTCGACAAGGACCGTGTCGCCCGATTCCAGCCACTTCTTGACGGTTGCGGCATCGATTGGTTTGAGACTCATGTGCGCTTTCCCTTTCTGCCGGCTTTACCCGCCGGCGGGCAATAGATATCGGCCAGCGTCTCGATGATGCGTTGAGCTTCCGGGCTTGCCAGCCTGTAGTAGATCGTCTGCGAAACGCGCCGCGTCGCGACGAGCCCCTGCTCACGCAACACCGCGAGATGCTGCGACAACGCCGACTGGCTGATGCCCAGCAGAGATTGTATTTCCCCGACCGACATTTCTTCGCCGGCAATGTGGCAGAGGATCAGCAAGCGGCGCTCGTTCGCAAGCGCGCCGAGCAATTGCGATGCTTCGGAGGCGCTTGCCTCAAGCTCCCTGATCTCAGCCGTCGTCATTGTCCTGCCTGACTTTCCTGCCCGTATCGATGATTTTCTATATTAGATTTTTATCATATAAAGTCAAGGGTTGCGCGGCGGCAACGCTCGCCAACCATGACCTCAATGGCCCCATTTTCGCCATGCTTCAGCCCCGAACGGCCACCAGACTCCTGCACAAGGCCAACCGAAGATGGAGTTGAACGTGAAGAAAACAGTAACAATTCTAACCGCGGCAGCCCTTCTCCTGACGACGGGCTGCACCAACCTCAGCAAGACGCAGGAAGGCGCTCTCTCGGGCGGCGCCATCGGCGCTGGCGTTGGCGCAGCAGCCACCGCAATCGCCGGTTCCAGCATTGCCGCCGGCATGATCGTCGGCGGTGCCGTCGGCGCCGCAGCGGGCGCCTACACAGGTTGCCAGAAGGAAGGCAAATGCTGATCTGACGGACCGGTTACGGTAAAGACGGCCCGTTGCTCTCGCCGGACGCTCTATTCGGCGAAGAACCGCCGGTCCACCGGATCGAAGGAGCCGGCGACCGGTGCCCCTGCACCTTCGCTCCATGAATCGCGATTGAGCGCCCGGTCGATCTGCACGACTTGCATCCCCGCTTCCCTTGCGGCGGCAATCTCGCCCGCATGGTCGGAAAGAAAGAGCATGGCACCCGCATCGAGCCCCGCCGTCTCGGCGATGGCGCGGTAGGAACCGCTTTCGGTCTTCGCGCCGATCCGCGTGTCGAAGAAGCCCTCGAAAAGCGGTGCGAGATCGCCCTTGTCCGAACAGCCGAAGATGAGCCGCTGCGCCTCCTCAGAGCCCGAAGAATAGACGAAGAGACGAAGGCCGCGATCGTGCCACCGCCGCAGCACCGCCGCAGCGTCCTCATAGACTTCGCCTTTCAGAACGCCTTCCTCATATCCCTTACGCCAGATCAGTCCCTGCAGCAGCTTCAACGGTCCGGCCTTCCGGTCCTCGTCCAGCCAGGACAGGAGAAGGCGCACCGTCGCATCTGTATCCGCCCCCTCAATGCCGCCAAGCTCGCGCGCAGCGGCAAGCGCAGCCGCAACCTGCCCGTCGGCTTCATTCTCCGTCACAAAACGGACAAGGCGCGCACGCGCATAGGGAAAAAGCACCTCATGCACAAAGGCGAGAGGTGTCGTCGTGCCTTCGATGTCGGTGACAACGGCGCGGACGGTCGTCATGCGGGCACGTTCTCGAACTTCGGAAAACGCGTTGCGATATCGTCGCCGGTAAAATGGCCAACCCACCCTTCCGGCGTCGTGAATATGCGTATCGCACAGAAGTCAGGCGCAGGGCCTGTATCGAACCAGTGCGTTGTCCCCGCGGGAACGCTGATAAGGTCGTTCCGCTCGCACACCACCCTGAAAACGCGCCCCTCCTTGCGAAGATAGAAGGCACCTGCACCATCGACAAAGAAGCGCACCTCGTCATCGTCATGCGTGTGCTCGGCGAGAAATTTCCGGCGAAGCTCATCGCGGCTCGGATTGTCCGGCTTCACGCGCACCACATCGGCGCTCCGGTAGCCACCCTCTTCCATGATCCGCGCAACCTCGCGCTCATAGGCCTTGAGCACCGTCGCCTGATCGGCATCCTCCGCAAGCACTCGCAACGCGGTCCACCGCTCGAAGGCAACGCCGATGCCGCTCAATTCCTTGGCAATCGTATCGCCGTCCTGCGTGTCGAGCAGCACGGTGCCTGGGTCGGTGTCGGGATAGACGGTGAGACGGGTCATCTGAAGCCCTCCTCATGCAGTTGCGCTGTCAGCAGAAAATCGAACGCTTCCACATGGCGGATCGTCTCCGCCGCGGTCGCTCCCCAAACATATAGGCCGTGTCCGGCAATGAGGTAACCGTAAGCCTTGTCGAGTGTCGCAAGCCTTTGCTCGACGATATCGGCGAGCCGCTCGGTGTTCTGATCGTTTGGCACCACGGGAACGTCGAGCACCGTTTCATGGGTCTCTATGCCGGAAAAAGCCTTGAGAAGCTCCCACCCCTCGAGGCGCACGTACCCCGCCCTTTCATGGCGTCGCGACAGCACGGTTGCCGCCATGCTGTGTATGTGGGAAATCGCTCCAATCTGGGGGGCATTCCGGTATCTCGCGAGATGCAACGGCGCTTCCGCCGACGCCCTCGGATGCTTCGGCCCAAGAATTTCAGCCTCGATCACGCCCGCCTCTGTGAGCTCGGCCTTGTTTGCCCCCGTCGCGGTCAAGGCGGCCCGCTGCCCATCGATCCGCGCCGAGAAATTGCCGCTCGTCGCCGGCACCCAGCCGCGCGCACCGGCAAAGCGGGCCATGGCGATGACCCCATTCACGGCGTCGGCATAGTGCTCATCAGGCGCCTTGGCGTCTCGGTCCGGGTCCATTTTGTCTCCGACGGCTGAAATCGAGCGGCAAACATAGTAGATTCGGAGAGTGATGAAACCCCCGCAAAAACAGGGTTTTGCGGCCTCTCGAAGGCAAAGCGGCCGACGTTCGTCCAAATTGGATAAACGTAAGGGACTAGTCACATATATTTAAAGTTGCATAGACCCTTTTGTGTGTCTCATCATGGTTGAACACAATCCGATTTGCCTATGCATAAGGGGCTATCACAATGATCTCCATTACGCAGAACCTCGAAAGCCCGGCATTCATGGCGCTTGTTGACCCGGACTGCGCCTCCCTTTTCCGGCAGTGGAATATCGCGCCGCCGTCCGGCCGCGAGATCGATCTCGCCTGGCAGGTCGCGACCTCTCGCGGCACGGTGAAGGACAGGCTTCTGAAGGAAGACAATATCCGTGTAGCCGTCGTGAGCGCCGCCTCGGAAACGGACCCGCTCCTCCGGGATATGGCACGAAACGCGAGCCAGATGCCGAGCCACGCCTGGCTGCACCTGATCCTCCTCATCCCCACGCGCGTCACCCAGCCTTTCATGGCGCAGCTCCGCCAGTTCGCGTCATGGTCCATCCTCCCCTCACCTTGCACAGCGCTCGAACTTTCCGACGCCCTCACGAATGCCGCCTGGAAAGCTGCCGAACAGCACCGGCTCGCCATGCTGTCCATCGCGATCCGCAACGAAGCCGAGGATATCCTGATCCGCACCCGCAATATTGTCGGCGCGCTGCGCAACGTCGAAACGCCCGCCGCTCTCGGGAACCTGGTTCGCATCGCCGACCTCATGAGCGAAGGTGAGGGAATGCCCGCTCGACGCGAACCCAATCGCCACGACGGCGCCGCCCCCTCACCGGCATCCGGCGGCATGGCGCTGCCGGAGAGCATCGGCATGCGTGGAGAAGATCCCGGACGCTTCTGGACCCGACGGCTGATCGACTTCTGCACCGCGCGCCAGAGCTTCTTTCCGGACGGTCTTTTTTCCGACCCCGCCTGGGACATGTTGCTCGACCTCACCAACGCGCGCCTGTCGGGAAAGCGAGTCTCCGTCTCAAGCCTCTGCATCGCTTCCCGCGTGCCCGCGCCGACGGCGCTCCGCCGTATCAGCGATCTGGTTTCGGAAGGCCTGGCAACGCGCGTCCGCGACGAAGCGGACGGCCGGCGCGTCTTCGTCGAGCTGACGGAGGACGGCTTCTCCCGAATGACCGCCTATATCGAGAATGTGAGGGGCATGCTCTCGGAGGGTCAGCAAATGAGACGCGCCCAATAGCGCCTTGAATAGATCGTCCCGCTACAAACAAAAAAGCCCGCCGGAAACTTCCAGGCGGGCTTTTTTTAAATTTGGTTGCGGGGGCAGGATTTGAACCTGCGACCTTCAGGTTATGAGCCTGACGAGCTACCGGGCTGCTCCACCCCGCG
>NZ_BTVP01000061.1:0-13292 GCF_045863935.1 Parvibaculum sp. | reverse complement strand
GCCGCGCGAGCGCGTGCAACAGTCGCTCGGCTCCGGCGTCATCGTCGATCCCTCCGGCCTCATCGTCACCAATTTCCATGTCATCAAGGGCGGCGACCAGTTCACCGTCGCGCTCGCCGACCGGCGCGAGTTCGAGGCGGAGCTCGTCCTTGCCGACGAACGCACGGACCTCGCCGTTCTGCGCATCGACAATGGCAAGCAGCAGCTTCCCCATCTCACCTTCCGCAATTCGGATGCGGTCGAGGTCGGCGATATCGTGCTCGCCATCGGCAATCCCTTTGGCGTCGGCCAGACGGTGACGTCGGGCATCGTCTCCGCGCTCGCGCGCACGCATGTCGGCGCGTCCGACTACCAGTTCTTCATCCAGACGGACGCCGCCATCAATCCGGGCAATTCCGGCGGCGCGCTCGTCACGATGGATGGCCGTCTCATCGGCATCAACAGCGCCATCTATTCGCAGACGGGCGGCAGCATCGGCATCGGCTTCGCCATCCCGTCCAACATGGTCGAAAGCGTCGTCGCCAGCGCGCGCGACGGCGGCCGCGTGAAGCGTCCCTGGTTCGGCGCGGCGCTGCAGGCGGTCGACAATGAGCTCGCGCAGTCGCTTGGGCTCGACCGGCCGGGCGGCAGCCTCATCCGCGACATCTATGCCGGCGGACCTGCCGACAAGGCGGGACTGAAGGTGGGAGACGTGATCCGTGCGGTGGATGGTTTCGGGGTCGAGGACCCGCAGGCCGTGCGCTACCGCTTCGCGACCAAGGGGCTCGGCGGAAAGGCGCGGATTTCCTATCTGCGTGACGGAAAAAGCGGAGAGGCGGAAGTCGCGCTCGTCGCGCCGCCCGAGGACCCGCCCGCGGACGAGACGGAGATCAAGGGCCGCAACCCCTTTGCGGGCGCGACCGTCGCCAATCTTTCGCCCGCCATCGCCGACAAGCTCGGCCTCGACACGATGGGCGGCAAGGGCGTCGTCATCGCACAGGTCGAGCCCGGCTCGGCTGCGGACCAGATCCAGTTTCAGCGCGGCGACATCGTGGTCGAGGTCGCGGGCCAGCGTATCGAGACGGTTTCCGATCTCGTGAAGGTCACGGGCGCCCGCCGCCCGCAATGGGACTTCTCGGTGAAGCGCGGAGACCGCGTCTTCTCCGCGACGGTGGGCGGGTAGGGCAGGAGGCTCAGGACGCCTCCTGTTCTCCCATCTGCGACTGCAGGTAGTTCTGCAGGCCGACCGTCTTCACCAGTTCGAGCTGCGTCTCGAGGAAGTCGATATGCTCTTCCTCGTCTTCCAGAATGCGCTCGAAGATTTCGCGGGTGACGTAATCGCGCACCTGCTCGCAATAGGCGATGGCCTCCTTGTAGAAGGCATGGCCCGCATATTCGAGCTTCAGGTCGCATTCCATGCATTCGACGGGCGTCTCGCCGATCAGCAGCTTGTCGAGATCCTGCAGGTTGGGCAGGCCCTCGAGGAAGAGGATGCGCTCGATCAGCTTGTCGGCATGCTTCATCTCGTCGATCGATTCGTGATATTCGACCTCGCCGAGCTTCGTCAGGCCCCAGTTCCTGAACATGCGCGCATGCAGGAAATACTGGTTGATGGCCGTAAGCTCGTTCTTCAGGGCCTTGTTCAGGAGTTCGATGACCTTGGCGTCGCCGCGCATGTTTGACCTCGTTTAGCCGACTCGTTTGAGAAGATTAGGCCGAAGGCGCGCGCGGGCAAACCTGCATTTTAAAAAAATGCAGTAAAAACAATTAGTTGCAAATGCTTTTGAGAGTATTTCTCGCCTGAGCCTGCCTGACGCGGGAAGGATTAGTCGGCAGCGGCCAGCGCGGTCGCCATGGCGGTTTCGTTCCGCACTTCCTCGATCATGCCTGCGAGAGTGGGGAGGCAGCGGCCGCATTGCGGCTTGCAGCCCATGGCGCGATGGGCGGCGGCGGGCGTGTCCACATGCGGCGCATTTGCGAGGACCTCACGGACGGTCCGGCAATTCTTGGCATTGCACACGCAAACGATCATCTGACGCCCGTTTCCTGGCCCGGCTTTTTGTCCGTTTCCGCCCTTTCCGGCGGCAGGGTGAAAACATGCCAGCCCTGCGAATGGTTTGCAATAGCGTTGTGACTGACAATCGCTTGCAATTTGTCGCAGGGGGCTCAAGAGGCGGTGTCAGGCAGCTCCTTCTTCTTCAAAAAAACAAAAACGTCTGTAGCCATGAATGGAGGAACCAAAGCGTTCCATCCCTCCATAAGCCGATAAAGGGCCAGATTGTTTCCGTGATATTTGGGTTCGCCGCGCCAGAGATAGGAACAATGCTCCCACTTATCAGGGGGAAATGCCCGACGCAGTTGGCCAAGCGTATTCAGCTTATAGCGGGTGGGAAAAACGTCTCGTTCCTGCCGGCTTGCGTTGATCAGTTTCAGGAATGCGACATGGCGTGAGTTGGGTACTAGACGCGCAGCAATTGCGGTGAGGCCCCATTTGTTGGGGGTTCTTGCGCAAAGCCATCCGCCCGGCCTGATTACCCGTTCCATTTCATGTGCGAAAAAGGCTGGATCGTCCAGATGTTCCAAGACCCACTCGCTGAGTACCAAATCGAAGGAGTCGGGTGGGAAGGGCATTTCAACTCCCGGAGAAATGCGGTGTGTCTCGTCGACGCCCGTGTTTAGGAAGATCGCTTCATCCACATCAACACCGACGACCTTTTTCACCTTCCCCTTGAGCGTACGGAGGTCGCGCCTGAAGTTGTTCGGGTCCTCCAGAAACGCTCCCCTGCCAGCGCCAAAATCTAGTACCTCCATGTCCGGCCTGACGAGGGACTGGACGCGAACAAAAAACTGAATGACTCCTGCATAACGGCTGAAGCCGCCCGCATTCATCTCTGGACGGCGCTGTCTTGCAATGCTCTTCAATCTGCGAACCCCATGCAGGTGAAACGTACGCATCTACTAGATAGTATGTGCTGGATCGCTTCAAGAATGTCTGCGGTCAAACCGGACAAAGCCATGAAGTGACTTTTCGGCGGCTTCCGTCCCGCCTCAGCAAGCCGCCCAAAACATGCTACACAGCGCCTCATGAGCACACTTTTCGAAGCCGCCGGGATGGACGAGGGAGCCCCGCGCCCCCTCGCGGACAGGCTGCGCCCGAAGTCGCTCGAAGAGGTCGTGGGGCAGGACCATCTGCTGGGCGAAAAAGGCCCGCTCGGGCGGATGCTCGCCGCAGGGCACCTCTCCTCGATCATCCTCTGGGGCCCGCCCGGCACCGGCAAGACGACCATTGCCCGGTTGCTCGCGGATCGCGTCGGGCTTCATTTCGAGCCCATGTCGGCCATCTTCTCCGGCGTCGCGGACCTGAAAAAGGTTTTCGAGGCGGCGCGCGGCCGCCGCGCGACGGGCAAGGGCATGCTCCTTTTCGTGGACGAGATCCACCGCTTCAACCGCACCCAGCAGGACAGTTTCCTGCCCGTCATGGAGGACGGCACGGTGACGCTGGTCGGCGCCACCACGGAGAACCCCTCCTTCGAGCTCAATGCCGCGCTTCTTTCCCGCGCGCAGGTCATGGTGCTGAACCGGCTGGACGATGCGGCGCTCGAAGAACTGCTCACGCGCGCCGAAAACCACTACGGGGAAAAGCTGCCGCTCGACGACGATGCGCGCGCCTCGCTCCGCGCCATGGCCGATGGCGATGGCCGCTTCGCGCTCAATCTCGCTGAAGAGGTTCACGCGTTGAACCCGGCCGAGCCCTTCGATACGGGTGCGCTCATCGCCGCCGTGCAGCGCCGTGCGCCGCTCTACGACAAGGGGCGGGAAGGGCATTACAATCTCATCAGCGCGCTGCACAAGTCGATCCGCGGTTCGGATTGCGATGCCTCGCTTTATTATCTCGCGCGCATGCTGGTTGGCGGTGAAGACCCGCTCTATATCGCGCGACGTCTCGTTCGCGCCGCAATCGAGGATATCGGCCTTGCCGATCCCGAGGCCGTGCATCAGGCGCTTGCCGCGAAGGATGTGTTCGATTTTCTGGGCGCGCCGGAGGGCGAGCTTGCGCTGGCCCAGGCGACGATCTATCTCGCCACGGCGCCGAAATCGAATGCCTCCTACGCTGCCTTCGGCGCGGCGAAGCGTTCCGCGCGGGACTCCGGTTCCGTCGCGCCGCCAGCGCATATTCTCAATGCGCCGACAAAGCTCATGAAAGAGCTTGGCTATGGCGCGGGCTATGAATACGACCACGAAGCGCCGAACGCCTTTTCCGGTCAGGACTATTTCCCGGAAGAGGTCGGCCGCCAGCAATTCTACTCGCCGGTCGAGCGCGGCTTCGAGCGCGAGATCGGAAAACGCCTCGCCTATTGGCGAAAGCTTCGGGAAGAGAGGGACACATGAACGCCATCTTCGCGGTCGCCGTCGGCGGCGCCATCGGCGCAACGGGACGTTATCTCTTCAACCTGCAGATGCTTCGTCTTCTCGGCCCCAATTTTCCCTGGGGCACGTTCGGCGTGAATGTCATCGGTTCCTTCATCATGGGTCTCGTTGCCGGTCTCTTCGCGCTTCGCCTCGACCTCTCGCCTGAAATGCGCAGCTTCATCACCACGGGCATTCTCGGCGGCTTCACCACCTTCTCCGCCTTCTCGCTCGACGCGGCGAACATGATCGAGCGCGGGCAGACGGGCCTCGCCGCGCTTTATATCGGCGGCTCGGTCGTGCTCGGCCTTGCCGGTCTCTTTTTCGGCCTCTGGATCGCAAGGGCGATGTTCCCCGCATGAACGAAGTTTCGCAGATCGGCGTCACGCAAGAAGAAGACGGCGTCAGGCTGGACCGCTGGTTCAAGCGGCATTTCCCCATGCTCACCCATGGCCGCCTCGAAAAGCTGCTGCGCACCGGCCAGGTGCGCGTCGATGGCGCGCGCGCCAAAGCCAATGTGCGGCTCGAGGCGGGGCAGGTCGTGCGCGTGCCCCCCCTCGGGGAGGATGCGGAGAAGCAGGCGCCGAAGCCCGAGCGCGGCGTCAGCGATCGGGATGCCGAATTCGTCCGTTCCCTCGTCATCCACAAGGACAAATCCGTCCTTGCGCTGAACAAGCCCGCCGGCCTTGCCGTTCAGGGCGGCACGAAAACCGAGCGCCATCTCGACGGCATGCTCGATGCGCTCACCTTCGACGCGAAGGAGCGCCCGCGTCTCGTTCACCGGCTCGACCGCGACACGTCCGGCGTGCTTGTGCTGGCGCGCACGGTGAAGGCTGCCGCCGCGCTCGCCCGCGCCTTCAAGCAGAAGGATGCGCGGAAAATTTACTGGGCGCTCGTCGTCGGCGTGCCCGTGCCGCGCCAGGGCACCATCGACCTCGCCTTGACGAAGCAGGGCGGGCCGCGCGCTGAGCGCGTCTTCGCGGCGGAGAAGGGCGATGAGGATGCCCGCCATGCCGTCACTCATTTCTCGACCGTCGCCAACGCTTCCTATGCGCTCGCCTGGGTCGCCTTCATGCCGCTCACGGGCCGCACGCATCAGATCCGCGCCCATGCTTCCGCCATCGGCACGCCCATCGTCGGCGACGGCAAATATGGCGGCGTCAACGCGCATCCCGGCGGCGAAATTCCGCGCAGGCTCCACCTCCATGCCCGCTCCATCGACATCGCCCATCCCGATGGCGGGCGCTTGTTCATCGAGGCGGAACTGCCGCCGCACATGAAGACAAGCTGGAAACTTCTCGGCTTCGATGAGCGCGACGCGGAGGATGCATTCGCGGGGCTGGAAGGATGAGTTCTCCCCTCCGCCTCATTGTCTTCGATTGCGACGGTACGCTGGTCGACAGCCAGCACATGATCGTCGCGGCGATGAACCACGCCTTCGATGCGCATGGGCTCGAAGCCCTGCCGCGCGAACAGGTGCTCTCAATCGTCGGCCTCTCGCTCGAGGAGGCGATCCATGCGCTGGTGCCACATGTCGAGGCGCCCGTCCGCACTCGTATCACCGAGAGCTACAAGGGTGCCTTCCACGAGCTTCGCTCCCGCAAGGATCTCGCCGAGCCGCTTTTCCCCGGCGTGCGCGAGGCGCTCGATGCGCTGAGCGCCCGGGGCGACACGGTTCTCGGCATCGCCACCGGCAAGTCGCAGCGGGGCCTGCGCCACGCCCTCGATCTCCATGGACTCCGCGACTATTTCGTGACGCTCCAGACCGCGGACGATGCGCCTTCCAAGCCCCATCCGGAAATGCTGCTCCGCGCCCTGCGCGAGACCGGGGCGGAGCTGCATAACACGATTCTCGTCGGCGACACGAGCTACGACATGGCGATGGCGCGTGCGGCGGGAACCCATGCGTTCGGCGTCGATTGGGGCTATCATGAGCCCCATCAGCTCGAAGCCGCCGGGGCGCATCTCGTGCTGTCGGATTTCGCGGGCCTCGCGCCCGCGGCCGACGCAATCTGGACCGGCCGGGCAGATGGCAACAAGGCCGCCGCTGGAGGGGCATGACCCATGAGGAAATTTCTCGGTTTCATCGTCGTCGTCGTTTTGCTGCTCGCGGGCGCGCTCTACGCGCTCACCTTTGCCGATCTCGGCCGCTTCGCGCCGCAGATCGAAGCCGCCGCAAAGGAAGCGACCGGCCGCATACTGAAGATCGAAGGCCCGCTCCATATCGGTTTCTCGCTGGTGCCGACGGTCGTTGCCGGGCAGGTGAGTTTCTCCAATGCTGACTGGGGCACGAAGCCGCAAATGCTCACTGCGGAAAAGCTTGCGCTCCAGGTCGCGCTGCTGCCGCTCCTCTCCGGCCAGGTCGATGTGCGCAGCGTCACCATCGAAGGCGCGGACATCTTCCTCGAAACGGACCGCAAGGGCAGGGGCAACTGGGAGTTCGGCGATGCCGCGCCCGCGCCTCAGCCCGAGAGCGAAGGGGCGGGCATGTCGCTCGCCAGCGTGCCGGAGGTCAATATTTCCGACTTCCATCTCGCCTATCGCGACGGCGAGACGGGGCAGGTGAGCGAGGCCGCCTTCAAGGAAGTGACGCTTGCCGCGCAGGGCAGCGGCTTCCACGCTGTCATCGAGGGTGAGGTCAACGGCTCTTCCGTCTCCTTCGCGTCCGATATCGAAGGCAACACGGAGAAGGCGTCTCTCAAGGGCGCAACACTGACAGTCGCGGGCACGAGCGTCGGCGGCGATCTCGCGCTCGACATGACGGGCAAGCCGCAGCTTTCCGGCGCGCTTTCGAGCGAGGCCTTCGACGTCACACCTTTCCTCAAGGGCGATGGCGGCGTTTCCGGCAAGGGCGGTCCTGTGTTCAGCAAGGAGCCGCTGCCGCTCGACGGGCTCACCGCGCTCGACGCCGATCTCTCCTTCGCGCTTGGCGAATTGCGCTACGGCAAGGTCGTCCTGACCGAGCTGAAACTCCCGGTGAAGATCGATGGCGGCAAACTTTTCGCGCCGCTCACCGCGAAATATCGCGGCACGCCGGTCAAGCTCGCGCTCAATGCGGACGGCGCGAAGGGCAGCGTCGGTATCGATGCCAGCGCCGCGAATTTCGACCTCGGCCAGCTTCTCACCGATCTCGATCTCACCACCATGCTCAATGCACGCGGGGATTTCGGCGCGAAGCTCAACGGCCAGGGCAAGTCGCTTCATGCGATTGCCGCCGCGGTCGGCGGGCAGACCAATCTCGTCATCGGCAAGGGCACGATCAATTCGCGCGCCTTCGCCATCGTCTCGGACGATCTCGTGAAGGTGCTGATCCCGTCCGGCGAGAGCGGCGACACGGCGAAACTCGTCTGCGCCATCAGCCGCTTCGATTTCGCTTCCGGCGTGGGCAAGGCATCGGCGCTGGCGCTCGAGACGGACAGCCTCATCACCACGGGCTCGGGCACGGTCGATCTCGGCAACGAGCGGATCGACCTGCTCTTCAAGCCGAAGCCCAAGAAGGCGAGCCTTGTGAGCCTCGCTTTCCCGGTCCGTCTCTCGGGTCCGCTTGGCGCGCCGACGGCCGGTCTCGACAAGACCGGCGTCGTCACGGGCGTTGCCACCGCCGTCGGCGGCGTTGCGCTCACGGGCGGCGTAGGCGCGCTGCTGCCGCTGATGAGCACGGGTTCGGACTCCGTCGCCTCCGGCGGCGATTGCGGCGCGGCGGCGGCTGCGGCGCAAGGCTCCTCCGGCGGTGTCACCGGCGCGGCGGAAGGCGCCGCCAGGAGCGTCGGCGACACGCTCGAGAATATCGGCAAGGGCATCGGCGGCATTTTCGGGAAGTGAATCCGTTGCTCTTTTCACGGCGGGAGAGTCGAAGGCTTTCCGAACCGAGGAGGTTTCCCTTTTTTCGTCATGACCCGCTTTATGCGGGTCATCCACGTCTTTGTCTTCCTTTGAGGCCGCGAAGACGTGGATGGCCCGGACAAGCCGGGCCATGACGGTTGTTTGATATGAATGAGCATATGACCAACAACAACTCGAACGACGAAACCACAGCCGCGATCTTCGATCTCGCGCGCAATCGCTCGCTCGACGAACAGGTGTCGCATCCGGGCCGCGAGAAACGCCGGCTGCCGAAGCGCTTCTACAGCCGCGCGGAAGTGGGCGCCCACGAAGAGGGCCACGCGATCCTGCTCGACGGGCGCGTGGTGAAGACGCCGTCGAAGCGTCCGCTCGCCGTGCCGTCGCTTGCGCTCGCTCAGGCCTTGGCCGCCGAATGGGAGGCGCAGAAGGACGAGATCGATCCGCGTTCCATGTGGCTCACCAAGCTCGCCAATACGGCGATCGACCTCGTCGCGCCGCGCCGCGATGCGGTCATCGACGAACTTGCCTCATATGCGGGTACCGATCTTCTTTGCTACCGGGCAGAGTTTCCGGCGGCGCTCGCCGCCCGCCAGGCCGCGCTCTGGGATCCCGTTCTCGCCTGGGCGGCGGCGCAGGGCATCGTCCTCACGCCCACCTTCGGCATCCTCCATGTCGCGCAGCCGGAAGCCTCGCTCGCGGCCTGGCGCGCGGCGCTCGGCAAGCTCGACGCCTTCCGCCTTGCCGCCCTCCACAATGCGGTGACGCTCACCGGTTCCGCCGTCACCGGCCTTGCCGTCGTGCTGGGCCGCCTCAGCCCGCAGGAAGCCTTCGACATCGCCCATCTCGACGAGCACTGGCAGATGGAACTCTGCGGCGAGGACGAGGATGAGGTGGCCCGGCTCGCGATCCGCCGCGCCGAGCTCGTCGAAACCGGCCGTTTCGTGGCGCTTCTCGACTGAGGAGGCCGGTTCGCGCCCGGCTGACGCAGCGTTGCAGGGGGCGCGGCGCCCATTCAGCCCCGCCCATAGGAATGGCGGCCAAGCCATTGGCAAAAACGAGATTTCGGTGCTATTCAGGTCGCCTTCGCGGAGACCGCGACAGCGCCAGCGGGCGGCTTCGAAGAGCCCCGCATTCCGGCGTTAAGAACAGTATTCTGGAGGCCGTCTCCCGGAGAAACGGGGAGGGGCGGCTCGTCCGATTATCCAGGGGGCGGCATGAAGGACATTCTTCGTCGGCTTGAAGAACGGCGGCAGGAGGCAAGGGCCGGCGGCGGGCAGAAGCGCATCGACGCGCAGCACGCCAAGGGCAAGCTCACGGCGCGCGAGCGCATCGAGCTGCTGCTCGACGAGGGCTCCTTCGAGGAGTTCGACATGTTCGTCGAACATGACAGCCACGATTTCGGCATGGACCAGCAGAAGATCCCCGGCGACGGCGTGGTCACGGGCTGGGGCACGGTCAACGGACGTCCCGTCTTCGTCTTCGTGAAGGACTTCACGGTCTTCGGCGGTTCGCTCTCGCGCAACCACGCGAAGAAGATGACCAAGGTCCAGGACATGGCGCTCAAGACCGGCGCGCCCATCATCGGCCTGTTCGATGCGGGCGGCGCGCGCATCCAGGAAGGCGTCGATGCGCTCGGCGGCTATGGCGAGGTCTTCACGCGCAACGTCATGGCGTCCGGAGTCATCCCGCAGATTTCCGTCATCATGGGGCCGTGCGCGGGCGGCGACGTCTATTCGCCCGCCATGACCGACTTCATCTTCATGGTGCGCGACACCTCCTACATGTTCGTCACCGGCCCCGACGTCGTGAAGACGGTGACGAACGAAACCGTCACCTCCGAGCAGCTCGGCGGCGCCTCCATCCACACCACCAAGTCTTCCGTCGCCGACGGCGCATGGGACAACGACGTGATCGCGATGACGCAGATCCGCCGCCTTGTCGACTTCCTGCCGCTCTCCAACAAGGATGAGGTGCCGGAGCGCCCCTTCTTCGACGACGCGCTGCGGGTGGAGGAGTCGCTCGATACGCTCATCCCCGCGAACCCGAACATGCCCTACGACATGAAGGAATTGATCCTGAAGGTCGTGGACGAGGGCGATTTCTTCGAAATCCAGGAAAGCTTCGCGAAGAACATCGTCACGGGTTTCGCGCGCATGGAAGGCCGCACGGTCGGTATCGTCGCGAACCAGCCGATGGTGCTTGCCGGGGTGCTCGACTCGGATGCCAGCCGCAAGGCCGCGCGCTTCGTGCGCTTCTGCGACTGCTTCAACATTCCGATCGTCACCTTCGTGGACGTGCCGGGCTTCCTGCCGGGCACGAGCCAGGAATATGGCGGCCTCATCAAGCATGGCGCGAAGCTTCTTTTCGCCTACACGGAAGCGACCGTGCCGAAAGTCACCGTCATCACGCGCAAGGCCTATGGCGGCGCCTATGACGTCATGGCCTCAAAGCACATCCGCGGCGACATCAACTATGCCTGGCCGACCGCCGAAATCGCGGTGATGGGTGCCAAGGGCGCGGTCGAGATCATCCACCGGGCCGACATCAAGGATCCGGAAAAGATCGCGGCCCATACCAAGGCCTATGAAGACCGCTTCCTCAATCCCTTCGTCGCGGCCGAACGCGGCTATATCGACGAAGTCATCATGCCGCATTCCACTCGCATCCGCATCGCGCGGGCGCTCGCGCTCCTTCGTCACAAGGAGCTCGAGAATCCGTGGAAAAAGCACGACAACATTCCGCTCTGAGGCAGGGAAGATGATGGCACACGCTCTCTCTCCCTACACCGTCATGGCCCGCGAAGGCGGGCTATCCACGTCTTTCTTTTGTGCAGGCAAGACGTGGACGGCCCGGATAAACCGGGCCGTGACGATTTTGGTTTGTATCGAGCCTCCAATTTCCGCACCGCAAGGTTCCTGCTGATGTTCAAGAAAATCCTGATCGCCAACCGGGGCGAAATTGCCTGCCGCGTCATGAAGACGGCAAAGAAAATGGGCATCGCCACCGTCGCCGTCTATTCGGATGCCGACAAGGACGCGCTGCATGTCGAGATGGCGGACGAAGCCGTCCATATCGGCGCCGCGGCCGCTTCCGAATCCTATCTCGTCATCGACAAGATCATCGCCGCCTGCAAGGAGACCGGCGCCGAGGCCGTCCATCCCGGCTACGGCTTCCTGTCGGAGAACGCGAAGTTCGCGCAGGCGCTCGCCGACAATGGCATCGCCTTCATCGGCCCGAATATCAAGGCCGTCGAGGTGATGGGCGACAAGATCGAATCCAAGAAATTCGCCAACGCCGCCAAGGTGAACACCGTGCCGGGTTATCTCGGCGTCATCAAGGACGCGGAAGAAGCCGTCAAGATCGCCAACGAGATCGGCTACCCGGTCATGATCAAGGCGTCGGCCGGCGGTGGCGGCAAGGGCATGCGCATCGCCTGGTCGGAGAAGGAAGTCGCGGACGGCTTCGCGTCGTCCATGTCGGAAGCGAAGTCTTCCTTCGGCGACGACCGCGTCTTCATCGAGAAGTTCGTCACGCAGCCGCGCCACATCGAAATCCAGGTGCTCGGCGACCGCCACGGCAACGCCATCTATGTGCTGGAGCGCGAATGCTCGATCCAGCGCCGCAACCAGAAGGTCATCGAGGAAGCGCCGTCGCCCTTCCTCGACGAGGAAACGCGCAAGGCCATGGGCGAGCAGGCCGTCGCGCTTGCCAAGGCCGTCGATTACGAGAGCGCGGGCACGGTCGAGTTCATCGTCGACAAGGACCGCAATTTCTACTTCCTCGAAATGAACACGCGCCTCCAGGTCGAGCATCCGGTGACCGAACTCATCACCGGCATCGACCTTGTCGAACAGATGATCCGCATTGCCTATGGCGAGAAGCTCTCGCTCAAGCAGTCCGACATCAAGATCAATGGCTGGGCGATGGAAAGCCGCGTCTATGCCGAAGATCCCTATCGCAACTTCCTGCCGTCCACCGGCCGCCTCGTGCGCTACCGGCCGCCGGAAGAGGGCACGCATAACGGCCGCACCATCCGCAACGACACGGGTGTCTACGAGGGCGGCGAAATCTCGATGTTCTACGATCCGATGATTGCGAAGCTCTGCACGCATGCGCCGGATCGTCTTTCGGCCATCGAGCACATGTCGCTGGCGCTCGACCAGTTCCACATCGAGGGCATCCAGCACAATATTCCCTTCGTGAACGCGATCATGGAGCATCCGCGTTTCCGCGAGGGACGCATCACCACCGGCTTCATCGCCGAGGAATATCCGGACGGCTTCCAGGGCGTGCCCCTTTCCGATGCCCGCGCGATGAAGCTCGCGGCCATCGCTGTCTTCATGAATGAAATCCATGCCGCCCGCGCGGTGCAGATTTCCGGCCAGCTCGCCAACCGTCCGCGCAAGCTCCCCGACGAGTGGGTGGTTGCGGTGGACGACTGGTCGCGCCGTGTCCTCGCGGAGGAAACGAGCGGCGCGCTCCGCGTCATCTTCCTCGACGACAATGGCAACCGCACCGAGAGCCATCTCGTGCGCTCCGAATGGCGTCCCGGCCAGTCCGTCTTCCGCGGCGAGATCGATGGTGAGCCGATGGTGGTCGAAATCTGGCGCGCGAAGCAGGGCTACACGCTGCGCTATCGCGGTGCGTCGGCCCATGCCGCCGTGCGCACGGTCGCGGGCCACCGCCTGAACCAGCTCATGCCGGAGAAGGTCGCGCCCGACACCTCGAAGCTGCTGCTCTGCCCGATGCCCGGCCTCGTGAAGGCGATCCATGTCACGCAAGGCCAGGAAGTGAAGGCCGGCGAGGCGCTCGCGGTGGTCGAAGCGATGAAGATGGAAAACATCCTCCGCGCCGAGTTCGACTGCACCGTCGAAAAGATCAACGCCGAACCCGGCGACAGCCTCGCCGTCGATGCCGTGATCATGGAGTTTGCGTAAGGCTGCGGCTTCCACAGCCCCCGCCCCGAAATTCGTGTGCGCTTCGCTTCCCGAATTTCCACCCTCCCCGAGGATTCCTCTGCAAAAGAGGGTAGCGGCTGGCGTTGATTGATGATTCCCTGTTTT
>NZ_BTVP01000060.1:0-13492 GCF_045863935.1 Parvibaculum sp. | reverse complement strand
AACATCGACCCTCATACCCGGCAACCTCCAATGCGACGGTTTCGCAGAGGAATCCTCAAGGGAGGGTGGAAGAAAACGCAACAGCCCTCACACCCTCTCGATAATCATGGCAATGCCCTGCCCCACGCCGATGCACATGGTGCAAAGCGCGTAGCGGCCCTGCCGCCTTTCGAGTTCGTACATTGCCGTCGTCACAAGCCGCGCGCCGCTCATGCCGAGCGGGTGGCCAAGCGCGATCGCACCGCCATTGGGGTTCACGTGGTCGGCATCGTCGGGCAGCCCGAGATCGCGCATCACGGCAAGCCCCTGCGAGGCGAACGCCTCGTTCAGCTCGATCACGTCGATATCGCCGATGTTCAATCCCGTCTTCTCGAGCACCTTGCGCGTCGCGGGCGCGGGGCCGATGCCCATGATGCGCGGCGGTACGCCCGCCGTCGCCATGGCGACGATCCGCGCACGCGGCTTGAGCCCGTTCGCTTCCGCCGCATCCGCCGACGCGATGACGAGCGCGCAGGCGCCATCATTGACGCCCGACGCATTGCCCGCCGTCACCGTGCCGCCCTCGCGGAAAGGCGCCTTCAGCTTCGACAGCGCTTCGAGTGTCGTCTCGGGGCGCGGATGCTCGTCGGCGTTCACCACCGTCTCGCCCTTCCGGCTGACGATGGTCACGGGAACGATCTCCGCCGCGAGCCGCCCGGCCGCGATGGCCGCGCCCGCGCGCTGCTGGCTCCGCCATGCGAATGCGTCCTGGTCCTCGCGCGAAATCTGGAAATCCTCGGCAACATTCTCCGCCGTCTCCGGCATGGAGTCGACGCCATACTGCCGCTTCATCAGCGGGTTCACGAAACGCCAGCCGATCGTCGTGTCGTGGATCTCGGCATCGCGCGAAAACGCCGCCGTCGCCTTCCCCATCACGAAGGGCGCGCGCGACATGCTTTCCACGCCGCCAGCGATCATGAGCCCCGCCTCACCCGCCTTGATCGCCCGCGCCGCGGTGCCGACCGCATCCATGCCCGAGCCGCAAAGCCGGTTCATCGTCGAGCCGGGCACCGTCTCCGGCAGCCCCGCCAGCAGCGCCGACATGCGCGCGACGTTGCGGTTGTCCTCGCCCGCCTGGTTGGCGCAGCCGAAGATCACATCGTCCACCCGTTCCCAGTTCACATCCGGATTGCGTTCCATCAGCGCCATCAGCGGCACGGCGCCCAGATCGTCCGCGCGCACGCCCGCCAGCACCCCGCCATACCGCCCGATGGGCGTCCGAACGGCGTCGCAGATGAAGGCTTCCTGATGATGGGTCATGGCGCGGTCCTCTCATGTCTTCAAGAGGCCGCAAGCTAGAGCATTTTTTGACGAAGGGGAAACGGGCTTCAGGCTAAAGCGTCCGCTGCGGCGGCAACCGTTTTTCGCTCGCGAAAAACGGCAAGGCCGACCGGCCGCCGGCGCTTATGCGCCGTAAGCCAAGGGCGCGGCCTGTCCCGGCGAAAGCCGGGAACCGCCCGCCCGGCGCTTGAGGGAAAATTAAGCCACGTTCTGGCGCCGCTGGCCGGGCACCGGGGACGCAAGCCGCGCCAGCTTGTCGATCATCCCGTCGAGATCCGGCGCTTCGATCTCCTCGAAGGTCTCGCGCAGCCCTTCGAGCACGTGGAAGCGGAAAAGATCGAGATCGAGCGTGCCGTCCGAGCTTCTGACCGCGTGATAGGTGTCGAGCACCCGGCGGAAGGCCGGATAGAGCGCCTCCGGCATCCCCGCCCGCGCATAGACGGCGCGGAAGCCGAGCGCCCCCACATCGTGGATGAGCCTCCATATCCGTTCGTCCGGTACGTCGGTAAGATTTGCGAAGGCGGCTTCCACGAAGCGCATTTCGCCTGTGCAGGCGATGCGCAGGATCAGCGTCGCCGTCAGGCGGCCGTTTTCCGAGAGCTGCGCCACCAGCGCGCGCATGTCGTCATGGCTCATGCGGGAAATGGCGTCCGCCGTCGTCCGTTCGCGCGTCTGCTCTTCCAGCGTCGCCGCCACGCGATGATCCATCTCGTGCTGCTCAACGAGATATTCGCGAAGCTGCTCCGACACCATCGCGATCAGCCGTTCGACGAGGAGCGCGGGCATTTCGCCCCGCTGCACCAGCGGCACGGAAACATCGGCGTCGTCGGCGTAGCGTGTCACCAGTATCGTCGCCGCCGCCTCGTTGATGACCGCACCTGCATTGTGGACGAGCCTCAGCACGGCCGTACGATCGCCGCGATGGGCAATCGCTTCCGACACCGGCGCCGCTACGTCAGGCCGCCCCGCAATCGCGCATTGCTTTGCGGGCGAGCCGTAATAGACGAGCCCCACCAGGTCTTCATCGGTCAGCACGGGAGAGCGCTCGAGAACGGGCAACGCCACCTGGTCGATATCGCGTGCAAGCTTCAGCACGACATCGCGCGGCGCGCCCGCCTTGTCGTCCAGGCAGCGCGCAAGGGCCTCGCGCACGGAGATCGCTACGTCATGGACCAGATAGCCAAGTATTTCGCGCGCGAGTTCGCGCTCGCGCGGCGCGAGTTCAACCTGCGAAAACTGACGGGCGACTTTCGCAGCGACAGCCGCGCGCGCGTCCTCGGACGGGTCCGAAAGGAGCCGCTCGACATCGGCGATCGTCAGCTTTTCCGCGTTCATCTGGGCCCCAGGCCTTCCCGGTTTCGCGCCAATCGGTTCGTTGCGCACCGGTCAAAGCCTAGGGCAAAAGCGCTTAATGAAGATTTACTCTGGCGCACACGGAAACGTCGGATTTCAGTTACCGGAGCGTCTGTGCATGGCGATCGAAACGAGGATAAGCGCTCCGATCACGGACAGATGCTCTGTGAATGTATGGAAACTGTTTACCTTTTGCGGCCCCTCCGGCATCGCCCAGAAATTATGGATGAGCAGGATGGTAAGAAAAGTGAAGACGCCGAGCATCCCCGCGCCGAGCCACACATACCGCCCCCAGATCACCAGCGCCGAGCCGATGAGCTGGGTCGCCGCCGTCGCGATCACCACGAGTTCGGGCTGCGAGAAGCCGAGCGACCTCATGATCTCGACGCTCTCGCCGAAATTCACGAGAAAGCCGAGCCCGGCGCCCCAGAACATGAAAGTGAGCAACACGCGCGTGAAGATGGCAACAGCCCGCGCCTCCAGAATGGCCGCGACAAAACCTGGCGTCATGTGAAATTCCCCCCTGATCGACACCGGGCCCCCGCCCGGCAGCACACAGGATTCTCCGCCCTCGCGATTCCGTCCAGCGGGATTTTGAGGGGTTGGAGCCCGAAATTTTGACTCCCCCGCCTTTTCATGGATGATCCGCGCCAACCAGAAAATCGCTAACGGGGAACGGACATCATGCTTGAGGGCATCAAGGTCATCGAAATGGCCACCTATATCGCGGCACCCGGCGCGGGCGGCATTCTCGCGGACTGGGGCGCGGAGGTCGTGAAGATCGAGCCGCTCTCCGGCTGCCCCATGCGCTACACCATGCGCAATGTCGGCGCCGAGCACCTCAAGGGCTCCCCCATCTTCGACCTCGACAATCGCGGGAAAAAAGGCCTCGCCATCGATACCTCGAAGCCCGAAGGCGTCGAGGCCGTGAAGCGCCTCGTGAAGGACGCCGACGTTTTCATCACCAATGTCCGACCCGGCGGGCTGGAGCGCGCGGGCCTCGACTACGAGAGCCTGAAACAGGTGAACCCCCGCCTCGTCTATGCCAGCGTCACCGGCTATGGCCTCGAAGGCCCGGACCGCGACCGCCCCGGCTTCGACATCGCCGCCTTCTATGCCCGCTCGGGCGTCGGCTGGCTGCAGACCGTCAAGGGCAAGGAGCCCGTCACGCTGCGCACCGGCATCGGCGACCACACCACAAGCATGGCGACGGTCGGCGGTATTCTCGCCGCGCTGGTCGAGCGCCAGACGACGGGCACGGGCCGCCTCGTCGAGGCCTCGCTGCTGCGCGCCGGCATCTATGCCGCCGGCTCCGACACCGCCGTCCAGCTCCGCTACGGCAAGCTCGGCTCCACCAAGTCGCGCCACGAAGCCCTCATGCCGATCAGCAACTTCTTCCAGACGAAGGACACCTGGATCGTCATCGTGCCGCGCCAGGGCACGGTCGACTGGACGGCCGTCTGCCGCGCCATCGGCAGGCCCGAACTCGAAACCGACGAGCGCTTCGACAACCCGAAAAAGCGCCGCGCCAACGCCGCCGAACTCGTCGACATTCTCGATGCCGCCTTCGCCGCACACGATGTCGAGTACTGGCGCGCGAAACTCGACGCGGAAGACATCATCTGGGCGCCGCTCATGCGTCCCGCCGACGTCTTCGCCGATCCCCAGGCCCATGCGGCGGGTGCCTACGTCAAGGTGCCGGAGGAAGACGGCAGCGGCACCTATCTCGCCCCCGCTTCGCCCATCCGCTTTCCCGGCTACGACGACACGCCGAAATCGGCCTCCCCCGCGCTCGGCCAGCACACGCTCGAAACGCTGCAGGCCGCGGGTTTCACGGATGCCGAAATCGACGCCCTCCGGTCTTCCGGTGCGATAAAGTAGATTTTCCGTACACGGAACTTCTCGGGAGCTATTGCACCGCCGCCGCGGCGAAGACGCCCTTGCGGCCAAGCTCCTGCAGAAGCTTGGAGAGGCCCACGATCGACGCCGGCGGCAGCGTCAGCGCCGCCTCGCCGAAATTCGCCCCCTCGCGCAGCGCCCTGAGAAAGGCGATCTGCGGCGTCGGCAGCTTGTAGACCAGCACATCCGCCTCCGGCCTCACGACGATGAGCGCGTCGCCGCCCGCGTTGAGCGCCACGGGCTTCACGTCCTCATCCTCGCGGTTCGTCCGCCATATCTCGGCCACGGGATAGCGCGACGAAAAAAGCCGCAGCGACGGGTGAAGAACGGGCCGCAGCACGGAAATCTCCTCCGCCCCCATCCGCGCGAAGACGGCCGGGTCGAGCGGCGCCGCTTCCGTGGCGTGATAGGCCTGCAGCCACAGCAATTCGAGCCGCGCCACATCGCCCAGATAGGGAAGCGAGCGCAGCGGCGGGAAGCTGTCGAGGAAATGCGGGAACCCCGCCCCGAAGCCGATCAGCGTGCCGCGCTCCGGCATGCCGCTTTCGAGGTGAAGCCGCGCCGCCGCGCGAAAGAAATCGCGTCCGACAAGCCGTTCCACGGCGGGGAACGCGGCTTCCAGCGCATCGATCAGGCTCGCATGAACATTGTTGCGGTAGACATCGAAGCGCTTCGCCGCAGGCGGCGTGCCCGGCGCGGCTGCGACAGCGGCGGGTGCCGCGCCGCCTGTGGCGAGCGCTTCGGCAAATGCCGCCTGGAACGCTGCAAGTCCCTCAGCCATGACGGGCCCCGAGCACCAGGTCGAAATTTCGGGCCCGGTCTAGGCAGCGCTGCGCACGCATCGCTTCCGCGATCAGCTCGCCGAGTTCGGGCACGTTCTTGTCGCGCTCGATCAGCGTCGGCCGCGCGCCGATCCGTTCGATGAAGTCGCGATAAAGCGCGAACACCTCGTCGCGCACCGCACTGCCGTGATCGTCGATCAGCAGCCTTCCGCCCTCGAGCTCCTCCACCGCATGTCCGGCGAGATGCACCTCATGGACGAGCTCGGCGGGAATGCCGTCCAGCCAGTCCGCCGCGCTCTTGCCGAGATTGGAGCAGGAAACATGCACATTATTGACGTCGATCAGCAACCCGCATCCCGTCCGCCGCGCAAGCGCAACAAGGAATTCGGGCTCGCTCATCTCCGCACCGCCGATATCGGCATAGACGGAGGGGTTCTCGATCAGGATCTGCCGCCCGAGAAGCTCCTGCGTCTCGCTCACATGCGCCGCCATGACGTCGAGCGCCTCGCGCGTCAGAGGCACGGGAAGAAGATCGTTGAAATGCGTTGCCCCGTGCCGCGTCCAGGCGAGATGCTCAGACACGAGGCCCGGCTCGTAGCGCCCGATCAGCTCCTTCAGGCGCAACACATGCGCGCGGTCGAGCGGTCCGGCCGACCCGAGCGACAGGCCCACGCCGTGAAGCGAAAGCGGGTAAAGCTCGCGAATGGCGCCAAGATAGCGATGCGGCGGCCCGCCCGCGCCCATGTAATTTTCGGCATGCACCTCGAACCAGCCGAGCTTCGGCTTCGTCGAGATGATCTCGCGATAATGCTGCGGCTTGAGCCCGATCCCGGCATCTGCCGGGACCGGGTTCAGCGCGCGCGGAGAAGCGCTGGAATATGACCGAGGCTGTGTCATGCGCAACGGCTCCTTCGCGTGTCCCGCTATTACGGAAGCTGCGTGTCTTTGGCTTCGAGGCTGCCATTGCCACGCGGCGTCTCGATGCTGGTGCAGGTGCCGGCCGGCACGAGGCTCCAGGCATTGCCCTGATAGTCGAGCGTCGACGTGCCGGCGCAGGTCGTGCCGGGACCGGCGGCGCAGTCGTTCTTGCCGGCCAGCGCCACGCCGTAGCACTTCTCCATCGCGGCGTCTTCCGCATGCGACGGTGTCGCAATGGCGGTAAAGGCGAGAGCGGTCGCAATGGCGCCGGCGGCGGCGATCGAGTTGGTGATGAGGGTCTTCGACATATTCTGGTCTCCGGTTGAGTTCGGTTGTTTGGACTGACGCCACAAAATGGATGCAAGCGGCGGAGACGGGGTTTCTGGGGGAGGGAGAAACCGGGGGGGGGTGTGCCGGTCGTCCGCCGCTTGCAGATTGACCATGCCCCGCCGCACTCCCGGAGGGAAATCAACTGCAATCACGTTGGCGCGCAAGCTGGCACACGCGTCATCACGCGGCTGTGAAGAACACGCCCCACCTCATCCCGCAAAACCCATGCGCCGCGCCACGCGCTTTTCGATCTCCACCACGACGAGAAGCGCAACGCCCACGCCGATGATGAGAAGCCCGTCCTCCGCCGCGACCGGCCGGCTGTCGAACACGCGTTGCAGGAGCGGCAGATAGGTGAACGCGAACTGCGCCACCACAACCGCCGCAACGCCCATGAGAACCGCGCGCGTACCGAGCACGCCTTCCCATGTCAGCGACGTGCCATGCACATATCGCACGCTGAAGAGATAGAAAATTTCCATGACGACCAGCGCATTCACCACCATCGTCCGTGCCGTCTCCACCGGCAGCCCGCGCTCGATCATCGAGGCATAGGTGCCGAAGGCGCCAGCGACCATCAGCACCGACACGAAAAGGATGCGCCAGAGCAGCCGTCCGGACAGGAGCTTCTGTCCCACGGGCTGCGGCGGCCGCAACATTGCGCCGGGTTCCGTCGGCTCGAAGGCGAGCGTGACGCTCAGGGCCACCGTCGTCACCATGTTGATCCAGAGAATCTGCACGGGCGTCACCGGCAGCGTCAGCCCGAACAGGATGGCCATGATGATCGTGAAGGCCTCGCCGCCATTCGTCGGCAGCTCGAGCGCGATCATCTTGGTGAGATTGTCGTAGACCGTCCGCCCCTCGCGCACCGCCGCGACGATGGAAGCGAAATTGTCGTCGGCGAGCACCATCTCGCTCGCCTCCTTCGCCGCCTCCGTGCCCTTGCGGCCCATGGCGACACCGACATCCGCGCGCTTCAGCGCGGGCGCGTCGTTCACCCCGTCGCCCGTCATCGCGATCACGGATCCGTCCGCCTGCAGCGCTTCGACAAGCCGCAGCTTGTGTTCGGGGCTCGTCCGCGCGAACACACTCGCCGCCTGCGCTTCTTGCGCAAAGCGCGCATCGTCCATCGCATCGAGGTCTTGCCCTGTCACCGTCCGCGCCTCGTCGGACAAGCCCAGTTGCCGCGCGATCGCGCGCGCCGTCACGGCATGGTCGCCCGTGATCATCTTCACGGCAATCCCCGCCGCCCGGCATTCCGCAATGGCGTTCACCGCTTCCGGCCGCGGCGGATCGATCAGCGCCACCAGCCCGAGCATGGTGAGCCCCGTTTCGGCATCGGCCTGCGAAATTGTCTCCGTCCCTTCCGGCATGACGCGGCGCGCCAGCGCAATCACCCGCTGCCCCTCCGCCGCCAGCGCGTCCACCTGCCGGAGCCAGCGGCCCGCATCGAGATCGCATGTTCCCTCCGGTGCCGCCGCCCGCTCGCACATCGCGATCACGCGCTCGGGCGCCCCCTTCACATAGAGAACCGGTGCATGCCCGTCCCGCGCATTGAGCGTCGCCATGTAGCGGTGCCGCGCATCGAAGGGAATGTCGTCGAGCCTCGTGAACCGTGCCCTCGCCGTCGCCACGTCGTGCCCGGCCTTCATGGCGAAGGAGAGCAGCGCCCCCTCCATCGGGTCGCCGTCGGTCAGCCATTTGCCGTCCACCTGCCGCAGATGCGCATCGTTGCAGAGCACGCCCGCGAGCGACAATTCCTCGAGCACAGGATAGGCGGCGATGTCGATCGCCTCGCCCGAGATGAGAAAACGTCCCTCAGGTTCGTAGCCCGATCCCTCCACCTTGAACTGCTCGGCCGCCGTCACCGCCGCGCTCACCGTCATCTCGTTTTTCGTCAGCGTACCCGTCTTGTCGGAACAGATGATGGAGACCGCGCCCAGCGTCTCCACGGCGGGCAGCCGCCGGATGATCGCATTGCGGCTCGCCATGCGCTGCACACCGACGGCCAGCGTGATGGTCATCACGGCGGGCAGTCCCTCGGGAATGGCGGAGACCGCGATCCCCACGACGATCATGAAAGCTTCGCCCGCCTCATAACCCGCAACGAACGCCGCATAGGCGAAGACGAAGCCCGATACGCCGAGCACGGCAACCGTCACCTGCCGCGCGAAACCGTCCATCTGCCGCACCAGCGGCGTGGTGAGTTTTTCCACCGCGCCGATCATGCCGCTGATCCGCCCGAGTTCGGTCGCCGCGCCCGTCGCCACGGCAACGCCTGTGCCCTGCCCTGCCGCGATAAAGGTGCCCGAATAGGCCATGCCCGCGCGGTCGCCGAGCGGGGCGTCGGCGTTCACCGGCCCCGTCATCTTGTCCACCGGCACGGATTCGCCCGTCAGCGCCGCTTCGTCGATCTTGAGATTGCTCGACTTGACGAGGCGGATGTCGGCGGGCACGCGGTCTCCCGCCTCGAGCATGACGAGGTCGCCCGGCACCACACGCTCCGCGGCGATAGTCAGCCGCCTTCCGCCGCGCATCACCGAGGCATGCGGATCGATCATGGCGCGGATCGCATCGAGCGCTCTTTCCGCGCGCCCCTCCTGCACGAAGCCGATCGCCGCATTCGCAATCACCACAAGCCCGATCACGGTGGCATCCGTGCCATGTCCGATTGCCGCCGCGAGAACGCCCGCCGCGATCAGCACATAGATGAGAAGATTGTGAAACTGGAGAAGAAGGCGGACGAACGGCCCGCGCTGCTTGCCTTTCGGCAGCCGGTTCGGTCCATGAGCGGCGAGGCGGCGTTCCGCCTCATCCTCGGCAAGCCCGCCCGCCGGCGTGCCGAACGCGTCCCGCGCCTCGCTTGCCTCCATCGCATGCCAGGCGCGCCCGATCTGTTTCTCGCCCGGCCGCTCTACCGCTGACGCCACCGCAACCCCGATCCGCTATACTTTTTATTAGTATAGCGAATTTCCGGGAACATCGCCTTACACATTGGCTTGAAAAATTCCCCCGCCCGTGCGGTCAATCGGCGCGACCTGCGGCCTTCCGTTCGGCCACTCTGTCGAGCGACAGCGGGCCGCCGCCCCGCGCCACCAGGTAAAGCAGCATCGCCGCCCAGGTGAGATGCACCGTATAGGCTTCCGGATAGACGAAAATCTGGATCACGGCCGTCATGACGAGAAGCGCCAGCGCGCTGAGCCTCGTCGCAAACCCGGCAAGCACAAGGATCGCGAATAGATGCTCGGCATAGGTCGCCAGATAGGCCGCCCATGTGGACGATATGAAAGGCAGCGCATATTCATGCTCGAACAGAAAGAAAGTGCTGCCCTTGAGCGTCAGGAACCCTTCCACCTTCGTTCGCGCCGACGTGAAGAAGACGAGGAAGATCGCCACCCGCATCATGCCTGCATAGGTCCAATCCGGTACTCGTGCCATGATCGCGTGCGTCCGCACCGTCATCTTTGTCACCATCCCGATGGCATCATGCATCTGCTTTGCCCCTTTTTTATGTCGTGCCGCTGCCGGTCGCGGCGAAAGCACCGAGCCTGGCGAACCCGCCAAGCAACGCGGGCAGCTTCTGTATCGCCATGGCGGGAAGGTGCAGCGCGGCTTCGCCAAAACTCGCTCCGTCCTTCAGTGCTCTCAGAAAGACGAAATGGCCGGGCTGCACATCATGAATGAAGACATCCGCCTCCCGCCGCACCAGCAGGAGCGTGTTGCGCCTTCCATCGGACTTGACCGGACGCACCTCCACATCTTCGCGGTTTGTCCGCCATATCTCCGCGACCGGGAAACGCGATGAGAAGAGGCGAAAGGATGGATGCAGCACCGGCTGCAACTGTGTAAGCGCAGCCATGTCCAGGGCCGCGAGCGCGGAGGGCGTGAGTGGCTTCGCTTCCGCCGCGTGATAGGCCTCGAGCCACAGCAGTTCGAGCCGCGCCACATCTCCGAGGTAGGCAAGCCCCTGCGCCGGCGGAAAGCGCTCCAGAAAATCCGGAAAGCCACCGCCATAGCCGATCAGCGTGCCGCGCCGGGGGAACCCTTCTTCAAGATATACTTTTGCGGCCGCGCGAAAGAACGTCCGGCCGACCAGCCGCTCGACCACCGGAAAGGCGGAGGCCAGCGCATCGATCAGGCTTGAATGAATATTGTTGCGATAAACGTCGAGACGTTTCGCCGTTCCCGGCGCGCCCGCCCTTGCGCGCAGCCCGGCGGGTTCGGGCGCGCCCCTGGTGACCGCGCCGGCAAACGCCGCCTGAAAGCGCGCGAGCCCGTCAGCCATGTGCTTGCCCCATGACGAGATCGGAGACCCGCGCTTCGTCGAGGCAGGCTTGCACATGCATGGCCTCGGCGAACAGTTCGCCAAGCTCCGGCACGTTCTTGTCCCGCTCGATCAGCGTCGGCCTCGCGCCGATGCGCGCAATGAACCTTCGATAGAGTGCGAACACCTCATCGCGCACCGCGCTGCCATGATCGTCGATCAGCAGCGTCCCGCCTTCGGTCTCGTCTTCCGTATATCCCGCGAGGTGAATTTCCACGACAAGCTCCGCCGGAATGGCGTCGAGCCATTCACCGGCATCCTCGCCCCTGTTGAAGCAGGAGACATGCACATTGTTGATGTCGGCAAGCAGCCCACAGCCCGTCCGCCGCGCCAGCGTCACCAGAAATTCGGGCTCGCTCATCTCCGAGCCATCCATGTCCACATAGACCGATGGATTTTCGACGAGGATTTGCCGCCCGAGAATGTCCTGCGTCTCACTCACATGCGCCGCCATGACGTCCAGCGCCTCATGCGTAAGAGGAACAGGCAGAAGGTCGTTGAAATGCGTATCGCCATGTCGCGTCCAGGCGAGATGTTCGGATATCAGTCCCGGCTCGTAGCGCTTGGCGAGATCCCTCAACCGCAACGCATGCTCGCGGTCGAGAGACCCGGCGGAAGCGAGCGAAAGACCCACACCGTGAAGCGACAGCGGATAGAGGTCGCGAATGGCCGAGAGGTAGCGATGCGGCGGCCCGCCTGCCCCCATGTAGTTTTCCGCATGCACTTCGAACCAGCCGAGCGGCGGCCGGTTCGCGATTATTTCGCGGTAATGCTGCGGCTTGAGCCCGATCCCGGCATCAGCCGGGACCGGGCTCAGCGCGCGCGGAGAAGCGCTGGAATATGACCGAGGCTGTGTCATGCGCAACGGCTCCTTCGCGCGACCCGCTATTACGGAAGCTGCGTGTCTTTGGCTTCGAGGCTGCCATTGCCATGGGGCGTCTCGATGCTGGTGCAGGTACCGGCCGGCACGAGGCTCCAGGCATTGCCCTGATAATCGAGCGTGGACGTGCCCGCACAGGTGGTGCCCGGTCCCGCGGCGCAGTCGTTCTTGCCCGCCAGCGCCACGCCGTAGCACTTCTCCATCGCCGCGTCTTCCGCATGGGCAGGTGTGGCAATCGCCGCGAAGGCTAAGGCCGTCGCAATGGCGCCAGCGGTGGCGAGCGAATCCGTCACGATGTTTCTCGGCATGTCTTGGTCTCCAGTTGATTTTGATTGCATCGGTTTGAGGCTACGAAAGGGCTGCGAACGGCGGCGCCGGGGGGGCGGGGACTTCTTGGGGGAAGAAACCGGAGGCTGGCCTCCGCCGTTCGCAGGACCAACCTGCCGCACGGCCTGCCGAAACGAAAATCAACTGGGATCACATCGCCGCGCAATTCGCACACGGCACCTCACTCTGCCGTGAACGCCCTGCGGGCGGTGAGCATCGGCAGGTATCGGGCTTCGCGAGCCCTCAGCTACGACAACCCGCTTTTCGCTCCGGGTCATGCACCTGCGGCTTGAAGAACATGCCGAGCTGCAAGCTCTCGGCAATCCGCGCCGCCTTCTCGACAAAGCGCTCCGCCGTCTCCGGCGCGCAGACTTCCTCCGCCGTCGCGCGGAAGAGCACGAGCCAGCGGTCGAAATGTTTCGGCGTCACGGTCTTGAGTTTCAAATGCGCGCGCATCGGCTGCCCCTTGTAGCGGCCCGTCGTCAGCATCACGCTCGACCAGAAGTCGCACATCTTCAGAAGGTGCGGCTCCCAGTCCTCACCGATTGCCTTGTCGAAAATCGGCCCCAGCACCTCGTCCCCGCGAATGCGCGCATAGAAGGTCCGCACCAGCCGCTCGATCTCGGCTTCGTTCGTCGCGCCTTCCGCCGCGTCCGGTTCCGCGAGCGGGCGGCCTTCGTAGTTTCCCGGATTGTCCAACCTTGCTGCCTCTTTTAACATGTATTTAAAATACATATTTATCGTCGGACACCGCCCGCCTAAAGGCAATATCCGATGCCCCTTCCGCCATGCGGCATTTCGCCTGCCCCGATGGAGGCCCTCAAGGAACTGCCATGCGTTTGACGCTCCACACGGACTACGCGCTTCGCCTTCTCATGCACCTCGCGCTCGCGCCGGAAAAGCGCGTCACCATCGCCGAGGTTTCGGATGCTTTCGCCATTTCGCGCAACCATATGACAAAGGTCGCGCATGAATTGGGAAAGGCGGGCTTCGTGGAAACGCTGCGCGGGCGTGGCGGCGGTCTTCGCCTCGCCCGTCCCGCGGAGGAAATCGTCATCGGCGATGTCGTCCGCGCCATGGAAGAGGATTTCAGGATCGTCGAGTGTTTCGACCGTGACACGAATGGCTGCTGCATCGCGCCCGCCTGCCGTCTGAAGCGTGTCCTGAAGGACGCCGTCGATGCCTGGCTCGCGGTCCTCGACGGCGCAACGCTCGGCGACCTCGTCGCGAACCCCCGTCCCCTCCGCCGCTTGCTCGCGCTCACAGCCTGACGCTGATCGCGTCCCTTCTCCCACCCTCCCCTCGGGATTCCTCTGCGAAACCGTCGCATTGGAGGTTGCCGGGTATGAGGGTCGATGT
>NZ_BTVP01000059.1:0-13627 GCF_045863935.1 Parvibaculum sp. | reverse complement strand
CTTGCCGTCCTTCCAGATCGACTGGTGGCAGTGCATGCCCGAGCCGTTGTCGCCGAACACCGGCTTCGGCATGAAGGTCGCCGACTTGCCGAATGCCTGCGCGACGTTATGGATCACATACTTGTAGATCTGCATGTGGTCGGCGGCCGTCGTCAGCGTCTGGAACTTCGTTCCGAGCTCATGCTGCGCGGCGGCGACTTCGTGATGATGCTTCTCGATCTTCACGCCCATCTCTTCCATGACCGTCAGCATTTCGCCGCGCAGGTCCTGGCACGAGTCGATCGGGTTGGCCGGGAAGTAGCCGCCCTTCGTGCGCGGACGATGGCCGAGATTGCCCATCTCATAGGAGGTGTCGGTGTTGGTCGGCAGTTCGATCGAGTCCACCTCGAAGCCGGTCTTGTAGGGGCTCGTGGAAAACTTCACGTCGTCGAAGATGAAGAATTCGGCTTCCGGGCCGAACACGATCGTGTCGCCGATGCCGGTCGACTTCAGATAGGCCTCGGCAAGCTTCGCCGTGCCGCGCGGGTCGCGGGCATAGGGTTCGCCGGTGGAGGGCTCGAGAACGTCGCAGAAAACGGCGAGCGTCGTCTGCGCGTAGAAGGGGTCGATCGTCGCGGTCGCCGCGTCGGGCAGCAGCACCATGTCGGACTCGTTGATCGCCTTCCAGCCGGCAATCGACGATCCGTCGAACATCGTGCCTTCGGCCCAGAAGTCGTCATCGCAGAAGCCGATGTCGAAGGTGACGTGCTGCATCTTGCCGCGCGGATCGGTGAAGCGCAGGTCGATGTACTTGACGTCCTTCTCCTTGATGACGTCCTGAATAGATTTGCCAGCCATTTGATCCTCTTTTCCCTGTTGTCCTTTAGGGGTTCGTTCGGGCGGGCTTTCGCCTCGCATTGATGGTTCGGTTTGTGGGCCTGCGCCGTCAGGCGCCGCGCGGGCGGGGGTTGAGTGGCCGCACGCCGGACCCGGAAGGTCGTCTTATTTGGTGGTCGTCAACTAAGCCCCCTAGATTGCCTCGGCGCCGGTTTCGCCGGTGCGGATACGGATCGAGTCCTCGATATTGGAGATGAAAATCTTGCCGTCGCCGATGCGTCCCGTGCGCGCGGCTTGCTGGATCGCTTCCACGGCCTTGGCGACCATGTCGTCGTTCAGCACGACCTCGATTTTTACCTTCGGCAGGAAATCGACGACGTATTCGGCGCCGCGATAGAGTTCCGTGTGGCCCTTCTGCCGGCCAAAACCCTTCGCCTCCGTCACGGTGATGCCCTGAAGCCCCACCTCCTGCAGCGCCTCTTTCACTTCGTCGAGCTTGAACGGTTTGATGATCGCCTCGATCTTTTTCATTCCTGACTTCCTTAATCACGGGGCTCGCCGCCCGCATCCACGTGTTAACGGAATAGCACGGCCCGTGCCAACCTTGCGCGGGACGGAAAACCCTTGAAGTTCAATGGCTAGCATCTTTTAGCTTGGCAACATGCCGTCATTTTGAGCAGCATGAATGCCTACTGTATAGGCAGATTGGACAAAAAGAAGGCATCGGCATGGTGCGGCCCGTTCGCTTGCCTCCTCTTGCGTCCGGCCCCGCCATTTGAGCGGAGATTGACAGCTTGTGCCATGCCCGCGACAACCGCCGCCAGGGATTTCTGTGGATAAGGCAGGCGCGCGAGCAATGCGGCCGTTGAACAGCGTTTTTTCAGGGCTCGGCACGACGATCTTCACGGTCATGTCCGCCCTCGCCACCGAGCATGGCGCGATCAATCTCGGCCAGGGCTTCCCGGATGACGAGGGACCGGACGATGTTCGCGCGGCTGCCGCGAAGGCGATCCTCGACGGGCCGAACCAATATCCGCCCATGATGGGGCTCCCGGCGCTCCGCCAGGCGGTCGCCACCGCCAACAAGCGCTTCTACGGTCTCGATGTCGACTGGCAGAAGGAAGTCATGGTGACCTCCGGCGCGACCGAGGCGCTGCACGATTGCCTGACGGCGCTGCTCAATCCAGGTGACGAGGCCATCATCTTCGAGCCCGCCTATGACAGCTACAGACCGGTGATCGAGGCAGCGGGCGCGAAGGTTGTCGCCATCCCCCTTGAGCCACCGCACTGGTCGCTCCCGATGGAGAAGCTCGCAGCAGCCTTCTCGGACCGCACCAAACTCGTACTCGTCAACACGCCGATGAACCCCATCGGCAAGGTCTTCACCCGCGACGAACTCGAGGCCATTGCCACGCTCATGGAGCGCCACGACGCCTATGCCGTCTGCGACGAGGTCTATGAGCATCTCGTCTTTTCCGGCCGCACCCATGTGCCGCTGATGACGCTGCCCGGCATGCGCGAGCGCACGCTCCGCATCGGCTCGGCCGGCAAGACCTTCTCGCTCACGGGCTGGAAAATCGGTTACGTCACCGGCCCCGCGCATCTGATGGAAACGGTTGCGAAGACGCACCAATTCGTCACCTTCACCACCGCACCCGGATTGCAGGCCGCCGTCGCCTATGGGCTCGGCAAGGATGACGACTATTTCGCGAGCCTCGCTTCCTCGCTGGAGGCAAAGCGCGACCTGCTGTCGGACGGCCTGCGCGAGGCGGGCTTCAACGTGCTGCCCGCCGACGGCACTTACTTCGTCAGCGCGGATTTCCGCCCGCTTGGATTCAACGGCACGGATGACGAGTTCTGCCGCGAGATCACAGTGAAGGCGAAGGTCGCGGCCATCCCGCTCTCCGCCTTCTATTCCTCGCCCGGCGCCCCGCGCCACCTCGCGCGCTTTTGCTTCTGCAAACAGGACGCGATCCTCGCCGAAGCAAGTGCGCGGCTGAAGGCTTATGCGAAGGGGAGCGCGGCGTGAGCCTCTCCGCTCTCCGCCGCCCCGCCGCCTCCGGCAAGGCCGAATGGCTCACCGTCTTCCTGCATGGCTACGGCTCCTCCGGCGCGGACCTCATGTCCTTCGCCGACTACTGGCAACCTTCCATGCCGGATGTTGCCTTCGTTGCGCCGGACGGACCCCAGGCGACGAAAGATGGTGGCTTCCAGTGGATCGGCAAGCGCCCGGCGGGCGACCCGCGTCTCTATGACGATGCGGTCGCCGTCGCACCAACCGTCCATGACTACATCGATGCCGAACTCGCGCGCGAAAATCTCGATGCCTCACGCCTCGCTCTCGTGGGCTTCAGCCAGGGCACGGTCATGGCGCTGCATCTCGGCCTTCGCCGCACCGTCGCGCCTGCTGCCGTGCTCGGCTATTCCGGCGGCCTCGCTGGCGCGGATAAGCTGAAAGACGAAATCGTCTCGAAGCCGCCCGTCATGCTGGTTCATGGCGAGCAGGACGCGCTCGCGCCGCTCTACGGCATGATGACCTCGGTCAAGGCGCTCTCGGAAGCGGGTGTCGCCTGTCAGGGCATTCCCATCCCCGGCCTCGGCCACGCGGTCAACGCAAACGCGCTCATCTATGGCGCGCGCTTTCTCCTCTCTGCCTTCGCCTATCGCGAAAGGCACGGCGCCTGACGCAGCGGCGCCGCGCCGCATGACGGCCCGCTGGACAGGCCGCCCGTAGCCGCTATTCTTCCCGGCAAATGGTTAGCGCCACGAACTAATAAGATTTCAGGGAGACTTTCGATGTCCACCATCAAGCTCGACGACCGCATGCCCGTTCTGGTTGGCTGCGGCCAGCTCGTCCAGAAGGAAAAGGATGTCGAGAAGGCGAAGTCGCCCATGCACCTGATGGCGGATGCGGCGGAAGCCGCTGCCGCCGACACCGGTCTCGGCAGGAAGCTCTGGGATGTCGTGGACAACGTCACCACCGTCCGCTTCATCACCGACAGCCCGGACTCGGCCCGTCTTCCCTTCGGCCGTTACCCGAACGCCTCGAAGACGCTGGCGAACATGCTCGGCGCGAACCCCACCAAGACCTGCTACGGGCCGACCGGCGGCAACACGCCCCAGATGCTCGTCAACCACACGGCCGAGCTGATTGCGAATGGCGACACGGATGTGGCGCTCGTTGCCGGGTCCGAATGTTTCGGCACGCTGATGCGCGCGCTGGGGCAGGGGAAGCAGCTCCCCTGGCACGACGAGAACCCCGGCGGCGAGCGCATCGACATCGGGTATGAAAAAGCCGGCGTCACCGAAGTCGAGAAGCGCCACAAGCTGCAATTCCCGGTCAACATCTATCCGATGTTCGAGAATGCGATCCGCGGCGCGGCGGGCCGCAGCGTGAAGGATCACCAGCTTGCCGTCGGCAGGCTCATGGCGCCCTTCACGGAAGTTGCCGCGAAGCACCCGCAGGCCTGGTTCCCGGTCGCCCGCACGGCGGAGGAAATCGCCACGCCGACCGACGACAACCGCTATGTCGGCTTTCCGTACACAAAGTATATGAATGCCATCATGCAGGTCGATCAGGCGGCTGCCGTCGTCATGATGTCGGTGAAGAAGGCGCGCGAGCTTGGTGTCCCGCAGGAGAAGTGGGTCTTCCTGCATGGCTGCGCCGATGCCAACGATCTCTGGTTTCCGACCGAGCGCGTGAACTTCCACTCCTCGCCCGCCATCCGCATGATGGGCAGGAAGGCTTTCGCCATGTCCGGCTGGAATATCGGCGAGATCGACTATTTCGATCTCTATTCCTGCTTTCCGTCTGCCGTGCAGATCGGCCGCAACGAGCTCGGTATCGCGGAAGACGATCCGCGCCCGCTCACCGTCACCGGCGGCCTTCCTTACTTCGGTGGCGCCGGCAACAACTACGTCATGCACTCCATCGCCACCATGATGGACAAGCTCCGCGCGAAGCCGGGCACGAAGGGGCTCTGCACCTCGAACGGCTGGTACGTGACGAAGCACGGCCTCGGTCTCTATTCGACGACGCCGCTCGAAGGGAAGTGGGAGCGCGAGAAGCCCGCGACCTATCAGGCCGAGATCAATGCCGAGAAGCATCCGAAGGTCGAAGAGAAGCCGAACGGCAAGGCGAAGATCGAGACATACACCGTCGTGCATGGCCGTGGCGGTGCGGAGTTCGCCATCGTCTTTGGCCGCATGGCGGACACCGATGCCCGCTTCGTCGCGCACGCGCCGAACGACACTGCGACGCTCGCCGATATGGTCGAGCGTGAGCAGCTCGGCCGCTCCGGTACCGTTCAGTCCTTCGCCGACGGCAGCGTCAACATCTTCACGCCGGAATAAAAAAAGATGTCATTGCCGGGCCGGACCGAAGGTCCGTGACCCGGCAATCCAGAAGCGCCTTTGGCGGGTCGGGAAAACTCTCTCCCTCACCAGAGCCAGGTCTCGGGGTCGGCCACCGGCTTCCCGTCATTCGCCAGCATGAAACCCTTGATCGTCCGGATCAGGAACCAGACGACAGTCGCGAGAGCGAGCAGCATACCGATCATGATCATCATCGTGACGGCGCTGATCACGGCATAGAGAAGGCCGATCCAGAAGGTACGGATGAGATAGGTGTAGTGCGATGCCGCTGCTGCACCGGCCTCGCCGCGTTTGAGATAGGCGACGATCACGCCCGCGATCGACGTGACGCCGACGACCAGGCTGATGAAGTAGAGGATGTAGACGAGCTTCGGCCCGTCCATCTCGTTTGCGGGCGAGGGCTGCGTCGCCGGCGGTTGCGTCTCGGTCATGGAATGCCTCCTCCTCGAGAATCACCGTAACAAGGCTAGCGGCTCGGGAAGGGTGTGACCATCCGTCTTGCATTCGCCAGCGTGCTCGCCGACAAACAGGCATCGCGATATTTCGTTTCGGGGGAGAAACCCATGCCCACCATCTACATGATCCGCCACGGAGAGGCCGCCGCCGGCTGGGACGCGGACACAGATCCGGGCCTGTCCGAAAAAGGCCAGACGCAGGCCGAAGCCGTCGCCCGCGAAATCGAGAGAAGGGTGGGGAAGAGGCTTCCAATCCTCTCCTCGCCGCTGCGCCGCTGCCGCGAGACGGCGCTGCCGCTGTCGAAAAGCTGGGACTGCGAACCCGTCATCGAGACGCGCGTCGCCGAGGTCCCATCTCCCATCGAGGAACTGGAAGCGCGCGGCATCTGGCTCCGCCGCCTCATGGCGGGCACATGGGCGGATGCAAGGCTGCCGGAGAACAATGGCAATGGCGCGCTCGATCTGCTCGCCTGGCGTCAATCGGTGATCGACGCGCTGACCGGCCTCCATGGCGACACCGTGATCTTCTCGCATTTCATCGCGATCAACGTCGCGGCGGGCGCGGCGCTCGGCGACGACCGCCTCGTTGCCTTCCGTCCGGACAATTGCTCCGTCACTGTTTTCGACACGTCCGGCGCCACGCTGAAACTTGTCGAGAAGGGCCGCGAGGCGGAAACGAAGGTGAATTGAGTCGCCGCGCAAATCGCCAATTCCCCGCCGCAATTGCATCGCTATGATGCGCTCATGACAGACGCGACCGATTCTACCGAACTTCTCACCATCGACGAGATGACCCGTGCCGATGCGCTCGCCATCGGGCGCGGCACGCCGGGCATCGTCCTCATGGAGAATGCGGGACGCGCGGTCGCGGATGCGATTGTCGCGCGCTTTCCGCAAGGCCCCGTCTCGGTGCTCTGCGGTCCCGGCAACAATGGTGGCGACGGTTTCGTCGTCGCGCGGCTGCTTGCCGAACGGGGCTGGCCGGTCACGCTCTTTCTTCTGGGCGCGCGCGAGAAGCTGAAGGGCGATGCCGCCGAGGCGGCGGACCGCTGGCCGGGTGCCGTTCATCCGCTCGGGCGCGACGCGGGGCAGGGCGCCTCGCTCATTGTCGATGCGATTTTCGGTGCGGGGCTCGCGCGCGACGTCGATGGCGTTGCCGCCGAAATCATCCGACGGATCGGAGAGGCACGCACCCCCGTCGTCGCGGTGGACATGCCGACCGGCATTGATGGCAACACCGGCAAGATCAGGGGAGCGGCTTTCGCCGCCTCGCTCACCGTCACCTTCTTCCGCGCCAAACCCGGCCACCTCCTGCTGCCGGGCCGCCTTCATTGCGGTGAACTTCTGGTGCGCGATATCGGCATCGACGGGCAAGTCCTCGACGAAATCGAACCGCGCACCTTCGTGAACGAACCATCGCTCTGGGCGCCGGTCTTTCCGCGCCCGCGCCTCGACAGCCACAAATACACACGCGGCCATGCCGTCGTCGTCTCCGGCGATGCCTCGCACACCGGCGCCGCGCGGCTCGCTGCCCGGGGTGCGCTCCGGGCAGGCGCAGGGCTTGTCACGGTCGCTTCGCCACCTGACGCCATGTCCGTCAATGCCGCCCATCTCACTTCGATCATGTTGATGCCCTTCGACGGCGCCGACGTTCTGACGAAGATACTGGAGGACAAGCGCAAGAACGCGCTTCTCATCGGGCCCGGTGCGGGGATCGGCTGGGAGACGCGGGACAACGTGCTGGCAGCGCTCCTCTCCGGCGCCGCCGTGGTGCTCGATGCCGATGCGCTCACCTCGTTCGCGGAGATACCGCGCGACCTTTTCGTCGCCATCAAGGGGTACTTCGCCGGTCCCGTCGTGATGACGCCGCATGAAGGCGAGTTCGCGCGCCTCTTCCCGAAGATCGCGGAGGAGGGGGGCTCCAAGCTTGAGCGCGCCCGCGAGGCTGCCGCCGAGGCCGCCGGCGTTGTCGTCCTCAAGGGCGCCGATACGGTCGTTGCCGCGCCGGATGGCCGTGCCGCCATCGCCCGCAATGCCGGGCCGGAACTTGCGACTGCCGGGTCGGGAGATGTGTTGGGCGGGATCATCCTGGGCCTCCTCGCGCAGGGGATGCCGCCTTTCGAGGCCGCTTGCGCCGCCGTCTGGCTCCATGGAGAGGCGGGAGATTGCTTCGGTCCCGGCCTTATTTCCGAGGACTTGCCGGAAATGCTGCCCGCCGTCCTGAGGGACCTTCTGCGGCGCATCTGAGGGTCTCCCGGCTTTCCGCGGCTTTTGCTGGCAATCGCCCGGTCCCCTTGATATAGAGTGCGCCAATTCAGGGACGGGCCGGCTCTCCTGGGCTTCGCCAGAGCCCTTCATGCGGGCGTGGCGGAATTGGTAGACGCGCTGGATTTAGGTTCCAGTGCCGCAAGGCGTGGGGGTTCGAGTCCCTCCGCCCGCACCAGGCCGGAAGCCCGGCTGATATAATGGCCGAAAAAGAACGGATTTGATGATGCAGGTCACGGTAACGAACGCGGACGGTTTGAAGCGCGAATTGAAAATTCAGGTCCCTGCGCAGGATCTGGAAGCGAAGCTCGGCGCCAAGCTCGATGAAATGAAGGGCCAGGTGCGCCTCAAGGGCTTCCGCCCGGGCAAGGTGCCGGTCAGCCACCTGCGCAAGACCTTCGGCAAGCAGGTCATGGGCGAAGTCATTCAGGAGACCGTCGGCGAGACGAGCCAGAAGGCGATGGAGGGCGAAGCGCTCCGTCCGGCCTTCCAGCCGGCGATCGACCTTGAGGGCGAAATCCAGGACGTCATCGAAGGCAAATCGGACCTCACCTACAAGATGAGCTTCGAGGTCATTCCGTCCTTCGAATTGGCGGACTTTTCAAAGATTTCGCTCGAGCGCCTCACGACCGAGGTGAAGGACGAGGACATCGACGAGTCGCTGAAGCGCCTTGCCGAGAACCAGAAGAATTTCGAGCCGCGCGCCGAAGGCGCCAAGGCTGAAGAGGGCGATCTCCTGACGCTCGACTTCGTCGGCAAGATCGACGGCGAGGCCTTTGAAGGCGGTTCCGCCGAAGACGCCAACCTTGAAATCGGCTCCGGCCGTTTCATTCCCGGCTTCGAGGAGCAGCTCGTCGGCGCCAAGGCTGGCGACGAGGTCGAGGTCAAGGTGACCTTCCCCGAGGAATACGGCGCCGAACACCTCGCCGGCAAGGATGCCGTCTTCGAGGTCAAGGTGAAGGAAGTGAAGGCGCCCGCCGACGTGAAACTCGACGACGAGCTCGCCAAGCGCTTCGGTATCGAGAGCCTCGATAAGCTGCGCGAGGCGCTTGCCGAGCAGATGAAGGGCGAATACGCCCGCATGTCCCGCATGCACATGAAACGGGCCATGCTGGACAAGCTCGACGAGCTGCACGACTTCGAACTGCCGCCGACGATGGTCGAGCAGGAATTCAGCCAGATCTGGCACCAGTTCGAACATGAACTGCAGCACCAGAACAAGACGGTTGCCGATCTCGACGAGCCGGAAGAGGAAGTCCGCGGCGAGTACCGCAAGATCGCGGAGCGCCGTGTCCGTCTCGGCCTCCTCCTCGCGGAAGTCGGTGAAAAGAACAGCATCACCGTCACCGAGCAGGAACTGAACCAGGCGCTCGCCGAGCGCGCCCGCCAGTTCCCCGGCCAGGAGCGTCAGCTCTATCAGTACTTCCAGCAGAACCCGCAGGCCGTGCAGGAGCTGCGTGCGCCGATCTTCGAGGACAAGGTCGTCGACTTCATCGCGGAACTGGCAAAGGTCGAAGACAAGCTGGTGAGCCGCGACGAGCTCTTCACCGACCCCGATGCCGATGAGCACGAGCATCACCATCATGACCACGATCATGATCATGACCACGACCACGACCACGACCACGATCATGACCACGGCGACGAGAAGCAGGCCAAGAAGAAGGCCGCGCCCAAGAAGGCTGCAGCCAGGAAGGAAGAGGGCGACGAGAAGAAGCCCGCCGCCAAGAAGGCGCCTGCCAAAAAGAAAAAAGAAGACTGAGCGCTTCGTACCGAACGCAGGAAAGGCCCGGACGATCGTCCGGGCCTTTTTCTTTCCGGGTTATCGAAGGGGGTCTGGATGCGACGCCGTGCCGTTAAGATTTTGTTGGTAAAAAAATCTTGGCCGGGCGCGGAAAAACCTGTTGCGCAGACTCGGCGATACCTATATTTCCGCGCATCACAAGACGCACACGCACGTGCCACTGGCCCTTAGCAGGTTTATGCAACGACGGAAGCGTCCTTTTTGGATCACGCCGGTTTAGTAGCCGGGTCTGAAAAAGGGTGTTTACGATGTTCGCTTCCGAGCAGGGCCGCCGTGCCCGTTCGCGCATCTCCATGAAGTCCGCCGCCAAGTCGGTTCCGGCCACGAAACCGGTCGCGCCTGCCAAGTCGGGCCCGCGCCGCAAGCCGCGCCTGCGCCTCGTGCCCAAGGCGGCCGAGCTGCCGCTGGAGCGCGGTGGCTTGCCGCCGAAGATCGCGCGCTACCTCGCAGCCGCCGACATTCCCTCGCCTTGCCTTGTGGTCGATGTCGACATCGTCGCCCATAACTTCGAGGAACTTGCGCGCTCGCTGCCTCAGGCCCGCATCTTCTACGCCGTGAAGGCGAACCCGGCCGACGAGATCGTCTCTCGGCTGGCGCGTCTCGGCTCGTCCTTCGACACCGCCAGCATGGGCGAGATCGACCTTTGCCTTGCCCATGGCGTCTCTCCGGACCGCCTCTCCTTCGGCAACACGATCAAGAAGGAGCGCGACATCGCCGAGGCCTATGGCAAGGGCGTGCGCATGTACGCCTTCGACAGTGCCGCTGAACTCGACAAGATCGCGCGCGTCGCGCCGGGCTCGAAGGTCTATTGCCGCGTGCTCATGGAATGCGAAGGCGCCGAATGGCCGCTTTCGCGCAAGTTCGGCTGCGAGCCCGAAATGGCTGCCGACCTTCTCGTGCGCGCCAACGAGCTTGGCCTCGATGCCTATGGCTTGTCCTTCCATGTCGGTTCCCAGCAGACCGACCTCTCGCAATACGACAAGGCGCTCGCGCTTTCCCTTTCGCTCTTCCGCGACCTTGAAGCGCGTGGCGTGAAGCTCCGCATGGTCAACATGGGCGGCGGCTTCCCGTCGCGCTATCGCACCGACGTGCCGTCGATTGCCGCTTACGGCCAGGCGATCCGCGAGGCGCTCGTCCGGCACTTCGGCGATCGTCAGCCGGAAGTCATCGTCGAGCCCGGCCGCGGCGTCGTCGGCGATGCCGGCGTCATCCAGGCGGAAGTCGTTCTCGTCTCCGAAAAGGGCGGCGACGATCCGCGGCGATGGGTCTACCTCGATGCCGGCAAGTTCCACGGTCTTGCCGAGACGATGGACGAGGCGATCAAGTATCGCCTGCTGACCTCGAAGGATGGCGGCGATACGTCGCCGGTCGTTCTTGCCGGTCCCACCTGCGACAGCGCCGACATTCTCTACGAGAAAACGGACTATCGCCTGCCCGCCGATCTTCAGGCAGGCGACAAGGTGTGGATCCTCGCAACGGGCGCCTACACGACGACGTATTCCGCCGTCGGGTTCAATGGCTTCCCGCCGCTGGCAAGCGTCTGCATCTGAGGCCGGGAAGAAGCTCGCTCACACATCGAATGGTTGAACGGCCGCGCGGGCAGATCGCGCCGCCGCCGTTGCGCCGCATGGAAACGAATATGAAGATCGTATCGGAAACTGGGTCACGCAATGCGGCGGTGGAGAAGCTCATCGCCGAAGCTTTCGGCCCGGACCGTTTCGAAAAGACGGTCTACCGGCTTCGCGACGGCATCGAGGCTGAAGCCTCACTGTCGCTCGTGGCCCTCGACAAGGGCGAGGTGGTCGGTACCCTCCGCTTCTGGCCCATCGAGATCGAGGGCGGCGTGCCCGCGCTTTTGCTCGGTCCGCTTGTCACCGCGCCGGAGCGTCAGGGCGAGGGCATCGGCAGTAGGCTCATGAAAGCGGGCCTTGCCCGCGCGGCAGAGCAGGGACACCGGATCGTGGTGCTGGTGGGCGATGAGCCCTATTACCGCCGTTTCGGGTTTACGCGCGCGCTTGCCCGCCGCCTCGAATTGCCGGGCTGGGTGGACCCGGCACGATTCCTCGCCCGCGAACTCGTCTCGGGCGCGCTGTCAGGCGTTGCCGGCATGATCGGGCGTCCCGGCCAGGGGGCAGTTCCGGCGGATGGGAAGGTCAGGCAGGCTGCCTGACGCTGCGGCAATACACCCCGCAAGGGAAGGGGGGAGAAATCTGCCGTTCCAGTCCCTATATTCCTTGCGCTAGTGTTCTGAACCGTCCATTTACCGAATCGGCCTAAACACGTTTGATGTCCAGATTCATGCGCTTGCATGGACATGCGACGCTTGCGCCCTTTGCGGGCGGGCGGCGCAACCTGTTAAACAAGCGTCTGAACCGCGCCCAGGAGAAGTTATGAAAGACCCCATCGATACCTATATGAACCTCGTGCCGATGGTGGTCGAGCAGACCAACCGTGGTGAGCGTGCCTACGACATTTTCTCGCGTCTTCTGAAGGAGCACATCATTTTCGTTGCCGGTCCCGTCGAGGACGGGATGGCGATGCTGGTGACGGCGCAGCTTCTCTTCCTCGAGGCTGAAAACCCGAAGAAGGAAATCTCGATGTACATCAACTCGCCGGGCGGCATCGTTACGTCGGGCTTGGCGATCTACGACACCATGCAGCATATCCGTCCGCCGGTGGCGACGGTCTGCATGGGGCAGGCGGCGTCCATGGGTTCTCTGCTTCTCGCCGCGGGGGAAAAGGGCATGCGCCACGCGCTTCCCAACGCCCGCATCATGGTTCACCAGCCCTCCGGCGGGTTCCAGGGCCAGGCGACCGACATTGAAATTCATGCCCGCGAAACGATTGCGATTCGAGAACGCCTGAACAACATCTACGTCAAGCACACCGGCCAGAGCCTGAAGGCCGTGGAAGATGCCCTCGAACGCGATAATTTCATGAGCCCGGAGCGTGCCCTGGAGTTCGGCATTATCGACCATATCGGGGTGGAGCGCGCGGCCTCCCCGGATGACGTGGCAAAAAAGGGCTGATTTGGCTCTGTTTTGAGGGTTTCCGGTCTTTTCGCCTGCACGTTGAAGCGGCGCCGGATGCACAAGAAACGGGCTGTCGACGCCTGCCGGCGGGCTTTTCCCGGCCCGAAAGAGGGGTAATGAAATGTTGATCCCTCGTCGAATAACATGCTCGTATGGAGTTCAAGGCGGCTCACCGAGTCATCCGTTAGCGCCGTTCGGGCGTAATGAAAACGGACTGCTTGATCGGTCGCTGCAAGGCAGGCACGGTTGGTGCATAGGCTGGATGCGTCCCTTACGGCCTGTAGGTTACTAAGGAGTTTTTATGAGCAAGGTGAGCGGCGGCGACTCCAAGAACACGCTCTACTGTTCTTTCTGCGGCAAGAGCCAGCATGAAGTCAGGAAGCTGATCGCGGGACCGACCGTCTTTATCTGCGACGAATGCGTCGAGCTCTGCATGGACATCATTCGCGAGGAGAACAAAAGCTCGCTGGTGAAGTCGCGTGACGGGGTTCCCTCGCCGCAGGAAATCTGCGCGGTGCTGGACGATTACGTGATCGGACAGAAGCACGCGAAGCGCGTTCTCTCGGTTGCGGTCCACAATCACTACAAGCGCCTCAACCACGCCGCGAAGAACAACGACGTCGAGCTGGCGAAGTCGAACATCCTCCTGATCGGCCCGACGGGTTGCGGCAAGACGCTTCTCGCGCAGACGCTGGCGCGCATCCTCGACGTCCCCTTCACGATGGCGGATGCGACGACGCTGACCGAAGCCGGCTATGTCGGCGAGGACGTCGAGAACATCATCCTGAAGCTGCTGCAGTCCGCGGACTACAACGTGGAGCGCGCACAGCGCGGCATCGTCTATATCGACGAGGTCGACAAGATCAGCCGCAAGTCGGACA
>NZ_BTVP01000058.1:0-14233 GCF_045863935.1 Parvibaculum sp. | reverse complement strand
CGTCCGTGCTTGCCGCCGTCATCGCCATCGTCTGGTTCTTTGCAGCGACCGCGCAGGAAAACCTGCAGCGGCTCAACATTTCGTCGGGCTTCGGGTTTCTCGACAACACGGCCGGCTTCGGGATCATCCAGACGCTGATCCCCTATAGCGAACAGGCGAGTTATGGCCGTGCCTTTCTCGTCGGCCTTCTCAACACGCTCGTCGTTGCTGTCATCGGCATCGTGTTTGCGACGCTGTTCGGCTTCCTCATCGGCGTTCTGCGCCTCTCGAACAATTGGCTGATCGCGAAGCTTGCCGCCGCTTATGTCGAGGTGATGCGCAACATCCCGCTGCTGCTGCATCTCTTCTTCTGGTACTTCGCGGTCCTGCGCCCGCTGCCGGGACCGTCGGAGAGTCTCGAGCCGCTGCCGGGCGTGCTGCTGAACAATCGCGGGCTTATCCTGCCGGCGCCGGTCTTCGACGCCGGCGCGGTTGCCTTTTTCACCGCCGTCGCCGCGGCTGTGGCGGCGGGTATTTTTCTCGTCGTTTGGGCAAGGCTGCGCCAGCGGACGACGGGGAAACTGTTTCCGGCGTGGCGTAGCGCCGCCGCTCTCGTCGTGCTGCTGCCCGCGCTCACCTGGTTCATTGCCGGCGCGCCGTTCCATCTCGATTTCGCGGTTACAGGCGCATTCGACTATACGGGCGGTATGCGCCTGCTGCCTGAATTCGTCGCTCTCGTTCTCGGTCTCACGCTCTACACCGCGGCCTTCATCGGCGAGATCGTCAGGGCTGGCATCCAGTCTGTCGGCAAGGGGCAGCGCGAGGCGGCCGCGTCTCTCGGTCTCAAGGAAGGAACGACGCTCCGTCTTGTCGTTATCCCGCAAGCGCTGCGCCTCATCATACCGCCGCTGACCAGCCAGATACTCAACCTCACGAAAAACTCGTCGCTTGCCGTTGCCATTGCCTATCCGGACCTCGTGGCGGTTTTTTCCGGCACGGTGCTCAACCAGACCGGCCAGGCGATCGAGGTCATTGCCATCACCATGGCTGTCTATCTCACGCTCAGCCTCGTCACCTCGCTTGCCATGAACTGGTACAACGCGCGCATCGCGCTGAAGGAGCGCTGACGTATGGCAATGGAAGATGTGACAGGCCGTCTGCCGCCCAAGAGCCAGATGCGCGTTTCTCCCGTCGTCTGGGCGCGGCGCAATCTGTTTTCGAGCGTGGGCAACACTGTCCTCACACTCGCCTGCCTTTATCTGCTCTGGCTTGCGATACCGCCGGTTCTGGATTTCACGATCTTCAGCGCCGTCTGGAGCGGCACGACGCGGGACGCCTGCCTTGGGCCGGACAAGGGCGCCTGCTGGCCGTTCATCCGGGCGAATATCGGCCAGTTCGTCTACGGCCGTTATCCAGCGGATGAGATATGGCGTGTCAATGTCGTGTTCGGGCTCGGTGCCGTGGCGCTGGTGCCTGCGCTCATTCCGTCGGCGCCCGCCAAGCGGTTCAATCTGATCTTCCTGCTGGTGATCTATCCGCTCATCGCGCTGGTTCTGCTCGCGGGCGACCGGCCGGGGCTGCGCCCGGTGCCGACAAGCGAGTGGGGCGGTCTTCTCGTCACGCTCGTCGTCGCGTTGACGGGCATCGTCGTCTCATTGCCGCTCGGTATCGTTCTCGCGCTCGGCCGCCGTTCTTCCATGCCCGCGATCCGGATGCTTTCGGTCATCTTCATTGAGTTCTGGCGCGGTGTGCCGCTCATCACCGTGCTCTTCATGGCGAGCGTCATGCTGCCGCTCTTCCTGCCGGAGGGCATGAGCCCGGACAATCTGCTGCGATGCCTTGTCGGCGTTGCGCTTTTCTCATCGGCCTATATGGCGGAGGTCGTTCGCGGCGGTTTGCAGGCGATCCCCGCCGGGCAATACGAAGCTGCGCGGGCGCTCGGCCTCAGCTACTGGCGCACGATGGGCCTTGTGGTTCTACCGCAGGCGCTTCGTCATGTCATCCCCGGCATCGTCAACACCTTCATCGGTCTCTTCAAGGACACGACGCTGGTGCTGATCGTCGGCATCTTCGACCTCCTGGGGCAGGTGCGCGCTCAGCTCAGCGACCCGTCATGGACAGTGCCGCAGGGTGCGCTCACCGCCTATATTTTTGCGGCGCTGGTCTACTGGGTCTTCTGCTTCGGGATGTCGCAATATTCGAACTTCATGGAACGCCGCCTCAACACGGCACGCGAGCGTTAGGAGAGATCATGTCCGAGGGAAACGCAGCGCCGAAAGAAACGCCCGGGATGAGAATCTCCGACAAGGTGATGATCGAGATGAAGGGCGTGAACAAATGGTTCGGTGATTTCCATGTGCTGAAGGACATCGATCTCACGGTGAAGGAGGGCGAGCGCATTGTCATCGCCGGGCCTTCAGGCTCGGGAAAATCGACACTCATTCGCTGCATCAACCGGCTGGAACCGCATGACGAAGGCAGCATCGTCATCGATAGCATCGAGCTTACCGAAGACCTGAAGCGCATCGACGAGGTGCGGCGCGAAGTCGGCATGGTGTTCCAGCAGTTCAACCTTTTCCCGCACATGACTGTGCTGGAGAACTGCACGCTGGCGCCGCTCTGGGTCCGCAAGATGCCGGAAGAGGAAGCGCGCGATCTCGCCATGAGCTATCTTGAGCGTGTGCGCATTCCCGAGCAGGCAAACAAGTATCCGGGCCAGCTCTCGGGTGGCCAGCAGCAGCGCGTTGCGATCGCGAGGGCACTCTGCATGAACCCCAGGATCATGCTCTTCGACGAGCCGACCTCGGCGCTCGATCCCGAGATGATCAAGGAAGTGCTCGACGTCATGGTCGAGCTCGCACGTGAAGGCATGACCATGCTTTGCGTGACACATGAGATGGGCTTCGCACGCGAGGTCGCGAACCGCGTCGTTTTCATGGATGGCGGAGAGATCATCGAGGAGGCACCGCCCGAGGCATTTTTCAGCGCGCCGAAAAATTCGCGCACGAAGGAGTTCCTGGCGCAGATACTCGCGCACTGAGCACTCGCTCAGTCCAGCTCCTCCAGCTCCGCCTCTTCCTGCGCATAGGGCGTGAACCCCATGCGTTGATACATCGGCAGCGCGCGTGGATGGTCGAGCGTGCAGGTCTGGACGATGAGGCGATTGATATCCCGCGACCAGGCCATCGTGATCGCTTCGCGCAGAAGGAAGCTGCCGATGCCCGATCCAACCTGCTCGGGGATCAGGCCGAGGAAGGAGAGCTCGGCGCGGGGGAGCGAGCGGAAATCGAGTTCGAAATAGCCCGCCGGCGAGCCGTTGCAATAGAGCACGTAGATTTCAACGTCGGGGTGCTGGACGATGCTGGCAAGCACCTTGTCCGACAACCGCTTGCGATTCACCCAGACATAATCCCGGCCGACGGCGTCGTAGAGATAGCGGTAGAAGTGAACTGGCGGGTTCTCCGCGCGCATCAGCGCGTATTTGCCCGGCGGGTGCGGGGCAGGGGGCAGACGCGGCGGCGCAGTCATTTCAAGGTGGGTAACGATCGTCTTGTGCTTCTTTCCCATCCCCGCAGCCCGCCTCCCTTTCAGGCCTCGACGGGCATCTCGACGCAAGCGCCCCATTCCGCCCATGAGCCATCATAGACGGGAACCTGGGGTTTGCCGAGAACGGCGAGACCGAGTGCGAGAATGGAGGCCGTGACGCCGGAGCCGCAAGTCGTGACGACCGGATGGTTGAGATCGACGCCCGCTTCCTCGAAGAGTCTTTTCAATTCCCCGGGCTTCTTCATGGTGCCGTCATCCGCGACAAGCTTGTTTGCGGGGAGGTTCAGGCTGCCGGGAATATGTCCGCCGCGAAGGCCCGGACGGGGCTCCGGCTCCGTGCCGTTGAAGCGTCCGGTGCTGCGGGCGTCGAGAACCTGCTCGGTGCAGGTGTCGATATTGTGGAGCATCGCCTCCCGGTCGCGGATCAGGCCGGTATTGCGGCGCGCGGTGAAGTGGCGAGCCGATGCGCGAGGCCGCATGTCGTCCAGCGGGCGGCCTTCCGCCTTCCACTTCTTCAGGCCGCCGTCGAGCACGGTCACATCGTCGTGTCCCATGACGCGGAACATCCACCAGACGCGCGCCGCGCTGAACAGCCCCGCGCCGTCATAGACGACGATGCGGTTGCCGTCGCCAAGGCCCATGGCGCGAACGCGCGAGGAGAATTTCTCCGGGCTCGGCAGCATATGTGGGAACGGGCTGTCGAGATCGCAGATCTCGTCGATGTCGAAGAAGACGGCGCCGGGAATATGCTTGCGCTCATATTCGGCGCGGGCGTCCCGCTGCATTTGCGGCAGATACCACGAAGCGTCGACCACGCGAACGTCCGGTGCATCGAGATGCTTCGCCAGCCATTCGGTCGTCGCAAGGGGGGAGGTGGCCTCGTACATGTCTCTCGTTCCGTCTTCCTGCTAGAGCCAGTCCGGCGCCGGCAGGTTCTTTTCCTTCAGGAAAGCGGGATTGAAAAGCTTGCTCTGATAGCGCGTGCCGTAATCGCAAAGCACGGTGACGATAGTATGACCGGGGCCCATTTCCTTCGCGAGGCGAATTGCCCCTGCGACATTGATACCACTCGAGCCACCGAGGCAGAGGCCCTCTTCCTTCAGCAAGTTGAAGACGACCGGCAGCGCTTCCTCGTCCGGAATCTGGAATGCCCGGTCGATGGGCGCATCCACGAGATTGGCCGTGATGCGGCCCTGGCCGATGCCTTCCGTGATCGAGCTGCCTTCGGCCTTCAGTTCGCCGTGCTTGTAGTAGTGGTAGAGCGCGGCGCCCATCGGGTCGGCAATGCCGATCTGAACATTCCCGTTGCGCTCCTTCAGCGCCATGCCGATGCCGGCGAGCGTGCCGCCCGTGCCGACGGCGCAGATGAAGCCGTCCACCTTGCCGTCCGTCTGCGCCCAGATTTCGGGCCCGGTCGTTTCTATATGCGCCTGCCTGTTCGCGACATTGTCGAACTGGTTTGCCCAGATCGCGCCGTTCGGTTCCTTTGCCGCAAGCTCCTCGGCGAGGCGGCCCGAATATTTCACGTAGTTGTTCGGGTCCTTGTAGGGCACTGCCGGAACCTCGATGAGTTCCGCGCCGCAGAGCCGCAGCATGTCCTTCTTCTCCTGCGACTGCGTTTCGGGAATCACGATCACCGAGCGGAAGCCGAGTGCATTGCCGACAAGGGCGAGGCCGATGCCGGTATTCCCCGCCGTGCCTTCCACGATGACGCCGCCGGGCCTCAGCGCGCCGCGCTTCACCGCATCGTTGATGATGTAGAGGGCGGCGCGGTCTTTCACGGACTGCCCGGGATTCAGGAATTCGGCCTTGCCGAGAATCTCGCAGCCGGTTTCCTCCGATGCGCGCCTCAGGCGCAGCAAGGGCGTGTTGCCGATCGAGTCGACGAGGCCGTTCTTGATATCCATGATGCGATTTTCGTTGTCTGTTTCTGGATCGGTTGGCAGGCGGGACGCACTGGAACATACGGAGGGGCTGTGCCCGGTTCAAGGCGCCAGAGCAAAAACCAGCTGTTCAACTGATCTGGGACTTGTTCAGAACAAGCCATTGAACAAGAAGGATTGTTTTTGTGTCGCGGATGCGCCCGTCCTGCGTGGCGGCATAGGCCTCGGCAAGCGGCACCACGACGGCGCGGATATCCTCATGCTCATGGGCAAGGCCGTGAATGCCGCCCACGCCCTTGAGCGAGGCGACGCCGGCGAAGAGGTGGGCCCGCTCGCCATAGCCGCCGGGCGAGGACCAGACGGTCGGCAAGGGGTGAAGTGTCTTGAGTTCGCAGTCTGCTTCTTCCACCGCCTCGCGCCGCGCGACGTCCTCCGGCTCCTCGTCTTTTTCCCGGATGCCCGCAACCGCCTCGAAGAGCCAGGTCGCCTCGCCCCAGACGAGCCCGCAGGTCCGGAACTGCTCGATCAGCACCACGGCGTCGAGTGCGGGGTCGTAGGGCAGCACGTTCACGACTTCGGCAATGGTGTAGACGTCGCGCGTGATCTCGTCCGACCATTCGCCGTCGAAGCGCTTGTGGCGGAGAACGAAGCGTTCGAGTTTTCCCCAGCCCTTGCCGATGATGTCGCGCGAGCGAAGGTCGATGTCGGCAAGGCTGCGCGGCGTCGGGACGAGACGGGATTCCATGTGCTGCTCCGGTTGTGGCGGGCGAGCTTAACAGCCGCCGCCACGCACCGCTATTGCCGGGCGAGCGTCACCTGCGTCACGTCGATATTTCCGGCGCGGAAGCCTGCCTCGCAGTAGGAGAAATAATATTCCCACATGCGGCGAAAGCGTTCGTCGAACCCTTGAGCACGAATGTCGGGCCAGGCGGCACGGAAGCGCTCGCGCCACTGGCGCAACGTCTCGGCATAGTCGAGGCCGAATTCGAGATTATCCGCCCATGTGAGGCCCGCCTGCGCCACTTGCTGACGAAGCACGGCCGGCGAGGGCAGCATGCCCCCCGGGAAGATGTAGCGCTGGATGAAATCGGCGCGCTTGCGGTAGGCCGCGAAGGAGCGGTCGGCAATGGTGATGATCTGCAATCCCGCCTTGCCGCCCGGTTTCAGGCAGTCGCGCACCTTCCGGAAATAGGTCGGCCAGTATTCCTCGCCCACGGCCTCGAACATCTCGATGGAAGCAATCCGGTCGAACTTCTCATTCACGTCGCGATAGTCCTGATAGCGGATATCGACCTTGTGGGAGAGCTGCTTCTGCGCCATGCGCTCGCGGGCGAAGGCAAGCTGTTCCTTCGAGATGGTGATGCCGGTAACGCGGCAGCCGATTTCCTTTGCCGCGTACTCTGCAAAGCCGCCCCAGCCGCTGCCGATTTCGAGCAGGTGATGTTCGGGTTTGAGGTCGATCTGTTCGGCGAGCGAGCGGTACTTGTTGATCTGCGCTGCGGAAAGATCCTGCCCCGGATGCGCGAAGCGGGCGGCCGAATAGGTCATCGTGGGGTCGAGCCACTGCGTGTAGAAGCGGTTCCCGAGATCGTAGTGGTATTCGATGTTGCGTCTGGAACCGGTCTTCGAGTTCCGGCGCATCAGATGCCCTATGCGCGAGAAGAGGCGCGCCACGGGCATACCGTTCATCTTGTCCTGCAAGGCCTCCTTGTTGCGCAGGAAGAATTGCAGGAAGGCCGTCACGTTCGGGCTGTCCCACATGCCGTCCAGAAAGGCTTCGGCCGCGCCGAGGTCGCCGCCGGAGAAGAAGCGTCGCGTCAGGCGAAAATCGCGGATGACGAGTTCGGCATTCTCGCCGGGTTCTGTTCCCCTGAAGACGAGACGGCGGCCATCCGGCAGCGTGACGGTCATGGAGCCGTGGCGGATCCTGGCGAGTGCGCCGAAAACGATGCGTGCGAGGGGAGGGATGCCGGCAATCGAGCCGATATTCGCAGGCGTCACATCAAGGCTCTGCGGGGAAGTGGTGGCACCGCCTGTTTCGTCAACGGGGATCTGGGTCATGCTCGTCTCCCTCCGTCAGCCTGCAACTATAGCGGCTGAAGCCATCAAGTCCTAGCTCGTCGTCTTCGGGAAAATACGAGGGAAAAGCGCGGATGGTTCAATCCGGGCGGGTTTCCTCGGGGCGTGCAGATGCTAGTTTCGCGTCGCGCGAACACGATCCCACCTGAGTCGCCCCTGTCCGGACCCCGAAGTGACCGATCCCTGCGAGCCGAAAAGAAAGCCGATGCCGCACCCGGAACGGGTGCTGAAGGAGGTATTCGGTCTCCCCTCCTTTCGGGGCCAGCAGGAGGAGATCATCGCCCATGTCGTCGGGGGCGGCGATGCGGTCGTGCTGCTTCCGACGGGGGCGGGCAAGTCGCTCTGCTATCAGATACCGGCCCTGTGCCGCGACGGCGTTGCGGTCGTCGTCTCGCCGCTGATTGCATTGATGCGCGACCAGGTGGAGGCATTGCGCCAGTCCGGCGTCCGGGCGGCGGCATTGAACTCGACGCTGACGCCGGAAGAAGCACGCGGCATCCGGGATGCGCTGGCGGCCGGCGAACTCGACCTTCTCTATGTGACGCCGGAGCGCCTCGCAGGCGATGGTTTCATGTCGCTGCTGTCTCGCGTGCCGCTCGCCCTTTTCGCCATCGACGAGGCGCATTGCATCAGCCAGTGGGGGCATGATTTTCGGCCGGAATATCTGCAGCTCGCGAGGTTGAAGGAACGCTTTCCCGGTGTGCCGCGCCTCGCCCTCACGGCCACCGCGGATCCGCAGACGCGAGACGATCTCGTCCACAGGCTGCAGCTCGACGAAGCGCGGATTTTTACCGCGAGTTTCGACCGCCCGAATATCCGCTACACGATCGTCCGCAAGGACAATGCGAAAAGCCAGTTGCGGGATTTCCTCCGTGCGCATGAAGGCGCGAGTGGCATTGTTTACTGCCTGAGCCGCAAGAAGGTCGAGGAAACCGCCGAATGGCTGACGGCTCACGGCATTCCTGCGCTGCCCTATCATGCAGGGCTCGACCGGAGCATCCGCGACAGGCATCAGGATTTGTTCCTCAAGGACGAAGGGCCGGTGCTCGTCGCCACCATCGCCTTCGGCATGGGTATCGACAAACCGGATGTCCGTTTCGTCGCGCATCTCGACCTGCCGTCGAGCATCGAAGCCTATTATCAGGAGACGGGCCGGGCAGGGCGCGACGGGCTGCCGTCCGATGCGTGGATGGCATACGGCATGAGCGATGTTTCCTTGCGGCGGCGGATGATCGACGAAGGCGGTTCGCCCGAAGGCGTAAAGCAGGTCGAGCGCGCGAAGCTCGATGCGTTGCTTCATGTCTGCGAGACGGTGATTTGCCGGCGGCAGGCATTGCTCGCGCATTTCGGTGAGCATCATGCCGGCGGGTGCGGCAATTGCGATGCCTGCCTGACGCCTGCGGAAATGTGGGACGGCACGGAAGCGGCGCGAAAGGCATTGTCGGCGATCTACCGCACCGGCCAGCGCTTCGGCGCGGGGCATCTCATCGACATCCTGCGCGGCAACAAGACCGAAAAAGTTGAGCGCTGCCGTCACGACGACTTGCCGACCTTCGGCGTCGGCAAGGATATCGATCAGAAGGGCTGGCAGTCGGTCTTTCGGCAACTCGCGGCGCGCGGCATCGTTTCCATCGACCACACGGACTATGGGGCGCTCAAGCTCGAGGAAAGCGCACGGCCCGTGTTGCAGGGAAATCAGGTGATCGAGCTTCGCCGCGATCCGTCGCCCGGGCGCCGCATCCAGAGAGCAGCCGCAGGCGCCGCCGCCGTCCCTCCGGCTTCGCCAGAGGAAGAAGCATTATTTCAGGATTTGCGTGCCGAACGAATGCGGCTCGCTCGCGAGCAGGGCGTGCCGCCTTATGTGATCTTCCACGATACGTCGCTGCGGGAGATGGCGCGGCGCCTTCCTGCCAGCGTTTCCGACATGGCTGGCATTCCCGGCGTTGGCAGCGCCAAGATCGCGCGGTATGGCGAAGCGTTTCTGGCCGTCGTGGCCGCTGCGAAGGCCGCAACGTGACGGGCGTGGGGTGCGTTCAGGGGGCTTGAAACGACTAGAGCGCACCTTTGGTGCGCTCTAGCAAAACTGGCTCCCCGGGCCGGATTCGAACCAGCGACCGATCGGTTAACAGCCGATTGCTCTACCACTGAGCTACCGAGGATCAAGTCGGCGAGGGCGTCGGGGCCCATGCCGATGAGGGCTGCATATAGCAAAGACATTTAACCCGTGCCAGCCCAAATGTCTTGCTCTTGCCACCTTTTATGCCTATCTGCCCAAACGGGTTCGGGGCTTTCCGCCGCGAATCTTTCGCGGAGAGCGGCAGGTCATGGCGGCGGTGCGATTCGGCGACAAGCGGGTGAAGGTGCCGGGACCGCCGATCCTGCGGATCGTTGTCGGCATGCTGCTCGTGGCCGGCGGCACTATCGGTTTCCTGCCCGTCCTGGGGTTCTGGATGCTTCCGCTCGGCGTCCTCGTTCTCTCCGTCGATCTCCATCCCGTGCGGCGTGCCCGGCGGCGCTTCGAGGTGTGGTGGGGCCGCAGGCGCCGTGGACGCAAGAACGGGAACGGCAGCAGCTAGCTCTCAATCGATCCCGAGCGAGCGGACAGGTTTCGCCAGCGCGAAGGGAAGGCCGCTCAGCAGCGCCTCGAGCATCCGTCTGTCCTGAAAATCACCATTGAGCGAGAGCCGCGGCAGGCTTGTCAGCCGTGTGGCATGGGCGGGCTTTATCAATCCCTTGCGGGTCGTCGTCGCGGAGCGGAAGCCGAGTGCCGAGGCGAGCGTAAAATCCCGTTCCCCGGCAGAACCCGGATCGCCGTAAGGATAGGAGAAGTGGCGGGGGCGGCGCCCCAGTTCCGCTTCCATCCGGGCAAGTCCGCGCTCGATGTCGGATCGCGCGTCCCCGGCTGTGAGTCCTGCCTGCGCGAAGTGGTCGGCGGTGTGCGCTTCAACGCTTGCGAGCGGATGCGCCGCAAGCATGCGGACCTCGTCCCATGTCATCGCGAGTTCGCGGGTCAGCGCGCCCATGTCGATGCCGTGCTCGGCGGCGAGGCGGCGCACCTCGGCGCGCAGCTCGCGTTCGGGCAATGCACGAAGCGCCCAATAGATCTTGTTCCAGGCGTCGTTCTTCTCGCCGGCGTCGCGCGTGAACATCGCGATTTCGCGATCTCCGGCCATGACGCGGATCGCCACCGCCGAGGCGATCGCGCGTTCGAGCGCCACCCACCAGATTTCCGCATGGCCATCCGGCAGGCCTGTCGTCAGGTAGACGGTGAAGGGCACGCCGTTGCGTTCGAAGACGGGCAGGGCGTCGGTCAGGTTGTCCCTGTAGCCGTCGTCCAGCGTGAAGACGGCGAAGCGTTCGCCCTGTTCACCCGCATCGAGCCGGGTCACGGCCTCGTCGAGCGTCATGCAGGTATAGCCGAGGTTGCGGACGGTCCGGATCGTCTCTTCGAGGAAGCCGGGTGTGATTTCGAGAATGCGGTTCGGGGCGAACGCCGCGCCGTCATCCGCCCTGACCCTATGCAGCATGAAGATGACGCCGATCCCTGCCAGCGATTTCGGCGCGAGCCGGCAGGCCCCGCTCGCATGGAGGGCGAGCAGCATTCGTCCCATCGGCGACGGGCTGGCAGCACGGGATGCGGGAACGGTCTTGCTCATTGCGGGGCATTCTCGGAGAGAAAGGTTAACGCGGTACGACCTAGCACACGCCTTGCAATCTAGCCTTCGAGCCGGAGCGAACGTCCAGATTCGGGAAACGAACGGATGTCTCCCCGGCAAGGAAACAGACAGCAAGGCGAGGCCAAAATGACGCCGCTGACCGTCAAGTTCGAAGACCTGAGCCGGATTCCGGCGACGATCGGGACCGAAAAATCTCGAAATTCAGCCATTTTTGGCGTGCCCGAGGGCCGTCCGCAAGTGCTGATCTCCATCCATGAGGAGATCGAGCCGCTCAAGGCGGTCTGGCAGACGCTTGAAAAGACGGGCGATTGCACGGCCTTCCAGACCTATGCGTGGATTTCGGCATGGCAGCGCCATATCGGGACGAAGCAGGGCGTGAAACCTGCCATTGTCGTCGGATGGGACAGCGAGGGCGGTGCGCTCTTCATTCTTCCACTCGGCATCGAAAACGGTCTCCTCTGCCACAAGCTTATCTGGCTCGGCGGCGACCTTTGCGACTACAACGCGCCGCTGCTGTCGAAAGCCTTCCCGCGCCATGTCTCGCCGGCGCAGTTTCCCGCGCTCTGGGACGGCATCCGCGAAACGCTGCCCACCCATCACATCGTGACGCTGAGCCGCATGCCGGAACGCGTCGGCGAACAGGCGAACCCGATGACGACGCTTATCGGTCTTCGCCGGAACGCTTCCTCCGCGCATATGACGATGCTCAAGGAAGACTGGGAGAGCTACTACAACGAGAAGCGTTCCTCCGGCAGCAAGAAGCGTGACCGGCAGAAGCGCCGCAAGACCGAAGAGCTCGGTGCGGTCTCGCTCGTCACGCCGGAAAGAACGGAGGAGAAGCTCCGCTCGCTCGACATCCTGATTGAGCAGAAATCCGTCACCTTCGCCCGCATGGGCGTCGCCAATCTTTTCGACAAGCCCGGCTACCGCGACTTCTATCGCGATCTCGTGGGCAACCCCGATGCCGAGGGCATGATCGAGGTCAACCATCTCGCGGTTGGCGATACCGTCGCGGCGGCGAACTGGGGCGTGAGCTTCGGCGGCCGCTATCACTATGTGCTCGCGAGCTACGACGAGAACTGCGATGCGGCCCGCTTCGGCCCCGGCATGATCCAGCTCATGGAGCTGATGGAACGGGCGAGCGCCAACGGTCACACAGCCTTCGACTTCACCATCGGCGACGAAGGCTACAAGGACCAGTGGTGCGAGATCGAGATTCCGCTCCTCGACCATGTGGAGCCGAACAATCTCGTCGGCTGGCTTAGCCTCGGTCCGCGGATCGCCTATCTCCAGGCTAAACGATTCATCAAGCAGACCCCGGTACTCTGGCAAGGGTTCACCCGGCTGCGCGCCGCGAAGGGCATGTTCGCGGCAGCCATTTCCGCCCGGGTCTGAGGGCACACGTCATGACTTCGAAAGGGCTTCCGTCACGCTTCGGGCGGATCGGAAACATGATCGCGGGCAGGCTTGGCGACGCGCATCTGGCGGGCGTCGTCCGCGGCGCAGCCTTCGTCATGGGCATCCGGGTCGCCGGTGCGGCCATCGCGCTGCTCAGCCAGGTGCTGCTCGCGCGGTGGATGGGCGCCTTCGAATACGGCATCTTCGTCTATGTCTGGGTCTGGGTCGTGATCCTCGGCATTGTCGTGCCGATGGGTTTCGGCACATCCGTGCTCCGCTTCATTCCGGAATACAGGACGAGGGAAAAATGGAGGCGCCTGTCGGGCGTCCTCAAGGCATCCTTCGGTATCGTCGCGGCCATCGGCGCGGCGGCGTCGCTTGCGGGCCTCGGTCTGCTCTGGGCCTTCTCGAACAATATCGAGAGCTACTACCTCTGGCCGCTTGCGGTCGCGCTCATCTGCGTGCCCGGCTTTGCGCTGATGGACTGGCAGGAGGGCGCCGCGCGCGCTTTCGGCTGGGTCAATCTCGCCTATGTTCCAAACTACATCGTCCGTCCGCTCGCCATCGTTGCGGTTGCCGGCGGTACGCTCTTCTTCACCGGCAGCGCCACGGGATTGCAGGTCACGTTCGGCGCGCTCGGCGCCACCTTCGCGACCATGCTCGCGCAGCGCTATCTGCTCGCGCGCCGCGTCTCCGCAACTGTTCCCGCAGCAAAGCCCGTCTTTCATGTGAAGCACTGGGTCGCGATCTCCGCGCCGCTCGTTCTTGTCGAGGGGCTCTTTCTGCTCCTCACCAACACGGATATCGTGCTGCTCGGCTATTTCGTCGAACCGGACGACATCGCCATCTATTTCGCCGCGACACGCATCGCGAACTTGATGGCGTTCATCCAGTTCTCGGTGGCGGCGCTCGCCGTGCCGAAATTCGCGGAGCTTCATAGCGCCGGCAAACATTCGGAACTCCAGACCTTCGTGCATGGGTCGATCCAGTGGATCTTCTGGCCGACGCTGGCGGCGGGCATCTTCCTCCTGCTCGCCGGCGAATTCGCGCTCGGCCTCTTCGGCGAGAACTTCGGCACGGGTTATCCGCTTCTCTACTTGCTGATGGCGGGCTTTCTCGCCCGCGCCGCTACAGGGTCGACCGAATACCTGCTCAACATGACCGGCAACCAGAACGCCGTCGCCTGGACATACGGCGTCGCCGCTGTCGGGAACCTCGCGCTCAACTTCCTGCTGGTGCCGTCCTTCGGGCTGACAGGCGCGGCGGCGGCAACGGCCATCTCCATCGTCGGTTCGACCTTCTGTCTTGCCGTCGTCGTCCAGCGGCGCCTCGGCATCACCGCCTTTGTTCTCGCCGGTCCCATCCGGCGTTCGCTTACCGCTTTGAGGATTGCATGACAGGTCTCGGACAATACCCGCTCTGGCCGGGCCTTGCGAAAAAGCATCCGCGTGCCACGGGGCCTTCCGTCGAAGTGCTGAGCCACGCGGCGCGCTATCTGCACGGCCGGCCGCCGAGCGCCGATGTCGTCGTCCTGCAAAGCGCCGACGCGATGATGCCGTTCCGCGCCGAGATCGATGCCCTGAGCGCATCTTCGACCGACCGCACTACGCAGTTCGACAGCATCACGCTCGCGGCGGCCAACTCGCCGGCGGGCTTGGCCATGCGGTCGAT
>NZ_BTVP01000057.1:0-14839 GCF_045863935.1 Parvibaculum sp. | reverse complement strand
TGATCGCGCCGATCGCGATGGAAGAGAAGCTGCGCTTCGCCATCCGTGAAGGCGGCCGTACCGTCGGCGCCGGCGTCGTCTCAAAGGTGTTGAAGTAATCAGTTACGGGGCGCGGACGAACCGCGCCCCGCTTAATTCGGCCGACAGGCACGAGGACGAAAATGCAAAGGCAGAAAATTCGCATCCGGTTGAAAGGCTTCGATCACCGCGTGCTCGACGTATCGACCCGCGAGATCGTCAACACGGCGAAGCGCACGGGTGCCCAGGTTCTGGGTCCGATCCCGCTGCCGACCCGGCTTGAGAAGTTCACCGTGCTGCGTGGCCCGCATATCGACAAGAAGAGCCGCGAGCAGTTTGAAATTCGGACACACAAGCGTGTGCTCGACATCGTAGACCCCACTCCCCAGACCGTTGACGCGCTGATGAAGCTCGATCTCGCTGCGGGTGTGGATGTCGAGATCAAGCTCTGAGCCTGGTCGTCGATCAAAACGAGGAATGGGACCCATGCGTTCCGGAGTGATTGTCAAAAAGGTCGGTATGACCCGTCTCTTCATGGAAGACGGTCGTCATGTTCCGGTCACGGTGCTGAAGCTCGACAACTGTCAGGTTGTCAGCCAGCGCACGGATGAAAAGAACGGCTACACGGCGGTTCAGCTTGGCACAGGCCGTGCCAAAGCGAAGAACGTGCCGAATGCGCAGCGCGGCCAGTTCGCGCGCGCGTCGGTCGAGCCGAAGCTTGAGCTTGTCGAGTTCCGCGTGAGCCCCGACAACCTGCTCGAGGTGGGCGTCGAGATTACGGCGGACCATTTCGTGGCCGGCCAGTATGTCGATGTCAGCGGAACCTCGATCGGTAAGGGCTTTGCCGGTGTCATGAAGCGCCACAATTTCGGTGGTCTTCGCGCGACGCACGGTGTGTCGGTCAGCCATCGTAGCCACGGCTCGACCGGCCAGAACCAGGATCCGGGCAAGGTCTTCAAAGGCAAGAAGATGGCCGGTCACATGGGTGCCACTCGCGTCACCACGCAGAACCTCGAAGTCGTCCGCACGGACGCCGAGAAGGGTCTCATCATGGTGAAGGGCGCGGTGCCTGGCTCGAAGGGCGGCTGGGTGCTGGTGCGCGACGCCGTGAAGACGGCGCTGCCGGAAGGTGTTCCCGTGCCGGGCGCGTTCCGCCGCAATGGCGAAGTTGCCGCCGCTCCGGCTGTGGAAGCGCCTGCCGAGGCACCCGCTGAAGAAGCCGAAGCTCCGAAGGAAGGTGCGTGATGAAGATCGACGTTCAAACGCTTGAAGCCAAGAAGGCGGGCACCGTCGATCTGACGGACGAAGTCTTCGCGCTCGAGCCGCGCGCCGACATCCTTCACCGGATGGTTGCGTGGCAGCTTGCGAAGCGTCAGGCCGGTACGCACAAGACGAAGGGCCGCTCCGAGATCGCGCTCACGGGCAAGAAGTTCGTGAAGCAGAAGGGCTCCGGCGGCGCCCGTCACGGCGACCGCAAGGCGCCGCAGTTCCGCGGCGGCGGCAAGGCTTTCGGTCCGGTTGTTCGCAGCCATGCGTTCGACCTGCCGAAGAAGGTGCGCGCCTTGGCGCTGCGCCACGCGCTTTCGTCCAAGGCGAAGAGCGACAACCTGATCGTTCTCGATGCGGCGAAGCTCGCCGAACCGAAGACGAAGGCGGCGAAGGATGCGTTTGCGAAGCTCGGCCTCACTTCGGTGCTGGTCATCGACGGTGCGGAGCTCGATCAGAACTTCGCGCTTGCGGCTCGCAACCTTCCCAAGGTCGATGTGCTGCCGGTGCAGGGCATCAACGTGTACGACATTCTGCGGCATGAGAAGCTGGTGCTGACCAAGGCCGCACTTGAAAGCCTGGAGGCTCGCTTCAAATGAACGAGCGTTATTACGACATCATCGTGTCGCCGGTGATCACCGAAAAGGCGACGATGGCTTCGGAAGCGAACCAGGTCATCTTCAAGGTGGCGTCCGATGCGACGAAGCCGCAGGTCAAGGAAGCGGTCGAGAAGCTCTTCGACGTGAAGGTGAAGGCGGTGAACACGCTGAACCGGAAGGGCAAGACCAAGCGGTTCCGTGGTATCGCGGGGCGGCAGAGCGATTTCAAGAAGGCGATCGTCACCCTCGAAGAGGGCCACTCGATCGACGTGACGACTGGACTTTAAGTCCTGGACTTCAAGTGGGGCTGCTGAAGCCTTCAAAGTGAGAAGCCTGGAACGATGGCACTGAAAAAGTACAAACCGACAAGCCCCGCGCAGCGCGGCCTTGTGCTCGTCGACCGCTCGGGCCTTTACAAGGGCAAGCCGGTCAAGAGCCTGACCGAAGGACTGACGAAGTCCGGCGGCCGGAACAATCACGGCCGTATCACGGTCCGGTTCCGTGGCGGCGGTCACAAGCGCAGCTATCGCATGATCGACTTCAAGCGCTCCAAGGCGGATATGCCCGCCACGGTCGAGCGGCTGGAATACGATCCGAACCGCACGGCGTTCATCGCCCTCATCAAGTATGAGGATGGTGAGCTCTCCTACATCCTGGCGCCGCAGCGTCTTGCTGCGGGCGACATGGTGGTCTCGGGCAACCGGGTGGACGTGAAGCCGGGCAACGCGATGCCGCTCTCGAACATTCCGGTCGGTACGATCGTCCACAATGTCGAGATGAAGCCGGGCAAGGGCGGCCAGATCGCCCGTTCGGCGGGCGCCTATGTGCAGCTCGTCGGCCGCGACCAGGGCTACGCGCTCCTCCGTCTCTCGTCGGGCGAACAGCGCATGGTGCCGGGGACGTGCATGGCGACGATCGGCGCCGTGTCGAACCCCGACCACTCGAACATCACCATCGCCAAGGCCGGCCGTAATCGCTGGCTCGGCAAGCGCCCGCACGTTCGCGGCGTCGTGATGAACCCGGTCGACCATCCGCATGGCGGCGGCGAAGGCCGCACCTCGGGCGGCCGCCACCCGGTTACGCCGTGGGGCAAGCCGACCAAGGGCAAGAAGACGCGTCAGAACAAGGCCACGGACAAGTACATCGTTCGTAGCCGTCACCAGAAGAAGAAGAAGGGTTAAGGGAGCTCGATATGTCACGTTCTCTCAAAAAGGGTCCCTTCGTGGATGGCTACCTTCTGAAGAAGGCGGAAGCGTCGCGTTCGTCGGCCCGCAAGGAAGTCATCAAGACGTGGAGCCGTCGCTCCACCATCCTGCCGCAGTTCGTGGGCCTGACGTTCGGCGTCCACAATGGCAAGAAGCATGTTCCGGTGCTCGTGACCGAAGACATGGTGGGCCACAAGCTTGGCGAGTTCTCGCCGACGCGGACCTACTACGGTCACACGGCCGACAAGAAAGCGAAGAAGGGCTAAATCATGGGCAAAGCTGCTACAAAGCGTCGCCTGCCCGATAATGAAGCGCAGGCCGTTGGCCGGATGCTTCGGGTGAGCCCGCAGAAGCTCAATCTCGTCGCGCAGCTCATTCGCGGCAAGAAGGTCGAGACGGCGCTTGCCGACCTCACCTTCTCGCGCAAGCGGATCGCGGGCGATGTGAAGAAGATTCTGCAGAGCGCGATTGCGAATGCGGAAAACAACCACGACCTCGATGTCGACGATCTCGTCGTCTCCGAGGCCTATGTGGGCAAGAACCTGGTCATGAAGCGCTGGCATGCGCGGGCTCGCGGTCGTGTCGGCCGTATCGAAAAGCCGTTCAGCCAGATCACCATCGTCGTGCGGCAAGTCGAGGAGCAAGCCTGATGGGTCACAAGGTCAATCCAATCGGTCTGCGGCTCGGCATCAACCGCACCTGGGACTCGCGCTGGTTCGCGGGCCGTCACGAGTACGGCCAGCTCCTTCACGAGGACATCAAGATCCGCGAGCTGCTTTCCGAGCAGCTGAAGCAGGCCGGCGTGTCCAAGATCGTGATCGAGCGCCCGCACAAGAAGTGCCGCGTGGCGATCCACACGGCGCGTCCGGGCGTGGTCATCGGCAAGAAGGGCGCGGACATCGAAAAGCTGCGTCGCGACATCGGCAAGATCACTTCCTCGGAAGTGCATCTGAACATCGTCGAAGTGCGCAAGCCCGAGATCGACGCGACGCTCGTCGCCGAGAACATCGCGCAGCAGCTTGAGCGCCGCGTGGCGTTCCGCCGGGCGATGAAGAGGGCGGTGCAGTCGGCCATGCGTCTCGGCGCCGGCGGCATCCGCATCAACTGCGCGGGCCGTCTCGGCGGTGCCGAAATCGCGCGCACGGAATGGTATCGCGAAGGCCGGGTGCCGCTGCACACGCTTCGCGCCGATATCGACTATGGCGTGGCGACGGCGAAGACTGCCTACGGCACCTGCGGCGTTAAGGTCTGGATCTACAAGGGCGAGATCCTCGAGCACGATCCGATGGCTTCCGAGCGCCGCGCGCTCGAAGGCGGCGGTGAGGGCGGTGGCCGCCAGCGTCGCGAAGAGCGCGGCTGAGCCTGAAGAATTGAGCGAAGAGAGTTTCGATCATGTTGCAACCGAAGCGCACTAAGTTCCGCAAGGCTCACAAGGGCCGCATCCATGGCAAGGCCAAGGGCGGAATGAATCTCGACTTTGGGGCTTTCGGCCTCAAGGCGCAGGAGCCGGCCCGCATCACGGCCCGGCAGATCGAGGCGGCGCGCCGCGCGATCACCCGTCACATGAAGCGTGCGGGGCGCGTGTGGATCCGGATTTTCCCGGACGTGCCGGTTTCCTCGAAGCCGACCGAAGTCCGCATGGGCAAGGGCAAGGGTGCGCCGGAATATTGGGCGGCGCGCGTGAAGCCGGGCCGCATCATGTTCGAGATCGACGGCGTACCGCATGCGATCGCCGAGGAGGCTCTGCGGCTTGGCGCCGCCAAGCTTCCGATCAAGACGCGGTTTGTGTCGCGTCCCGGCGAGCACGCCTGAGACATCAAGACCCCGCTTCTTTAGCGGACGAATGAAAGGGTAAGGCCATGAAGGCCAGCGAAGTACGAGACATGACGCCGGACCAGCTCCAGGACGAGCTGCTGAAGCTCAAGAAGACGCAATTCAACCTGCGCTTCCAGGGCGCGAGCGGCCAACTCGAGAAGGTTCACCAGATGCGCCAGGTGCGTCGCGACATCGCGCGGATCAAGACGATCCAGCGTCAGCTCGCCACCGAAGCGAACAAGGGCTGAGGATACTGAAATGCCGAAGAGAATCCTTCAGGGTGTCGTGGTCAGCGACAAGAACGAAAAGACGGTGGTCGTGAACGTCGAGCGCCGCTTCAAGGACCCGCTGCTCAAGAAGATCGTGCGCCGGTCCAAGAAGTATCACGCGCATGACGAGAACAAGGTCGCGAAGGTTGGCGATATCGTGAAGATCCGCGAATGCCGGCCGGTCTCGAAACTGAAGAAGTGGGAAGTTTTTACGGACGAGGCCTGATCCCTTTCGGATACAGGAACCGGTTCGAGCAAGGCGGATGAAGTCATGATCCAGCAAGAGACCAACCTGGAGGTAGCCGACAACTCGGGTGCGCGTCGTGTGATGTGCATCAAGGTGCTCGGTGGCTCCAAGCGGAAGTACGCTTCCGTCGGCGACATCATCGTCGTCAGCATCAAGGAAGCGATCCCGCGCGGCAAGGTGAAGAAGGGCGACGTCATGAAGGCGGTCGTCGTTCGCACGGCGAAGGACATCCGTCGCGCCGACGGCAGCGTCATCCGCTTCGACCGCAATGCGGCGGTTCTGATCAACAATCAGGGCGAACCGATCGGCACGCGTATCTTCGGCCCGGTGACCCGCGAACTGCGCGCGAAGAACCACATGAAGATCGTGTCGCTCGCGCCGGAGGTGCTGTGATGGCTGCGAAGATCAAGAAGGGCGACAAGGTCGTCGTCCTGACCGGCAAGGATAAGGGCAAGAAGGGCGACGTTGTTGCCGTCTTCCCGAAAGAGAACAAAGCGCTCGTGCAGGGCGTCAACATGGTGAAGCGCCACGAGAAGCCCTCGCAGACCTCTGCCGGCGGCATCGTGACCCGCGAAGCGAAGGTGCACCTGTCGAATATCGCGATCCAGGATCCGAAGTCCGGCAAGCCGACGCGAGTTGGATTCAAGACGCTGGACGACGGCCGCAAGGTTCGCGTCGCCAAGGCGTCGGGAGAGATGATCGATGGCTGAAGCTCAATACATGCCGCGGCTGAAGGAGCAGTACCTCGCGAAGGTACGCCCGGAACTGACCGAGAAGTTCGGCTACAAGAACCTGCTCGAAGTGCCGCGGATCGACAAGATCGTGATCAACATGGGCGTTGGCGAAGCCGTTGCCGACTCCAAGAAGATCAAGAATGCCTTCGAGGATCTTCAGGCGATTGCCGGCCAGAAGCCGGTCATCACCAAGGCCCGGACCTCGATCGCGACGTTCAAGCTGCGTGAAGGCATGCCGGTCGGCGTGAAGGTCACGCTGCGCCAGGACCGGATGTACGAATTCCTGGACCGCCTGGTCACGATCGCGCTCCCGCGCGTCCGCGACTTCCGCGGGCTCAACGCGAAGAGCTTCGATGGCCGCGGCAACTTTGCCATGGGTCTCAAGGAGCACCTCGTGTTCCCGGAAATCGACTACGACAAGGTCGACCAGGTCTGGGGCATGGACATCATCGTCTGCACGACGGCGAAGACGGACGACGAGGCGCGTGAGCTGCTTCGCCGGTTCAACTTCCCCTTCACGAAGTGATTTTTTCAGCGGTCCGAATGAAGCGGACGCACGGAGGTTTGAATGGCTAAGAAGAGCGCCATTAATCGGGACCAGAAGCGGCGGAAGCTGACGGCGAAGTTTGCCGCCAAGCGTGCCAAGCTCAAGGCCGCGACGAAGGACGAGTCGCTCTCGATGGAAGAACGCTTCCAGGCGCAGCTGAAGCTCGCCGAGCTGCCGCGCAATTCGTCGAAGACCCGTATTCACAATCGCTGCGAGATTACCGGCCGCAGCAAGGCTTATTACCGCAAGCTGCGCATGTCGCGTATCGCTCTTCGGGACCTCGCGTCCCGGGGGCAGATCCCCGGCATGGTGAAGTCGAGCTGGTAGGAGACACGCGAATGACGATGACCGATCCTCTTGGCGATATGATCACGCGTATCCGCAATGCGCAGCTTCGCGGCAAGAGCAAGGTGGTGACGCCTGCTTCGAAGCTCCGCGGCTGGGTGCTGGATGTGCTCGCCGACGAAGGCTTCATCCGCGGCTACACGCGCGTCGAATACACGGGCGGTAAAAGCGATTTCGAGATCGAGCTGAAGTACAATGAAGGCGCACCCGTCATTCAGATGATCGAGCGCGTGTCGACGCCGGGCCGCCGGGTGTATTCGTCCGTAAAGACGATGCCCACGGTTCACAACGGCCTCGGCATTTCGATCCTCTCGACGCCGAAGGGCATCATGTCCGATGCGGCGGCGAAGGAACAGAATGTGGGTGGCGAGGTGCTCTGCCGCGTCTTCTAGGACGTGGCGGCAACGAGATAGTGACGACAGGAAACAGAGACCATGTCGCGAATTGGTAAATACCCCGTCGAAGTCCCCAAAGGGGTGACGGTGACGCTGAACGGCCAGGAAGTGGCCGCGAAGGGTCCGAAGGGCGAGCTCAAGCTCACGCTTGTGGAAGATGTCACGGTGGAGCAGGTCGATGCGGGGCTGAAGATCGCTCCGCGCGAGGATACGCAGCGCGCCCGTGCGATGTGGGGCCTCAGCCGCACGCTGGTGAAGAACCTGGTGGACGGCGTCACGGACGGCTTCACGAAGACGCTGGAAATCAACGGCGTCGGCTATCGTGCGGCGATCCAGGGCAAGAACCTGCAGCTCAACCTCGGCTTTAGCCACGAAGTGCTGTATCCGATCCCGGAAGGCATCGACATCAAGTGCACGAAGCCGACCGAAATCGTGATCACCGGCATCGACAAGCAGAAGGTCGGGCAGGTTGCTGCCGAGATCCGCGGCTATCGCGGCCCCGAGCCCTACAAGGGCAAGGGCGTGAAGTACGCCGGCGAGTATATCTTCCGCAAGGAAGGCAAGAAGAAGTGAGTGGATGCAGGCCATGAACACGAAGACACTTTCCAATCGCCGGGCCCAGCGCAATCGCGCGAAGCTTGCCCGTGCGTCGACGATCCGCCCGCGTCTGTCGGTGTTCCGGTCGTCCAAGCACATCTACGCGCAGGTGATCGACGATGCGCGCGGCGTGACGGTCGCGGCGGCTTCCTCTCTCGAGGAAGCGCTCAAGTCGAAGACCGGCGCCAATGTCGAAGCCGCGGCGGCGGTCGGCAAGCTCCTCGCCGAGCGCGCGAAGGAAGCCGGCATCACCGATGTCGTCTTCGATCGCGGCGGTTACATCTACCATGGGCGTGTGAAAGCGCTCGCCGATGGCGCCCGCGAAGGCGGTCTCAACTTCTAAAGGATTTTGGCTGTGGCACGTAAAGAGAACAGAGACCGGGATCGGGACGAGCGCGATAGCGAATTCGTGGACAAGCTGGTCCACATCAATCGCGTCGCCAAGGTCGTGAAGGGCGGTCGCCGCTTCGGCTTCGCCGCGCTCGTGGTCGTGGGCGATCAGAAGGGCCGCGTCGGCTTCGGTCACGGCAAGGCGCGCGAAGTGCCGGAAGCGATCCGCAAGGCGACGGAAGCCGCCAAGCGCTCGATGGTCCGTGTGCCGCTGCGCGAAGGCCGGACGCTGCATCACGACGTCGACGGCCGCCATGGTGCGGGCCGCGTCGTGCTCCGCGCGGCGCCTCCCGGCACCGGCATCATCGCGGGCGGTCCGATGCGCGCCGTGTTCGAGACGCTCGGCGTCCAGGACGTGGTGGCGAAGTCGCTCGGTTCGTCGAACCCCTACAACATGGTGCGTGCGACGTTCGACGCGCTGAAAAATGAGCAGAGCCCGCGCATGGTCGCGGCGCGCCGCGGCAAGAAAGTCAGCGAAATCGTTGGCCGCCGTTCGGACGCCGCAGCCGAGGCCGGTCTCGAGTAAGGCGAGAGGAACGAACGATGTCAGCGAAGAAGTCCGGCGACAAGACGGTTACCGTGCAGCAGATCGCCAGCCCCCTGCGGCGCGAGCCGTCGCAGCGGCAGACGCTGATCGGCCTGGGCCTCAACAAGATGCGCCGCACGCGCACCTTGGAGGACACTCCCGCCGTACGCGGCATGATCAACAAGGTGGCCCATCTCGTCCGCGTCGTGGACGAGGCCTGAGCAGCACCCATCAATCGACTGAGCATCAGGCTCGCGAGGCATAGTGATGAAACTGAACGAAATCCGGGATAACGAAGGCGCACGCAAGTCGCGCATCCGCGTCGGACGCGGTATCGGCTCCGGCAAGGGCAAGACGGGTGGCCGCGGCGTGAAGGGTCAGAAGTCCCGCACCGGCGTCGCCATCAAAGGCTATGAGGGCGGCCAGATGCCGATCCACATGCGCCTGCCGAAGCGCGGCTTCAAGAACCTGTTCCGCCTCGACTACAACACCGTCAACATCGGTCGCGTGCAGGCTGCGATCGATGCCGGCAAGCTCGACAAGGGCGCCAAGGTCGATGCCGCCGCGCTCATCGCTGCCGGCGTCATCCGCCGCGCGAAGGACGGGGTGCGTCTCCTCGGCCAGGGCGAGCTCAAGGCGAAGCTCGACTTCGTGGTCGCGGGTTGCTCCGCGGGTGCGAAGGAAGCCGTCGAAAAGGCCGGCGGTTCCGTGACGGTGGTCGAGCCCAAGGCGAAAGCTGCGGCCGAGTAAGCGTAGCCACGGGATTTCTCCCGGTGTGCAAGGTGAGATGAATGGCATCAGCAGCTGAACAGCTTGCGGCAAACCTCAACTTCTCTGCCTTTTCCAAGGCGACGGAGCTGAAGAAGCGCATCTGGTTCACCCTGGGTGCGCTCCTCGTTTATCGCCTCGGCACCTATATCCCGCTGCCCGGCATCGATCCGGCGGCGCTGGCGCAGGTCTTCCAGCAGCAGCAGTCGGGCATTCTCGGCGTCTTCGACATGTTCGCGGGCGGCGCCGTCGGGCGCATGGCGATCTTCGCGCTCGCGATCATGCCTTACATCTCGGCCTCGATCATCATTCAGCTGATGACGAGCGTCTCGCCGCATCTCGCGCAGCTCAAGAAGGAAGGCGAGCAGGGCCGCAAGCAGATCAACCAGTACACGCGCTACGGTACGGTGGTCCTTGCCACGCTCCAGGCCTATGGCATCGCGATCGGTCTCGAAGGGGCCGGTAACGTCGTCAACGATCCGGGAATCTTCTTCCGCGCCACCACCGTCATCACGCTGGTCGGCGGCACTGTGTTTCTGATGTGGCTCGGCGAACAGATCACGTCGCGCGGCGTCGGCAACGGCATTTCGCTCATCATCTTCTCGGGCATCGTCGCGGAACTGCCGCGCGCGCTTGCCGGCACGCTGGAGCTTGGCCGTCAGGGCGCGATTTCCACGGCCATCATCCTCTTCCTCGCGGTGATGGTCATTGCGGTCATCATGGGCATCGTCTTCGTGGAGCGCGCGCAGCGCCGTCTCCTCGTGCAGTATCCAAAGCGCCAGGTCGGCAACAAGCTCTATGGCGGCGACAGCTCGCATCTGCCGCTGAAGCTCAACACGGCCGGCGTCATTCCGCCGATTTTCGCCTCGTCGCTTCTGCTTCTGCCGATCACGATCGCGAATTTCACTGCGGGGCAGGGGCCGGACTGGCTGAACACGGTCACGGCGCTGCTCGGCCATGGCCAGCCGCTCTACATGGCGTTCTATGCCGCGGGCATCATCTTCTTTGCCTTCTTCTACACGGCCATCGTCTTCAATCCCGCGGATACGGCCGACAATCTGAAGAAGTATGGCGGCTTCATTCCGGGTATCCGTCCGGGCCAGCGGACCGCCGAATATATCGACTACGTGCTGACCAGGCTGACTGTGCTCGGTGCTCTCTATCTCACCATCGTCTGCCTGCTGCCCGAGATTCTCATCTCGCAATACAGCGTGCCCTTCTATTTCGGCGGCACTTCGCTCCTCATCGTGGTGAGCGTGACGATGGACACGGTGTCGCAGGTGCAGAGCCATCTGCTCGCCCACCAGTATGAAGGGCTCATCAAGAAGTCGAAGCTACGGGGGGCCAAACGGTGAAACTGATCCTTCTCGGACCGCCCGGCGCTGGCAAGGGCACCCAGGCAAAGCGCCTTGAGAACAAGTACGGCTTCGTGCAGCTCTCGACGGGCGACATGCTGCGCGCTGCGGTTGCGGCCGGAACGGAAGTCGGCAAGGTTGCCGAGACCATCATGGCGCGGGGCGAGCTCGTCCCGAACGACGTGGTGGTCGGCATCATCGCCGAACGCATCGAGCAGCCGGATGTGGCCAAGGGCTATATCCTGGACGGTTTCCCCCGGAACGTCGCGCAGGCCGAAGCGCTTGACGAGATGCTGAAGGGCAAGGGCACGGAACTCGATGCCGTGGTCGAACTGAAGGTCGACGACAGCATTCTTCTTGCCCGTATCGAGGGCCGCGCCGCGGAAACCGCCGGCGGTGCCCGCGCGGACGACAATGCAGAGGCGCTTGCCAAGCGTCTCACGGTCTATCACGAGCAGACGGCGCCCCTGATCGCCTATTACAAGGGCAAGGGCAAGCTCAAGACCGTGGATGGCATGAAAGACATGGATGAGGTAACCCGCCAGATCGAGGCGGCCCTCGGGCTTTGAAAAGGAAAGGGCAGTTCGCTTAGCCGGTTGACTGGGAAGTAGTAAATTCTATAATCCCGGCCTTCGCGGCGGTACTTTCAGAGAATTGTCCGGTTCTGGGCCGAAAATTGGCGGATTTCCGCGGTTTTCGGATGGTCCCAGCCGGGATTTTCGTACAGGTGCCGTTCAAGCGATTCCCGAAGTTTAGGAGAGACACGTGGCTCGTATCGCTGGCGTCAATATCCCGACCAACAAGCGGGTGCTCATCGCGCTGACCTATATCCACGGCATTGGCGACGCCAAGGCCAAGGAAATCTGTGCTGCGGTCGGCATTCCGGCCGAACGGCGCGTCAATGAGCTGACCGACGCCGAGGTCATCCAGATCCGCGAGACGATCGACCGCGATTATCTCGTGGAAGGCGATCTGCGCCGTGAAGTGGCGATGAACATCAAGCGGCTGATGGATCTCGGCTGCTATCGCGGTCTGCGCCACCGCAAGGGTCTCCCCGTTCGTGGCCAGCGTACCCACACCAATGCGCGCACGCGCAAGGGCCCGGCCAAGGCGATCGCAGGCAAGAAGAAGTAACGCCCTACAGGACATTGAGAGCCGGGGCGCTGGTTTCGCGTTTCCCGCGTGACACGAAGGTTGAATACGGATGGCGAAGGAAAAGGTGCGCGTAAAGCGCAAGGAACGTAAGAATATCTCGTCGGGCGTCGCCCACGTGAATTCCACGTTCAACAACACGATGATCACGATCACGGACGCGCAGGGCAATGCGATCTCGTGGTCGTCGGCCGGCATGATGGGCTTCAAGGGCAGCCGCAAGTCGACGCCCTTCGCCGCGCAGATGGCGGCTGAAGATGCGGGCAAGAAGGCCATGGAACACGGTATGCGCACCCTCGAAGTCGAGGTTTGCGGTCCGGGTTCGGGCCGCGAGTCGGCGCTTCGCGCGCTGCAGTCGGTGGGCTTCACCGTCACGACCATCCGCGACGTGACGCCGATCCCGCACAATGGTTGCCGCCCGCCCAAGCGGCGCCGCGTCTAACGACCGGTATCTGGTTTGCGCGCCTTCGGGCGCGCTGCCACGTCCCACGCTCGCACGATTGAATGGTGGAGCGGACGTTAAAGAGATCAGGTGGCGGATGTCTCCCGCCCGGAGCGCGCAAGCGCTCCGCAAACGACGGCACGAGGTTATCGACGTGATCCAGAAGAACTGGGAAGAGCTTATCAAACCGAACAAGCTCGAAATCAATCCGGGCCATGATGCGCAGCGTTTCGCGACGGTCGTCGCCGAGCCGCTCGAGCGCGGCTTCGGCCTCACCCTCGGCAACGCGCTTCGCCGCGTGCTGATGTCCTCGCTTCAGGGCGCGGCCGTTACCGCCGTTCAGATCGACGGCGTGCTGCATGAGTTCTCCTCCATCGCGGGCGTCCGCGAGGATGTGACGGACATCATCCTGAACATCAAGAACCTGGCGCTGCGTCTGCACGCCGAAGGCCCGAAGCGCATGTCGCTCTCGAAGAAGGGCCCGGGCGTCGTCACCGCCGGCGACATCACCGCCGGTGCAGACATCGAAGTGCTGAACCCCGATCTCGTGATCTGCACCCTCGACGAGGGCGCCGAGATCCGCATGGAGTTCACCGTCGCGCTCGGCAAGGGCTATGTCGCGTCCGACCGCAACCGCCCCGAAGACGCGCCGATCGGTCTTATCCCGATCGACAGCCTCTACGGCCCGGTGAAGCGCGTCTCCTACAAGGTCGAGAACACCCGCGAGGGGCAGGTGCTCGACTATGACAAGCTCACGCTGCAGATCGAGACGAACGGCGCCGTCACGCCGGAAGATGCCGTGGCCTATGCCGCGCGCATCCTGCAGGACCAGCTCCAGACCTTCGTGAACTTCGAAGAGCCGGAGCAGAAGCATGTCGAGGAAGCGCGTCCGGAACTCGAGTTCAACGCCGCGCTGCTCAAGAAGGTCGACGAGCTGGAGCTTTCCGTCCGTTCGGCCAACTGCCTGAAGAACGACAACATCGTCTATATCGGCGACCTCATCCAGAAGACGGAGAGCGAAATGCTCCGCACTCCGAACTTCGGCCGCAAGTCGCTGAACGAGATCAAGGAAGTCCTCGCTCAGATGGGCCTCCATCTCGGTATGGAAGTCCCGAACTGGCCGCCGGAGAATATCGAAGAGCTGGCGAAGCGGTACGAAGACCAGTATTAAGTGATCAACGCCGCGTCCTGACGACGCCGCACCTAATGAGGAGAAGGGCCCATGCGCCACGCAAAAGCAGGCCGCAAGCTCAACCGGACCGCAAGCCATCGCAAGGCCATGCTCGCCAACATGGCGGTTGCGCTCATCAAGCATGAGCAGATCGTCACGACGCTGCCGAAGGCGAAGGAACTGCGTCCCTATGTCGAGAAGCTCGTCACGCTGGGCAAGCGCGGCGACCTGCATGCGCGCCGTCAGGCCTATGCGGCGCTTCCGGACAAGGTCTGGGCGGCGAAGCTCTTCGACGTGCTGGGCCCGCGCTATCAGGAGCGCCAGGGTGGTTACATCCGCGTGCTCAAGGCCGGCTTCCGTCACGGCGACAGCGCGCCGATGGCCGTGATCGAGTTCGTCGATCGCGACGAGAGCGCGAAGGGTCAGGACTCCGGTCCGGTCTTGTCCGACGAGGAGATGGAAGACGCCTGATCGGGCGCGCTTTCCAAAAGTTCAGGGCGGCATCTTCGGATGCCGCCTTTTTCTTGTGCGCTTCATGACAACCCGGTAACGGTCCGGCGGCCAATTCAGCCTTGTCAGGCCGCGCCGCGCCCCGCAAAATTTACCCGCGGCAAATCTGTATCTGGGCTTTAGGGGCCGAATGCCCGTCCTTTCCGGGGCGAGCGCAATGGTGGTGGAAATGTTGTCGGAGTCTTCCTGGACGGGCGCTTTCGCGATGACGCTCGCGGCGGTTCTTCTCGGTTCGGTGCTTGCTCTTTTTCCCTGGGCCGCGCGGGCGGATACCGGGAAGAGAGTGCCGTCGAGCCGCGGCGAGGTCGAGCTCTCCTATGCGCCTGTGGTGAAGCGCGTCGCGCCCGCCGTCGTCAATGTCTATACGAAGCGGGTCGTGAAGGAGCAGGCGCGGTCGCCCTTCTTCAACGACCCCTTCTTCCAGCAGTTTTTCGGCAATCGCTTCAGCTTCGGCGTGCCGCGCGAGCGCGTGCAACAGTCGCTCGGCT
>NZ_BTVP01000056.1:0-15115 GCF_045863935.1 Parvibaculum sp. | reverse complement strand
GGCCGGGTCATGACGGTTAAATTCGGGATTGAAAATTAAACCGGACAGCAGTGGCCTTATGCGGGCCATGACGTATACGGAGAGCAAGCTGAGAGGCTATGCAGTATCAGGCAAGCCCAAATGATCTAAAGTAGGAGGTCGAAATAGAAAGAACCTGCAGCGCACAGTGCTGCAAGTGCTGCAGATAGGGCACCAAAGGCATTCATGCGGCTAATTTTTCTCAGTGCATCAATAAAAGTGTCGATATTGTCGGGAACATCGAGCACCGAAGCGCAGAACCAGAATCCTGCCGCAAGTAGCGAGAATAAAACTCCTAGAGCTGTAATGACTTGCTCGATCAACGCATTTCCTCAGCTACACCCGCTGGTCCCGCCGCATGTGTCGCATTTCAGGCAGGTGCCGTTCCGCACCATGGTGAAGTTGCCGCATTCGCCGCAGGCTTCGCCTTCATAGCCCTTCATGCGCGCTTCGGCGACGCGCGACATGCCCGCGCCGCCCGAAGACGATCCGCCCCCGGACGAAACGGCGCCGACCGCAATGGCACTCACGGCCTCTGCGTTACCTGCGCGCATCAGCGCGCCGGCCGCCATCACTTCCGCCTTCACCGTTTGTTCGCGAACCGCGGGCGCGGCGACCGCTTCGGCGCTGCCCGCCTGTTTGCCGGCGCGCGCTTCCGCCGCCGCGCCGCCGCGCACGAGATAGAGATTGCCCATCTGCGCGTTGCGCGTGTAGCCGGGGCTCACCACGGCGGAGGCAGGAAGGGCAGGCGCCTTGCCTTCGTCGGCGCCGCCGCCCATCGCATCGAAGGCAAACTCCTTCGGGTCGACATGGCCGAGATCGGAGCGGTCGAGATAGGAGACGGCAAGTTCGCGGAACACATAGTCGAGGATCGAGGTTGCGTTCTTGATCCGGTCATTGCCCTGCACGAGGCCCGCCGGCTCGAAGCGCGTGAAGGTGAAGGCCTCCACATATTCCTCCAGCGGCACGCCATATTGCAGGCCGAGCGACACGGCGATGGCGAAATTGTTCATCAGCGAGCGGAAGGCCGCGCCTTCCTTGTGCATGTCGATGAAGATTTCGCCAATCTTGCCGTCGTCATATTCGCCGGTGCGCAGATAGACCTTGTGGCCGCCGACAAGCGCCTTTTGCGTGTAGCCCTTGCGCCGGTCGGGCAGGCGGTCGCGCGTCTTTTCCGACGCGACCACGCGCTCGGCCAGCTCCATCGCCGCGCGCTGCGCAACGACGCGGGCGCGCTCCTGCGCGGGCTGCGCCATCAGCGTTTCGACCGTGCTTTCGTCCTCGTCCTCCTTGATGTCGTCGTCGAGCAGTTGCGAGTTCAGCGGCTGCGAGAGCTTCGAGCCGTCGCGGTAGAGCGCATTCGCCTTGAGGCCGAGCTTCCAGGACAGCATGTAGCTCTCCTTGCAGTGCTCGACGCTCGCGCTGTTGGGCATGTTGATCGTCTTGGAGATCGCGCCCGAGATAAAGGGCTGTGCCGCCGCCATCATGCGGATATGGCTCTCGACCGAGAGATAGCGCTTGCCGATGCGCCCGCAGGGGTTCGCGCAGTCGAAGACGGGCAGGTGCTCGTCCTTGAGGCCCGGCGCGCCTTCCAGCGTCATCGCGCCGCAGACATGGAGGTTTGCCGCCTCGATTTCCTGCTTCGTGAAGCCGAGCGCCGCCAGCATGTCGAAATCGAGATCGTCCATGGCATCGGCGTTAAGACCGAGCGCGCCGGTGCAGAACTCTTCGCCGATCTGCCATTTGTTGAAGGCGAAGCGGATGTCGAAGGCGGTCGCCAGCGCCTTTTCGACGGCGGCGATCTTCTCCGGCGTGAAGCCGCGCTCCATCAGCCGTTCGTGGTTCACGCCCGGTGCGTTGGCGAGCGTGCCATGGCCGACGGCATAGTTCACGATCGTCTCGATCGCGGCTTCGCCGTAACCGAGCGTGCGCAGCGCCTGCGGCACAGCGCGGTTGATGATCTTGAAGTAGCCGCCGCCGGCCAGCTTCTTGAACTTCACCAGCGCGAAATCGGGTTCGATGCCCGTCGTGTCGCAATCCATCACGAGGCCGATGGTGCCCGTCGGCGCGATGACGGTCGACTGCGCATTGCGATAGCCGTAACGCTCGCCCATCGCGACGGCAAGGTCCCAGGAAGCGCGGGCATGGTCGACGAGATCGGCCTGCGGGCAGGAGGCCGCGTCGAGCGGCACGGGATAGACGCTCACCTCTTCATAGCCGCCATTGAGACCGTGCGCGGCGCGCGCATGGTTGCGCATCACGCGGAGCATGTGCTCGCGATTTTCTTCAAAGCCGGGGAAGGCGCCGAGCTCCTTCGCCATCTGCGCCGAGGTCGCATAGGAAACGCCCGTCATGACGGCGCTGATCGCGCCGGTGAGCGCGCGCGCCTCGCGCGAGTCATAGCCGAGGCCGCAGGACATCAGCAGCCCGCCGATATTCGCGAAGCCGAGACCGAGCGTGCGGAAGCGATAGCTCCGCTCGGCGATCTCGCGGCTGGGGAACTGCGCCATCAGCACCGAGATTTCGAGCACGATGGTCCAGAGCTTGACGGCATGTTCGAACGCCTCGACGTCGAAGCGTCCATTCGTCTCGCGGAACTGCAGCAGGTTGAGCGAGGCGAGATTGCAGGCCGTGTCGTCGAGGAACATGTATTCCGAGCACGGATTGCTGGCGCGGATCGGCCCCGAGGCCGGGCAGGTGTGCCAATCGTTGATCGTCGTGTGGTACTGGATGCCGGGATCGGCACTCGCCCATGCGGCATGGCCGACCTGGTCCCAGAGCTCGCGCGCGGGCAACTGCTTCGTCGTCTCGCCTGTCAGCCGGCTCCTGAGCGACCAGTCCTCGTCCTGTTCGACCGCGCGCAGGAAATCGTCCGTCACGCGCACGGTGTTGTTCGAGTTCTGGCCCGACACGGTGAGATAGGCTTCCGAGTCCCAGTCCGTGTCGTAGACGCGGAAGTCGATGTCCGTATAGCCCTGCTTCGCGAACTGGATCACGCGCTGGACGTAGTTTTCCGGCACATGCGCCTTGCGCGCCGCCAGCACTTCGCGCTTCAGTGCCGGGTTCTTCTTCGGATCGAAGCAATCGCCGTCCGCGCCCTCGCAGTTCACGCAGGCGCGCATGATGGCGTTGAGGTGTTTCTGGTTGATCTTCGAGCCGGTGACGAGCGCCGCCACCTTCTGCTCTTCCGTCACCTTCCAGTTGATGAAGGCCTCGATGTCGGGATGGTCGATGTCGACGATCACCATTTTCGCGGCGCGCCGCGTCGTGCCGCCGGACTTGATGGCGCCGGCCGCGCGGTCGCCGATCTTGAGGAAACTCATGAGGCCGGAGGATTTGCCGCCGCCCGACAGCGACTCGTTTTCGCCGCGCAGGTCCGAGAAGTTCGAGCCGGTGCCCGAGCCGTATTTGAAGAGCCGCGCCTCGCGCACCCACAGATCCATGATGCCGTTCTCGTTGACGAGATCGTCGTTCACGCTCTGGATGAAGCAGGCATGGGGCTGCGGATATTCATAGGCCGTCGAGGTGCGCGCCGTTTCGCCGGTCGCCGGGTCGGTGCGCCAGTGGCCCTGCGCGGGGCCGTCGATGCCATAGGCCCAGTGGAGCCCGGTGTTGAACCATTGCGGGGAATTGGGCGCCGCGATCTGCGCCGCCAGCATGAAACGCTGCTCGTCGAAGAAGGCGCGGGCATCGGCTTCCGAGTCGAAATAGCCGCCCTTCCAGCCCCAATAGGTCCAGGTGCCGGCCATCCGGTCGAAAACCTGCCGCGCGTCGCGCTCGGGGCCGAAGCGGTCTTCCGCGCGCAGCGCCTGAAGCGCGTCCCGGTCGGGCTCGTGCCGCCACAGGAAGTCCGGCACGCCCTCTTCCGGCACCGCCTTCAGCACGGAGGCAACACCCGCCTTGCGGAAATACTTCTGGGCCAGCACGTCGCAGGCGACCTGGCTCCACTCTGCGGGCACCTGGATGTCCTGCAGGTTGAACACGACCGAGCCGTCCGGATTGCGGATTTCGCTCGCCGTCGTCCTGAACTCGATGCCCTCGTAAGGCGACTGGCCCTCGACGGTGAAGCAACGCTGGATACGCATCTGGCCCCCGGCTTTCGGTATGCAATTGGTGCCTCGGGAGGGGAGGTGAGAAGCAGCTTCGCCGACGGTCCGGATATGCTTCCGGGCGCACTTCACCGTCGCGCCGAACCGTTCTGGAGTCTCGCTTTAAGTGCTTGACCTCATTAGGTTTTCGTCGCCAGGCGATTGTCTCTGTCAGATGCCCGCTGTTTCTCGTGCCTCTCCCCTGAGGGAAACCAAATCCTAGGGACCATGGCCGGGGGGCGTCAAGCCAAAGACGCAAGATGTAGGCGTGACAGGCATCCTTGATACGAGATGGGGTGGGGTGGCCACCCGAATCGAGAAGTTAACAGTCCGGAAACCCGTCCCTGTTACCAATGACCAAAGGCTCGAAACCCAGAATAGGTGGAGAAGCGGCGTGGGCGAGGTGAGTACAGCGTTCGGCAAGGAGCTGAAATCGCTGAAAATCCTGATGGTCGAGGACAATGGCAGCATGAGGCTGCTGTTGCGGACCATGCTTCACACATTCGGCATCACTGACATTCTTCAGGCGCGCGACGGCACGGACGGCCTGGTCGAGCTGCAACTCCACGACGTCGACCTCATCATCACCGACTGGGAAATGCAGCCGATGAACGGCCGCGACTTCATCACCCGCATCCGCGCCGTGGGCAACGAACCGATCTGTTTCACGCCGATCATCGTTCTGACGGGCCATGCCTCCCGCGGCCTCCTGTCGGAGGCTTTCGAGATCGGCGCCACGCATCTCCTCGTGAAACCGGTCACGCCGGCAAGCCTCCTCCACCGCATCCAGTGGGTTCTTTCCGACGACCGCAAGTTCGAGCGGGCAGGCGGCATCTACCGCCAGCCCATGCTGATCCACGAGCGTGAGGGGCTGCGCCGCAAGCGCATCGCCGGGCAAACGACCTGGGCCCTCGAATAGCCGCGCCGGGGCGCGCCTCAAAGCTGGACCGGGCCTCTCCCCAATGTCATATTCTGCCCGCTTTCGGCCCCCGCGGCGCCGGATTCGCGTTTATGATGACTGCGCGCCGCTCGCTTTCAACGGGATATCTCCATGGGTTTGTTTTCGGAAATCTTCATCTGGTGGCAGGGCCAGACCATGGGCACCCGCTTCCATACGTGGCGCAAGGGCAGCCTCGTTGGCGAGGACGGGCAGGGCAACCGGTACTATGAGTCGAAGGACGGCGCGGCGATCGGCGGCTATCAGCGCCGCTGGGTGATCTATAACGGCCTGGTCGAGGCCTCCTGCGTGCCGCCGGAGTGGCATGGCTGGCTTCATCACACCGTGGACACACCGCCCAACGCGGAAAGCTACCAGCCCCGCGAATGGCAGAAACCGCACATGCCGAACCTCACGGGCACGCCGCAGGCCTATCGTCCGGCGGGCAGCCTTCACAAGGGTAGCCATCGGCCGCAGGCAACTGGCGACTACAAGGCCTGGCGCCCCGAGTAATCGGCGCCGCGCAGCACTTCATCCAGGGTCATCCGGGGACGTCCATGCAAAGCAATCTCGTCGAAACGCTGATCGGCACTCTGGTCGTCGCCGTCGCGGCCGTCTTCCTCTTCTACGGCTATACGACGTCGGGCATGCGCAGTGCTGCCGGCTACCGCGTCAACGCGGCCTTCAGCTCCGTCGATGGTCTCGCGACCGGCGCCGATGTACGCCTCTCCGGCATCAAGATCGGCACGGTCGTCCGCCAGTCGCTCGACCCCGAGACCTATCAGGCCGTCGTGACGCTCGACATCGCACCCAGCGTGAAACTGCCGGACGACAGCAGCGCCAAGATCACCAGCGAAGGTCTTCTCGGCGGCAGCTACATTTCCGTCACGCCGGGCGGCAGCGAGGATATTCTTGCCGATGGCGGCGAGATCATGTTCACCCAGGGCTCGGTCGATCTCATGAGCCTGATCGGGCAGGCCGTCTTCTCGGCAACGGACAGCGGCACGGGCGATAAGTAGCCCCGCGCGGAGAATGCCGATGCGTTTCCTCATTCCTTCGGCTGTGGGCATCGCCTTTCTCGCGACCGGCGCGAGCCCGGCGCTTGCCAGTGCATATCCCGTCGCCGTTTTCAGCGGTCTCGACAAGATCACGGCGCGCGTCACGAGTTTCGAGGCGAAGGTGAACGAGCCCACGACCTTCGGCGCGCTGCAGGTTCTGGTCCGCACCTGCGACAAGAACCCACCCGAGGAAACGCCGCGCACCGCCGCCTATGTCGAAATCCGTCAGTTGGAGCGCAGGGGCGCGACCGCGGCCGATCCCGACGCGCAGACGGAAGTCCACCCGGCGCCGGTCTTCTCGGGCTGGATGTTTGCGGAAAGCCCCGGCCTCAACGCGCTGGAGCACCCCGTCTACGATGTCTGGGTGACGGACTGCAAAATTTCCTCCGGCGACGCGTCGAGCGGCAGCGAATAGAAGTCGGCTTCCTCTGCCGTCGCCTGGAAGAGCCGCGCGCGATACTGGTCGCGCGAAATCTCGATCGCGCCGAACTGCGTGAGATGCGACGTCACGAACTGCGTGTCGAGCAGCCGGTAGCCGCCCCGGATGAGCCGTGCCACCAGATAGACGAGCGCCACCTTGCTTGCATCGGTCGCGCGGCTGAACATGCTCTCGCCGAAAAAGGCCGCGCCCAGCGAAACGCCGTAGAGCCCGCCCATCAGCAGGCTTCCCTGCCAGCACTCGACCGAATGCGCGCGCCCGGCCGAATGAAGATCGCAATAAAGGCCGACGATGCGGTCGTTGATCCATGTGCCGTCGCGGTTCGGCGCCGCTTCCGCGCAGCCGAGCATCGTTTCGCGAAAGGCCGTATCGACCCGGACCTCGAAAGGCTGCTGGCGGATCGTGCGCCTCAGCCTCTTGGGAACATGAAATTTGTCGAGAGGCAGGATGCCCCGCGCTTCCGGATCGATCCAGTAGAGCTGCGGATCGTCGCGCGATTCCGCCATCGGAAACACGCCATAGGCATAGGCTCGGAGCAGTACCTCGGCGTCAATCTCGCTCATCTCGTTACCGCAAACGTCCTGACCCTCGCCGCCGTTCCGCCGCGGGTCAGCCCTGCTGCTTTTTCAGGAAGTCTTCGAGCCAGTGGATATGGTACTCGCCGTTGATGAAATCCGGCTCGTTCACCAGTTCCTGGAAGAGCGGGATCGTCGTCTTGATGCCGTCGATGACGAACTCGTGCAGCGTCCGGCGAAGCCGCATCAGGCACTCGTTGCGGTTGCGTCCACTCACCACCAGCTTGCCGATCAGGCTGTCGTAATAGGGCGGAATCCGGTAGCCCGAATAGACCGCACTGTCGACGCGCACGCCAAGCCCGCCCGGCGTATGGAAATCCTTGATGGTTCCGGGCGAGGGCGCGAAGGTCTTTGGGTCTTCCGCGTTGATGCGGCACTCGATGGCGTGACCGCTGAACTCGACGTCTTCCTGCCGGAAGCTCATCTCGAGCCCGGCGGCGATGCGGATCTGTTCGCGCACGAGGTCGATGCCGGTAACGGCTTCGGTGATCGGATGCTCCACCTGCAGGCGCGTGTTCATCTCGATGAAGAAGAACTGCCCGTCCTCGTAGAGGAACTCGACCGTGCCGACGCCGAGATAGCCGAGCCCCTTGATCGCGCGCGAAACGATGCCGCCGATCTCATCGCGCTGCTGCGCGTTGAGGGCGGGCGAGGGGCATTCCTCGAGCACCTTCTGGTGGCGCCGCTGCAGCGAGCAGTCGCGCTCGCCCAGATGCGCCACATTGCCGTGCGCGTCGGCGATCACCTGCACCTCGATATGGCGCGGCTGGCCGAGATATTTCTCCATGTAGAGCGAGTCGTCGCCGAAGGCGGCCTTGGCCTCCGCCCGCGCCGTCGACAGCGCGGAGGAGAGCTCGCCCTTCGAGCGCGCGACCTTCATGCCGCGTCCGCCGCCACCCGCCGCCGCCTTCACGAGCACGGGATAGCCCGTCTCCTCGGCGACCTTGTAGGCCTCCTCGTCGGTGCGGATCGCGCCGTCGGAGCCCGGCACGCAAGGGATGCCGAGCTTCCTTGCCGTGACCTTCGCCTGGATCTTGTCGCCCATCAGGCGGATATGGTCGCCGCTCGGCCCGATGAAGGTGATGCCATGGGCAGCCAGAATGTCGGCGAACTTCGCATTCTCCGACAGGAAGCCATAGCCGGGATGCACCGCGTCCGCGCCCGTGATCTCGCAGGCCGAGATGATCGCCGGAATGTTGAGGTAGCTTTCGCTCGCGGGCGCCGGGCCGATGCACACGCTTTCATTCGCCAGGCGGACATGCATCGCGTCCGCATCCGCCGTCGAATGGACCGCAACCGTCTTGATGCCCATTTCGCGGCAGGCGCGATGGACACGCAGCGCGATTTCGCCGCGGTTTGCAATGAGGACCTTTTCGAACATGCGCGGCGGCCCGTCCTTACTCGATCACGAAGAGTGGTTCGCCGAACTCGACCGGCTGCCCGTCATCGACGAGAACGGCGGTGAGCTTGCCCGAACGCGGCGCCGGAATATGGTTCATCGTCTTCATCGCCTCGATGATGAGGACGGTCTGCCCCTCGCTGATCTGCTGGCCCACCTGCGCGAACACGGCCGCGCCGGGCTCGGGCGCGAGATAGGCCGTGCCGACCATCGGCGAGTTGACGGCGCCGGGATGGGATGCGCCCTCGGCCGCCGCTGCAGGCGCCGCCGCGGCCGGCGCATGTGCCGCCGGGGCCGGCGCCGCGATATGCGTCACCGCCTGTGCCACCTGCCGCGCCACGCGCAGCTTCAGCCCGTCCGTCTCGATCTCGATTTCGCTGAGGTCCGTCTCCGTGAGGAGGGCGGCCAGTTGCCGGATCAGTTCCTGGTCGACGCCTGCTTTGCTCATCTCGCTCTTCTTGCTTTCCTGTTTACTCGCGGACTTGCCGTTCTGGATGGCCTTCGGGGGCTGTTGCTTCGTTGCCAAGGCGCGGGACCCTCTTGCGGTTTACTTTTGTGACAGCTTGCTCTTCACGGCTTCGAGCGCGAGCTCGTAGCCGATCGTGCCGAGGCCGCAGATGACGCCTGTGGCGACGGATGAAATGGTCGAATGGTGGCGGAAGCTCTCGCGCTTGTAGACGTTCGAGATGTGCACCTCGATCACCGGAATGTCGAGCGTCGCGAGCGCGTCGTGGATCGCGATGGACGTATGCGAATAGGCGCCCGCATTGAGGATGACGCCGGACGCCATCTCGCGCGCCTCGTGGATCCAGTCCACAAGCTCGCCTTCGTGGTTCGACTGGCGGCAGATCGTGGTCAGTCCGAGCGTCTTCGCGCGCGATTTCACCTGGGCCTCGATATCGGCCAGCGTCGTCGAGCCGTAGATTTCCGGTTCCCGCTGGCCGAGCAGGTTCAGGTTCGGCCCATTGAGCACGAACACCGGCTTTGCCGTTGCCTTTTGGGCCGCCGCTTTGGAGCTGGATTTGGCCATCGGGTCGAGGGCTTTCGTCTCGGGCGCGTGAATACGCTTTATGGAGGGGAACGTATCGGGCGGCAAAAGGGCGAAAATGTGGTCCCCCTCGGCCGCTCTTCGCCCCCGAATCTCGGCCTCTTTTATACGCAACTCGCCCGGCCAGTAAAAGCCTTGTCGGCCCAAGGGTTTGAGGGTGCCGCAAGGGGAGGGGCGGGGAGCGCGCGTCCCGTCTTGAACTCGGCCTTCCCCTCACCCATTATCCGGCCAACGGAGAGGCGTTAAGGAAGACATGAAGCTCACGGTGAATGGCGAGATGCGCGAGGTTGAGCCTCCGATGACGGTGCTCGGCCTTGTCGAGAGCTTCGGCCTCAAACCTCAGAAGATCGCGGTGGAGCGCAATCTCGAAATCGTGCCGCGCTCGGCCTATGGGCAGGTCGCGCTCGCCGAGGGCGACCGCATCGAGATCGTGAATTTCGTCGGCGGCGGGTGACCGGAGCGTTTCCAGGCGAAGTGGACGCCGGTTCGCCGTCCGGAAACGCGACCAAGACTTAAACATCTACAATCAAGGAGTAGGCAGAGTGACGGAAGCGGCAGCGCGCGTGGCGGAACAGGCGGCAGGCGACGATGAATTCGTCGTCGCGGGCCGCAGGCTCAAGTCGCGCCTCATCGTCGGCACGGGCAAGTACAAAGACCTCGCGCAGAACGCCGCGGCCGTGGAAGCGGCGGGCGCGGAGATCGTCACCGTCGCCATGCGCCGCGTGAACGTCACCAATCCGAACGAGCCCATGCTCGTCGACTATATCGACCCGAAAAAGGTGATCTACCTGCCGAACACAGCCGGCTGCTACACGGCGGAGGATGCGGTGCGCACGCTCCGTCTCGCGCGCGAAGCGGGCGGCTGGAACCTCGTGAAGCTCGAAGTGCTGGGCGATCAAAAGACGCTCTATCCCGACATGATCGAAACGTTGCGTGCCGCCGAAGCCCTGCTGAAGGACGGCTTCGAAGTCATGGTCTATTGCACCGACGACCCGATCATGGCGAAGAAGCTCGAAGACATGGGCTGCTGCGCGATCATGCCGCTCGCTGCCCCCATCGGCTCGGGCCTCGGCATCCAGAACCCGATCAACATCCGCCTCATCGTCGAGCAGTCGAAAGTGCCCGTGCTCGTCGATGCGGGCGTCGGCACGGCGTCGGACGCCGCCGTGGCGATGGAGCTCGGCTGCGATGGCGTGCTGATGAACACGGCAATCGCCGAAGCGAAAGACCCTATCAAGATGGCCCGCGCGATGAAACTCGCCGTGGAAGCAGGACGCCTCGCTTACCTCGCCGGCCGCATGCCGAAGAAACTCTATGCCGATCCGTCATCGCCGATGGGCGGGCTCATCTAGCCTCACCGGAACAGCATCACCGGGATTTTGCACGACCGGATCATCTCCGTGGTCGTGGAGCCGATGATGAGGCTGCGGATGCGCGAATGGCCATAGGCGCCCATCGCGAGAAGATCGATCCCCTGCGCCTCGACATGATCGGCGATGGCGGCTTCCGGCGCCGTGGCCGCGACAAAGGCTTTCGCCTCGCGCCCGGCGGACGCGAACAGCGCCGCTGCCTCGTCGAGCTTGCTCCGCCGCTCCGGCGTGCTCTCGCCCGCCATGAGCAAATGGCATTCGAGCCCCGCGAAAAGCGGGCTTTCAGCGCAGTAGGAAGCCGCCTTCATGCTGCTCGGCCCGCCATCGAAGGCGATGAGAAGCCGGCGGGGCTCGCGAAAGCCGCGCGCCGCGATGAACACCGGCTTGTGGCTTGCCCGCACGATGCGCTCGATATTCGAACCGAGATGGAGCTTCGCAAAATCCGCTGCCTCGCCGCGCTTGCCGATCACCAGCATGCCGGCATCGGCTTCCGCTTCCGCCACCGTCTCCAGAATGTCGCCGATGCGAAGCCGCGTCGTCACGTCGGTGACGTCGGCTTCCGCGAACACCGCTTTCGCGTCTTCGAGAATGGCGCGGCCGCGCTGCTGCTGCAGCTTTGCCCGCTGCTCGTCGAGCAGGGTGAGTTCTTCCAGAAGCGCACTGCGCGCCCCGAGTGCGATGCTGCCGCTGAGGTCGGCGGCGTCCGTTCCCTCGCGGCGCCCGAGCACATGCAGCAGATCGACGCTGGCGCCCGTGCGCGCGGCGATCCAGGCGGCGTTCTCGCAGACGCTGTGCGAATAGATCGAGCCGTCCACCAGCGCGATGATTTTCTTCGTCATGTCCATTCCTCCCTCAATGCCCCATCAGCTTTTCGAGCGCGCCCGGCTTGTCGTGAATGGCAAGCCTGTCGACGATGGTTTCGCTCGCTTCGTTGAGCCCGGCGATCTCGACCGTCGCGCCGTCGCGCCGGAACTTCAGCACCGCCATGTCGAGCGCGGCGACGCTCGAAATATCCCAGATATGCGCCCGGCTGACGTCGATGACGACGCGCTCCAGCGCCTCCCTGAAATCGAAGGAGGCCAGAAAGTCGTCCGACGAGGCAAAGAATATCTGCCCCTCGACGACATAGACGCGTTCGCGCCCGTCTTCCGACAGCGTCGAGGTCACGCGGAATATCTGCGCGATCTTCCAGGCAAAGAAGAGGCCGGAAAGAAGCACGCCCGCCAGAACGCCGATGGCGAGATTATGCGTCAGCACGACGGTGACGACCGTCGCGAGCATCACGGCGGAGGAACTGCGCGGATGATGGCGCAGATTGCGGATCGAGGACCAGCTGAATGTGCCGATGGACACCATGATCATGATGGCGACGAGGGCTGCCATCGGGATCTGCTTCACCCAGTCGCCCAGCACCACGATCATGAACAGCAGGAAGATACCCGCGCAGAAAGTCGAGAGCCTGCCGCGCCCGCCCGATTTTACGTTGATCATCGACTGACCGATCATCGCGCAACCCGCCATGCCGCCGATGAAGCCCGTCGCCGTATTCGCGAGGCCCTGGCCGATGCACTCCCGGTTCTTGTCGCTCGGCGTATCCGTCAGGTCGTCGACGATGGTCGCCGTCATCAGCGATTCGAGCAGGCCGACAGCCGCCACCGCCGCCGAATAGGGCAGGATGATCGTCAGCGTTTCGAATGTCAGCGGTATCTGCGGCAGCAGGAAAATGGGGAGCGTCGAGGGCAGTTCGCCCATGTCGCCGACCATGCGGATGTCGAAACCGAAATACATTGCAACGCCCGTCAGCGCGATGATGCAGATGAGCGGCGAGGGAATGGATTTCGTCAGCATCGGAAAGAGATAGATGATGCCGAGCCCCGCCGCGACCATCGCATAGGTGAGCCAGGGCACGCCGATCAGTTCCGGCAGTTGCGCCATGAAAATCAGGATCGCGAGCGCATTCACGAAGCCCGTCATCACCGAGCGCGAAACGAAGCGCATCACATAGCCGAGCTTGAGGAAGCCCGCGGCGATCTGCATGAGCCCTGCGAGCACCGTCGCCGCGAGCAGATATTCAAGCCCGTGGTCGCGCACCAGCGTCACCATCAGCACGGCGGTCGCCGCCGTCGCGGCCGAGATCATGCCGGGCCGCCCGCCCGTGATCGCGACGATGACGGCGATGGAGAAGGACGCATAGAGCCCGACCTTCGGATCGACGCCCGCGATGATCGAAAAGGCGATGGCTTCGGGAATGAGAGCCAGCGCGACGACGAGACCGGCGAGCACATCGCCGCGAATATTGCCGAACCACTGCTGGCGATAGGCATCGAGGGAAAGCATGGAAAAACGCGACAAGGGGGACTTCCGCAACAAGAGGAATGCGCGCGGAACCGGAGGGTGCCGCGTGAAACGGGGGTGTTGAGCTTGATGATCCGGCGGATCGGCGGCCGGAAGAGCCACCCGGGCTTGCGCCGGGTCCTGAGACGATGCCGCTTGTTAAACCGGATTATGCTGCGGCGCAATATAAAAGAGCGGGGCGGGCAGGTTATGCGGGCGTCTGCATGGCGTCGGACGCCGCCGTTGCGATAGAGTTCGGCTGCGATGGTGCGCTGATGAACGCGGCGATTGCCGGAGCGAAAGACCCGGTCAAAATGGCCCGCGCGATGAAACTCGCCGTCGAGGCCGGCCACCTCGCCTATCTCGCGGGCCGCATGCGCAAGAAGCTCTACGCCGATCCCTCATCGCCGATGGGCGGGCTGATTTAGGATAAACTCATGACGCATATTGAGGACGTAGAAGGTTATCTTGATTATTACCTTGATCCTCAAAATGTATTTGACTTCGGAGTCATGTTGGATGGCCCCTGGGGTGCAGGCAAGACGCACTTCGTTAAGTCGTACCTTGAAAAATTGCAGAAGCGCGGTAGACAGGCCGATCCTCTGAATGAGAAGCCGTTCCTCTACGTCAGTTTGTATGGCGCAAGCACGGTTGGCCAAATATCAGAGCAATTCTTCGCGCAGATGCACCCGATATTGAGCTCCGGTGCTGTTCGTATGCTCGGCAGTTTGGCAGTTGCAGCTGTCAATGCCTATACCGGAGCGGGCGTAGGCGGTGGAGATAGCCCGCGAGACACAATCCGAGACGGACTGGTGAAACTTGAAGGAAAGATACTAGTCTTTGACGACTTGGAGCGTTGCTCCATGCCAATTGCTGAAGCGATGGGCTTTATTAACGCGTTCGTTGAGCACGAAGGCCTAAAGGTGATTGTTGTTGCGAACCAGGAAGAGATACCAAAACCTCAGTTAGAGGACTATCAACGAAAGAAAGAGAAGCTTATAGGCAAAACCATCCGGATTGCCTCAGACCCAAGAGCGGTATTTGACGTGTTTGCGGCTAATCTGCAGATACAAGCTGCAAAAACGTGCGTTTTGGAGAACAAAGAGAAAGTTCTGCGGACGTTCGAAGAATCCGGCAAACAAAATTTTCGCAGCCTCAGGTCGGTTTTAGTCGACTTTGATCGCATCGTTTCGCTGCTGGGGGAAGAGCTTCAAGGAAGTGACGCCGCCCTATCTCGTCTTCTCCTTTACATTGTAGCGACTGGCATTGAGTTCAAAGCAGACGCGCTGCGACGCAACGACTTTGCGCGGTTGTCACCAACGTACTTCAAGCTTCGCATTTCCGATGCAGAAGACGGCGACGAAAAAAGGCTGGAAGAGATTCAGGAGAAGTATCATGAGGTTGATTGGTCTGATCCGGTGATCTTGCCAGAAATTTTAGGTGATTTCTTTGGCTCGGGCATTCTTGATGGTGATGAAGTAAGGAAACATGTGGCTGAGCACCCGCTTGTCGCTGGGCCGAAGCAGACGCCTGCATGGCGACAACTTTGGGCGTGGTATGATCTGCCACGTGCGCAATATGAATCCGCACGATCAAAATTGATCGAAAACCTTGCGACCCACGACTTAAACCATCCTGGAATCATTTTGCACGCCGCCGGCATTGTCATTGAATTTGCCGAGAACGGTGATCACATTCTCGGATCGAGAGTTAGTATCCCCGGATTTTTTAAGAAGTACCTCAAGGAACTTTTGATTGAAAAGACGCTTGTTCCGGCGATAGAGATATTTGACTTCTGACGTGAGCCCCTGAACTTCCTCCAGATTTGAGTAGAGTCCGTCAATTGAAG
>NZ_BTVP01000055.1:0-16280 GCF_045863935.1 Parvibaculum sp. | reverse complement strand
TGATCGCGCCGATCGCGATGGAAGAGAAGCTGCGCTTCGCCATCCGTGAAGGCGGACGTACCGTCGGCGCCGGCGTCGTCTCCAAGGTGTTGAAGTAAAAGGCCGGACGCTTAGCGGCGGGACTTGAAGGTTGAGCATGATCCGGGAGACCGGAAATCCATTTCCCCGGATCGTGCTTTAGGAGTGTAGCTCAACTGGTAGAGCACCGGTCTCCAAAACCGGGGGTTGGGGGTTCGAGCCCCTCCACTCCTGCCAGCGCCTGAGGGCGAGGCGGCAGGGCCGGGAGGGCGAGACCCGGCCGGACGGGCGATAGAAGCGGTAGTCGAGAGGCATTTGGCGAGAGAGATGGCAAAGACGAATCCGCTTCAGTTCCTCCAGCAGGTCCGCTCCGAGGCGTCGAAGGTCACCTGGCCGACGCGCCGCGAGACGGTCATCACCACGGTGATGGTCTTCATCATGGTTTCGTTCGCGATGGTGTTTTTCTTCCTGGCCGACACGGCGCTGAGCTACATCGTTTCGCTCGTGCTCGGCTTCGGCGGTAACTGAGGTCAGGGGCTCAAGTCCCGTCGGAAACAAACATGGCTAAGCGCTGGTACATTATTCACGCCTATTCGAACTTCGAGAAGAAGGTCGCGGATTCGCTGCGCGAGCAGGCTGAACAGCAGGGTCTTTCCGATCAGTTCGAGGAAATCCTCGTGCCGACCGAAGAGGTCGTCGAGGTGCGGCGGGGCCGGAAGATCAACGCCGAGCGCAAGTTCTTCCCGGGCTATGTGCTCGCGAAGATGGAGATGACGGACGAGGCCTACCATCTCGTCAAGAATACGCCGAAGGTGACTGGCTTTCTGGGCGCGGACAACAAGCCGCAGCCGATCAGCCAGGCGGAAGTCGACCGCATCCTGCATCAGGTGCAGGAAGGTGTGGAGCGGCCGAAGCCCTCGATCACTTTCGAGATCGGCGAGCAGGTGCGCGTGGCCGACGGCCCGTTCGCCTCTTTCAACGGTTTCGTCGAGGAAGTCGACGAAGAAAAGGCGCGGCTCAAGGTGGCCGTGTCGATTTTCGGCCGGGCGACCCCGGTCGAACTCGAATACGGGCAGGTGGAGAAGCTCTAGGGCTCTTCCGTCTCCCGCAATCTTGTGGGAGGTGCGGACGAAACTCCGGTTTCCGATGCGCCGCTGACCACTAACCCAAAGCGCCGGCGATATCCGGCAGGGGAAAGACATGGCGAAGAAAATCGAAGGCTACATCAAATTGCAGGTGCCGGCCGGCGCGGCGAATCCCTCGCCCCCGATCGGTCCGGCGCTTGGCCAGCGCGGTCTCAACATCATGGAATTCTGCAAGGCGTTCAATGCCGCCACGCAGAAGATGGAACAGGGTATGCCGATCCCGGTCGTGATTACGGCCTATTCGGACCGTTCCTTCACCTTTGCGATGAAGACGCCGCCTGCCTCCTACTTTCTGAAGAAGGCTGCGAAGATCCAGTCCGGCTCCAAGACGCCGGGCCGCGCTTCCGCCGGAACGGTGACGCTCGCGCAGTGCCGTGAGATTGCCGAAGCGAAGTTCGTCGACCTGAATGCCAACGACCTCGATCAGGCGACGAAGATCATTGCAGGTTCCGCCCGTTCCATGGGCCTTCAGGTTGTGGAGTGAGCGATATGACTGGCAAAGCAGGAAAGCGTATTTCGAAGGCTCGTGAGGGGATCGACCGCAAGAAGACCTATGGTCTCGGCGAGGCGGTGAAGATCGTCAAGGATCGTGCTAGCGCGAAGTTCGACGAGACGATCGAAGTTGCGATCGCGCTCGGTGTCGATCCGCGTCATGCGGACCAGATGGTTCGTGGCGTTGTCGCGCTGCCGAACGGTTCGGGCCGCACGGTTCGCGTCGCGGTGTTTGCGAAGGGCGACAAGGCGGACGCCGCGAAGGCCGCCGGTGCCGACATCGTCGGTGCGGAAGACCTCGCGGAGATCGTGCAGAACGGCAAGATCGAGTTCGACCGTTGCATCGCGACGCCGGACATGATGCCGCTGGTCGGCCGTCTCGGTAAGGTGCTCGGCCCGCGCGGCCTGATGCCGAACCCGAAGGTCGGCACGGTGACGCCGGATGTCGCCGAAGCGGTGAAGGCCGCAAAGGGCGGCGCCGTCGAGTTCCGCGTCGAGAAGGCCGGCATCGTGCATGCCGGTGTCGGCAAAGCGAGCTTCAGCGAAGATCAGATCCTCGGCAATGTCCGTGCGCTGATCGATGCGGTGCAGAAGGCAAAGCCTGCGGGCGCCAAGGGCACCTATATCAAGCGGATCGCCATCAGCTCGACCATGGGCCCCGGCGTGAAGGTTGAGCCGCAGAGCGTTGCGGCTGGCGCGTAAGCGCCGAGAAGAGTTTCCGTTCGCGGTTCCGAGAGGGCTGCGGGCGGTTGGGAACGGACGGGACGTGCAGTCACTTCGGTGCAAACCGGAGTGGCTGCGCCATCGTCTGTTCACCTGTCCGAGACTGCGGGCGCCGAGGTTCCCTGGAACCGACGCTTAATCGCCAAGAGACGGCGGCCGGCAATAGACGGGAGTTGAACGGTTTCACGGAACTTCAGTGTTCCGCGGGATCGGTTGGAACCCGGGACAGGCAAGTGAGCGCCGCTCATGCGGTTTGCGAGGCTTGCGCCCCGCGAGACGTACGAGTGGCAAATGCCAATGGCGGGCAAGGGCAGGCGATGCCTTCCCAAATCCGCCCCCAAGTGTACGAGGGTTTCGTACACGACGGAGAGAGCAAGTGGACAGAGCTGAAAAGACAGAGCTCGTGACGCACCTCAACGGCGTTTTCTCGAATGCCGGTGTCGTTGTCGTCGCCCACTACAGCGGCCTCACCGTGAACCAGATGTCCGATCTGCGTTCCCGGATGGCCAAGGCTGGTGCTTCGTTCAAGGTGACGAAGAACCGGCTGGCGAAGCTCGCTCTCGATGGCACCCCGATGCAGGAGATCGGCGATCTCTTCACGGGGCCGACGGCAATCGCCTATTCCGATGACCCGGTTGCAGCCCCCAAGGTTGCGTCCGAGTTCGCCAAGGAAAACCAGAAGCTGGTCATCCTCGGCGGCGCGATGGGCGAGACGGTTCTCGATGCAAAGGCGGTGAAGGTGCTTGCCGACCTGCCGTCGCTCGACGAACTGCGCGCGAAGATCGTGGGCATGATCCAGACGCCGGCAACCCGCATCGCGGGCGTGCTCCAGGCGCCTGGCGGCCAACTGGCGCGTGTGCTGAATGCCTATGCCACCAAGAGCGAAGCGGCGTGACCGCTGCAGTGAACCCGATATCCAACCGAACCTATACAGAGAGACATTGAAATGACCGATCTCGCAAAAATCGTCGAAGACCTTTCCAACCTGACCGTCCTTGAGGCGGCCGAGCTCTCCAAGATGCTCGAAGAGAAGTGGGGCGTTTCCGCCGCCGCTCCGGTGGCCGTTGCCGCCGCGGGTGCCGCGCCTGCCGCCGCTGCCGAAGAGCAGACCGAGTTCGAGGTCGTTCTTGCCGCCGCCGGCGAGAAGAAGATCGAGGTGATCAAGGAAGTCCGTGCGATCACGGGCCTGGGCCTCAAGGAAGCCAAGGACCTGGTCGAAGGCGCTCCGAAGACCGTCAAGGAAGGCGCGTCCAAGGACGAAGCCGCAAAGATCAAGGCGCAGCTGGAGAAGGCCGGCGCCAAGGTCGAACTCAAGTAAGTTCGCTTACCGCGACAAGGGCCGGAACGGCGGGTTTCATGCTCACCGTTCCGGCCGATGCGCCGGCGCTTCGCAAGCGCTGCGCCCTCCACGGAGAATACGGGCCTAAGACCGGGCTGCCCCTTTCTCCGACTGAAAGTCCGGCCGCCGTTCTAATGCAGAGCGTTGCGAGGAGCACATATGACGCAGTCCTTCACTGGTCGAAAGCGGGTTCGTAAGGTCTTCGGGCACATTCCGCAGATCGCGGAGATGCCGAACCTGATCGAGGTTCAGAAATATTCATACGACCAGTTCCTGCAGGTTGAGGAGCCGAAAGGCGGACGGGAAGAGCAGGGGCTCTATTCCGTCTTCAAGTCGGTTTTTCCGATCAGCGATTTCTCGGAGACGTCGACGCTCGAATTCGTGAACTACGAATTCGAAACGCCGAAATACGACGTCGAGGAGTGCCAGCAGCGCGGGATGACATTCGCCGCGCCGCTCAAGGTGACGCTGCGCCTCATCGTGTTCGAGGTGGACGAGGATTCCGGCGCGAAGTCCGTCAAGGACATCAAGGAGCAGGACGTCTACATGGGCGACATGCCGCTCATGACCGAGAACGGCACCTTCGTCATCAACGGCACCGAGCGCGTCATCGTTTCGCAGATGCACCGCAGCCCGGGCGTCTTCTTCGATCACGACAAGGGCAAGACGCATTCTTCCGGCAAGCTGCTCTTCGCGGCGCGCGTCATTCCCTATCGCGGTTCGTGGCTCGACTTCGAGTTCGACGCGAAGGACATCGTCTTTGTGCGCATCGACCGTCGCCGCAAGCTGCCGGTGACGACGCTTCTCTATGCGCTCGGCCTCGACTCGGAAGAAATTCTCAGCACGTTCTACAACAGCGTTGCCTTCACCAAGGTGAAGCAGGGCTGGCGCGTGCCGTTCGATGCGGAACGTTATCGCGGCGCGAAGCCGGAGCGCGATCTCATCGACGCGAAGACCGGCAAGGCTGTTGTCGAGGCGGGCCGCAAGGTCACGCCGCGGCTGGCGAAGAAGCTGGCCGAAGACGGCCTCAAGGAACTTCTTGTGCAGGACGAGGATCTGCACGGCCGTTATCTCGCCCAGGAAATCGTCAACATGGAAACCGGCGAAATCTTCGCCGAAGCCGGTGACGAGATTACCCCTGAAGTGTTGGAGCAGCTCGTCGAGGCGGGCCACGACCAGATCGTGACGCTCGACATCGATCACGTGAACACGGGTGCCTTCATCCGCAACACGCTCGCCGTCGACAAATGCACGAACCGCGAGCAGGCGCTGATCGACATCTACCGCGTGATGCGCCCGGGCGAGCCGCCGACGCCGGACACGGCGGATGCGCTGTTCAACAGCCTGTTCTTCGATTCCGAGCGCTACGACCTCTCGGCGGTCGGCCGCGTGAAGATGAACATGCGCCTCGATCTCGATTGCCCGGACACGATGCGCGTGCTCCGCAAGGAAGACATCCTTGCGGTCATCAGGACGCTTGTCGGCCTGCGCGACGGCAAGGGCGAAATCGACGATATCGACAATCTCGGCAATCGCCGCGTGCGTTCGGTCGGCGAGCTCATGGAGAACCAGTATCGCGTCGGCCTGCTCCGCATGGAACGGGCGATCAAGGAACGCATGTCGTCGGTCGATATCGACACGGTGATGCCGCATGACCTGATCAACGCGAAGCCGGCGGCTGCCGCCGTGCGCGAATTCTTCGGGTCCTCGCAGCTTTCGCAGTTCATGGACCAGACGAATCCGCTTTCAGAAATCACGCATAAGCGCCGTCTCTCGGCGCTTGGGCCTGGCGGTCTGACGCGCGAGCGTGCCGGCTTCGAGGTGCGCGACGTGCATCCGACGCATTACGGCCGCATCTGTCCGATCGAAACGCCGGAAGGTCCGAATATCGGTCTCATCAACTCGCTCGCAACCTTCGCTCGCGTCAACAAGTACGGCTTCATCGAGAGCCCGTACCGGCGCGTGAAGGGCGGCAAGCTCGATGCCGATGTGGTCTATCTGTCCGCCATGGAAGAAAGCCGCTACCGCATCGCGCAGGCGAATGTGGAAGTGAGCGCCAAGGGCGAGATCCAGGGCGAGCTCGTGAACTGCCGCATCGACGGCGATTTCGAGATGGTGCCGCCGGATCAGGTGGACTTCGTGGACGTGTCGCCGAAGCAGATCGTGTCGGTGGCCGCGGCGCTCATCCCGTTCCTCGAGAACGACGACGCGAACCGCGCGCTCATGGGCTCGAACATGCAGCGTCAGGCTGTTCCGCTCATCCGTTCGGAAGCGCCGCTCGTCGGCACCGGCATGGAAGAAGTCGTGGCGCGCGACAGTGGCGCTGCGATCGGTGCCCGGCGTACGGGCGTCGTCGACCAGGTGGACGCAACGCGTATCGTCATTCGCGCGACGGAGGAGGTCGATTCCTCGAAGTCGGGCGTCGACATCTACAACCTGCGCAAGTTCCAGCGTTCCAACCAGAACACCTGCATCAACCAGCGTCCGCTGGTGCGCGTGGGCGATCTGGTGAACAAGGGCGACATCATCGCGGACGGTCCTTCGACCGAACTCGGCGATCTCGCGCTCGGCCGCAACGTGCTGGTCGCGTTCATGCCGTGGAATGGCTACAACTTCGAGGACTCCATCCTCATCTCCGAGCGCATCGTGCGCGACGACGTCTTCACTTCGATCCATATCGAGGAATTCGAGGTGATGGCGCGCGACACGAAGCTCGGGCCTGAGGAAATCACGCGCGACATTCCGAATGTCGGCGAGGAAGCCCTCAAGAATCTCGACGAAGCGGGCATCGTCTATATCGGCGCCGACGTGAATCCGGGCGACATCCTTGTCGGCAAGATCACGCCCAAGGGCGAGAGCCCGATGACGCCGGAAGAGAAGCTGCTGCGCGCCATCTTCGGCGAAAAGGCTTCCGACGTGCGCGACACGTCGCTTCGCCTCCCGCCGGGCGTCACCGGCACGGTTGTTGAGGTGCGTGTGTTCAATCGTCACGGCATCGACAAGGACGAGCGCGCGATGGCGATCGAGCGTGAGGAAATCGAACGTCTCGCGAAGGACCGCGACGACGAAGTCGGTATTCTCGACCGCAACATCTATGGCCGTCTTGCCGAAATCCTTCTCGGCAAGCAGATCGCTTCGGGCCCGAAGGCGCTCGCGGCGGATGCCAAGGTCAGCCAGTCCGATCTGGACGAGCTGAGCCATGGTCAGTGGTGGCAGATCGCGCTCAAGAACGAGAAGGCGCAAGCCGAAATCGAAGCGTTGAAGAAGCAGTACGACGAGAGCAAGGAGCGCCTCGAAGCGCGCTTTGCCGACAAGGTCGACAAGCTTCAGCGCGGCGACGAGCTTCCGCCCGGCGTCATGAAGATGGTCAAGGTCTTCGTGGCCGTGAAGCGCAAGCTGCAGACCGGCGACAAGATGGCCGGCCGTCACGGCAACAAGGGCGTCATCAGCCGCATCGTGCCGATGGAAGACATGCCCTATCTGGACGATGGCCAGCCGGTCGACATCGTGCTGAACCCGCTCGGCGTGCCGAGCCGCATGAATGTCGGTCAGATTCTGGAAACCCATCTCGGGTGGGCCTGTGCCGGTCTCGGTCGCAAGATCGAGAAGGCGCTCGAGGTCTACCAGCGCGAAAACAAGCCGAAGGAGCTGAAGGATCTCATCCACCAGATCTATGGTGACGATCAGACCGTCGCTTCGCTCGACGAAGAACAGCTTGTGGAGATGGCCGGCAATCTGACCAATGGCGTGCCGATCGCGACCCCCGTCTTCGACGGTGCCCGCGAGCCGGAAATCGTGGAGATGCTGGAACTTGCCGGACTGGACCGTTCGGGCCAAGTGACTCTCCATGACGGACGGACAGGCGAGCCCTTCGACCGCAAGGTGACCGTCGGGTACATCTACATGCTGAAGCTGCATCATCTTGTCGACGACAAGATCCATGCACGCTCCATCGGCCCGTACTCGCTCGTTACCCAGCAGCCGCTGGGTGGCAAGGCGCAGTTCGGTGGCCAGCGCTTCGGCGAAATGGAGGTGTGGGCGCTCGAAGCCTATGGCGCCGCCTACACGCTGCAGGAAATGCTGACAGTGAAGTCGGACGACGTGGCCGGCCGTACGAAGGTCTACGAGGCCATCGTCCGCGGCGACGACACGTTCGAAGCCGGTATTCCGGAGAGCTTCAACGTGCTCGTGAAGGAAATGCGCTCGCTCGGCCTCAATGTCGAGCTGCTGACACCGGCCGCGAGCTGACAAGAGACAGGCGATGCGCTCCTTGCGGGGCGCATCGCAGCCCTCCCCGGTGGAGGGCATTCGATATTCGATATACGGGGTACGCGGACGGAAGGCCCCACCGGACGCACATAACTATCCCCGTTGGCTTTGAGGCCGAGTTCAGGAGAAGTCCATGAACCAAGAGGTCATGAACCTTTTCAATCCGACGGCGCCTACGCAGACTTTCGATCAGATCAAGATCTCGATCGCGAGCCCCGAGCGGATCCTTTCCTGGTCCTATGGCGAGATCAAGAAGCCGGAGACGATCAACTACCGCACGTTCAAACCGGAGCGGGATGGTCTCTTCTGCGCGCGCATCTTCGGTCCGATCAAGGACTACGAGTGCCTGTGCGGCAAGTACAAGCGGATGAAGTACAAGGGCATCATCTGCGAGAAGTGCGGCGTTGAAGTGACGTTGTCGAAGGTCCGGCGCGAGCGCATGGGCCACATCGAACTCGCCGCGCCCGTCGCGCATATCTGGTTCCTGAAGTCGCTGCCGAGCCGCATCGGTCTTCTGCTCGACATGACGCTGAAGGATCTGGAGCGCGTTCTCTACTTCGAGAACTACATCGTTCTGGAGCCGGGCCTCACGTCGCTCAAGGAGCGTCAGCTTCTGACGGAAGAAGAGTATATCGACGCACAGGACCAGTATGGCGAAGACAGCTTCACTGCCGGCATCGGCGCCGAAGCGATCCGTGAGCTGATGATGGCACTCGACCTCGAGAAGATCGCCGCCGATCTGCGGGTGGAGATTGCCGAGTCGACGTCGGAACTGAAGCCAAAGAAGCTTGCGAAGCGTCTCAAGCTCATCGAGGCGTTCATCGAGTCCGGCAACCGCCCGGAATGGATGATCATGACGCAGATTCCGGTCATCCCGCCGGAGCTTCGTCCGCTCGTTCCGCTGGATGGTGGCCGTTTCGCGACCTCCGACCTGAACGATCTCTACCGCCGCGTCATCAACCGCAACAATCGTCTGAAGCGGCTGATGGAGCTGCGCGCGCCGGATATCATCATCCGTAACGAAAAGCGCATGCTGCAGGAATCGGTCGATGCGCTGTTCGACAACGGCCGTCGCGGCCGCGTCATCACGGGCGCCAACAAGCGCCCGCTGAAGTCGCTCGCCGACATGCTGAAGGGCAAGCAGGGGCGTTTCCGTCAGAACCTGCTCGGCAAGCGCGTGGACTATTCCGGCCGTTCGGTGATCGTCGTCGGTCCCGAGCTCAAGCTCCACCAGTGCGGCCTGCCGAAGAAGATGGCGCTCGAACTCTTCAAGCCGTTCATCTATTCGCGCCTCGAGGCCAAGGGTCTCAGCGCCACGGTGAAGCAGGCGAAGAAGCTCGTCGAAAAGGAGCGTCCGGAAGTCTGGGAAATCCTCGAGCAGGTGATCCGCGAGCATCCGGTGCTGCTCAACCGTGCGCCGACGCTTCACCGCCTCGGCATTCAGGCTTTCGAACCCGTGCTGATCGAGGGCAAGGCGATCCAGCTTCATCCGCTCGTTTGCGCGGCGTTCAACGCCGACTTCGACGGCGACCAGATGGCCGTTCACGTGCCGCTGTCGCTCGAAGCGCAGCTCGAAGCCCGCGTGCTGATGATGTCGACCAACAACATCCTGCACCCGGCAAACGGCTCGCCGATCATCGTGCCGTCCCAGGATATCGTTCTCGGTCTCTACTATGTGACCATCCAGAAGGATAACGAGCCGGGCGAAGGCATGGTGTTCTCGACCATGGCCGAAATCGAGCATGCGCTTGCCGCCAAGTCGGTGACGCTGCACGCGAAGGTCAAGGCGCGGTACACGACGAAGGATGCCGATGGCAACGACCTCACGCAGGTCGTGGACACGACCCCCGGCCGCATGCTGGTTGGCGAGCTTCTGCCGAAGCATCCGAACGTGCCGTTCGACCTCGTGAACCGTCTGCTCACGAAGCGTGACATCTCCAAGATGATCGACGTGGTCTATCGCCACTGCGGCCAGAAGGAGACGGTGATCTTCTGCGACCAGATCATGGCTCTCGGTTTCCGTCAGGCCTTCCGGGCCGGCATCTCGTTCGGCAAGGACGACATGGTCATTCCGGAAGAGAAGGCGAAGCTCGTCGAGGAGACGCAGGCGCTCGCGACAGAATACGAGCAGCAGTACATCGACGGCCTCATCACCCAGGGCGAAAAGTACAACAAGGTTGTCGACGCTTGGGCGAAGTGCACCGATCGCGTCGCCGACGTGATGATGCAGAAGATCTCGGCCGTGCAGGTGGATGCGGAAACGAAGCGCGAGAAGCAGATCAACTCGATCTACATGATGGCGCATTCCGGCGCGCGTGGTTCGCCCGCCCAGATGAAGCAGCTCGCGGGCATGCGCGGCCTCATGGCCAAGCCGTCCGGTGAAATCATCGAGACGCCCATCATCTCGAACTTCAAGGAAGGCCTCACCGTTCTCGAGTACTTCAACTCGACTCACGGTGCGCGAAAGGGTCTCGCGGATACGGCGCTCAAGACGGCGAACTCGGGTTACCTCACCCGCCGTCTCGTCGACGTTGCGCAGGATTCGATCATCACCGAAAGTGATTGCGGTACGGAGGGTGGTATCACGGTTCAGGCCGTGATCGAGGCTGGCGATGTGATCGTCTCCCTCGGTACCCGCGTTCTCGGCCGCACCACGGCGGAAGACGTGATGAACCCGGCGACCGGCACGGTTCTCCTGCCGAAGAACCACCTGATCGACGAGGCCGATGTCGACCTCATCGAGGAGGTGAATGTTCAGACGATCAAGATTCGTTCGGTGCTGACTTGCGAAGCGCAGAACGGCGTCTGCGCGGCCTGCTACGGCCGTGACCTTGCGCGTGGCACGCCCGTCAATATGGGCGAGGCCGTCGGCGTCATCGCCGCTCAGTCGATCGGTGAGCCGGGCACTCAGCTCACCATGCGTACTTTCCACATCGGCGGTACGGCGCAGGTGGCGGACAACTCCTATATCGAAACCAACCACTCGGGCACGGTGAAGATCGTGAACCGCAACGTGGTGAAGGATTCGAATGGCGTTCTCGTCGTCATGGGCCGCAACGTGCAGGTGCTCGTCATCGATGAACACGGCAACGAGCGCGCCGCACACAAGCTGACCTACGGTTCGCGCTTGCGTGTGGACGAGGGGGATACGATCTCCCGCGGCCAGCGCATTTCGGAGTGGGATCCCTACACGATGCCGATCCTCACGGAAGTGAACGGTGTCGTGGAGTTCGAGGACCTGGTGGAAGGTGTGTCGATCCGCGAAGTGGCGGACGAGGCGACCGGTATTTCCAGCCGTGTCGTCGTCGACTGGCGCGCTTCCCCGCGCGGCAGCGATTTGCGGCCGGCCGTGATCGTCAAGGACAAGAACGGCAAGATTCTGAAACTGGCGAGCGGCAACGACGCCCGCTACCTGCTTTCGGTCGACGCCATTCTGTCGGTCGAGAACGGGGCGGAAGTCCATGCCGGCGACGTGCTCGCACGTATCCCGACCGAAGGCGCCAAGACGCGCGACATCACGGGCGGTCTGCCGCGCGTGGCGGAGCTCTTCGAGGCACGCCGTCCGAAGGATCATGCGATCATCGCCGAAGCCACGGGCCGCGTTGAATTCGGTCGCGACTACAAGAACAAGCGCCGCATCATCGTGCATCCGCTGGACGAGAGCCTTGAGCCGATCGAGTATCTGATCCCGAAGGGCAAGCATATCTCGGTCCAGGAAGGCGATGTGATCGAGAAGGGCGAGTTCATTCTGGACGGTCACCCCGCGCCGCACGATATCCTTGCGATTTCGGGCGTCGAGGAACTGGCGGCCTATCTCGTCAACGAAGTGCAGGACGTCTACCGTCTGCAGGGCGTGTCGATCAACGACAAGCATATTGAAGTGATCGTCCGCAACATGCTGCAGAAGGTCGAGATCACGAGCCCCGGAGATTCCATCACGCTTCCTGGCGAACAGATGGACCGGTCGGAGTTCGACGAGATAAATGCGAAACTCGAGGCGCAGGGCAAGACGCCCGCCACCGCGAGCCCGGTTCTGCTCGGTATCACCAAGGCGAGCCTTCAGACCCGTTCCTTTATCTCGGCTGCATCCTTCCAGGAGACGACGCGCGTCCTCACCGAAGCGGCGGTTGCCGGCAAGGTCGATCAGCTCATCGGCCTCAAGGAAAACGTCATTGTCGGCCGGCTCATCCCGGCAGGCACGGGCGGCATGCTCCAGCGTATCCGGGGCGAGGCCCAGCGCCGCGACGAGAAGATCCTCGAGGATCAGGGTGGCACCACCGTTGAGGCCTCGGGTGCTGCAGAGGAAGTCACAGAGGCGGCGGAAGGCACTGCCTGATCCCGTGACCTGTACGTTAAAGATGGCGCAGGCCGCTCCCTCGGGGGCGGCCTGTTGCGTTCAGGGCGGCGCTCAGGCGGGGACGGGCCGGGCGCCGCGGCCCTTCGTCAGGTAGACGAGGAAGGCGAGGGCAAAGAGGAAGTCGCCTCCGGCCGCGACGGCCAGGCCCAGCGGAGCATGGCCCCAGAGCAGGTGGCCGAAAACGAGAAGAACGACCCCAAGCTTCCCGATCGTGCCCAGAATGACGATTTCCCGGCCGCCGGGGGTGCCCATGGCGACCATGGCGTAGCCGATGCCGAAGAGGCAGATCAGCAGGCCGGCAAGCTGAGCGATGATAATGTGCTGCGGATCGTAGGGTGGCAGCCCCAGGTTTTCCGCCGAGAGCGAGGGAATCAGCAGGGGCGGAAGCCCGGCGGCGAAGTTGTAGAGTGCTGCGATCCCGAACAGGGCAGGCCAGAATTTGCCGGTCATTTTGCTTTCCTCCCGTGAAAACCGGGTTCATCTTGCTCTCTGACAGGCCTTCCTGTCAGGGGAATCCCGATTGCGGACGAGAAAGTCAGCTCGTGTCCGATTTTTCGCGGGATTCGGCGGATGCGGGGTTGACGACTCGGTAACCCCCGAGTAATTTCCGCCCACTTTCGCTCCAGGTAGTAGAGGCATCCCGGACCGCTGGCCACCAAGCCCTTGAGGGTATTGGCCTTTGGTCGGATCTAGACACTGGGGCCGGTAAACAGAATACGAGGAATGGCGCACGATTCCGGGCGTAAGGCCGGGATCCTCTGCATTGGGATACAAGACCCGTCAAGGGTTTGGTGTCCTCAAGCGCGCGCAGCCCATTTTCGGACCAGATCCGGGGGCGGCGCGGCGTTTTTTTGTTTGGACAGACAGGATCGAGCAGGCGAATGCCCACCGTCAACCAACTCATCCGCAAGCCGCGCAAGCCGCTGGTGAAGCGTAATAAAGTACCGGCCATGCAGGCGTGCCCGCAGAAGCGTGGCGTGTGCACGCGCGTCTATACGACGACGCCGAAGAAGCCGAACTCCGCTCTGCGTAAGGTCGCCCGCGTACGGCTGACCAACCAGTTCGAAGTGACGAGCTACATCCCGGGCGAAGGCCACAACCTGCAGGAACACTCCGTGGTGCTGATCCGCGGCGGCCGCGTGAAGGACCTTCCGGGGGTGCGCTACCACATCATCCGTGGCGTGCTCGATACGCAGGGTGTGAAAGATCGCCGTCAGCGCCGCTCGAAATACGGCGCGAAGCGTCCGAAGTAAGGAACAGAGACATGTCCCGCCGCCACAGTGCAGAAAAGCGAGAAGTTCTTCCGGACGCCAAATATGGCGACGTCGTTCTCGCGAAGTTCATGAACAGCCTGATGTATCACGGCAAGAAGTCCGCCGCCGAAAGCATCATTTACGGCGCGTTCGACCAGATGCAGCAGAAGGCCAACGTCGATCCGCTGCGCACGTTCCACGAAGCCCTCGAAAACGTGATGCCGGCGCTCGAAGTGCGCTCGCGTCGTGTCGGTGGTGCTACCTACCAGGTTCCTGTCGAGGTTCGTCCGGATCGTCGTAAGGCACTGGCGATCCGCTGGATCATTGCCGCCGCTCGCGCCCGCAACGAAACGACGATGGTTGCGCGCCTCTCGGGCGAGCTGCTCGATGCGGCGAACAATCGCGGCTCCGCCGTCAAGAAGCGCGAAGATACGCACCGGATGGCGGAAGCCAACCGCGCCTTCTCGCACTACCGCTGGTAACGCGTTCAAGACCCCTAAAGGCAGACCGTCATGGCACGCAAAACGAAGCTCGAAGATTACCGCAATATCGGCATCATGGCTCACATCGATGCCGGTAAGACGACGACGACCGAGCGCATCCTTTACTACACGGGCGTGAGCCACAAGATCGGCGAAGTGCACGACGGCGCTGCCACCATGGACTGGATGGAGCAGGAGCAGGAGCGCGGCATCACGATCACGTCCGCTGCGACGACGTGCTTCTGGAAAGACAAGCGCATCAACATCATCGACACGCCCGGCCACGTGGACTTCACGATTGAAGTCGAGCGTTCGCTCCGTGTGCTCGACGGCGCCGTGACGGTGTTCGACTCGGTTGCCGGCGTGGAGCCGCAGTCCGAAACGGTGTGGCGCCAGGCCGACAAGTATCGCGTTCCCCGCATGTGCTTCGTCAACAAGATGGACCGCATGGGCGCTAACTTCTATCGCTGCGTCGACATGATCGTGACGCGCCTTGGTGCGGTTCCGCTCGTGACGCAGCTCCCGATCGGTTCGGAAGCCGAGTTCGAAGGTCTGATCGATCTCGTCAAGATGAAGGAAATCATCTGGAAGGATGAATCCCTCGGTGCCGAATTCGAGTATCGCGACATTCGCGACGATCTGAAGGATCAGGCGGACGAGTATCGCGCGAAGATGGTCGAGCTCGCCGTCGAGATGGACGACACGGTGATGGAGGCCTATCTCGAGGGCAACGAGCCCGACGAGGACACGCTCAAGAAGCTCATCCGCAAGGGCACCATTAGCCGCAAGTTCGTGCCGGTTCTCTGCGGCAGCGCGTTCAAGAACAAGGGCGTGCAGCCCATGCTGGACGCCGTGGTGGACTTCCTGCCGTCGCCGCTCGAAGTCGAGCGCATGCAGGGTATCGACCCCAAGACCGAAGAGCCCGATACGCGCGGCGCTTCCGACGAAGAGCCGCTTGCGGTTCTCGCCTTCAAGATCATGAACGACCCCTTCGTTGGTTCGCTCACCTTTTGCCGCATCTATTCGGGCGTGCTCACCACCGGTACGGGTGTGCTGAATTCGACCAAGGATAATCGCGAGCGCATCGGCCGCATGCTGCAGATGCATGCGAACCATCGCGAAGACATCAAGGAAGCCTATGCGGGCGACATCGTCGCTGTTGCCGGCCTCAAGAACACCACGACGGGCGACACGCTCTGCGATCCGCTGAAGCCGATCATCCTGGAGCGCATGGAATTCCCAGAGCCGGTCATCGAGGTTGCGGTCGAGCCGAAGACGAAGGCCGACCAGGAAAAGATGGGCATCGCGCTCAATCGTCTTGCGCAGGAAGATCCGTCTTTCCGCGTGTCGGTGGACGAAGAGTCCGGCCAGACGGTCATCAAGGGCATGGGCGAACTTCATCTCGACATTCTCGTCGACCGCATGCGTCGCGAGTTCAAGGTCGAAGCGAATGTGGGCGCGCCGCAGGTGGCCTATCGTGAAACGCTTACGAAGCGCGCCGAGATCGACTACACGCACAAGAAGCAGACCGGCGGTTCGGGCCAGTTCGCCCGCGTGAAGATCGTGTTCGAGCCGGGCGAGCCGGGTTCGGGCTTCCAGTTCGAGAGCAAGGTTGTCGGCGGTTCGGTGCCGAAGGAATATGTGCCGGGCGTTCAGAAGGGTGTCGAGAGCGTGAAGGACAGCGGCCCGCTCGCCGGCTTCCCGATGATCGACTTCAAGGCCACGCTGATCGACGGCGCCTACCACGACGTCGACTCGAGCGTCATGGCGTTCGAAATCGCTTCCCGTGCTGCCTTCCGCGAAGGCGCGCAGCAAGCGGGTGTGAAGCTCCTCGAGCCGATCATGAATGTCGAAGTCGTCACCCCGGAAGAATACATGGGCGACGTGATCGGCGACCTGAACAGCCGTCGCGGTCAGATCAACGGCACCGAGCAGCGCGGTATCGCGCAGGTGATCCACGCGATGGTGCCGCTCGCCAACATGTTTGGCTACGTGAATACGCTGCGTTCGATGAGCCAGGGCCGCGCCCAGTACACGATGCAGTTCGACCACTACGAACAGGTGCCGCAGGCGGTATCCGATGAAGTCCGGGCGAAGCTCGCCTGATCCGTTAATCGAAGTTAGTTCCAGAGGAATGGAGCGCCGAGATGGCCAAAGAGAAGTTTGAGCGGAACAAGCCGCACTGCAACATCGGAACGATTG
>NZ_BTVP01000054.1:0-16296 GCF_045863935.1 Parvibaculum sp. | reverse complement strand
CGATGCCGAAGCGCATGCGCAGCACGCGCTCCTCGCGCGGCGTGAGCGAGGCGAGAACGCGCGTCGTCGTCTCGCGCAGGTTCGACTGGATCGCCGCATCGATGGGCAGGATCGCGTTCTTGTCCTCGATGAAGTCGCCGAGATGACTGTCTTCCTCGTCGCCGATGGGCGTTTCCAGCGAGATCGGCTCCTTCGCGATCTTCAGGACCTTGCGCACCTTTTCGAGCGGCATGCCGAGCTTTTCGGCAAGCTCTTCCGGCGTCGGCTCGCGGCCGATCTCGTGCAGCATCTGGCGCGAGGTGCGCACGAGCTTGTTGATCGTCTCGATCATGTGGACCGGGATGCGGATGGTGCGCGCCTGGTCGGCGATCGAACGCGTGATCGCCTGACGGATCCACCATGTCGCATAGGTCGAGAACTTGTAGCCGCGGCGATATTCGAATTTGTCGACCGCCTTCATCAGGCCGATGTTCCCTTCCTGGATAAGGTCGAGGAATTGCAGCCCGCGATTCGTGTATTTCTTGGCGATGGAGATGACGAGACGAAGGTTTGCCTCGACCATTTCCTTCTTCGCGATGCGCGCCTCGCGCTCGCCCTTTTGCACCATGGCGACGATGCGGCGATATTCCTGAATGTCGAGGCCGGTTTCCGACGCAAGCGTCTGGATCTCGTTGCGCAGATCCTTCACCTGGTCGCGCTCGTCCTTGGTGAAATTCACCCAGCCCCTGCCCTTGAGGCGGCTGACGCGGCGAATCCAGTTCGGGTCAAGTTCGTTGCCGAAATACTGCTTGAGGAATTCCTCGCGCGGCACGCCATGGCTTTCGGCGAGGCGCAGCAGGCGACCTTCGAGGCCCATCAGGCGCTTGTTGATCGCGTAGAGCTGCTCGACGAGCGACTCGATACGGTTGTTGTTGAGCGAGAGGCTCTTCACTTCCTCGATGAGGTCGGAGGTGAGCTTCTGATATTTCTTTTCCTGCGCGCCGGGCATCTCCTCGCCCTTGAGGGCGAGCTCGACCTTCTGGTCCTGCAGCTTGCGGAGCTTCTTGTAATCGCCCGCGATCGTGTCAAAGGTTTCGAGTACTTTCGGTTTGAGCTCGGCCTCCATCGCGGCAAGCGACATGGAGTTGTCGTCCTCGCCGTCCTCGTCGACCTCTTCTTCCTCCGGCTCGACGCGCGGCGGTGCCTCGCCGGCAAGCGCGGCCTGGCTGTGGTCCACCTTCTTCGCATCGGGACCGGCAAAGGTCGCGTCGAGGTCGATGATGTCGCGAAGGAGAATCTTTCCTTCGTTGAGTTCGTCGCGCCAGATGATAATGGCCTGGAAGGTCAGCGGGCTTTCGCACAGCCCCGCAATCATGGTCTCGCGGCCGGCCTCGATGCGCTTGGCGATGGCGATTTCGCCCTCGCGCGAGAGAAGCTCGACGGAACCCATTTCGCGCAGATACATGCGGACGGGATCGTCCGTGCGGTCGAGTGCGGAGGATGTGGTGGTTGTGGTCGCGACGGCCTTGCCGGTCGGCTCTTCGTCGCCGTCCTCGTCGTCGGCTTCGGCTTCGGCTTCGCCGCCGCCTTCCTGGCTGTCTTCGGCCTCGTCGTTTTCGACGACGTTGATGCCCATTTCGGAGAGCATCGAGAGCGTGTCCTCGATCTGTTCGGAAGAGAACTCTTCGGAGGGCAGAACCTTGTTCAACTCGTCATAAGTGACGAAACCGCGCGCCTTCGCGGCCTTGATCATCTTCTTGACTGCCGCATCCGACATATCGAGAAGCGGACCGTCCTGCGACACCTCGGCGCCGGTTTCCGGTGCTTCCTGTTCTGCCGTCTTGCTCGCCATTCAAACTTTCTCCGCAAATCCGAGGGACCTGCCGGCGCTCCACATGGAGCCATGCCGAAAGGGCCCGATACCTTGAAACCAGATAGGTCACACGCCCGAGAGGACCAGAGCGGCACATCGCCCAGACATATAAAGGACAGAGGACGGAAGCGCCGCATTCCGGCCGCCCGCCTTCCTCGTCCATCCCTTGTCGTCTGGATGCTCCGGCCGTCCCCGCCCCGGCTTCCGCCGCGACCGATCCGGAGTAACGCTGCCCTCAAATCCCGATTGGTTGACCGATCCCCGTTCGAACCCGGCGCGGAAACATCCTTGCCGGTCTCCTAGCCTGGCCCGTCCGCGGCATCCGAGCGCTCAAGCTGCTCCTGGATGGCCCGGAAGCGGGCATAGTTCTCTTCCGTCATCTCTTCTGCGAGCGCGCGTTCGGCGGCCTTCAGTTCCGCCTCCAGCACGATCGCCCGCCTGTGCCGTGCCAGCGTATGCAGGAAACCTGCTTCCGCCTCTTCCGGCGCCGCATCGGGCCAGGCAAAAGGATCGCTTCTGAAGGCCGAACCGGCCTCCAGACGCCGGGCGATTTCCGCCAAATCCCTGCTCAGCAAGTGGCCCCTGAGCGCTTCCCTTTCAAGAGGCGCATGGAGGGCGGCTATATCTATGATTTCATTGCGTAATCTGTCAAGCGCCGGGGTCTTGAGTTCGATTCGCGAAATGTCCTCCGCGTAATTCTCCAAGAGTTCCGGGTGGTTAAGGAGCGTGAGGAGCATCAGCCCCTCCCGCCCCTGCTCCCCCAGCGAGCCGCTGGCAAGCGCCGAACGGCGCAATTCCGGCGTGACGGGGGGCATGTAGGTCTCGCCGCGCCCGAAGCCGCCCCGGCCCCGGAAATTGCCCCGGCCCGGCCACTGGCCACCGAACCCGCGCTGAAACCCGCCCTGCCGGAAGCCGCCGCCCTGCTTCGGCGCCGAGCCGCCAAAGAACTTCGAGACCCGCTCTCGCAGCGCCTGCGCATAATGCCCGCGCACCTTCGGATCGCCGATGGCGGCAATGGCGGCTTCGAGATCGGCCTCGAGCTTCGCACGGCGCTCCGGCGTGTCCCAGGCGCCGGTCGAGGTTTCCTTCTCCCACAGCATGTCGGACAGCGGCCGTGCCTTCGCCAGTATCTCGCGCATCGCATCGCCGCCCTCCTCGCGCACGAGATCGTCCGGATCCTTGCCTTCCGGCAGCAGCGCGAAGCGGAGTGAATGACCGGGCTTGAGCAGCGGCAGCACGCGCTCGACCGCGCGGTAAGCGGCACGCAGCCCCGCCTTGTCGCCGTCGAAACAGAGGACGGGTTCCGGCGTCATGCGCCAGAGCAGCCCGATCTGGTCTTCGGTGAGCGCGGTGCCGAGCGGCGCGACGGCATTCGTGATGCCGCCCTGCGCGAGGCCGACGACGTCCATATAGCCTTCGACGGCGATCACCGTGCCCTCGTCATGCGCGGGCTTGCGCGCGCGGTCGAGGTTGTAAAGCACGCGGCCTTTGTGAAAGAGCGGCGTCTCCGGCGAGTTGAGATACTTCGCCTTGGCGTCGGGCGAGAGCGCGCGTCCGCCAAAGGCAATGACGCGGCCTCGCGCATCGGCGATGGGAAACATCACGCGGTTGCGAAACCGGTCGTAAGGTTCGGAGATGTCCGCGCCCGCGATGACGAGGCCTGCTTCCGCCATCTGCTCGACGGTGATGTTCTTCGACTTGAGATATTTGAGCAGCGAGGAACGATCCGACCTGTCGTCGCCCGGCGCATAGCCGATGCCGAAATCGTCGATGGTCTTGCCCTTGAGCCCGCGCCGGTCGAGATAGGCACGCGCTTCGGCGCCCGCGCCCTCCTGCAATTTCTGGCGAAAGAACTGCGCCGCCATCTCCATCACGTCGATCAGCGTCGCGGCTTCCTTGTCGCGCTCCGCCGCAAACGGATCGCGCTCCGGCATCTCCATGCCCGCCTCGGCGGCAAGCCGCTCCACCGCCTCGATGAAGGAGAGGTTCTCGGTCTTTTCGAGGAACTTGATGACGTCGCCATGCTCGCCCGACGAGAAGCAGTGATAGAACTGCTTGTCGTCGTTCACCGTGAAGCTCGGGCTTTTCTCATTGGTGAAGGGAGACAGGCCGACAAACTCCCGGCCCCGCCTGATGAGCTTCACCTTGCGGCCGACAACCTCCGAGACGCGAATGCGTCCCTTCAATTCGTCGAGAAAGCCTTTGGGGAAGGACATGGGGGGCGCAGCCTCTGGCGGTCGGAAGGGTATTATACGCTTCTTCGTAAAGCCGCAGCGGGGGGCTTGCAAAGAGTTACATTTGTATATACAAATGTAAGAGGCATTATGCCGGCAACCAGCGCATGACGTGCGGCCCAGAACAAGACCGACTCCATTTGGGGATGTTATGCGCGCGAACGATCAAGCGTTTCGGACTTTCACCCACTCCTTCAGTGGATTCGAATGGGATGAAGACAAACGGCAGATCAATCTGAAGAAACACCGGATCGATTTCCGGAGCGTCTTGCGGATATTCGATCAGCCGCTTTGTCGCCGAAGGTCAGACAAGAATGGGGAAACAAGGTTCCTCGTGGTCGGAGTATTCGATGATGCAGAAGTCTCGGTCATCTACACAGAGCGCGAAGAAGGCATCTGCCGGATCATCTCGGCAAGACGCGCCCGCCCGGAAGAAAGAAGAGCGTATCGTTCGCTACTCTCTTGAGGAGGCGATGAATCTCGGCTCCGGCGAAACCGACTGGGAGCGCGTGCGCAACATCACCGATAAGGAACTGGAAGCGGCGATTGCTTCCGATCCCGATTCCGACTTTCCCCTTGATGAAGGCGAATGGGAACTCGTGATCCCCAGGAAGCAGCCGGTCAGCATTCGTCTCGACGAAGACGTGCTCACCTATTTCAAGGAAACGGGTCCGCGCTACCAGACGCGGATCAACAAGGTGCTACGGAGCTATGTGAAAGCGCAGAAGATCAAGGAGAAAGCGAAGGACAAGAAGAAGGCCTGACAGCTCAGGCCAGCTTCTCTTTCACAATCGCGCCCGCCTTGGCGAAGTCCATCTGCCCGGCATGGCGTTTTTTGAGTTCGCCCATCACGCGGCCCATATCCTTGATGCTGGCGGCACCCGTCTCGGCGATCACGGCCTGGACGGCGGCAGCCGTTTCGGCATCGGAGAGCTGCTTCGGCATGAAGCTCTCGATGATCGCGATTTCCTCGTTTTCCTGCTGGGCAAGCTCCATGCGGCCGGCGGACTCGTAGATACCGGCGGACTCGCGGCGCTGCTTCACCATCTTCGAGAGCACGTCGAGGATTTCGGCATCGCTCACGCCCGCGTCCCGGCCCTCGGTGCGGCCGGCGATGTCGCGGTCCTTGAGCGCCGCCTGGATGAGGCGGAGCGTCGCCATGCGGCGCTTGTCCTGCGCCTTCGTGGCTTCGGTGAGCCCCTGCTTGATGGTTTCCCGCAGGCTCTGGGTCATTGCCGGTCTCCGATGAATTTGGGAGCGCCGCCGCATGTGGCGCACGTACCCCCGGAATCGGCGACACGCTAAACCAAAGCCCGGACGCACGCAATCCGGGACCGCATTGCAGCATCGCACTCAACCCATTGAAATCATTATTCTTTTAAGAAAACACGGGTGCTTGACGGAAAACGGGCGATCCCTTAGTGTCCGCCAAATTCAACGGGAAACCGGGTCTGTCCGGGCGGAAGCGCCGAAAGCTTCGCGCCTGCTTCCTGCAGACAAGTTCCTCCCCTGGAGTTGCCACGATGAAGGTGTCGACGAAAGCCGCCACGGAACGGCGCGTGTCCAAGGTCACGCAAGGTTCCGGGGAGGAGTCGGCATGAGCACATCTTCGTCCGATACTGCCAGCCCGACGCCGACAACGAGAGCAACGACCATGACCGCCACCGAGAAGCCGACCGCCCTCCTCGTCCTGAAGGATGGCACGGTGCTTCCCGGCCGCGGCATCGGCGCGGTGGGCGAAGCGGTGGGCGAGGTCTGCTTCAACACGGCGATCACGGGCTATCAGGAAATCCTCACCGACCCTTCCTATGCCGGCCAGATCATCACCTTCACCTTCCCCCATATCGGCAATGTGGGCGCGAACGACGAGGACATCGAGACCTCGAACCTCGCCTCTTCCTCCGGCGTTCGTGGCATGGTCATCCGCGCCGGCATCACCAATCCCTCGAACTACCGCGCGGCCCGGCATCTCGATGGCTGGCTGAAGGCGCGCCACATCATCGGCCTTTCCGGCATCGATACGCGCGCGCTGACGCGCCGCATCCGCGAGAAGGGCTCTGTGGACGGGCTCATCGCGCATGATCCGTCGGGCAATTTCGACGTGCCCGCGCTGCTCGAAAAGGCGCGCGGCTGGCCTGGCATGGTCGGCCTCGACCTCGTGAAGGACGTGACCTGCGGCCAGAGCTACAGCTGGAACGAGGCGCGCTGGAAATGGGGCTGCGGCTACGAGCCGGGACATGAGCTGAAACACCGCGTCGTCGCCATCGACTACGGCATCAAGCGCAACATCCTGCGCTGCCTGACGAGTGCCGGCTGCGAAGTGACGGTGGTGCCCGCCGAAACGAAGGCGGAAGACATATTGGCGATGAACCCGGACGGCGTCTTCCTGTCGAACGGCCCGGGCGACCCGGCGGCGACCGGCGAATATGCCGTGCCGGAAATCAAGAAACTCGTCGCGAGCGGCAAGCCCGTCTTCGGCATTTGCCTGGGGCACCAGATGCTCGCACTGGCGCTCGGCGCGAAGACGGAAAAGATGCATCAGGGCCATCACGGCGCGAACCATCCCGTGAAGGACCACACGACCGGCAAGGTCGAGATCACCTCGATGAATCACGGCTTCGCCGTCTCGCGCGAGAGCCTCGGGTCCGATCTCGAAGAGACGCATGTCTCGCTCTTCGACGGCTCGAATTGCGGCATCCGCCTGAAGGACCGCGCCGTCTTCTCCGTCCAGTATCACCCGGAAGCTTCTCCCGGCCCGATGGATTCACATTACCTCTTCGAGCGCTTCGTGAAGCTGATCGAGGAGGGGAAGTGATGGCTCACATGATGATGAAAGATATCAGGCGGGAATTACTTCTGGCGCTGCTGAGGCAATACGAAGATTTTACAGAAACTGATGACCCGGAAAATCCGGCCATCAATGTCATTGGTGTCGCAAAGCAAGCAAGAATCGAAGTGCCGCTGCGGGATATCAAACTTTGCCTCGAAAGATTTTCTCAAGAAGGCTTAGTTGTCGAAGACGAAGTCTCTGATTGGTCGGACGGCGAGTACTACTGCTATCTCACGGAACGGGGCATTGAAGAAGCCCAAGCGTTGAGACAAATTTCGTCCCAAGAAAATAGCAACATAGTTTCTCCAAACGGTGGGGTTGATGACTTGATGCTTGACTCCACATCAAGCCCTCAAGCGTCAACGGCACCGAACTCCACAACTTTCGGTTTTGCTCCTGGCTCAGCACCATTCGATCAGGGAAACTTTGCAGACACACGAACTGCTCCTGCCTCAGATCGCTACGTCAGCGTTCGGGATAATCAGAACTCGTTTGATGAAATACTCCGCTCACTAACCATCATCAAAAACGAGTTCGCCAAAGATCATTTCAAACGTACCAACTTCATTAACACGCCCGCCATCACCGCGGAAATCGAGGCTTTCGAGCATCAGGTTCACAGTGGTTGGGTAGGCCGACCTGCTGCTCAAAACTTTCTCGAAACACTCCGCTACATCAAAGATGTATGCGTCGAGTTCAAAGAAATCTGCGTTGCGGCAGCAGTCGCAATCGCTGCCCTCACCACGATTTTTGGAATGCTGCTGTAGATGCCCAAACGTACAGACATAAAGAGCATCATGATCATCGGCGCGGGGCCGATCATCATCGGACAGGCGTGCGAGTTCGATTACTCCGGCACGCAGGCCTGCAAGGCGCTGAAGGACGAGGGCTACCGGATCGTGCTGGTGAACTCCAATCCCGCCACGATCATGACCGACCCGGAGCTCGCCGACGCGACCTATATCGAGCCGATCACGCCGGAAATCGTCGCGAAGATCATCGAGAAGGAACGGCCCGACGCGCTGCTGCCGACCATGGGCGGCCAGACCGCGCTCAACACCGCGCTGGCGCTTGCCGATATGGGCGTGCTCGAAAAATTCGGCGTCGAGATGATCGGCGCCAAGCGCGAAGCGATCGAGATGGCGGAAGACCGCCAGCTCTTCCGCGATGCGATGGACCGCATCGGCCTCGAAAGCCCGCGCTCGCGCGTCGCCCACAACGTGGACGAGGCGCTGGACGCGCTGGAATTTGTCGGCCTCCCCGCCATCATCCGCCCCTCCTTCACCATGGGCGGCACGGGCGGCGGCATCGCCTATAACAAGCAGGAATTCTCCGACATCATCGAAAGCGGCCTCGACGCAAGCCCCGTGAACGAGGTGCTGGTCGAGGAAAGCGTGCTCGGCTGGAAGGAATACGAGATGGAAGTCGTCCGCGACCGCGCGGACAACTGCATCATCATCTGCTCCATCGAGAATATCGATCCGATGGGCGTCCATACCGGCGACTCGATCACCGTCGCCCCCGCGCTGACGCTCACCGACAAGGAATACCAGGTGATGCGCAACGCGAGCATCGCCGTGCTGCGCGAGATCGGCGTCGAGACCGGCGGGTCGAACGTACAGTTCGCCGTGAACCCGAAGGACGGCCGCCTCGTCGTCATCGAAATGAACCCGCGCGTGTCGCGCTCCTCCGCGCTCGCCTCCAAGGCGACGGGCTTTCCCATCGCCAAGGTCGCTGCGAAGCTCGCCGTCGGCTACACGCTGGACGAGTTGCAGAACGACATCACCAAGGTCACGCCCGCGAGCTTCGAACCCACCATCGACTATGTGGTGACGAAGATCCCGCGCTTCGCCTTCGAGAAATTCGCGGGCGCCGAAAAGCTGCTCGGCACGGCGATGAAATCCGTCGGCGAGGCCATGGCCATCGGCCGCACCTTCCAGGAGAGCCTGCAGAAGGCGCTGCGCTCCATGGAAACGGGGCTGACGGGCCTCAACGAAGTGACCGTGCCCGGCATGGGCGAAGGCGACGACAAGAATGCGATCCGCGCCGCGCTTGGGCGCCCGACGCCCGACCGCCTGCTGGTGATCGCGCAGGCGCTGCGCGAGGGCATGAGCCACGACCAGATACAAGCCTCCTGCTCCTACGACCTCTGGTTCATCGAACAATTGCAGGGCCTCATCGACGCGGAAGCGCAGGTGCGCGCCGAGGGTCTGCCGCAGACGAAGGCGGAAATGCGCGCGCTGAAGGCGATGGGCTTTTCCGATGCGCGGCTCGCGGAACTCGCGGGCTCCGAGGAAGAAGCCGTGCGCAAGGCGCGCCGCGAAATGGGCGTGCGCCCGGTCTACAAGCGCATCGACACTTGCGCCGCCGAGTTCGAAAGCCTGACGCCTTACATGTATTCGACCTACGAGACGGATTTTGACGGCCACGCCGATTGCGAGGCCGACCCGTCGGACCGCAAGAAGGCGATCATCCTGGGCGGCGGTCCGAACCGCATCGGCCAGGGCATCGAATTCGACTATTGCTGCTGCCATGCCGCCTTCGCGCTCGATGAAGTCGGCATCGAAAGCATCATGGTGAACTGCAACCCGGAAACCGTGTCGACCGACTACGACACGTCGGATCGCCTCTATTTCGAGCCGCTCACCGCCGAAGACGTGCTGGAACTGATCGACCTCGAAATGTCGAAAGGAACGCTTCTCGGCGTCATCGTGCAGTTCGGCGGACAGACGCCGTTAAAGCTCGCGAACGATCTCGAACGCGCGAACGTGCCGATCCTCGGCACCTCGCCCGATGCCATCGACCTTGCCGAGGACCGTGACCGCTTCTCCGCGCTGCTCGAAAAGCTCGGCCTCAAGCAGCCGCCGAACGGCATCGCGCGCTCCGCCGCCGAGGCAAAGGCGATTGCCGAGCGCATCGGCTATCCCGTCGTCATCCGCCCCTCCTATGTGCTTGGCGGACGCGGCATGGAGATCGTGCGCGATGCGGCGCATCTCGACCGCTACATCAACGAGGCGGTGATCGTGTCGGGCAAGAGCCCGGTGCTGATCGACTATTACCTGCGCGATGCGATCGAGGTGGACGTCGACGCGCTGTGCGACGGCAAGGACGTCGTGATCTGCGGCATCATGGAACATATCGAGGAGGCGGGCGTCCATTCGGGCGACAGCGCCTGCTCGCTCCCCCCCTATTCGCTCAAAGCCGGCACCATCGAGGAAATCGAACGGCAGACGCGCGCCATGGCGCTTGCGCTGAATGTCGGCGGGTTGATGAACGTGCAATACGCGATTCAGGACGGCACCATCTATGTGCTCGAAGTGAACCCGCGCGCCTCGCGCACCGTGCCTTTCGTCGCAAAGGTGGTCGGCGAGCCCATCGCGAAGATTGCGGCAAAGGTCATGGCGGGTGCGGCGCTCGCATCGTTCAACCTGAAGCCCGACGCGCATGGCCGCGTCGCGGTGAAGGAAGCGGTCTTCCCCTTCGCGCGCTTCCCCGGCGTCGATACGATCCTCGGGCCGGAGATGCGTTCGACCGGCGAAGTGATGGGCCTCGACCGGAGCTTCGCCGTCGCCTTCGCCAAGAGCCAGCTCGGCGGCGGCTCCAAGGTGCCGGTCGCGGGCACCGTCTTCGTGTCGGTGAAGGATTCGGACAAGGAAAAGATCGTCGCGCCGGCAAAGAAGCTGCTCGACATGGGCTTCAAGCTCATCGCGACCGGCGGCACGCAGCGCTATCTCGCCGAGCAGGGTCTCGATGTGGGCATCGTCAACAAGGTGCTCGAAGGCCGCCCGCACATCGTGGACGCGATCAAGAACGGCGAGATCGCCCTCGTCTTCAACACGACCGAGGGCGCGCAGGCGCTCTCCGATTCGATGTCGCTGCGCCGTTCCGCGCTGATGATGAAGGTGCCCTACTACACCACCGTCGCGGGCGCCCGCGCCGCCCGGGAGGGAAACGACGCAAAACGCCGCGGACCGCTCGAAGTGACCACCCTCCACTCCAACACCTGAGCGGGACCCGGAGCGGGGCCTGCGGAAATCGCATTTGACGCGCGGCGCCGCCCTAACCCACAATCGGGGTCCCCAGTCGGGGGCGAAGTCCCGCCAGTCACGGCTCCTTGAGGAGCCCGGCGGGATTTTCATCAGATACGAGAGGAACGCCCGGCCGGAATAGACGCCGGGCCGGTAACGAAGAAAGATCGTCGAGAGAAATGGAAAAGATTCCAATGACTTCCGAGGGCTACAGGTCCCTGGAAGAGGAGATCAGGTTTCTGAAGTCCGTCGAGCGGCCGCGCATCATCAAGGCGATCGCCGAAGCGCGCGCGCATGGCGATCTGAGCGAGAACGCCGAATACCACGCCGCCAAGGAACAGCAGGGCCTCAACGAGAGCCGTGTGGCCGAGCTTGAGGACAAGATTTCCCGCGCCGACGTGATCGACCTGACGAAGCTTTCCGGCGACACCGTGATGTTCGGCGCGACAGTCGATCTCGTGGACGAGGATACGGACGAGGAAGTGACTTACCAGATCGTCGGCGAAGTCGAGGCCGATGTGAAGAAGGGCCGCGTCTCCATCACCTCCCCCATCGCCCGCGCGCTGATCGGCAAGTCGGCCGGCGACAGCGTGGAAGTCGTGACGCCCGGCGGCGGCAAGAGCTACGAGATATTGAAGGTGCGGTTCGGGTAGGCTGCCCTACTCCTCTTCCAGCATTTCCACTGGCACACCCGGCTCATGCTTCGAGCGGCGGATGGTGAGCGAGGTGCGCACGCTCGCGACATTCGGCGCGGGCGTCAGCTTCTCGGTGAGAAAGCTCTGGAAGGTGGAGAGGTCCGGCGCGACGCACTTCAATATGAAGTCGATATCGCCGTTCAGCATGTGGCATTCGCGGACCAGCGGCCAGGTGGCAACCTCCGCCTCGAAGGCCTTGAGGTCCGCTTCGGCCTGGCTGTGCAGCCCGACCATCGCGAAAACCGTCACCTCGAAGCCAAGCGCGCGCCCGTCGAGATCGGCGTGATAACCCTTGATGAAACCCGCTGTCTCGAGCGCCCGCACGCGTCGCAGGCAGGGCGGCGCCGAAATACCGACCCGAGAAGCCAGGTCGACATTGGTGATCCGCCCGTCCGCCTGCAATTCGGCGAGAATCCTGAGATCGATATGGTCGAGCTTCGCCCGCTTCATTGTGTGCCCCGCGCGGTCGTGCCGCATTCGGCGTGACTTGTGGCTTTCGGCGTTTTACTTACTCTCTTGGATGCCGCGTTTCAGCAATAATATTACCGGATAACGCACGAATATGACCGAAAACGAGGCGAAAGCGGCCGGCAGCCTGATACCGAAGCCGGAAGATACCTCGTGCTGGGTCTTGACCAACGGCATGGCCGGCTACGAAGCGCAGGCCGTCGGTATCGCGGAAGCCCTGGGGCTCAAACCCGAGATGAAGCGCGTCGCCCCGCCCGCACCCTGGAGCTGGCTTGCGCCCTGCGGCCCGGCAGCACCGGACGCGGGCATCGCCCCGCCCTGGCCGGACCTGTTGATCGCCTCCGGCCGCCAATCGATTCCCTATGCGCGCATGATCCGCCGCAAATCCGGTGGACGAACTTTCACCGTGGTTCTGCAGCACCCGCGCGTCCCGCCTTCCCGCTTCGATTTCGTCTGGGCCCCCGCGCATGACCGGCTCGAAGCGCCGAACGTGCTCTCGACCGTCGTCTCGCCCCACCGTCTGACGAAGGCCCGCCTCGCCGCGGAAGCGGACGCCTTTGCGGCCGCGGTCGCGCATCTGCCTCATCCGCGCGTCGCCGTGCTGATCGGCGGCACAAACTCCGTGTACAGCCTGACGGAAGAGACGGCGGCGCAGATCGCGACGCAGCTAGGCGCCGTGGCGGACGGCGGCGCGGGCCTGATGGTCACCCCGTCGCGCCGCACCGGCGAGCGGCAGACGCACATTCTGAAGGACACGCTGAAGGACAAGCCCGCTGTCGTTTGGGACGGCACCGGCGCAAACCCCTATTTCGGATTCCTCGGGCTCGCCGACGCCGTCATCGTTACCTGCGACTCGGTCAACATGGTCGGCGAGGCCGCCTTCACCGGAAAGCCCGTCCATGTCATCGAACTCGAGGGCGGATCGCCGAAGTTCCGCCGCTTTCTCGATGCCATGTACGCGAGCGGCGCGGCGCGCCCCTTCAGGGGCACGCTTGAAAGCTGGGAGTACGAGCCATTAAATGCTACCGATGAGATCGCCGAAGCGATCGCGGTTCGCTTCGCGGCGCACATCGAGAGACAAAGGTCGCAAGCAAAAAAGGGTTAATCGGGTGCGGCAATTGGATGCCGCGACATTTGGGACGTTGCGGGTTCCACCCCGATCTCCGCAAGATCGCCCGCGAAATGATATCCTGCGAGTGACGAACCCGGACGGGCGACTGGAAGGTAAATGGCATCATGAGCCTCATCGACATTGAAGCACTGCGCGCGACGCCGCTGAAAACGGATCCTTACGAATATCTCGTGGTCCCCGCCTTCGTGACGGGCAAGGCGCTCGACAGCGTCATCGCTGACTTCCCGAACATCGAGTCGACGGGCTCCATTCCGCCGAGCGAACTCAACATTCATGGCAGCTTCGACAAGCTTCTCCAGGAAATGAACGGGCCGGAGTTCCGCAAGGCGATCGAGGAAAAATTCAGCGTCGATCTCACCGGACGGCCGAGCATGTTCACGATCCGCGGCCATTGCGCGCGGAACAACGGCAAGATTCACACCGACACCGAGTCGAAGATCATCACCGTGCTCCTCTACCTGAACCAGGAATGGGAAGCCGGCGGCGGGCGCTTGCGCATCCTGCGTTCGGCGACCGATCTCAACGATGCTGCCGACGAAGTCTCGCCCAATGGCGGCACGCTCCTGGTCTTCAAGCGCTCCGACAAGTCCTGGCACGGACACGAGCCTTTCGAAGGCCAGCGCCGCGCCATCCAGATGAACTGGGTGCGCGACGAAGACGTCGTCGTGCATGAGCAGCGCCGCCACCGTTTCACCTCGACGCTGAAGCGTCTCAATCCGTTCGGTTCGCGCGCGCGCGAAACGACCGGCGCCTATTGAACAGAGCGGATCGAGGACAGAGCGATGACCCTGCAGATTGAAACATTCAAGAACGCCGACCTCTCCCACGGCTGGCGGCCAGGCAACAATGCCGGCGGCGCGACGCTCTTCAAGGCGCTCGGCCATCCGCTGACGGCGCCGAAGGGACAGGCGCTGATCGCCGACCTCGCCAAGGCCGGCCCCGTCGCGGTCTACGATCCCTCCGGCACCATCGGCAATTTCCACGCCTATTACGATCTCGGCCGCCTCGATATCGCCGGCTATTTCGTGCAGCGCGTCGAGGATCTGGGCTCGACCTTCCTCGGCCACGAGGCGCAGCCAGTGAGCGCGATGAAGAAGTCGAACGCGAAAGCCGTTCTCGTTCTCGCCTTCGACGCGAACAAGACCCTCCCCTCGATCTCCCATGTCTTCCCCGACGGCGCGCGCATCGCGACGCTCGACGACATCCGCCTTCCGGACGACATGCTGACCAACAAGGCGAACTATCTCGACCCCATGAACTTCGCGACCAATTTCGCGCTCATGCGCGAAAAGAAGGGCGCGAACAGCCATGACGGCATCCACACCCGCGTCGCGAGCGCGAATTACTGGGGCCTGCACGGCGCCGACAATCCGGAACTCTGGCTCTGCCTCTTCGACGAAAAGGGCAATCAGCTTGCCGAGTGGCGCGAGACGCTCCCCATCGCCGGCGCTCCCTTCACGGTGGACAGCGCCGAAATTCGCGAACGCTTCGGCCTTGAGGATTTCACCGGCTCCCTCTTCATCCACGCCGTGCGCATCAAGGGCCACGACGTCGTGAAATACGCGCTCGACATGTATGGCGAGAACGGGCTTGCGCTTTCCTGCAGTCACGACGCGAACGCCTGGCCCGCCGACTACTACGCGGGCATGCCCGCAGGCGAAGACGGCGAGCACGTAACGCTCTTCGTGCAGAACTCGCATCCGATGCCCATTCCGCCGCGCACCGTCGGCCTCAACATCATGGGCGCGCAGGACGTCTCCTGGTACGAAGACGAAATTCCGCCTTTCGGCACGCGCGGCATTCCGCTGAAGAGCCTGCTGCCGGATGCGAAGTGGCCGGACCAGATCGAGGTCGTGGCGGGACGTTACTTCGTGCGCCCGCGCTACGAGGTGATCCGCGACAGCGGTCAGCGCCGCCTCGCCCATGCGAATGTGGAGCGCACCGACCTGAAGCCGAACCCCGAGATCGCGAAACTCGGCAAGCATATGGGCAAGGGCTACATCATGCCGCTGCCCATCCTGCCCCGCGACAAGTTCGAGACCGTCATGATCCCGACGCCGATGGCGCGCGACGAACACGAGCTGCCGCTGCGCGCCGAAATGATCGACGCGAACGGGACCGTTGTCGCCTCGAAATATCTCGGCCGCATTCCCCGCCGCGACAGCGTCGAAGTCGACATCGAAAGCTGGATGAAGGAAGAATCGCTGAAACTTCCGTCAGGCTACGGCCATGTCGAATTTCTCTACGATTTCCGCGAAGGCGGCGACGGCAATGGCTGGATCCACGCGCTTGGCCGCTTCGAACAGAAATCGAGCGGCCACCGCGCGGAAACGATCTTCGGCGCGCATATCTACAACACCGCCTTGATCTACAAGGACGAGCCGCAGAGCTACACCAACAAGCCGCCGGGGCTCACCACGCGTCTCTTCCTTCGCGTTGCTGGCCCCGCGCTCGACGACGGCGCGCTCGACACGCTCTGCCACCTGATCTATCCGGCCTCGACCGACTGGCACCCGAAGAGCTCCACGCTGCTCATCCTGCACGACGCCGACGGCAAGCCCGTCGCCGAAACCAAGGTCGAGATCGCTTGCGGTGGTTCGTTCCACTGGCGGCTGTCGGAAGTCTTCCCGCGCGAAGAGCGCGAGAAGATGGGCGGCGCAGGCTATGTCATCATCCGCGACACAACCTGCCGCCTCTTCGGCTTCCACGGCCTCGTCAACGGCGACAAGAGTTTCTGCCTCGACCACATGTTCGGGTTCTGAGGGACTCGCGTCATGTCTCGTGGCTGGATATATATCCTCAGCAACGAACAAAATAGAACCGACTTGTTCAAAGTGGGAATAACCACTCGCAGCCCAGAAGTTCGCGCCCGCGAACTTCACAACACAAGTTCGGCTTTTCCGTGGAGAGTGGAGTATGCCGCTCTTGTCGATGACTGCCGCGCCGTCGAGCAACAAGTACAACTTCAACTGAAAAAACATCGTGTAGCTTTAAATCGTGAATTTGACGTGAGCCCCTGAACTTCCTCCAGATTTGAGTAGAGTCCGTCAATTGAAG
>NZ_BTVP01000053.1:0-16887 GCF_045863935.1 Parvibaculum sp. | reverse complement strand
GCCGGATATCGGAGCGCGATTGACGGACCCAAGGCCGCCCGGAGGGTGGGCCTGAGAGCGGTTCGGGAACTTTGTGTCGGGTTTGCGCCTTGCGGGCTAGTAACAGATTGAACCTTCAGCGGTTCGCGGCTGCCATGGCCGCCGCGGTCCTGTCCACCTGTGCCGCCGCAGCGCAGGCTTCCATCTTGCCGCTTCCCCGCCCCGGCGGCAGCGAGGTCCAGACGGCGAGCGCCGCGCCACTGGCCGTTCCCAAGGCGGCTACTGCATCTCCCGGTTCATTTTCGAGGCTCAACGCCGCCGACATGATGGCGGCGCGAGCCGCTTTCGATGAAATCGACCGGGGAAACTGGACCGCCGCCAGCCGTTTCCGCACGCAACTCAAGGACCGGACCGCCGCCAAACTCATCATCTGGACTCGCCTTCTCTCCGACGACAGCACCGCTACCTTCGCGGAAATCGTCGCCTTCATGGAGGAAAACCCGGATTGGCCGCGCAAGTTCATTCTGGAGGCCCGGGCCGAGCGCGCGCTCCTCTCTTACCCCATGTCGAACGACGACCTCATTGCATGGTTCACCGACCACCCGCCGCAAACCGGTGAGGGCCGCATCCGGCTCGGCAAGACACTGATCGACATAGGGCGCGCGGATGAGGGCGGGCAATGGATTCGCCGCGCCTGGATCGAGAACGACTTCAGCGCCTCCCGGCAAAAGGAAATCCTCGCCGCCTACGGACGCTTCCTTACAACCGAGGCACAGCAAGCGCGCCTTGCCCGTCTGCTTTGGGAACAGCGCACAAGCGACGCCCGCACCACCGCAGCGCTGGTCGGCCAGGCAGAACAGGCCCTCGCCGACGCACGCCTCCAGTTCATCGCAGGATCGAGCAAGGCGTCAGCGGCTCTCTCCCAGGTGCCCGCCACGCTGCGCGCCGATCCCGGTCTTCTCTACGATCAGGTTCGATACGAGCGCCGGCGCGGCAACGAGCACGGGGCGCTTCCCCTTCTTCTCACCGCGCCCACCGAACCGCACAAGATGGTGCGGCCGGACAGCTGGTGGATCGAGCGCAAGATTCTGACCCGCAAGGCGATGTCGCAGGGCCTCTATGAGGATGCCTACAAGATCGCCGCGGGCAATGGCTTGAAAGAAGGCGCGGACTTTGCAGAAGCGGAATTCCTCGCCGGCTGGATCGCTCTTCAATATTTGAACAATCCGGACGCAGCACTCACTCATTTCCGCAAGCTGAGTGACGGCGTCTCGACGCCGATCAGCAAATCGCGCGCGGAATACTGGTCGGGCCGAGCCGCAGCGGCATCGGGCGACAAGGAAAAGGCAGCTTCCTACTACCGCCAGGCCGCCGCCTATCCGACGACGTTTTACGGCCAGCTTGCAACCGCCGTCCTTGCTGCGAACGGCGGCGACGGCAAGCTGCGTCTCCCGGAAAATCCTGCGCGCACCAAGGACGTCAAGCAGCGCTTCGACAGCCGCGAACTCGTTCATGCCGCGCGCATCCTGCAAGACCTTGACCGGGAGAATACCCGCTGGACCTTCATGCTGCATCTCGCGGACATACTTGAGGATCCCGCGGAAATCGCTGCCCTCTCGGACCTTGCCCTCTCCTTCGGCGACCGCAAACTCTCGCTCCGCATCGCCAAGGCCGCTTCGCTCCGCAACATCGTGCTCGCGGACTACGCGTACCCGACCGAGGCCATGCCCAAATGGACGCATCGCGGCCCGCCGGTGGAAACCGCCCTCGTCTACGGCCTGTCGAGGCAGGAGAGTGAATTCGACCCGCAGGCGTTGAGCCCGGCGGGTGCGCGCGGCCTCATGCAGCTCATGCCGCGTACCGCAAAGATGGTCGCAGGCCAGGTAGGGCTGCCCTATTCGCCCGCGAAACTCACGGACCCCGTCTACAACGCAACGCTCGGCTCCGCCCATCTCGGCGACCTCGTGCAGAACGAATTCTCCGGTTCCTACATCATGAGCATCGCCGCCTACAACGCAGGCGCCTCGCGGGTGCGCCAATGGGTACAGGAATACGGCGATCCGCGCTCCACGGCCGTCGATCCGATCGACTGGATCGAAAGCATTCCCTTCTCCGAGACGCGGAACTACGTGCAGCGCGTGATGGAAAATATGGAAGTCTATCGCGGCCGGTTGAACGGACAGCCGGAACCCGTGCGCATAGAAGCAGACCTGAGCCGCTATTCCGGCTCAACACCGATCACGACACCGCCACCGGCTGCCCGCCCTACCAACGTGCCGCTCGCGCCGCCGTCACCGGCGTCCCCCGTCGTGACGCCCGCCGCCAACACACCCATACCGATGGCAATACCGGCAGAGGGCGCGATGGCGCCTGTGATCGAGGTCGGAGACCGCTGACCCTATCGGGGCTTGCCGGAGCGGCCTCCCTCCACCATGATCCCCGCCCACGCTTGCGGAGCCCGATCATGCCATTCCCCTATCGCGAACTTTTTTATACGAGCCAGGATGGGCTGAAGCTCTTTGCGCGCGATTATGGCGAGCGCACGGCACCGGGTACGCCGGTCATCTGCCTTCCCGGTCTCACGCGAAACTCGAAAGACTTTGAGCCACTCGCGGAGCATCTGTCGGCGCAGCGCCGGGTCATTTGCCCCGACCTGCGAGGTCGCGGTCGCTCCGGTTACTGCGACAACTGGGCGGACTACACACCAGCGCATGAGATGATGGACACGCTGGACCTCATGGGCGCGGCAGGCATCGGGCAGGCCATCTTTGTCGGCACATCGCGCGGCGGCCTCATCATCATGGCGCTGGCCGCTTTCCGCCCTAACGTCATCAAGGCCGCGATCCTGAATGACATCGGACCTGAAGTGGAGCCGAAGGGTATCGCTCGCATCGCAGGTTATGTGGGTGTGATGGAGACGCCCGCCACGTGGGACGAAGCGGCGGTCAAACTCCGCATGATGAACGAGCGCGAATTTCCGAACCTCTCTGCCGAGGAATGGCGCATCTTCGCCCGGCGCACTTTTGCCGAGGAGAATGGCGTACCGAAAATGGACTACGATTCAAAAATCGGCACGGCGATGCGTAAAGGCATGGAGGCCGCCAAGGGTGAAATCCCGACGCTATGGCCGCAGTTCAAATCGCTCTCCCAGATGCCGCTGCTCGCGGTCCGTGGAGAGAATTCCGATATTCTGACGGCCGAAATCGTGGATCGAATGAAAGAGGTCAATCCCGCGATGCACTCCGCCATCGCAAAGGATCGCGGCCACGCGCCGTTTCTCGACGAGCCGGAGGTCATTGCCGCCATCGACGATTTCCTCGCGAAGAACAGCCTGTAAGGCAACTACTCGTTCCGCGCCACCGCCTCTGCGACCGGAGCGCCTCCATCTCCCGTCTTCGCCGGCGCAAGCGCAGTCTGTGCGGCGTCGATGCGCATGGCCGCGCGCACGGCATGATGGGCGATGCGGCGAATCCGGTCCGCCTCGCGTATTGCATCGTCGAGGTAGCTCAGATGGACGAAATCCCCGCGTGACGCAGAAAACAGAATGGCATCCTTGATCCTCTGGTAGTTTTCCTCGAACTCCACTCCACTGGCCGCCAGCTTCTCCCCGTCTTCGCCAAGTGAGGGCATCGCGGAAAGCAGAAAGTCGGCAAGAGCCAACCGGTAGGACCTCAGTGCCTGCCCCGGCTTGTCGGGAAGCCGGCTCTCCGCTGTCGCATATACCATCAGACCCTGAAGTTCGTGCATCATGCCATTGTAGTGCTGCAGGGCGCGCAGGAGATGCGCGAGTGCATCGGGAAGTGTGTCGGGCATGCGCCGCGACGACATGTCCGCTGCATACTCGCCGATAGCCTCCGACAGCTGGGACACGACCGGCAACCGCCGTCGTACATAAGCGGAGCGCTCTCCCGGTTCTTTCAGATAGCTGGCGGTCACCTCGCGGGTGATGACACCGAGACGTCCCAGTTCGAGGAGAAGACTTTCGATGGCAAGCGACGGCATATCGCGCAATGTGCTGTCCAGATGTCGCGGGCGGGCCTCGCTCTCATCTTCCGAGGTGAACATGCGCTCCAGCCGCCGGACAAGTCTTCCGCCCACGAACCAGAAGATAACGACACCGGAAACGTTGAAGAAAGTATGGAACAGCGCGAGTATCACCGCAGGGTCAGGATCGACGAAATCCGCTGTCACCAGAACATCCGCGAGCCACACGAAACCCGGAAGAAACACAAGCGCAATAGCGCCGGTCGTGAGATTGAACAAGAGATGGCCTGCCGCCACACGCTTGGCGTTCGACGTCGCATCGAGAACCGCGAGCAAGCCCGTTACCGTTGTGCCGAGATTGGCGCCGATGACCATGGCTGCGCCGGTTTCTATCCCGATCAGGCCGCCCGATACGGCAGAAAGCGCGACCACGATTGAAGCACTTGACGACTGTGCCAGTGCCGTAATCCCGAAACCGGCCAGCACGAAAAGAAAATCCTGGAAAAATCCACCCGCCAGCGCTTCGATGGGAAACGCTGTCGCGATGCCCTGAAACGTCTCCTTCAATACGGAGATGCCGAGAAAAAACAGGCCGAACCCGGTTACAGCCTCCCCAAGCGCACCGCGCGCGGTCGCGGGACTGGTCAGCCGGACGATCATGCCCGCGCCGATCAGCGGCAAGGCCAGGAACTCGATATTGACGTTGAATCCGACGACCGCGACGATCCAGCCGGTCATGGTGGTGCCAACATTGCTGCCGAAGATGACCCACACGGCCTGCCAGAGCGTCAGCACGCCTGCATTGACGAAACCGATCGCCGCGACCGTGACCGCGCTCGACGACTGCACCAGCGCGGTGAGCGCAAATCCCGAGATGAGCCCTTTCGCGCGCGTATTCGTCCATCGTTCCAGGAGCATCTTGAGGGACGGCCCCGCAGCGACCTTCAGGCCCTCTGTCATCAGCCACATGCCGACAAGAAAGAGTCCAAGTCCCCCAAGCAGGCCGGTGATGTTCTCCACGCTCATCTCGCTCATCCTCCGGCGCCAGTATCGCCGTTTCCGCCGGGGCCGGACAGTGTTTTACGAACGCCGCACCCGAAGCATTCTGGTCGCGCCCTTTTGAAACTCGAAAGGCACATGGACAAGCTCAGCCCCGGCGTCCTCTCGCCGCAATGCGTTCATGACACCCGGCAGATGACTGGACGGCAGACCGTCGAGGTTTACCAGCGGAAACACCCGTACTTCGTCCGCGACGCGCAGAAGCTCGCGGATCGACGCGAGATGGAAGCCGAAGTCGAGATCGTCTCCATAGAGAAACAGAAGGTGCGAGACGAGCGCGAGGCGGAAGGAACCATCCTCAAAGGGAAGCGACGGCAAAGAGGCTGGCACGTAACACCCCTCTGCCTTTCCATCTTCGAAATCCTCAAGGAAGAGTTCGAGCGCCTCTCGCCTGAGCCTGTGGACAGCTTCCTCCGATCCGTAATGGCTCCAGTTGAAGCGATAGGAGGCGCGCCGCATCCCTGTGCGCATTGCGTCCGCCGTCTCTTCGAAGCGATGGCGAATATCATCGCCGCGAAGCGCATAGATTGGATCGGCGGCGACGACACGCGCACCCGCCTTGCGCGCCTCGGCCGCGAAGGACGACGGGCCGCCGCCGGCGTCGAGTATGGGCGACCCGGACGCGAGTTCATCGAGCGCAAAGAATGCCTGATACTCGCTGAGCCGCCGCCCCCAGGGCACGATGCCGCCGAGCTCGAACTCTTTCGGGGATTTGCTTGCGCGGGCATTCATCTCGTCTCCTCCATGGTTGCTGGCTGTGCCGCACCTGCAGGAAGCACCTCTCGATGAAATATCCCTCAAACGAAAAGGCCGCCTCCAGACGGGGCGGCCTTGTCCGGTTCGATCGCAAATAGACGACGTTACGGGGCCACCCTCGGGGTGGTCCACCAGTTGCCTGTCATGACAGCCGAACACGTCATCGCGATATCCTTTAACGCCGGAAACGTCTCCGGCACCGGAAATCTATGTCTCCAAAGTCACTTTGCCAAGCGGTAATGCATGACGCCCCAGGCGAGATACCCCTTGTCGGCGCCATCGACCCAATGGCCAAGTCCCTTGATCATGTTGTCGAGGTAAGTCGTGCTCGACCCTGTGGTCAACCGGTCGTAATCGGCTTTGAGCTCCTCACCCACCCGCCAATAATGGCGGCGAAGTTGATGGGTCATCTCGCGCACATCGAGCTTCTCGAAGCCGCGCACCTTGAGTTCCCGGTCGTAAAACCCGAAGCTTCCGAGCGTTTCAAGGTGAATGCGGTCGAGGATCGGCTGCAGCACACCCTCCGGGCAGTCGTCGGACTGCATCGGATCGGTGAAGATGAACTGCCCGCCGGGCTTCAGGACGCGTTTCACTTCGTCGAGAACGCGCGGGCGGTTGCCGCTATGCAGGATCGCATCCTGCGACCAGACGACATCAATGCTGCCGTCGTCCACCGGGATTGCCTCGAAGTCGCCATAGAGAACCTCGATCCGGTCCTCAAGCCCCACCTTCCTGTTCAGCTCGCGGTTGAGCCGGTTCTGCGTCTCGCTGATATTCACGCAGATGACCCTGCACCCGCGGGTCCTGGCAAGATGCCGCGCCGCGCCGCCGTAACCTGCGCCGATATCGAGTACGACTGTGTTCTTGTCCACGCCTTCAAGCATCGAGGCGAGCGTCTCGTCGTTTCGATGGCTGGCGGGAACGATCGGTTCGTTATCGTCCTTGTACATCCCGATATGGATGTCCTCACCACCCCAGATGGTGAAGTAGAACGAATTCGCGTCCGGGCTGTCGTAATAGGCCTCCGCTTGCGCAACGGCGTTCGATTTACGCGTCATGATAGATCTTCTCCGCAACGTGAATGAAGAAGTCGGCCTCTTCATCCTTGTAGGTTTCCTCGAAATCGCCGTAGGTGACGACCTTCTGAAATCCGATTTCATGCATCAGGCGACGGGTATAGTCCTTCCGCAGCGGGAACATGTTCAGGTGGTAAACACTGTCGTCCGGGAAGGTGTAACGGAAGCGCGCCAGTGAATCGTCCATATGCTCCGGTTCGGCCGTCACCCGATCGCCGCAGTAATAATATTTGTGCTTCGTCCTGAATCCGCTATCGAGAATGGCGTCGTAGTTGCGCTGATCCAGTATCAGGATGCCGTCGTGCTTCAGCGCGGCATAAAACTCGGCGAGCGCACGCCGCCGGTCCTTTTCCTCAAAAAGATGGGTAAACGAGTTCCCGAGACAGATAATGGCGTCGAACTTTCCGTGAACGTCCTTGTTCAACCAGCGCCAGTCGGCGTGAACCGTCTGCATGACGAAACCGTGATCGCGCGCATTCTCGAATGCCTTGGAAAGCATCTCGGCGCTGCCATCTACGCTGGTCACGTCGAAACCGGCCTTCAGAAGCTGAACCGAGTTGAAACCGGTGCCCGTCGCAACGTCCAGAACTTTGTGTTTCCCTCGTTCCCTCAAGATATCGATGAAGAATTGCCCCTCGCTTTCCGCCCGGCTCTCCCAGTCGATCAGGTCATCCCATTTCTCGACGAAGGATTCGACATACTCCTGCTGGTAGTGATCGGTTTCCCGCATCGCGAGCGGATCTTCGCCGAATTCCTGTTCATTTTTCTTGAGCTGTTCCATGGTGACGGTCCTTCGGAAAACGGCGGCAAATCGCGAATGCGAGTCCCCTGCCGCCAAAAGCACAAACGGAACCAGCCGGATACAGGCCGGTATCCTATGAGATCGGTTTCGTTAGCCCGCATCGGATAAGCCGCGCACACGCGCGAAAACGGGCCGCATCCCATGACGCCTGCAAAATGCACGACAAGGCAGCGAGAGCTGCGGGACACGGCTGGGGACAGCGTTACACTCGTAATGAGGCAACGCACTGAACGCCCTCTCAGCGCAGGCAAACTAACAAAGCCTGCCTCGAGTAGCAACCGCGCAACGCAAACTTCACGAAAAGTCTTTGTTTTGCAGGCATTTCCATCACACGAGAAATTTTTGTCGCACTGCTCAATTCATGTCGTCTGCATTCTCCATGACAGCATCGCCGATTGCACCATCCGCACGCATACGCCCATCATCCATCGCAGAACTCCGCACCTGCGGCAGAGACGCCGGACGATTTTCGCGAATCCACGCGACCAGCTTCTCCCTTACGTTGCAACGCAGGTCCCAGGCTTCCGGTGATGTTCGTGCGCTGACGAGCGCACGAATTTCGATCGTGCGTTCCGTGGCATCCGTCACCTGCACAACGGCAACCTTGCCATCCCACAACGGCTGTTCCTTCACGAGCTCAGTGAGATATGCGCGAAGCTCCTCGACGGGCAGCGTGTAATCGGCGTGGAGGAAAACCGTCCCGATGATCGAGGCGCTCTCTCTCGTCCAGTTCGTGAAAGGATTCTGTATGAAGTAGGAGAGCGGCACCACAAGGCGTCTCCAGTCCCAGATGCGGATGACCACATAGGTTCCGGTGATCTCTTCGATCCAGCCCCACTCCCCTTCAATGACCACAGCATCGTCTATGCGGATCGGTTGCGTCACGGCGATCTGAATGCCCGCGATGAGGTTCTCAAGTACCGGTCGCGCGGCAAAGCCGAGAACCAGTCCCGCCGCCCCCGCCGACGCGAAGATACTCACGCCGTATTGCCTGACGGACTCGAAGGTCATGAGGCCGGCGCCAAGTGAAAGCAGGACAATCGTCGTGTCCGCCACGCGACGCAGAATTCGAATTTGGGTCACATGCTTGCGCGCCCGCAGATTGTCTGCAACGTCGATGCGGAAACGCGCAAGATAGACGTCGCTCGCGATATGGACGGCGGAAATGGCAATCCAGCCGGCGATGGCGAAGAGCACGGCTCCCAGGACGGAACTCCAGAGCGAGCGCGCCTCTTCGCTGAGCGGCGCCGCCTGGAGCACGAGAGCGCAGGCAGCGAAGATCGTTATTACCCGCGTCAGCCGGCACGTGCGGCGCAACAATGTCTGCACATATATGGCGCGACGCGAGAAAGCTGCAGTGAGGATTCTGAGGGCGACGCCGTGGATGACGACAGCAGCGATCGCCGCGGCGACAAGCATCGTTGCCGTGATGCTCCATGCAGGCGCCCAGCCAGTGACATAGGAAAGCCAGCCGATGAAATTCTCGGACAAGGGCATCTCATACCTGGTTCAAACCCGATATGGATGACTTAGCCCGGCGATGCGGCGGAACAAGGTCGGCAAGCGGAAAGACGCCGGCTCGCAAACGCCCCTTCTATTCCTGATCGCTCGGCTCGACCTTCAGGGTCGGGATCGACCAGTTATAGATGATGGCAAGCAATCGAATGACGAGCACCGCCGCGATCGACGTCCAGAGGTTGATCCCGGCGGGCACGCCGAGCCCGTCCGCCACCACATAGAGGGAAGCCCCGCTCAGTGCCGCGAGCGCATAGACCTCTTTCCTGAGAATGATCGGCGTCCGGTTCGCCAGCACGTCGCGCAAAATGCCGCCCGCAATTCCGGTGAGAACACCCATGATCACGGCGATCAACCCGGTGGTCCCCACCTCCAGCGCCTTCCGCGTACCGAGCGCGACGAACACCGCGAGCCCGATCGCGTCTGCGATGGCCACCGGCCGGCGCACGCGATGCGCCCACCGCGCGAGCGGTATCGCCGCAAGCGCGCATCCTGCCGCCATCAGCACATACCAGGGCGCCAGAATCCAGAAGACCGGCACATCGAGCAATACGTCTCGCAGCGTTCCACCGCCCACGGCGACCATGATGCCGAGCACCATGACGCCGAACCAGTCCATCTGGCGCTCACCCGCTACCAGCGCGCCGGACACGGCAAAAGCGGCAATGCCGACGAGTTGAAGCGATATGAGGAGGTCGAGTATGGCCATGGCGAAACGCTATCCGCCCTCCCGCGGCAAGGCCAGCGGAGGTTGCATCGGCTCTGGCTTCCATCTTGAAGGGAAATGGCGGAGAGGATGGGATTCGAACCCACGGTACAGCTTTACACTGTACAACGGTTTAGCAAACCGCCGCCTTCAGCCACTCGGCCACCTCTCCGGCTCCCCGTGTATGCCCAAGAATACGGGCCGCATCAAGGCCAATGTCTTCCGGCACCACGCGGATTTCGGCCCATCGGCCGCGGACTCAGCCCTGGGAGCCGCCCCGGTAGCGAATGAGCCCTTCCTGCGCCACCGAAGCAACCAGCTTTCCGTCCCGGGTGTAGATGCTGCCCCGGTTGAACCCGCGCGCGCCTGAGGCGCTGGGACTGTCCTGCGTGTAGAGCAGCCAGTCGTCCGTGCGGAACGGCCCGTGAAACCACATCGCATGGTCGAGGCTTGCTGTCTGCAGCTTGCCGCTCACCCAGCTCACGCCATGGGGACGAACGCAGGTATCGAGCAGCGTCATGTCGGATGCATAGGCGAGGATGCACTGGTTGAGCGGCGTATCGTCGCCAACGCCTTTGCGCGCCCGGAACCAGACATGCTGCACCGGCTCCATCGGCGCCGGATCGATATAGTCCTGCGGATTGACCGGCCGGATTTCGATAGGCCGAGGGCGGGCGAAATGCACGCGCACCGCTTCGGGCAGCTTGTCCCCGATGGCTTTCCTGAGTTCGCCCTCGTTCGGCAGGTCTTCGGGCTGCGGCACGGCGGGCATCGTCGATTGATGCTCGAACCCTTCCTCCGCGACCTGGAACGAAGCGGCCAGGTTGAATATCTGCTTGCCGTGCTGGATCGCCACGACGCGCCGCGTCGTGAAGCTCTTGCCGTCCCGCGAACGGTCGACTTCATAGACGATGGGAATTTTGGGATCGCCGGGCCGGATGAAATAGGCATGCAGCGAATGACAGACACGGTCTTCCACCGTTCGGTACGCAGCGACCAGCGCCTGCCCGATCACCTGCCCCCCGAAAACGCGCTGCCAGCTCACATCAGGGCTGTGTCCGCGAAAGAGGTTCATCTCGATCTGCTCGAGATCGAGCAGGTCGATGAGGTTCTCGACGGGATTCTTGTCGGCTTGCTGAGAAGCGTCTGTCATGGCCACTCCAGGGGGAACGCGGGGAACGGTCGAAGCCTGATTTGTCCAACTGAGGAGATGGAGGGACAAGGACCTCGAAGTGGCCGGAAGATAAGCGGAGCGCAGCGGCCTGTCACCGTCTTTACGCAACCGCGAAGAGGTTTGGCGGCGCAGAAAACCGCACCGCCACGCAGAAATTCCAAAGATATTTCAATGATTTACTGCTGGGAGAGCCACTCGCGCGCCTGCCGCTGCGCCTCGGCAATCTCGGCAGGCGTCATCTCGACCGCAAGCTCCGCGCGGCAGCTTCGCGCTGCATCGCTTCCCTTCATAGCCGCGAGATTGAACCACTTGTGCGCGGTCACCAGATCGACCTCCACCCCGTGGCCCGTCGAATACATCAGCCCCAGATTGTATAGCGCGTCGCACTTGCCGCCCTCTGCGGCAAGCTCGCTCTTCTCGACAGTATCGAGTTGCATGCGAGCCATGTGCTGGTCTCCTCGTTTTCGAGGCTTCAAGCCCGTTGTTGCCCTGAAGACGGAGCCCCTCTCCATCCCGGTACAACTCTCCATGCGCGCGCTGAAAAAATGGTTAACGGCCCGCTCACCATGCACTTTGATGTGAGCGGGCGTGACAAAACTGCCGACCATGTCCGTCAGGTCAAACCTTCGGCACATCCATGCCGCGCTGAACGGCCGGCCGCGCACCGACGGCGTCGAGCCAGCGCCTCACATTGGCGCCCTCTCCCACCACATCGGGTTTCGCCTGTGCGATCAGCTCGAAGGCGACGCTGATCCAGGGATAGGTCGCCATATCGGCGATCGAATAGTCTCCGCCCATATACGCCGCTTCCCCGAGCCGCTTGTCGAGAACCTTGATGAGCCGCGCGCCTTCGCCGATGTACCGGTCGATCGCATAGGGAATCTTTTCCGGCGCGGTATTGATGAAGTGGTTCGCCTGGCCAAGCATCGGTCCGACGCCGCCCATCTGCCACATCAGCCATTCAAGCGTCTTCGCGCGCTGCTCGCCTTTCGGCGCAAGAAACTTGCCCGTCTTCTCGGCCAGATAAATCAGGATCGCGCCCGACTCGAATACGGACACAGGACCGGCATCCGCATCCCTGTCGACGATCGCGGGAATGCGGTTATTGGGACTGACTTTCAGGAACGATGGCGCGAACTGCTCGTCCTTGCCGATGTCGACCAGATGGACCTCGTAGGGAAGCCCCGTCTCCTCGAGCATGATCGAGACCTTGCGGCCGTTCGGTGTCGTCCATGTATAGAGATCGATCATCGCATTCTGCCTTTCGCGCATGCGGCATGCGGCACTCCTCCCCGCACCCCGCTATTTCCGGTCAGGCGCATATGGGGAACCCGGCCGGTGCGCCCATCCCGCTCCCGCCGGAATATGTCAGTATTCGACGGTCACTTCGACGTGATGATGCCGGTGCCGCGCGCACACATAGGGCGAGAGCGTATATTCACCCGGCGCGAGTTCGAGCCCCACCGCTTCCTGCGGCAGCAGAAAGTCGGCAACCGCATCGCCCTTCGCATCGAGGATCGAAAAACCGTAGGTGCCGTCCATGACGCGCACGACCTTGCCACCCGCCGGCAGCTTCAGCGTCCGTCCCCAGCCTTCGCTGGTGCCGTACTTGTCCTTCATGATCAGGCTTCCCGTCGCCGTTACCGTTTCCGCACCCGCGGGAGCGGCAAGAACGGCAGCCACAACGGCAGCCAGAACAGTGATCGGAATGAGGCGCATGCGGAACACCCTCTTATCGGCGCCACGCGGCGCAAAAGGCAAACAGCGCCTCCGGTTTCCCGGAAGCGCTGCAAGCTTACCATAAGAGAAGGTGCCGTTAAGCCCCGCCCCTATTTTTGTGCGCGTTGCCCGAACAGCACCTTGCGTGCACGTTCGGCCTCTTTGGTCTTGTCCCCGATGGTACCCCGTCGCCACTCGCGACCCAGGGCAAATCCCCTCTGGACAGCCGGACGGGTGCCGACCCGCTCGAACCAGTCTTTCAGGAATGGGAAATCGTCAAGCCGCTGACCCTGGTTCTTGTAGGGTACGATCCAGCCCCAGCAGGCCATGTCAGCGATCGAGTAACGGCCGGCGAGATAGTCGCGGTCCTTCAGGCGATTATTCATCACGCCATAGAGCCGGTTGACCTCGTCCGTATACCGCTTGATCGCATAAGGGATTTTCTCCTGAGCGTACTGGCGGAAGTGATGGGCTTGGCCCGCCATGGGGCCAAGCCCAGCCATCTGCCAGAACAGCCATTGGTCAACCTCAACTCTCGAGCGTTCGCTCGCCGGGTAGAACTTACCCGCCTTGCGGCCGAGATATTGAAGGATAGCCCCCGACTCGAAAATCGAGATCGGTTTCCCCCCCGGACCGCTCGGGTCCACGATGGCTGGCATCCTGTTGTTCGGCGCGATCTTCAGAAAGGATCGCTTGAACTGGTCACCAATACCGATATTCACCGGCTTCACCCGATAGGGCAGGCCGCATTCCTCCAGCATGATCGAAATCTTCCAGCCGTTTGGCGTTGGCCAGTAGTAGAGATCGATCGGCTTGGCGTTGTCCCGCCCGGAAGCGGGACGTCGCCGTGCTGAAGAAAGTGTCGCCGCCGCCTTAGCGGGTTTTGACCGGCGAGTATCGCTCATTCGGCTGCTTACGCCGCCTTCTTGCGCGCTGCAGGCTTACGCTTCGCAGCAGGCTTCCGCTTTGCCGCCGGCTTCTTGGCCGCCGTCTTGCGGGCTGCCGGCTTGCGAGCAGCCGTCTTCCTGGCCGCAGGCTTCTTCTTCGCAGCAGGCTTCCGCTTCGCGGGGGCCTTCTTCGCTGCTGTCTTCTTCGCCGCAGGCTTCTTGGCTGCAGTCTTCTTGGCCGCAGGCTTCTTCTTCGCAGCAGGCTTCCGCTTCGCGGGGGCCTTCTTCGCTACGGTCTTCTTGGCCACGGCCTTCTTCGCAGCCGGCTTCTTCTTGGCGGCAGGCTTCCGCTTCGCGGGCGCCTTCTTCGCTGCCGTCGTCTTGGCGGCAAGCTTCTTCACCGTCTTCTTCGCAGCCGGCTTCTTCTTCGCAGCAGGCTTTTTGGCCGCGGGCTTTTTGGCCGCAGCGGCCTTCGGCTTAGCTTTCGTCTTCGTGGTGGTAGCCATGTTTCTCTAGCTCCTGATGTGCCGTTTCGTTTGGCGACAATCCATTTACTCGCAACGCACACACTGCAAGCGCCCTCGTACCCCTCAGGCGCGCAACAACAATATGAGCGCGTAAAAAGCGCTCGGCAACACAATGCAACAGATTTGTGCACGCGTGGTCGCGCCACTCTCCGGGGAAAGTGGTTACCAAACGGTTCATCCGGAGGCCGGAATTTTTCGTCAGTCGTCGGACGATAGACCGAGTTTTCGCGCGAGGATTTCGTTGACGACGCTCGGATTTGCCTTGCCAGACGTGGATTTCATGACTTGGCCGACAAACCAGCCCGCAAGTTGAGGCTTGACTTTCGTTTGCTCGACTTTATCGGGGTTGGCGGCAATGACGGCGTCGATTGCGGCCTCGATGGCCCCAAAATCCGTTACCTGCTGCAGGCCTTCCTCTTCGACGATTTTGGCCGGGTCGCGACCCGTTTTGTACATCGAATCAAAAACCTGCTTCGCGATTCGTCCCGAGATCGTCCCGTCCGAGATGAGATCGATGAGCTCTCCGAGCTGCCTTGCGCTCACCGGAGACTCCTCGATCGAGTGGCCTTCGCGGTTCAGGGCGCCGAACAAATCGCCCGTCACCCAGTTCGCCGCGAGCTTCGCATCGCGCCCCTTCGCGACCTCCTCGAAGTAGTCCGCGCGCGCGCCTTCCCCGATCAGGACGGTCGCATCGTAGGGCGTAAGCGCATATTCGGAGATGAGCCGCGCCTTCTTTTCGTCCGGCAGTTCGGGCAGGGAAGCCGCGATGCCGTTCACCCAATCCTGCGTGAATTCGAGCGGCAGCAGGTCGGGATCGGGGAAGTAGCGGTAGTCATGCGCCTCTTCCTTGGAGCGCATCGACCGCGTTTCGCCCGTCTTCGGATCGAAAAGCCGCGTCTCCTGGTCGATCTTGCCGCCCTCTTCCAGGATTTCGATCTGCCGTCGCGCTTCATATTCGATCGCCTGACCGATGAAGCGGATCGAGTTCACGTTCTTGATTTCGCAGCGCGTGCCGAGGCCTGCACCGATCTTGCGCACCGAAACGTTAACGTCCGCGCGCAGGCTCCCTTCTTCCATGTTGCCGTCGCAGGTGCCGAGATAGCGCAGGATGGTGCGGAGCTTGCGCACGTAAGCCTGCGCCTCCTCCGCCGAGCGCATGTCCGGCCGCGAAACAATCTCCATCAGCGCAACGCCCGACCGGTTGAGATCGACGAAGCTCATCGCCGGGTGCTGGTCGTGCAGGCTCTTGCCCGCATCCTGTTCGAGATGCAGCCGCTCGATACCCACCGTCACCGTCCGCCCGTCCGGCATGTCGAGCAGGACTTCGCCCTCGCCCACGATCGGGTGCTTGAACTGCGAAATCTGATAGCCCTGCGGCAGATCGGGATAGAAATAATTCTTCCGGTCGAAAATGGAACGCAGGTTGATCTTCGCCTTGAGGCCGAGCCCCGTGCGCACCGCCTGCTCCACGCAGAAATGGTTGATCACCGGCAGCATGCCCGGCATCGCCGCGTCGACGAAGCTCACCTGGGTGTTCTGCTCCGCGCCGAACTTCGTCGAGGACGCCGAGAAAAGCTTGGCGTTCGACGTCACCTGCGCATGCACTTCGAGGCCGAGAATGATCTCCCAGTCCCCGGTCGCCCCCTGGATCAGGTCTTCCTTGCGGGCTTCGCGCAGTTTCATCGTGCGCTCGAAATCGCTCACCATCGTCTCGACCATGCTCACGCCCTCCACCACGCTTCGGCTTCCGCCGTGAAACCCGCCGCCTCTTCGATGGCGAACGCCGCCCGGAGCAGCGTCTCCTCGTCGAAGGTCCGTCCGATGAGCTGCAGCCCGAGCGGCAGTCCTTCGGCGGAAAGCCCGGCAGGCACCGAGATGCCGGGAAGTCCGGCAAGGTTCACCGTCACCGTGAACACGTCGTTCAGATACATGGAGAGCGGATCGTCCGTCTTTTCGCCGATGCCGAATGCCGCCGAAGGCGCCGTCGGCGTCAGCAGCACATCCACCTCCGAGAAGGCTTCCGCGAAGTCGCGCGCGATCAGCGTGCGCACCTTCTGCGCCTTCAGATAATAGGCGTCGTAATACCCGGCGGAGAGCACATAGGTGCCCATCAGCACGCGGCGGCGGACCTCCGCGCCGAAGCCTTCGGCGCGCGTCCTCTCGTACATGTCCGTGATGTCCTTGCCCTCGACGCGCAGCCCGTAGCGCACGCCGTCGTAACGCGCGAGGTTGGACGAGCATTCCGCGGGCGCAACGATGTAGTAGGTCGGCAGCGCATATTTCGTATGCGGGAGGCTCACCTCCTTCACATTCGCGCCCGCCGCCTTCAGCCACTCGATGCCGCGCGTCCACAGGTCGTCGATCTCTTTCGGCATCCCGTCCACGCGGTATTCCTTCGGAATGCCGACATTCAGGCCCTTGATGCCCTGGCCGAGCGCCGCCTCGTAGTCCGGCACCGGCCGGTCGACGCTCGTCGTGTCCTTCTCGTCGTGGCCTGCCATCGAACCCAGCATGATCGCCGCATCGCGCACATCCCGCGCGATCGGCCCCGCCTGATCGAGCGACGAGGCAAACGCCACGATGCCCCAGCGCGAGCAGCGTCCATAGGTGGGCTTGAGCCCCACTGTGCCGGTGAAAGCTGCCGGCTGGCGGATCGCGCAGCCGCTGCTCCTCGTCGGGGTTGGAGATGAACGCGGTCTCGAC
>NZ_BTVP01000052.1:0-16963 GCF_045863935.1 Parvibaculum sp. | reverse complement strand
GCCCGCACTTCCTGCTGCTTGAGCACCACGCGAACCTCGTGGGGCAGGTCTTCGCGCTCTTCGTGCTGACGGTCGCCGCGGGCGAAGCGGCCATCGGCCTCGCCATTCTGGTCGTCTACTTCCGCAACCGCGGCTCCATCGCGGTTGAGGACATCAACATGATGAAGGGGTAAGGGGGAATGTACTCTGCAATCGTCTTCCTGCCTCTCATCGGCTTCCTGACGGCTGGCATCTTCGGCCGCTGGCTCGGGCCGCGCGGCGCACAGATCGTCACCTCCGGCCTTCTGGTCGTCGCCGCGCTCCTGTCCGTCGCCGCGCTCGTCTCGGTCGGTCTTCATGGCGAAACGGCGCGCGTCCAGGTTCTCACCTGGATCGACTCCGGCGGCTTCGAAGCCGACTGGCGCCTGCGTGTCGACACGCTGACGGCGGTCATGCTCGTCGTCGTCACCTCCGTCTCCGCGCTCGTGCACATCTATTCGATCGGCTACATGAGCCACGACCCGCATCAGCCGCGCTTCTTCGCCTATCTCTCGCTCTTCACCTTTGCCATGCTCGCGCTGGTGACAGCGGACAATTTCGTCCAGCTCTTCTTCGGCTGGGAAGGCGTGGGCCTCGCGTCCTATCTGCTGATCGGCTTCTGGTACAAGAAGCCCAGCGCTAATGCGGCCGCGATCAAGGCTTTCGTGGTGAACCGCGTCGGCGACTTCGGCCTCATCCTCGGCATCGCGACGCTCTTCCTCACCATCGGCTCCGTCGATTTCGACACCGTCTTCGCCGCCATTCCCGAACTCGCGGACAAGACCTTCCATTTCCTCGGCTACGACGTGCCGATCGTGACGACCGCCTGCCTCCTTCTCTTCATGGGGGCGATGGGCAAGTCGGCGCAGTTCCTGCTCCACACATGGCTGCCGGATGCGATGGAAGGCCCGACGCCCGTCTCCGCCCTCATCCATGCCGCAACCATGGTGACGGCCGGCGTCTTCCTCGTGGCGCGTCTCTCGCCCATCTTCGAGTTCTCGCCCTATGCGCTCACCATCGTCACGGTGGTTGGCGCGACGACCGCCTTCTTCGCCGCGACCGTCGGCCTCGTCCAGAACGACATCAAGCGCGTCATCGCCTATTCGACCTGTTCGCAGCTCGGCTACATGTTCGTGGCGCTCGGCGTCGGCGCCTACGAGGTGGCGATGTTCCACCTCTTCACCCACGCCTTCTTCAAGGCGCTCCTGTTCCTCGGCTCGGGCTCGGTGATCCACGCCATGAGCGACGAGCAGGACATGCGGCGGATGGGCGGCCTCTTCAAGCTCATCCCCGTCACCTGGGTGATGATGGTGATCGGCACGCTTGCGCTCACGGGCTTCCCCTTCACCGCGGGCTACTATTCGAAGGACGCGATCATCGAAGCGGCCTATGCGGGCCACAACCCGGCGCATATGTACGCCTTCACGCTGACGGTTATCGCCGCGCTGCTCACCTCCTTCTATTCCTGGCGTCTGATCTTCATGACGTTCCATGGGCAGAGCCGCGCGTCGAACGAAACCCTGAGCCATGTGCATGAATCGCCGCTCGTCATGCTCGTCCCGCTCGTTGTCCTCGCGGTCGGCGCCATCGGCGCGGGCATGGTCTTCGCGCCGCTCTTCATCGGTCACGCCTATGAAGAGTTCTGGCTCGAGGCAGTCTATCGCGGTGCCGAAAACCACATCATGCACGAGTTCCACAACGTGCCGGTCTGGGTGCCTTACCTGCCCACACTCATGATGGTCGTCGGCTTCGCCGTTTCCTGGCTCTTCTACATCGCGCGCCCGGACATGCCCAGGCAGCTCGCGAAGACGCATGAGCCGCTCTACAAGTTCCTGCTCAACAAGTGGTACTTCGACGAGCTCTACGACTTCCTCTTCGTCCGCCCGGCCTTCTGGCTTGGCCGCGTGCTCTGGAAGCAGGGTGACGGCCGCATCATCGACGGCCTCGGCCCGGACGGTGTTGCCGCACGCGTGCTCGACATCACGCGCGGCGTCGTGCGCCTTCAGAGCGGTTATCTCTATCACTACGCCTTCGCGATGCTGCTCGGCGTGGCAGGTCTGGTGACCTGGTTCATGGTCGGGGGAACGCACTGATGACCGACGGCAATATTCTCTCGCTCATCACCTTCCTGCCGATTGTCGGCGCGCTCATCATTCTGGTGACGCGCGGCGACGAGGCCTCCGTCGCGCGCAATGCGCGCTACGTGGCGCTGTGGACGACCTCCATCACCTTCCTCGTCTCGCTCTACATCTGGTGGAAATTCGATCCCACCACGGCGGACTTCCAGTTCGTTCAGGAAACGGAGTGGCTCGGCGGCGCGATCAACTACCACATGGGCGTCGACGGCATTTCGATGCTCTTCGTCATCCTCACCACCTTCCTCATGCCGGCCTGCATCCTCGCAAGCTGGACCTCCATCGAGAAGCGGGTGAAGGAATACATGATCGCCTTCCTCGTGCTCGAAACGCTGATGATCGGCGTCTTCTGCGCGCTGGACCTCGTGCTCTTCTACCTCTTCTTCGAGGGCGGCCTCATTCCGATGTTCCTCATCATCGGCGTCTGGGGCGGTGCGCGGCGCATCTATGCGAGCTTCAAGTTCTTCCTCTACACTTTCGCAGGCTCGGTGCTCATGCTCCTCGCCATCATGGCGATGTACTGGGAAGCGGGCACGACCAGCATCCCCGTGCTTCTCGCGCATGATTTCCCGGCGGACATGCAGGTCTGGCTCTGGCTTGCCTTCTTCGCCTCCTTCGCGGTGAAGATGCCGATGTGGCCGGTCCACACCTGGCTGCCTGACGCGCATGTGGAAGCGCCCACCGCAGGCTCCGTCATCCTCGCGGGTATCATGCTGAAGATGGGCGGCTACGGCTTCCTCCGTTTCTCGCTGCCCATGTTCCCGGTCGCTTCCGCCGATCTCGCCTGGCTCGTCTTCGGCCTCAGCCTCATCGCCATCGTCTACACCTCGCTCGTCGCGCTGGTGCAGGAAGACATGAAGAAGCTGATCGCCTATTCCTCCGTCGCCCATATGGGCTTTGTGACAATGGGCATTTTCGCTGCCACGCATCAGGGCGTGCAGGGCGGCATCTTCCAGATGCTGTCGCACGGCTGGGTCTCGGCCGCGCTCTTCCTCTGCGTCGGCGTCATCTACGACCGCATGCACACGCGCGAGATCGCGGCCTATGGCGGCCTCGTCAATCGCATGCCGCTCTATGCCGTCGTCTTCATGATCTTCACCATGGCCAATGTCGGTCTGCCCGGCACGAGCGGTTTCATCGGCGAGTTCCTGACCATCGTCGGCACCTTCAAGGTCAACACCTGGGTTGCCGCCATCGCCGCCACCGGCGTCATCCTCGCCGCCGCCTACGCGCTCTTCCTCTATCGCCGCGTCGTCTTTGGCGAGATCGAGAAGGACACGCTGAAGTCGATCATGGACCTCAACCGCCGCGAAGTGCTCATCCTCGCGCCGCTGCTGGCCACGACCATCTTCTTCGGCGTCTATCCCTCGCCGATCATGGAGGTCACCGCCGTCTCGGTCGAAAACCTCGTCGCGAACTACAACGCCGCCCTGGAGGCGCACCGGCTGGCGGGCGACACTGGCATTCTTGGCCAGGTCGCAAGCCTCTTCGCCGGAAACTAGGTCTCGGGAACGAAACAACATGGAACAAGCAGTGACCAACGTCCCGGACTTCCTGCCAGCCTTGCCTGAAATCCTCATGGCGCTCGGTGCCATGGCGCTTCTCATGTGGGGTGTCTTCCGCAAATGCGATGCGCGCGAAACGGGCATCGGCGCCATCGGCCTCTTCGTGCTCGTCGCGGCGCTGCTCGTCATCGAGCCCGACACCGCGGTTCAGGCCTTCGGCGGCATGTTCGTGGTGGACGTCTTCACCAAGTTCATGAAGCTCCTGATCCTGCTGGCCGCCGTCGCTGCCATCGTCATGTCCTTCGGCTTCATCCGCCGCGAAAACATGGATCGCTTCGAGTTCCCGGTGCTCATCGTGCTGGCGACGCTCGGCATGTTCATGATGGTCTCGGCGAACGGCCTCATCGCCCTCTACATGGGCCTCGAGCTGCAGAGCCTCGCCCTCTATGTCATCGCCGCCATCCACCGCGACAACGCGCGGGCGACGGAAGCGGGCCTCAAATATTTCGTCCTCGGTGCGCTCGCCTCCGGCATGCTGCTTTATGGCGCCTCGCTCGTTTACGGCTTCACCGGCAGCGTCGAGTTCTCGGGGATCGCCAGTGTCCTCGCCACGGAAGGTGCGAATATCGGCGTCATCTTCGGCATCGTCTTCGTGCTGGCGGGCCTCGCCTTCAAGATCTCGGCCGTGCCCTTCCACATGTGGACGCCGGACGTCTATGAAGGCGCACCCACGCCGGTCACCGCCTTCTTCGGCGGCGCGCCGAAGGTCGCGGCCATGGCGCTCATCCTGCGGGTGCTTTTCGGCGCCTTCCCCTCCATGGAAGCCGAATGGCAGCAGATCGTCGTCTTCATCTCGATCGCCTCCATGGTGCTCGGCGCCTTCGCCGCCATCGGCCAGTCGAACATCAAGCGCCTCATGGCCTACAGCTCGATCTCGCACATGGGCTTCGCGCTTGTCGGCCTCGCTGCCGGAACGCCCGAGGGCGTGCGCGGTGTGCTGATCTATCTCGTCATCTATGTGGTGATGAATGTCGGCGTCTTCTGCTGCATCCTCGCCATGCAGCGCAAGGAAGGTTATGTCGAGAGCATTTCGAACCTCGCCGGCCTCTCGCGCAACCAGCCGATGATGGCCTTCCTGCTGGCCATGCTCATGTTCTCTCTGGCGGGCGTGCCGCCGCTCGCGGGCTTCTTCGGCAAGTTCTACGTGTTCATGGCCGCCATTGAAGCGGGGCTCTATCCGCTCGCCGTCATCGGCGTGCTGTCGAGCGTCGTCGGCGCCTTCTACTACCTGCGCATCGTCAAGATCATGTATTTCGACGAACCGGCGGAACCCTTCATCCAGCCCATGCCGGGCGAACTTGCCACCGTGCTCGGCATCACCGGCGTCTTCACAATGCTCTTCTTCGTCTATCCCGCGCCGTTGATTCTGGGCGCGCAGGCCGCCGCCGGCGCATTGCTTCCGTAACGCATGACGGACATCCGCCGCTTCGACGAGATCGACAGCACCAACGAAGAGGCGCGCCGTCTCGGCGAACGTGGCGAGCAAGGCCCCGTCTGGATCGTCGCCGCGCGGCAGACGGCCGGCCGTGGCCGCCGGGGCAGGGCATGGGAAAGCCCCTCCGGCAATTTCATGGGCACGCTCTATCTCACGCCTCATTGCGGCCCCCGCGAGGCGGGCGAGCTTTCCTTCGTCGCCGCCCTCGCGGTCCATGACGCGGTCTCCTCGCTGCTCCCACCGCCGCTGCGCCCTGCGCTCCGCCTCAAATGGCCGAACGACCTTCTGCACGAGCGCGCCAAACTCGCCGGCATCCTGCTGGAGTCGTCGGGCGTTGCGGGCGCCGAGGTCGCCTGGGTCGCCATAGGTATGGGCATCAATCTCGCCGTGCACCCGCAAGGTCTCGAATACCCGGCCACCTCGCTCGCCGCCATGGGTGTGAGTGGCGTGACCCCGGACGACGCGCTCGCCGCCCTCGATGCCGCCTTCACGCGCTGGCTCGCCGTCTGGCGGGACGTGCAGGGCTTCGCCGCCATCCGCGAGGCCTGGCTGAAGCGTGCCGAGGGCGTCGGCGGGCGAATTGCCGTGCGCCTTTCCTCCGGCACCATGGAGGGCGCCTTCGAGGGCCTTGCGCCGGATGGCGCGCTGCAACTCCGCCTCGACGATGGAACCCTGCATCTCGTCTCCGCCGGAGATGTGTTTTTCGGCCCCGGCGCAGGCTGAACGAAAATGTGCAATACTCGCAAAATATGAGTACCCAAGCTTCCCCCCGTGTCGCCGATCCGCGCGACGAACTCGTCTTCCTGCCACTTGGCGGGTCCGGCGAGATCGGCATGAATTTGAACCTCTACGGCTACGGCCCGGAGGACGATCGCCGCTGGATCATCGTCGACCTCGGCGTCACCTTCGGCGACGAGCGCACGCCCGGCATCGATCTCATCATGCCGGACCCGGCCTTCATCGAGGAGCGCCGCGACGAACTTCTCGCCATCGTCCTCACCCACGCGCATGAGGATCACATCGGCGCCGTCGCGCATATCTGGCCGCGGCTGCGCTGCCCGGTCTATGCCACGCCCTTCACCGCGGCCATGGTGCGCGGCAAGCTCATCGAGGCAGGCATCGAGGATGAAGTGCCCATGCACATCATCCCTCTCGGTCACCGTTTCGACCTCGGCCCCTTCGACATCGAACTCGTCACGCTCACGCATTCGATCCTCGAGCCGAATGCGCTGGCCATCCGCACGCCGCTCGGCCTCGTCCTTCACACCGGCGACTGGAAGATCGACCCGGATCCCGTTATCGGCGGCGACATAGACGAAGCCCGCCTGCGCGCCATCGGCGACGAAGGCGTTCGCGCCATTGTTTGCGACTCGACCAACGTCTTCTCGCCCGGCACAGCGGGCTCCGAAGCCGATGTCGCGGCAAGCCTCACCGACCTTCTGAAAAACTGCGAGGGCAGGGTGGCGGTGACCACCTTCGCCTCGAACGTCGCTCGGCTCGAAAGCATCATCCGTGCGGGCGAAGCCTGTGGCCGTCATCCCGTCCTTGTCGGGCGCGGCATGCACCGCGTGGTCGCCGCCGCGCGCGAGGTCGGCTACCTCACCGATCTCCCGCGCATCGTCAGCGAGGACGATGCCGGCTACCTCCCGCGCGACAATGTGCTCCTCATCTGCACCGGCAGCCAGGGCGAACCCCGTGCCGCGCTTGCCCGCATCGCCGAGGACAACCACCCCCAGATCGTGCTGGAAAGAGGCGACACGGTCATCTTCTCTTCCCGTGTCATTCCGGGCAACGAGACTTCGATCTTCGACCTGCAGAACCTGCTCGCGACACGCGGCATTCGCGTCATCACCGAGAAGGATCACTTCGTTCATGTCTCCGGTCATCCGTGCAGGGACGACCTCGCCGCCATGTATCAGTGGATCAGGCCCGAGGTCTCGATCCCCGTGCATGGCGAGGCACGCCATCTCGCGGAACATGCCGCCTTCGCGCGCGAGCTTCAGGTGCCGGAGCAGGTCGTGGTGAGAAACGGCCTCATGGTCCGCATTGCGCCGGGGCCCGCCGAGGTCGTGGACGAGGCGCCTGCCGGCCGCATCTATCTCGACGGCGAAGTGCTCACCGACAAGGACGAGGGCGCGGTGCAGGAGCGCCTCCGCCTCTCCTTCGCGGGTTCCGTCTTCGTCAGCATCGTTTTGGACGGCAAGGGGCAGGTCCGCGGCGATCCGCAGGTCCGCCTCATCGGCGTGCCGGAGGAGGACTCATTCGGCGTTCCCTTCGAGGATCGCACGCTCGACGCCGTGGACGACGCGCTCGGGCGCCTGCCCGCAAAGCGCCGTCAGGACGACGATGCCGTAGCGGAATTCTTGCGTCGTGCTGTGCGCGGCGCGCTCCGCCGCGAATGGGGCAAGAAACCCCAGGTAGCGGTCGTGGTGACAAGGATCTGACCTTCCTTGCTCATCCCCTGAAACCCGCCTAAATATGGGCCATTGGAATTGAACCTGTAAGGAACTCCGCCGATGCTCGGTCCGCTCAATCACGTCGCCATCGCCGTTCCGGATATCCACGCCGCCGCCGAAACCTATCGCAAGAAGTTCAACGCGAAGGTCTCCGAGGCCGTGCCGCAGCCTGACCACGGCGTGACCACGGTTTTCGTCGATCTCGGCAACACCAAGATCGAGTTGCTGGAACCCTTGGGCGAGAATTCGCCCATCGCCGGCTTCCTCGCGAAGAACCCGAAGGGCGGCATCCATCACATCTGCATCGAGGTCGAGGACATCGACGCCGCCTGCGAGAAGATGACCGTCGAGGGCGTCACCATCACAGGCACCGGCAAGCCGAAGATCGGCGCGCATGGCAAACCTGTCGTCTTCCTCCACCCGAAAGACCTGAACGGCACGCTCGTCGAGCTGGAACAGGCCTGAGGCGCCGCGCCCATGGACCCGATCGCCGGCATTGCCATCTATTTCGTTCTCTGGTGGGTCGTCCTGTTTGCGGTCCTGCCCTGGGGCGTCCGCTCCCAGCACGAAACGGGTGAGGCCATTCCCGGCTCCGAGGCGGGCGCGCCCGTCCGGCCCGCCCTCTGGAAGAAGGCCCTCGCGACGACGCTGATCGCGGCCGTCGCCTGGGTTTTCGTCGCCTGGATCTATATCTACCAGCCGATCTCCTTCGACGACGTCCCCTTCATGCCGGACCTCAGCAACGAGTATTGAACTGATCCTTCACCTCCCCCTCGTGGGGAGGTCGGAACGCGTAGCGTTCCGGGTGGGGGTCTCTGAGCATCCTGCCGGCCCGCGCAGCGGACAAAAAAGCAAGGTCCGCTTTCGCGGCCCGGTCCGCGCAGCGGACAAAAAAAAGCAAGGCCCGCTTTCGCGGCCTTGCTGCTTTAGTGTTCCCTCGTGTCGCGCCTTCGCAATCCTTTTCGGACCGTCGAAGTCTGCGTTCCCTCCCTAAACTTGGGCTTACGCTTTCGCTTTATCCCTTTTTGTAGGAGGGACTATAGCCAGCCTGCGGCGAGGTGTCACGCCCCTTTTTGCTGCGAATGAAATTTTTGCAGCGTTATGAACCCGCTTGGGTAATTTCCGAACGATGTCTAACGCCGGCATGGCATTTCATTGCAGGGCGAGTTTCACCATGAAGGCGAGCGCGATGACCGACACCGCCCAGTTGAGGTCCTGCGTCCGTCCCGAGAGAAGCTTGATCGCCGCATATGAAATGACGCCAAGCCCGATCCCGCTCGCGATCGAATAGGTGAAGGGAATGGCAAGCGCGGTGACGAGCGCGGGCGCCGTCTCGGTCACGTCTTTCCAGTCGAGATGGGCAAGGCTCCGCGCCATCAGGCAGGCGATGAAGACGAGGGCGGGCGCCGTCGCGTAGACGGGCACGGTTTCGGCGAGCGGCGCGAGAACGAGGCTCGCAACAAAAAGCACGGCCACGGTAACGGCCATCAGCCCCGTCCGGCCGCCCGCTTCGACGCCCGCCGCGCTCTCGATATAGCTCGTGGTGGACGACGTGCCGAGCGCCGCCCCGATGATGGTCGCCGACGAATCCGCCACCATCGCCTTGCGCAGCCGCGGCAGCTTTCCCTCCGCATCCGCCATGCCCGCATGCTGTCCGACGCTGAGCAGCGTCCCCGTCGTATCGAGAAGATCGACCAGCAGGAACACGAAGACGATGGTCACGAACCCGGCGCTGATCGCGCCCGCGAGGTCCATCTCCAGGAAGGTGGGCGCGAGGGAAGGGGGCGCCGCCGCGATGCCGTGCAGCGGTTGCCATCCGGCCAGAACGGCGACAGCCGTCACGGCAAGGATCGTCACCATGATGGCGCCGGGCACCCGCCGGTATTGCATGGCCACAAGCGCCACGAAACCCGTCATCGCGAGCAGCGTTCCCGGCACGGCGAGATTGCCGAGCGTCACCAGCGTTACGGGATGGTCCGCCACGATGCCTGCATTTTCGAGCCCGATCAGCGCGAGAAAGAAACCGATACCCGCACCGATCCCGTATTTGAGCGAACGCGGGATCGAGTTCACCAGCTTCTCGCGCAGCGGCGACAGCGAGAGCAGCAGGAACAGCACGCCGGAGAGAAACACCCCGCCAAGCGCGAGCCGCCAGTCGCCGCCGAATTGCGGCACAACCGTATAGGCGAAATAAGCGTTGAGCCCCATGCCCGGCGCGAGCGCGACAGGGTAGTTCGCATAAAGCCCCATGATGAGCGAGCCCGCCGCCGCCGCCAGGCACGTCGCGACGAAGACCGCGCCGAAATCCATCCCCGCCGCGGCGAGGATCGCCGGGTTCACGAAGATGATATAGGCCATGGTGAGATAGACCGTGAGCCCCGCAACGATCTCGGTACGGACAGTCGTACCGTTTGTCTTCAGCGCGAACAGCCGGTCGAGCAGCCCTTCATTATTGTCGTTCACCGTTTTCCCCCTTAACCCCTCCACGTCATTGCGAGGAGCGACGCGACGAGTAAAATCCCCGCAACAATTCCTTAAAGCCCCCGCGCGCAGGATGAAAGCATGATGAAGCGCCTTTACATCCTTCCGGCCCTCCTTCCGGTCCTTGGGGGCTCCGCCGCCCATGCGGCTGAACTCGCCGGCAGCGCCGCCCCGCGCATCGTCGAAATCTCGGAAGACGACTGCCGCCGCATCGCCCCCTATCTCCCGGGCGAGGCGGACTATGTGCCGGGCGTGGCCGCCAATGGCAGCGCCGTCACCCCCGCCGATATCGATGGCGGTTACCGCTATGGCCTGCGCCCCCTTTACGAATTCGACGTGACGCTCGATCCGCTCGCCGGCCGAAATCCCGCTTTCAATTCGGCCACGGAAATGACGGTCGCCCGCATCGTCATCGACACCCGGACGGGCCACGCCACCATAGACGGCGAGGACATCTCCGGTGTGGACCATGCGCTGGCCGAGGCCTGTGCAAGATTGCATCAGGTCCGGCCGAAATAGCCTTGCCGCCTTCCGGAGAGCCCAGCTTTCATTGACAGCCCTTTCCCCAGCCCGCACCCTTCAGGCGGGTAAGGGCAGGGTGTAGGCTGATGATTTCTCGCTGGCGCAAAGCCGCGTTCGTTCTCTTGTGCGCTTCGTTCGTGGTCATGAGCATGGGCCCCGCCGCTCACGCGCAGGACGCGCGCTGGCGCATCACCAAGGAGCGCTGGAGCGAGAGCGACGAAAAGGCATGGCAGGACTTCGTGGCAGGCCTCGGCGCCGCCGATTGCTGGACCTTCGACCAGTGCATCAAGAGCCCAGCCAATCCCTATCGCCATACCGATCCGAAAACCCGCTTCTATGTCGATTGCGCGGACATGCCCTATGTCCTTCGCGCCTATTTCGCCTGGAAGAACGGTCTGCCCTTCGCCTGGCAGTCGGCCATGCAGTCGGCGGACGGGCCGGGCGGCGACATCCGCTATTCCTCTTATGGCAATGTCGTCGTCGCCCGCGACAGTGTTCCGCGCACGGCCAATGGCGTCAGCGCGATCCCCATCCTGCATACGCTCGTGAACGTCGTCTCGACGGCCATGTTCCGCCGCAACGCGCTTGCCGACGATCCGGTGATGTTCTCCGACACCTATTCGCCGCGCCTCGACCGCGAGGCGATCGTGCCCGGCACCGTCACCTATGACGTGAACGGCCACGCCTCGCTCGTCTGGCGCGTCGAATCCGGCGGCCGCATTCTCATCTTCTCCTCGCATCCCGATCATTCGCTGAGCCGCAGCTTCCTCGGCAAGGAGTTCCTGCGCACCGGACCGGAACTCGGCTCCATCTTCCAGAAGTTCCGTCCCCTCGAAGTCGTCGGCGCGACGCGCGCCCCGAACGGTGCCCTCGTCGGCGGGCGCATCGTCGCCGCATCCAACGCCGACATTCCGGACTTCTCCCTGGAGCAGTATCAGGGCAATCCGGCCGGCGACCCGCATCGCTGGCGCTCGGCGTCATGGATGTGGAACGGCGAGAATCTCGACTTCTACACCTATCTCCGCTCGCGCCTCTCGGCGGGCGAACTCGAATACAGGCCCGTCGAGGAATTGCGCGCAATGATGCAGTCGCTCTGCTTCGACCTGCGCTCGCGCAAGCAGGCCGTCGAAATTTCACTCGGCCGCGGCATCCAGAACACCTCCCCGCCGTCCCGCCTGCCGCGCAACATCTACGGCACGGACGGCGTCTGGGAGCTTTATTCCACGCCCTCGCGCGACGCCCGCCTCAAGACCGGCTTCAAGGAGATGTACGATCTCGTCGTCGAGTTCATCAAGATGGACATGGTCGACGCCCCGCGCCTCAAATATGACGGCAACGACCTCGCGGGCGATCTTCTCGCCGCCTATCGGGAACAGAACGCCGCCTGCGACATCTCCTATGTGAACTCGGCCGGCCGCACGGTCGAACTCTCCATCGACACGATCGTCGGCCGCCTCTACGACCTCTCCTTCGATCCCTATCAATGCGTCGAGCGCCGCTGGGGCGCGTCCGGCGCGGAGCGGGCCACCTGCCGCGACGGCGCGGAAAAGACCCGCTGGTACGAGGCGCAACGCTACCTCCGCAACCAGATCGACCGCACCTACGACGTCGATATGGGCTACTCGGTCGCGGAGCTCGAAACCGGTCCTTGGGGCCTGCGCACGGGCAGGGGCGTCGAAGAGGGCCCCGAGGTCGATATCCGCGCTTATCTCGAAGGCCTCGCTTCCCGCCGCACCGCCAGCGGCGAGATTGCGTTGCCGCCCGCGACCCCCTAAAACGGAGCCCTGTTTTCAGGCTCCGGCGGGCCGCTTCGTCCCGCCTCGCGCCGCCCCTCGCCGGGGCCGCCGCTTTCGGGATCATCATGCGCCTTTCCAGATATTTTCTGCCCACCCTCCGGGAAAACCCGGCCGAAGCCCAGATCGTCTCCCACCGGCTGATGCTGCGCGCGGGCCTCGTCCGCCAGACGGCCGCCGGCATCTATGCCTGGTTGCCGATGGGCCTTGCCGTGCTCCGCAACATCGAGAAGATCGTCCGCGAGGAGCAGGCGAGGGCGGGCGCCGTCGAACTCCTCATGCCGACGCTCCAGTCCGCCGACCTCTGGCGCCAGTCGGGCCGCTACGACGCCTATGGCCCCGAAATGCTCCGCATCAAGGATCGCCACGAGCGCGACATGCTCTACGGCCCCACCAACGAGGAGATGATCACCGAGATATTCAAGGGGGCCGTGAAGTCCTACCGCGACCTGCCGCGCAATCTCTTCCACATCCAGTGGAAGTTCCGCGACGAGATCCGCCCCCGCTTCGGCGTCATGCGCGGCCGCGAATTCCTGATGAAGGACGCCTATTCCTTCGACCTCGACGTCGAGGGCGCGCGCCGCGCCTACCGCAGGATGTTCGTCGCCTATCTGCGCACCTTCGACCGGCTGGGCCTGCGCGCCATCCCCATGGCCGCCGACACCGGCCCCATCGGCGGCGACATGAGCCATGAATTCATCATCCTCGCCGAAACGGGCGAGAGCGCGGTCTTCTGCCACCGCGACCTCGTGGACATGCCCGTCCCCGGAAACGATGTCGACTACGACGGCGACCTCACCCCCGTCATCGCCGCGCGCACCGATCTCTACGCCGCGACCGACGAGAAGCACGACGCCGCCGCATTCGAGACGCAGGTCCCGCAGGACAAGCGCCTCTCCGCCCGCGGCATCGAGGTCGGCCACATCTTCTTCTTCGGCACCAAATATTCGCAGGCCATGGGCTGCGTCGTCGCCGGGCCGGACGGCAAGGAAACGCCGCTCCAGATGGGTTCCTACGGTATCGGCGTCTCGCGCCTCGCCGGCGCCATCATCGAGGCGAGCCACGACGACAACGGCATCGTCTGGCCGGATGCCGTCGCGCCCTTCAAGGTCGGTCTCGTGAATTTGAAGAGCGGCGACGCCGAAACCGATGCCGCCTGCGAGGCGCTTTATGCGAAGCTCGAAGCCGCCGGCGTCACCGTCCTCTATGACGACACGGAAGAGCGCGCCGGTGCGAAATTCTCGACCATGGACCTCATCGGCCTGCCCTGGCAGCTCGTCGTCGGTCCGCGCGGCCTCAAATCCGGCACGGTCGAGCTGAAGCGCCGCGCCACCGGCGAAAAGGAAGAACTGTCCGCCGAAGCCGCCCTCGCGAAGATATTGGGCTGACGACCTTGGAGAGGGACATCCGTTTTCCGTTTTTCGCTTGCGAAAAACGGCAAGGCCGACCGGCCGCCGCGCCTTATGGCGCGTAAGCCAAGCCGCCGGAGGGCGGCGCCGGCGATTGAGGATAAAAAATGACGGACGCCACATACCCTGAAAAGAAAGCCGGCCGCGCCCGCGCCTTCGGTGCCTTCGAATGGCTGCTCGCCATGCGCTACCTGCGCTCGCGCCGCCGCGAGGGCATCGTCTCCGTCATCGCGGGCATCTCCTTTGCGGGCATCATGCTCGGCGTCGCCACGCTCATCATCGTCATGTCGGTGATGAATGGTTTCCGCACCGAGCTTCTCTCCCGCATCCTCGGCCTCAACGGCCACATGTTCGTGCAGGGCGTCGGTTCCAACATCGTGAACTACGATCAGGTGGCCGAGCGCGTGCGCGGCGTTGCGGGCGTCGTGAGCGTCATCCCGCTGGTCGACGGTCAGGTCATGGTGCAAAGCGCGCGCAGCGCGACCGGCGCTCTCGTGCGCGGCATGCGCGAGAACGACCTGAAAAGCCTCGGCATCGTCTCGGACAATATCGTCGTCGGCTCGCTCGACGGGCTGGACGAGGGCGGCGTCGCCGTGGGCTCGCGCCTCGCCGCCAATCTCGGCCTCACCGTCGGCGACAACATCACGCTCCTCTCGCCGCGCGGCGCGATCACGCCTTTCGGCACTGCGCCCAAGGTCGGCGCCTTCCCCATCGGGGCGATCTTCGAGATCGGCATGTCCGAATACGATGCGAGCTTCGTCTTCATGTCGCTCGACGAGGCACGCGCCTTCTTCCGCACCTATGAAGGCGTAAGCGCCCTCGAAGTCCGCATCGAAAATCCAGACCGCGTGAACAACGCCGTGCAGCCCATCGCCATGGCCGCCGGTCCCTGCTGCGCCATCTTCACCTGGCAGCAGCGCAACGAAAGCTTCTTCTCCGCGTTGCAGGTCGAGCGCAACGTGATGTTTTTGATCCTCACGCTCATCCTCATCGTCGCCTCGCTCAACATCATCTCCGGTCTCATCATGCTGGTGAAGGACAAGGGCAGGGACATCGCGGTGCTGAGAACGATGGGCGCAACGCGCGGCGCCGTCATGCGCGCCTTCTTCATCTCCGGCGCCTCCATCGGCGTCACGGGCACATTGGCGGGCTTCCTGCTCGGTCTCGTCTTCTGCCTCAACATCGAGACGCTGCGTCAGTGGATTTCCGATCTGTCGGGTACGGAGCTTTTCTCGCCGGAAGTCTATTTCCTCAGCCACATGCCGGCCGAGGTCGACGCAAGCGAGGTCACAGCGGTCGTGCTGATGGCGCTCTTCCTTTCCTTCGCGGCGACGCTCTATCCCGCATGGCGCGCCGCCTCGCTCGATCCGGTGGAGGCGCTCCGCTATGAATGACGCACCCGTTCTCTCCCTTCGCGGCATCACCCGCACCTTCAGGCAGGGCGATGCCGAACTGCGCATCTTCGCAGGCGCGGACCTCGATATCTGGCCGGGCCAGATCGTCGCGCTGGTCGGCCCGTCCGGTTCCGGCAAATCCTCGCTCCTCCACATCGCGGGCCTGCTCGAAGCGCCGAATGCGGGCGAGGTCTGGATCGGCGGCATCGAGGCTGTCGGCCTGTCGGACGCGCGCCGCACCGCCATCCGCCGCGCCGATCTCGGCTTCGTCTATCAGTTCCACAATCTCCTGCCCGAATTCTCGGCGGTGGAAAATGTTGTCCTCCCGCAGATGATCGCGGGCGCCGGCAAGCGCGAGGCGCGCGCCTTTGCGATGGACCTCCTGACCCGCATGGGCCTTGGCGGCCGGGCCGGGCACCGCCCGGCGGAGCTTTCGGGTGGCGAGCAGCAGCGTGTCGCCATCGCCCGCGCGCTGGCGAACCGCCCGCACGTCCTCCTCGCCGACGAGCCGACCGGCAACCTCGATCCGAAAACCGCGCGCATGGTCTTTGCCGAGCTCCTGAACATCTGCCGCTCGCAAGGCGTCGCCGCCCTCATCGCCACCCACAATCTCGACCTCGCGGGCCACATGGACCGCGTCGTCCTCCTCCACGAGGGCAAGCTCCACGAAGGCAGCGACATCGCCGCCGAGTATCAGAGCCTCTGATCCTCAAATAAGCATGTCACCCCCGGCGAAAGCCGGGGTCCATGGGCGGTGCGTCATTGTCGCGCCACCCCCGCTTTCCCTTGAGCCTCCACCAACTGGAAGGTCTATTCTGAAAGTCCAATCAGGAGGCCGCCCCATGACCCGCATCTCCCGCCGCTCTTTCGTCCTCTCCGCGCTCGCCGCTGCCATGCTGGCCGCCACCGGGCTTCCCGCCCATGCCGCATCCGAGACCCTTGAGGTCTACAAGACGCCCTGGTGCGGCTGCTGCACCGCCTGGGTGGACCATATGCGCGAGGCAGGCTTCGCGGTTCGCGTGACGGAGATGGATGACCTCGAGCCCTTCAAGGCCCGCCATGGCGTCACCGAGGAGCTCGCCTCCTGCCACACGGCGCTCATCGGCGGCTATGTCGTCGAGGGCCACGTGCCCGCTTCCGGCGTCGCCCGCCTTCTGAAGGAACGCCCGGAGGCAACAGGCCTCGCCGTTCCCGGCATGCCCATGGGCTCGCCGGGCATGGAGATGGACGGCCACTCGGAGCCCTACGAGGTCGTCCTCTTCGCTCCCGGCAAGCGCGAAACCTTCACCCGCTATTGATAGGTAACCGGAGTTTGTTGCCGGTGCGCATTGGTCCGCCAGAATTTTATTTCGACGCGGCATAAAAATGGGGGCCGAAGGGCCCCCACTGATTTCGTTGCATGCTAATGATTTAAGCAGCCATTTTATCTTCGCTTTCAGCCTGCTGATTGCGTGCAAAGAAACTGGTCTTCTTAAAAGCGTCCAGACCTGTTTTCTCCAATGCCTTCGCTACAGCGGCGAAAATACCCGCTTTGATACTTTGGTCCATCATCATCAGTCCCTACTCCGTCTCAGCGTTAGGCCGAGGTTTCAGTGCTTACCAGTCTTATGCCGGTAATGCGTTTATTCTTAGTTATATATAGCCACGAGCCTCTTATTTGCACAGACTCAAAAATAGCTTGTTCTCCTAAAACTATACCAAGTGACGTGAGCCCCTGAACTTCCTCCAGATTTGAGTAGAGTCCGTCAATTGAAG
>NZ_BTVP01000051.1:0-18410 GCF_045863935.1 Parvibaculum sp. | reverse complement strand
CAAATGGTCATGAGACTCTACTTCCGACTGGATGAAACTTGGGGCGCAGGTCATAGCTAATGTCCTTCCGTGGTGGGAAAGACTTGAAGAGAAGGCGCGCAATCAGCGTCATACTTTCAAGAATCCCTGAAACTTCTATTTTGTGGCCGGTGTACTTTTCTCATCAGCGTCATTGCGAGGAGCGAAGCGACGAAGCAATCCGGAGCGGCTGGCGCATGAGCAGGCGGCCTCTGGATTGCTTCGCTTCGCTCGCAATGACGGTTTGCGTGACGCAAGAACAAAAAAGATGTCACCCCGGCACTTGTTGCCGGGGCCCAATCCACGCTGCGGCAAAACGAGAGGCGAGTGGGTCCCGGGGACGAGCCCCGGGATGACACTTCTATTTGGGCAGGCATGGTGCGTTTCGTTCGCTCTGCGATCTCTGCGATCTCTGCGGCTCTGCGTGAGAAAAGAGGTCGGCACGCAGAGCCGCAGAGGACGCAGAGGGAGTTCGCGTCCGATGTTTTCCTCTCAGCGTCATTGCGAGGAGCGGAGCGACGAAGCAATCCGGAGCGGCTGGCTCGTGAGTGTGCTGCCCCTGGATTGCTTCGCTTCGCTCGCAATGACGGTTTGGGGAGAAGCTGCCGACTACGCTAATTGCTGCGGCAAGGAGCGCTGCGAGTGGGTCCCGGCTTTCCCCCTTCGCTCCTTCGGAGCTTCCGCCTTCGCTAGATGCTGCGGCGGACAGGTCGGGAGGCGGCCGCCGGGGTGACACTGAGATTTTATGTGAACCGGAGATTGCCGCTCCCCCTCACCCTTCCGCAGCCTGACGGCTGCTCCCTCCCTCTCCCCGAGGGGAGAGGGGTTAGAGGGCGTTTCCCGCCGCAAATCCCGAGGCCCAGGCCCATTGGAAGTTGAAGCCGCCGAGGTGGCCGGTGACGTCGAGGACTTCGCCGATGAAATAGAGGCCGGGGTGGTCGCGGGCTTCCATTGTCTTTGACGAGAGGCCGCGCGTGTCGACGCCGCCGGCGGTGACTTCGGCGGTGCGGAAGCCTTCCGTACCCTGAGGTTTGACGTGCCAGCCGTTGACGCTGTCTGCAAGGGCGCGGAGGCGCTTGTCGGAGAGGTCGGCGAGGCGGCCTTCGACGCCTGCCATGTCGCACCACCGGGCGGCGAGGCTTTTCGGCAGGAAACGCGACAGCGCCGTCGCCACGTCCTGCTTCGGCTGCGCGGCGCGGGCCGCGCGCAATTCGGCGAAGACGTCGTGAGCGGGACACAAGTTCACCACGATCTCGTCTCCCTCGCGCCAGTATGACGAAATCTGCAGGATGGCGGGGCCGGAAAGGCCGCGATGGGTGAAGAGCAGTGCCTCGGCGAAGCGCGTCTTGCCGCAGGCGACCGTCGCCTCCACCGAGACGCCGGAGAGGCCTTCAAGCTGTCCGCGCAGTTCCGGCCCGAAGGTGAAGGGCACGAGGGCGGGACGCGGCGGGATGACGGCAAGGCCGAACTGTTTCGCGAGATCGTAGCCGAAGCCGGTCGCGCCCATTTTCGGGATCGACTTGCCGCCGGTCGCGACGACGAGCGAGGCAGCCTCGAAGCGCCCGCGCGAGGTTTCGAGCGTGAAGCCGCGCTCGTTCTTCGAGACGGATTTCACTTCCGTTTCGAGGGCGATGGTCACGCCTGCCTTGCCACATTCATCGAGCAGCATGTCGATGATCTGTTGCGAGGAACCGTCGCAGAAGAGCTGCCCGAGTGTCTTTTCGTGCCAGGCGATGCCGTGCGCCTCGACCATGGCGATGAAGTCCTTCGGCGTGAAGCCCGCGAGCGCGGAGAGGCAGAAGCGCGGATTGTCCGAGAGGAAGTTTTTCCCGCTGGTGTGGATGTTGGTGAAGTTGCAGCGGCCGCCGCCGGAGATGCGGATTTTTTCGGCGGGCTTTTTTGCGTGATCGATGACGAGGACGCGGCGCCCTCGCCTCCCCGCCGTCAGCGCGCAGAAAAGGCCGGCGCCGCCCGCGCCGAGGATGATGGCGTCATATGTGGGGGAGGATGAGATGGCGGGCTCCGGAGCGTGGGGGTGGCGTGCGGGAGTGATAGCACGCAGAGGCGCAGAGACGCAGAGGAGAAAGGCGTGGATGGCCCGAATCGGGCCATGACGTCTTGGGGTGAGGCTGAGGGTCGTGTCCAGCGCCGCGGCAAGAGGCGCTGCGCGTGGGTCCCGGGGACACCGGCCTACGCCGGTGCAGGCAAGCCCCGGGATGACACTTCTATTTTTGGCTACGCCATGGACCCCGGCTTTCGCCGGGGTGACACTGATTTTTTATTGCCTTCAGTGGTTCAAAGAGAAAGCAGAGCGGCCTTAATAAAGGCCGCCGGTGCCGGAGCCGATGTCGCTGTCGCCGGAGCTGCCGCTTTCGGGGCGCGCCGGTTCCTCGCCGCCCGCGCCGGGGATCTCGTCGGTGGGCACGCCGCCATCGGGGATGGGGCCGCGCGCAATACCGTCCGGACCCGGACGGATGAAGGGGTCCTGCGGCGCGGCTTCACCCGGTTCGTTGTCGTTCGCGGGCGGGGTCATGCCGTCATAGTCTTCGGGCGAGAGCGGCGCACCGCCATCGAGCACGGCACCCTCGAAGGGAACCACGTAGGGCCGGTCCCTGTCATAGGTGGCGGACGGGTCCGGCACGTTGCCGAAGAGGCCGACGGAAGGCGCGGAATTTTCGGGACGCGGCTCGGTGCCTTCCTTGAAGGCTTCGAGGATGATGCCCGAGCCCTCGCCATTGGCGAGCTGGCCGGTCTTCGCGTTCACCTTCACCAGCGTGATGCCGGGCGGCACGCGGAAGGGAATGGCGGGCTTGCCGCCCACCGCATCCTTCATGATGCCGGCAAAGACGGGCGCGGCGGCGCGGCCGCCCGTTTCGGCGCGGCCAAGCGGATGCGGCTCGTCATAGCCGATGAAAACGCCGACGGCGAGATTGGGCGAGAAGCCGACGAACCAGGCGTCCTTGCCGTCGTTCGTGGTGCCGGTCTTGCCGGCAAGCGGCACGCCGACGGCCTTTGCCGCCGAGCCCGTGCCGCGCTGCACGACGCCTTCGAGCATGGAGACCATCTGATAGGAAGTCTGCGCGCTCGCGACCCGCTCGCGATCGTCCGGCAAGGCGGGGGGCGCGACGGTATCCCGGTCGAGCGGGTTTTCGCGCGCGCTTCTCTCCTTCGCCTCTTCCCAGGTTTCGTTGCAGGCGGGGCAGTCGCGCGTGTCTTTCCTGTAGATGGTGCGGCCGAAGCGGTCCTGCACGCGGTCGATCAGGGTCGGCGTGACGCGCTTGCCGCCATTGTCGAGAATGCCATAGGCGCCGACGAGGCGCATGAGCGTGGTCTCGCCCGCGCCCAGCGCCATGGAGAGCACGGGCGGCATGTCGTCGGTGATGCCGAAGCGGCGCGCATAATTCGAGACGGTCTGCGGCCCGACATATTGGGCGAGGCGCACCGTCATCAGGTTGCGCGAATGCTCGATGCCGAAGCGCAGCGTGGACGGCCCGTGGAAATTGCGTTCGTAGTTTTCCGGCTTCCAGAGGCCGAGATCGCCGCCCTGATCGAGCACGAAAGGCGCATCGAGGACGAGGCTTGCGGGCGTGAAGCCCTTGTCGAGCGCGGCAGCATAGACGAAGGGCTTGAAGGAGGAGCCGGGCTGGCGGAGCGCCTGCACCGCGCGGTTGAACTCCGACAGGCCGAAGCTGAAGCCGCCCTGCATGGCGAGCACGCGGCCCGTATGCGGGTCCATCGCGAGGGCGGCGCCGTTCACTTCCGGCACCTGTACGAGCGCGTAGTGGACGGGGTCCTTGCGCTTGTCGGCGAAGACGGGCTCCACCCAGACGACATCGCCGACGGAGACGACATCCGACGGCGCCTTCACTTCGGGGCCGAGATAGAGGCGGTTCACGCTGGCGCGCGCCCATGTCATTTCGGAGAGAGGCACCTTCACCTTTTCGACATCCTTCGAGAAGGTGCCATCGGCGAGGCGCTGCGGGCGGAGGCCGACGGTGATGCCTTCCTGCTTCACGTCGAGCACGGTGGCGAGCGTCCAGGGTTCGATGTCGGCGGGGACGGGCATGGCGGCGAGCGCGTCCTGCCAGTTCTCGCCCGCCTCCAGATGACGAACGGGACCGCGCCAGCCATGGCGGCGGTCGAAGGCGATGAGGCCCGCGCGGAGTTCGCGCGAGACCGTTTCCTGGAGTTTGGTGTCGATGGTGGTGCGGACGGAGAGGCCGCCTTCGTAGAGCTTCTCCTCGCCATACATGCCGAGAAGTTCGCGGCGCACCTGTTCGAGGAAATAGGAGGCGTCGCGGATCTGCACGCCGCGCGAGCGGAGCGAAACGTCGAGCCCGGTCGAGCGGGCTTCCGCCGCATCGTAGGAGGAGATGAAGCGCTCGTCCTCCATGCGCGAAATCACCCAGTTGCGCCGCGCGAGCGCGCGTTCGCGGAAGCGATAGGGGTGATAGTTGTTGGGGCCCTTGGGCAGGGTCGCGAGATAGGCGGCTTCGGCGATGGTGAGTTCGTCGAGCGGCTTGCCGAAATAATTGAGCGCGGCGGCGGCGACGCCATAGGAGCCGATGCCGAGGTAAATCTCGTTCAGATAGAGTTCGAGGATCTCGTCCTTCGTGAAGGCCTGCTCGAGGCGGATCGCGATCAGCGCCTCTTTCAGCTTGCGGTTCAGCGTGACGTCGGAGGAGAGCAGGAAGTTCTTGGCGACCTGCTGCGTAATGGTGGAGGCGCCGACGAGGCGGCGGTCCTGCATGACGTTGAAGATGTTGTCGATGACGGCGCGCATGATGCCGGTCGCGTCGACGCCGCCATGGGAATAGAAATTCTTGTCTTCCGCCGCGAGGAAGGCATCGACGACGCGGGGCGGAATGGCGGTGATGGGCACGTAGAGGCGGCGCTCGCGCGCGAATTCGCCGATGAGTTCGCCGTCGCCGCCATGGACGCGGGTCATGACCGGCGGCTCGTAATTGGCGAGCCTGGTGTAATCCGGCAGATCCTGATTAAGGCGCCAGACCATGTAGCCGCCCGCCATCAGCCCGCCGAAAAGAAGCACCAGGCAGACAGCGGCAACAATCGAAAGAACTCTCAGCATCGGGCGTCCGGCCCCCACTCGCTCAACATCCCTGCCCCGCATTTGCTAGGCACCAATTATGGCACGCACGAGGCAGCAAAACGACCTCGCCTGCGCGACATACATATAAAGCGCGTATTTACCAAGAAAGCGTTGCCAGGACGCGTGACAGTTTCGTCAGGAACCGTCAGCGGGGGCTTTTTCCAGGGCGGCGGGCGCCTGTCTTGCGCCAGGCGGCAGATCGGGTGCGTCCTGCGGCGCCGGATTGCGCTCGAGGCCGGCGATCAGACGCTCCATCTCCGCGATTTCCTTCTCCTGGGCGATGATGATCCCGTCGGCGAGCTCGCGGACGCGCGGGTCCTTAATGTGGGCGCGGCGGCTCGTCATGATGGCGATGGAATGGTGGGGGATCATCGCCTTCATGTAGGAAACCTGGTCCACCGTCTGCTGGCTGCGGACGAGCCAGAGCGCGAGGGCGAAGACGACGATGCTGCCGGCGGCGATGGCGAGATTGACGCCCCTGCGGTCATACATGGAGAGCATGAAGCCGAGCATGATGACCGCCATGGTCGCGCCCATGACGATCGCCATGTAGGCGCGGGTCTCGCTGAACCAGACATGGTCGAGCGCGTAGGTGTTCAGATACATCAGGCCATACATGACGATGGTGGCCGTGACGATCATGGCGCCGAAACGGACATAGCTCATGGGTTTCCTCCTCCGCGCGGCGGGAACGGGAAGGAAACGAATGACGGAGAGGCCGGTTCCGGAAGGATCTTCTAGTTGGGGCCCTCGGCCAGCCGGTCGCCGAAATAGCGGTCGACGGAGCGGGACAAGGTTTTCGCCATGGTGGCGCGCCATGTGGGCGAGGTGAGCTGCTTCTCGTCGTCCGGATTGGTGAGGAAGCCGAGCTCGATCAGCACCGAGGGCACGTCCGGCGCTTTCAGCACGACGAAACCGGCGAAGCGGTGCGCGGGGTCGAGCGTCGCCGTCTTCTGGCTCGCATGGTCGACGACGGTCTTGGCGAAGCGCGAGGAATAGTTCTTGGTTTCGCGCTGTGCGAGGTCGATGAGGATGCCCGTCACCTCCGGGCTTTCGCCCTGAAGATCCAGACCGGCGATGAGATCGGACTGGTTTTCCTTGCGCGCGAGCGCGGCGGCTTCGGCGTCGGAAGCATTTTCGGAGAGGGTATAGATCGACATGCCGCGGACATTGGGCTTCTGGATCGCGTCGGCATGGATCGAGATGAAGAGGTCGGCCTTGTGACGCCGCGCAATCGACACGCGCTCGCGCAGCGGGATGAAGATGTCGCTGTCGCGCGTGAGGTGGACGTCGTAGCGGCCGGACGCACGCAGTTCGCCGGCGAGCTGCTTTGCGAAGGCGAGGACGACGGCTTTTTCCTGCACGCCCGAGCGGCCATGCGTACCCGGATCGACGCCGCCATGACCGGCATCGATGACGACGACGCGGCGGCGCTCGAGACGCTCGGCGGGCGGACTCACCGGCACGGCGGCAATTGCGGCGGCGGGCGCCGCAGGCTCGGCGCTGGCGGGCAAGCCCGCCTTGGCATTGAAGCTCGCAAGATCGGTCGAGGCGAGATCGAGCACGATGCGGCGGCCGAAGCCCGCCTGCGGATCGAGCACGAAGTCGCGCGAAACTTCGACGGGCTGTGTTGCATCGAGGACGACGCGATAGGTGTCAGCCTCGAAACGGCCGTAGCGATAGCCGGAGACGAAGCCCTTGTGCTTGTCCGCCGGTTCCTCGACGAGGCGGAAGGGCACGTTCTTCACGTCGATGACGACGCGGAAAGGGTCCGAGAGCGTGAAGACGCGGTACTCGGCAGGGACGTCACCCGATAATTCCATGACGAAGCGGGTCTGATCGCCATGGTCGCCGATGCGGATGGAGGTGACGGCAGGGCCGCCTTCGGCGGGCGCGGCGGCGGCGGGCGCAAGCGGTACAGCCGTGCCCTCGCCGATCGCGCCGGTCGAAAGCGCGTCGTTGTCCTGCTGAAGAGAGGCTTCTTCTTCCGCCTGCGGAAGCGAGGCTTCGCGCAGCTCCCGTTCGAGGAGATCGGCAAGATCGTCGGCAAGAACCGGTCCCGCCGGGAGAGCGGCAAAGAGGCAAATGGCCAGAACCAGACCGAAGCCCGCCGCCATTCCCCGTCCGATTTGCCGGTAAAATCCCATAATATCCGCCGCCTTATCCCCTCGCGACCTGCCCGATCCGCCTGTTCCTCGCGGTTCCGAACGGTCCGGACGGGGTCCGGGAGAACGCCACACTGACGGGCCCAATGGCCTGCCTGCGGGGCCCCTGCCCCGGCGACGCCCACCGCTGTAAATCCGGAGGCGGTAGATGGAGTGCCAAACAAAGCACCCAAATCAGTAATGCACTGAGATTACTCTAGAAATGGTTACTTCGTCCAAAATTTACGAAGTTTCAACGGGTAGAATGGTTAATAACGGAACAGACAAGGGTTCCATCATGCCCTGCCATGCCGCTTGCCAAATCAGAGCGGCAAAAGGTAAAAACGGTCACCGCCGGTGAAGCTCCCCACGAAGGGTGTCCGGCGCACCGCCCCGGACCTTACGTTCCAGGCGGCTCCACGAATTCGGGCGACCCGTCGCGCAGCGGCCTGACCTCCCCAGGGAGGGAAGCCGGTAGCGGACAGCGCGAGCCCGGCGATTTCCACGAAAGGCGCTGTCCACTCACGGGCGCCGCCCGGTGACCGCCAAACGCGCATTCGAACGTTACATGCTCGCCCGCCCGGCTTCACGCCCGGCTCAGGCAAGCCCGCCGGCACCCGGCGCCTTGAGGGGTGCACCAAAGGTAGAGATGCACGACGCAGTCAGACAGCACGCCGACCGGCCGACCATCCGAGCATTTGCCCGGACCGGCTCCGGAAAGGCTGCGCCTCCGGCCGCGCGCGGTGTCCCCACCCATTCATTGCTTTCATTCCAGACCCCGTCCTCATCCGCCGCGGCGCGCCTTACCGGTGCCGGCACGGCCGACAGGACCCAAACAAGCGGCGCACCCGCGCGAACACCCGCACGCATGAAGATGCGGCGGCCTTCGCGCGACGGACTGCGCCACGGAGACGTTCCATATGGGAAAGAAAATGCTGATCGACGCGGCCCACCCGGAAGAAACCCGGGTGGTGGTCGTAAGCGGCAACCGCGTTGAAGAATTCGACTTCGAGTCAGAGAACAGGAAACAGCTTCGAGGAAATATCTATCTTGCCAAGGTGACGCGCGTGGAGCCCTCGCTCCAGGCGGCCTTCATCGAATATGGCGGCAACAGGCACGGTTTCCTCGCCTTCAGCGAAATCCATCCCGACTACTACCAGATCCCGGTCGCGGACCGCGAAGCCCTGCTGAAACAGCAGGCCGACGAAGCACGCCGCGAGCAGGAAGAGGAAGACGACGACGACGACGCGCCCGAAGCGGAAGCGCCGCAGGCGAAGGCCGGCGCCGAAGAAGGCGATGACGACGCCGATGACAATGGCGGCGACAACGGCTCCACGCCCGACAAGGGCGAGACCGAAACGGTTCTCTCCGACGAGACGATCGAGTCCGTCGGCGCGGAAGATGCGATGGAGGAAGCCGCGCCGCGCAAGCAGCGGATCAACTATCGCTCCTACAAGATCCAGGAAGTCATCAAGCGCCGGCAGATCCTGCTGGTGCAGGTCGTGAAGGAAGAGCGCGGCAACAAGGGCGCGGCGCTCACAACCTATCTCTCGCTCGCCGGGCGCTATTGCGTGCTGATGCCGAACACGGCGCGCGGCGGCGGCATCTCCCGCAAGATCACGGTCGCGGCCGACCGCAAGAAACTGAAGGGCATCGCCGAATCGCTGGACGTTCCGGAAGGCATGGGCCTCATCGTCCGCACGGCAGGCGCAAAGCGCACCAAGGCCGAAATCAAGCGCGACTACGAATATCTGCTGCGGATGTGGGAGAGCGTGCGCGAGCTGACGCTCAAATCGACCGCTCCCACCCTCGTCTATGAGGAAGGCAGCCTCATCAAGCGTTCGATCCGCGATCTCTACGACAAGGACATCGACGCCATCCAGATCGAGGGCGACGAAGGCTACAAGGAAGCGAAGAACTTCATGCGCATGCTCATGCCGAGCCATGCGAAGAACGTTCAGCCTTACAAGGAAAAGCAGCCGCTCTTCCAGAAGTTCCAGGTGGAGCAGCAGCTCGACGCAATGCTGAACCCGACCGTTACGCTGAAGTCGGGCGGCTATATCGTCATCAATCCGACGGAAGCTCTCGTCTCGATCGACGTGAACTCGGGCCGCTCCACGAAGGAGCGCAACATCGAGCAGACGGCGCTGAAGACGAACCTTGAAGCGGCCGAGGAAATCACGCGGCAAATGCGCCTGCGCGACCTTGCCGGCCTCATCGTGATCGACTTCATCGACATGGACGAGAACCGCAACAATCGTGCGGTGGAACGCAAGCTCAAGGATTGCCTGAAGACGGATCGCGCCCGCATCCAGGTGGGCCGCATCAGCCATTTCGGTCTTCTGGAAATGTCGCGCCAGCGCATGCGCTCCGGCGTGCTGGAAGGATCGACCGTGATCTGTCCGCATTGCGCGGGCACGGGCCTCGTGCGGTCCGTCGAGTCGATGGCGCTGCATGTGCTGCGCGGCGTCGAAGCGGAAGCGATCAAGGGCCGTGCGGCGGCCTTCACCGTGAAGGTTCCTGCAGAAGTCGCGATCTACATTCTGAACCAGAAGCGCGCCAACCTGCTCGACGTCGAAGAGCGTTACGGCACGTCGGTCTTCATCGAGGCGGATGCGACACTGGCGGGCTCCGACCACAAGATCGAACCGGCCGAAGCGCGCGCGCTTACTCGCACGCGGCCTGCGCAGGGCGCGATCAACATCGAGAGCGGTTACACCGAGGAAGAGGAAGAACCCGCCGTCGAGGAAATCGACGAGGAGGAATCCGAAGAGACGGGCGCCGACGCCAAAGCCGGTGACGGCAAGGAAGACGGACAGCCGCGCCGCAAGCGCCGCCGCCGCAAGCGCCGTCCCGCCGGCGAAGGCGATACGGCACGCGAGGCAAACGGCAGCGAAGACGAGGCAGAGGCGGGAGCCGCCGATGCCGAGGCGTCCGGCGAGGAAGACGAGGCAGAGGCCGCGCGCGACGACGGCGAGCAGACCGAACTCGGCGAAGACGGGTTGCCGCGCAAGCGCCGCCGCCGTGGACGCCGGGGCGGCCGCCGCAACCGCCGCAGGCCGGAGGATGGTTCCGCCGAGGGCGCGGAAGATGCCGGCCCGGAAGCGATTGCCGGAGACGGCGAGGAGGAAGGCCTGCTGCTCGAAGGGGCGCTGGAAGACCCGCTCGTAACCGGCGAGGCGCCCGTTCTCCTTTCCTATTCGCGCGGAGAGTTCGAGGCGGAAGATCAGTCCGACGACGACGACGAGGAAGCCTGGGATGCCGAGGCCGCCATGGAAGGCGCCTATGGCGATCAGGAAAAGCTCGCCGAGGCGGAGATCGAAGCCGACGACGAGATAGAAAAGGAAGACGTCCGCGAGACGGCAGAGGCTGACGAAGAGGCCGAAGAGCCGGAAGACGAGGATGTCTCCGAAAGCATCGTCGAGATGGCCGAAGCGGATGCCGACGTTCCGCCGGTTGGCGAGGCGCGCGAGGATGACGGGTCCGACCAGCCGACAAGGCGCGGCTGGTGGCAGCGGCGCTGAAGCGTCACGCCAGACAAGATAAGCAAAAGGCCCGGAGGGAACTCCGGGCCTTTCTGTTTCAGCGGCTATGCAATGCCGTCACTTGCCCGCAATGCCGGTGGCCGCCATGCCGTTGCCGCCGGGGTTGATGGCAAAGCCGCAGGAACCCGACGCTATGCCGTCCGGACAGACGATGGCATTCGCGGGCGAGCGCGCATCGGCCGGGCCATTCGCGAGCGCGGCGTTTGCCGCGTCGATGGTCGTTGCGTTGCGTCCGACATACTGGATGGCGGCAGCGCCCTTCGGCGCACCGGCGCCCGCGCCGCTCAGACGGACATATTCGCCGGTCGCGCCGGTGACGATGACGGGTGCGAGGAAGGCGGAAGCCAGACCCGCCACGGGCTGCGAGGGGCTGGCAGCAAGGACGACGCCCGTGCCCTCCGCGACCTTGCCCGAACCGAAGGCGCCGTTCATGGTGACGGCGCAGGCGACCGCGCCTCCCGCGCCGTCGATGGCCGCGAAGGCGGTGGAGCCGAAGTCGCGTTCGATATCGGCAGGCGCGCCGAGCTGGATCGCGGTGCGGCGCGCGGCTTCGGCAAGTTCGCCGGGGCCTGCATTGCCGATGTTCGACCAAAGCGCCGCGCCAAAGGCGCCCGCGCCGAGCGACCCGGCGGGGAGCCATACCTTCGAGGTGCCCATATCCGCGGATTGGGCGGCGATGAGTTCGGGGCGGTAGTTGCGGAGATCCTGGATGGAGAGCGCACCGCCTGCCTTGGCGGAAGCCTCGATGAGGCGCTGCGCCGTCTGGCCGGAATAGAAGCCGCCGACGCCCTGGCTGCGCACCTGGGCGAGCGTCGCCGCAAGATGGATGCGCGTCACGGTGTCGAGTTCGCCGGCGATGGCGCCCTTGTCGTTCGCAAATATCTTCTTCAGGGCGGGCGAAGCCTCGATGACCGATGCTGCGTCGGCGAGCTGGCGCGCGGTGGCACGCGAAACGGGCGTGCCCGTGGCCGCGAGACGCTCGGCGGGAGCGACGAGCGAGCCCCAGGGAAGCTTGCCATAGCGCGAATGAATGAGCGCGAAGCCGCGAACATTGCCGGGGACGGCGATGGCGCCGCCGCCTGCCGGGTTGCGCGTGAGGAAGGAGACGGTCTCGACGGTCTTCTTGCCTCCTTCATGCACGAGGCAGACGCCGCCGCCGCCAAGACCGGCGGCCGCGGGATAGGTTACCGAAAGGCCGAAATAGACGGCGGCCGCGGCATCGGCGGCATTGCCGCCCTGCTCCAGCACCTGGCGCGCGAGCAGCACCGCCGAGGGCTCATCCGCGATGACGGCGCCAGCGAACCAGGGATCGCGCGTGTCGGCCGCGACCTGCCCGGCCGTCGTGAGTCGCGCGCGGCGGTCCGCCGCCGTCTCGACGCCGTGACTCACCGCCGTCAGGCCGACCGGATCCCTCGGCCCTTCATCCGCACAGGCCGACAGACCCAGAATTACGGCGAATGCTGCCAGCGTCACTCCCGTGCGGCGCGTGCGACCCTCATAATTTAACCACATTCCGGCGCTTCTCCTGATGTTCGACATATCGGCTTTCGTCCGGCGACGGATTCAGCAATCGGCGCCGTTCTCTGTATGATGGGCATCGCTCACATTATCGTGCTGCCTGGCGAGATTGACGGGGTTGAGCCCCACCCCTACCGTTTAGTCGCGACATGCCCATAACGTCAACGCAGGCGCCGGAGCGCCGCAAAAAATCCCGCTGAAAATGGCGGGTGGGCGAGAGTGGCGCGAAAAGGGCCGCCGGGGAAGGAAAAGCGGAGCGACAAGGCTCCGGGAAAACGAGTAAAAGGGGCTGCTGGCCCCCCGTAAACGGGTTTAACGAGACATGTCATTCACGGATACCGGCGCGAATGCCGGCCTGAAGGCCGCCCTGAGATCGGGCTTGCGCGCTCTTTGCGCCCTGACAGCGGGCGCGGCGATGAGCCTCCACGCCGCCCTGCCCGCGGCGGCACAAGGCCGCATCTCGATCATCAGCGATGCCGAAACCGAGGCCATGCTGCGGGAATATTCCGACCCCGTGTTCATGGCTGCGGGAATCGATCCGGGCGCGGTGAAAATCCATCTCGTGAACGACAAAAACCTCAACGCCTTCGTGGCGAACGGGCAGCAGCTCTTCGTGCATACCGGCCTCATCACCATTGTGGATACGCCGTCGGAACTCATCGGCGTGATCGCGCATGAAACGGGGCACATGGCGGGCGGCCATCTCGTGAAGCGGCGCGAGGAATTCGAGAGCATGAGCATGCCGGTGATCGCCTCGATGATCCTGGGCGTGGGTGCGATCGCCGCCGGCCAGGGCGATGCGGGCATGGCACTCATCATGGGCAGCCAGCATATCGCGACACGGAGCCTCCTCGCCTTCACGCGCGAACAGGAAGCAAGCGCCGACCAGGCGGGCGCGACTTTCCTGCAGCGCTCGGGGCAATCCGGCAAGGGCATGCTCGACCTCTTCTCGTCGATGCGCGACCAGGAACTGCTGACCGCGAACCGGCAGGACCCCTATGCGCGCTCGCATCCGATGTCCGGCGCGCGCCTCACGGCGCTCGAAGAGCGCGTGAAGGTCTCACCCTATTTCGAGAAGCAGGATTCACCCGCACGCGTTCACGCCTTCAAGATGGTACAGGCGAAACTGTTCGGCTTTCTCGACGACCCGTCCGTCACGTTCAACCGCTATCCGCCGACGGACAAGAGCGACTATGCGCTTTATGCGCGCGCCGTCGCCTATCACCGTACCGGACAGCTCGACAAGGCGCTCGCCGAACTCGGGCCGCTCATCGAGAACCAGCCGAACAACCCTTACGTCTGGGAAGTGAAGGGGCAGATCTATTTCGAGAGCGGCAAGGTGGAAGAGGCGATCACCGCCTATCGCAAATCCGTGGAGTTGAAGCCCACGGACGAGCAGCTTCATCTCGGCCTCGGCCGGGCGCTGCTGGCGCGCGAGGATACGGACTCGACGCAGGAAGCGATCCGGCACCTGCAGATCGCGACGAAGAGCGGCGAGCAGGCCTTCGGCTATTATCAGCTTTCGATCGGCTATGGGCAGCTCGACGACATCGGCATGGCGGAGCTTTCGGCTGCGCAATATTACGATGCGCTCGGCGCCGTGGGCGAAGCGAAGGCCCACGCCATGCGCGCGCAGAAGCTTCTCAAGAACGGCAGCCCCGAATGGCTGCGCGCCCAGGACATCGCCATGCAGCAACCGCCGCAGCGCGGATGACCGCCCTTTCCTTTCTCCAAACGAAGAGTCCCATGTTTTCAAGTTTTCGCCTGCCGCTTGCCGCGTTTTGCCTTTTTCTTTTCGCCTTCACCGCGCCCGTCTGGGCCGCCGAGCGCTTCGACGCCAAGGACAAGGCCGCGATCGAGACCATCATCCATGACTATCTCGTCGAGAATCCCGAAGTGCTGGTGAAAGCCTTCGAGGAACTCGAGCGGCGCCAGGAAGCGGCGAAGCTCGCCGAGACGCAAGCGGCGGTCGAGAAGCACCGGAAGGCGATCTATGAGGACCCGGGCGACTATGTAGCCGGGAACCCGGACGGCGATGTCACGCTTGTCGAGTTCTTCGACTACCAGTGCGGCTACTGCAAGCGGAGCTTCGAGCCGCTGATGGACTTCGTGGAGAAGGACGGCAATATCCGGCTCGTGCTGAAGGAGTTCCCGATCCTCGGCCCCAACTCGCTGCTGGCGACAAAGGCCGCCATCGCCGCCAAAAAGCAGGGCCGCTATTTCGACATGCATCGCGCGCTCTACGAGCGCAAGGGCGAAGTCGACGAGGACGCCATCATGGCGGTTGCGGCCGGTCTCGGGCTCGACGTCGCCAGGCTCAAGAAGGACATGGGCGACCCGGCGATCCAGGATCAGGTGAGCCGCACCTACCGGCTTGCCGAGCAGCTGGGCGTCGACGGCACGCCCGCCTTCGTCGTGGGCGGCACGATGCATCCCGGCGCCGTCGACGAAGGCCGGCTTACCGAAATGATGAAGGAAGCGCGCGGAAGCTGAGGCGGCTTTCACAGCCTGCCGCCGGGCAGCAGACCCATCAGACCGCGACGCGGCGCACACACACTCTCAACCCAAACAAGAAGACCCCCTCGCCGGGGCAAGGTAAACATGCATACGAAGATCAACGAATTTGCCGCACACTGCGCGCGATACCGCAAGCCGGACCTCACCCGCGCCGCATGGCAGATCGTCACCACGGGCGTTCCCTTCATCGCGCTTTCGGCGGCGATGTATTTCAGCCTCCAGGTGGGCTACTGGCTGACGCTGCTGCTGGCGATACCGCTGGCGGGATGCGCGCTGCGCTTCTTCATCATCCAGCACGATTGCGGACACGGCTCCTTCTTCGCGTCGAAGCGGGCGAACGACATCACCGGACGCCTTGTCAGCGTGCTGACGATCACGCCTTACGCCTATTGGCGGCGGCTGCATGCGCTGCACCATGCCTCGTCGGCCAATCTCGACCGGCGCGGCTATGGCGACATCAACACGCTGACGACCGATGAATACCGGGCGCTGACGCCGATCCGCCGCCTCGCCTATCGCATCTACCGGCATCCGGCCTTCCTGCTCACGATCGGCGGGCCCGTTCACTTCCTGCTGCTACAACGCCTGCCGCTCACGCTCAGGCGGCCCGCATGGGAAATGTGGAGCAGCGTGATGTTTCACAATCTCGCGATCCTCGCCTTCTACGGCACGCTGCTGATCCTGCTTGGCTGGGTCAATTTCGCGGTGATGGTGGTGCCGGTGCTGGTGGCCGCCGCCGCGATGGGCGTCTGGCTTTTCTATGTGCAGCACCAGTTCGAGACCACGAGCTGGGACAAGAACGAGAACTGGGACCGCAACAGCGGCGCGCTCAACGGCAGCTCCTATTATGTGCTGCCGCGCGTGCTCGGCTGGTTCACGGGCAATATCGGACTGCATCATATCCACCATCTGTGCAGCCACATTCCGAACTACCGCTTGCGGGAATGCCTCGATGCGATGCCGGAACTGAAGACGATCAACAGGCTGACCATCATGGAGAGCCTCAAGACGGCGCGGCTGGCGCTGTGGGATCCACAGAGCCGCAAGTTGGTGAGCTTTCAGGGCGTCTGACAGCCTCGGCGCGGCGGGAACCGGCAGACAGGCCGCGCGTTCTTCTTCTTCAGGAGACGCAGTCGTGGCGACACCTCGCCGCGCGAGGGAACGGCCATGCTTGCCGATAGCGACGATCCGGAAAAGACATGGGAGAGCAGGTCCTATCCGATCACGGAGGACATGGGTCTTCAGCGCGTGACCTGGCGCGTCGAACGCGCGGGCTGGGTGGTGCTCGCCATAGTGACCCTTGCCGCGCTCCTCGGCGCCTTCTCGGAAGGCCCGCTGAGCAGCACCACCGCGACGGGCGCGGACGGCCAGCTGGAAGTCCATTACGACCGGTTCGCGCATCATGACGCCGGGATGCGCATGGAAATCGTGTTGCGGGAAGATGCCGCCCGGCAGGCAACCATCCGTCTCAGCCCTTCCCTGACGCGGGGATTCTCCATCGAAACGATCCACCCCGCCCCCGCCGAAGAAAGCGACGGCCCGGACGGCCAAACCTATGTCTTCAAGCCCACCGGTGGTCCGCTCCGCATACAGATCGATCTGAGGCCGAGGCAACGCTGGCTCCTGCGCGGCGAAATCGCCACCGCCGACGGCCCACCCGCTGCCGTAACGATGTTCGTTTATCCTTGAGAGGTTCAAATGGACGCTGTACTGCGCGCTGGCGCGATCTACATTTTCCTGCTTCTCCTGTTCCGGATTTCCGGGCGGCGCACGCTGTCGGAGATAACCACTTTCGATTTCATTCTCCTGCTTATCATCGGTGAGGCGACGCAGCAGGGACTTCTCGGCGACGACTTTTCGGTGACGAACGCCCTGCTCGTCATTGTGACCCTCATCGTCATGGATATAGCGTTGTCGCTCTTCAAGGAGTATGTGCCGATCGCGGGGAAGCTTCTCGACGGAATGCCGATGGTCCTGGTGGAAAACGGGCAACCTCTGCGCGACCGGATGAAGAAGGCGCGCGTGGACGAGTACGACATCATGGAAGAGGCGCGGCGAGCGCAAGGGCTCGAGCGGATGGACCAGATCAAATATGCGGTGCTGGAAGTGAGCGGCGCGATCAGCATCGTGCCGAAGGACTAGGCCGCGCGCTCCCTTTCCGCGTATGTTGGCACGGAAGAAAACGAGGGGGAGCGGGCGTGAAAAAGATCGAACTCGATGCCTACGGCGTGCCGGAAGACGTCGCGCGCTGCGTGGAGGCGCCGGATGTGGGCGCGCCCTCCCCTGGCGAAGTCGTGTTCGACGTCATCGCCTTTCCGATCAACCCGGCCGATATCGGTTTCTGCCGCGGCACCTATCGCATCAAGCCGCCGCTGCCCGCGACGCCGGGGGCGGAGTGCGTCGGCCGTGTCCGCGCGGCCGGCGACGGCGTCACCCATGTGAAGCAAGGCGACCTCGTCATCAATCTCGCGCGCGAGAACTGGGCGTCGGAACGGCGCGTGGCGGCGGAAGATGCCGTGCCGATCCCCGCCGGTCTCGACCTCAAACAGGCGGCGATGCTGCGTATCAACCCGCCGACGGCGCTGCTGCTGTTGAGCGATATCGTTGACCTGAAACCCGGCGACTGGGTGATCCAGAACGTCGCCAACTCCGCCGTGGGCCGCCTCGTCATCACGCTGGCGAAGGCGCGGGGGCTGCGCACGGTGAACGTGACGCGGCGCGACGATGTGTTTCCCGAGTTGAAGGCGCTCGGCGCCGACATCTGCCTCACCGACGGGCCGGACTTACCCGCCCGTGTGCGCGAGGCGACGGGCGGCGCGGCGATCCCGCTCGGGCTCGATGCGGTGTCCGGCGAGGCGACGGCACGGATCGCGGCATGCCTGCGCGACGAAGGCACCGTCTGCACCTATGGCGGCATGTCGGGCGCGGCGCCTGCCGTCACCGTCGCCGATCTCGTCTTCCGGGGCGTGACGTTTACCGGCTTCATGCTCGGCCGCTTCCTGGCGCGGCGTTCGGCGGAAGAGATCAGGGCGATCTATGCGGAGCTTGCGGAGCAGATGGCGAAAGGCGTCATCCATGCACCGGTCGACAGCGTCTATGCGATCGAGGATATCCGCGAGGCATTGATCCGGGCACAGACGGGCGGACGGCACGGGAAGGTGCTGGTGAGTGCGGGCGGGGATTTTCCTTGTAGGTAGCAGATCCAATACAACCCTTAGGTCGCCACGGTTACGTCAGCAACATGCTTGGCCGCCTCTAAGGAAGCTCTCATTCCCTCGAACGCGAATTCGATTCTTTTCTTTAAAAGCGCTTTTTGTGGTGGTGGAGCCTTTGCCGCGAGCCGCTTCAAGGTTCGCTCAAGCTTTAGAACCCAGTCATGTTCCGCCAAAAGCTTTCCACTGGCACTGTCGTATGAGTAACGCTCTTTCAGAGCAGCCATTAGACGCCGATCAATGCAGAAATCAGAGAGAAGCAAGTTAGCGAATCTGTCGACTTCAATATTCTTGACCTGCGCCCCAAGTTTCATCCAGTCGGAAGTAGAGTCTCATGACCATTTGA
>NZ_BTVP01000050.1:0-19186 GCF_045863935.1 Parvibaculum sp. | reverse complement strand
AAATGGTCACGAGACTCTACTTCCGACTGGATGAAACTTGGGGCGCAGGTCAGGTTTGGTCCCCGAATAGTATTGCTCGGAGATTGCCGATGTCTTTTGGACTCGAACTGTGGCCTCTTTCATCTCGCATAACTTCGTAGAGCTTCAAAAGTTTAGTGCGAGCTGCGGGGTCTGCAGTGTGGGCACCGGCGCGACCGAAATCGGCCAAAGCCGCAATGACTTCGGGACTTCCATAAATCGCAATTCGGCTTTTAGCTTCTGCTGCCCGTGCGTTCAGTTGTGACGTTGCGACGATGTCATTTCGCTTTATATGAGCAGCCTCGGCAACACAGCGAAGATAATCCACATAAGCTTGGATTTTGAGTGCGCTTAGTTCTCTCCTCGTGTCAGAAGCCCGCGAAAGGAAGTGACTTAAAAGTGCGCCCACAATCAGAGTAATGACAGGTAGAACAAGGACTAGCGAATTCTGAGTCATTAGTCTGAGTTCCTATGTGACAGGACTCAATACAAGAACTGCTCGGTGATGATGCGCTCGTCGAGGCCGTGGTCGGGGTCGAAGAGCATCAGCATGTCGATGCTTGCGTCTTCCTCCACCTCGACGTCGCGGACATGGCGGAACTCGGTGTGGTCGGCGACGGCGCTGACGGGGCGCTTGCCGGCTTCGAGAATTTCGAAGCGGACCTTCGCCCGATGCGAGAGGAGCGCGCCGCGCCAGCGGCGGGGGCGGAAGGCGCTGATCGGCGTGAGCGCGAGGAGGGCCGCGTCGATGGGGACGATCGGGCCCTGCGCCGAAAGATTGTAGGCGGTGGAGCCGGCGGGTGTCGCGACCAGCACACCGTCGCAAATCAGCTCTTCCATGCGCGTCTTGCCGTCGATGGAGATGCGGATCTTCGCGGCCTGATAGGTTTCGCGCAGCAGCGAGACCTCGTTGATCGCCAAAGCCTCCGCCTTGCTGCCGTCGGCAAGCGTCGCGCGCATGCGCAAGGGATGGATGGTGGCGCATTCGGCGGCGGTGAGACGTTCCCGCAGGCTGTCGTCGCGATATTCGTTCATGAGGAAGCCGACCGAGCCCCGGTTCATGCCGTAGATGGGGATGCGGCGGTTCATGTATCGATGGAGGGTCTGGAGCATGAGACCGTCGCCGCCAAGCGCGACGATGACGTCCGCCTGCTCCGGGGCGGTATCGCCATAGCGCTCGCTCAGTGCTTTTTGCGCGGCCCTCGCTTCGGGCACGTCCGTCGCCACGAAGGCGATCTTCTCGAATTTCATCGTCTTCCCCTCAAGGGCGGCCGGACATTTCTCCGAGTGAATCGGTAAATTATCCGCAGGCACAAGGAGGTAAGCACATGGGCGGAGATACGCAAGCCGGGGATTGGGACTATTCCGAAGGCGGGATGGGCCGGGTTAGCCGCCGGTGAGCGACATGTGCCGCGCGACGGCGGGGCGGTTGTGGTCGCGGTCGATGATGAAGTCGTGGCCCCTGGGCTTGCGGGTGATCGCTTCGTCGATGGCGGTGTGGAGCAGGCCGTCGTCCTGGCTCGCGCGCAGCGGTGCGCGGAGGTCCGCCGCGTCGTCCTGGCCGAGGCACATATAAAGCGTGCCCGTGCAGGTGAGGCGGACGCGGTTGCAGCTTTCGCAGAAATTATGCGTGAGCGGCGTGATGAAGCCGAGCTTGCCGCCGGTTTCGGCGACGCGGACATAGCGCGCGGGGCCGCCGGTGCGTTCGGCGAGGTCGTCCAGCGTCCAGCGCTGCGCGAGCGAGTGGCGCACCTGCGAGAGGGGCAGATATTGATCCGTGCGGTCGCCGTCGATGTCGCCCATGGGCATGGTTTCGATCAGCGTGAGGTCGTGACCTTGCCCATGCGCCCATTCGACCAGCGCGGGGATTTCGGCTTCGTTGACGCCCTTGAGCGCGACGGTGTTGATCTTGACCTTGAGCCCGGCGCGCGTCGCGGCGGCGATGCCATCCAGCACCTGCGGGAGACGGCCCCAGCGCGTGATCTGCTGGAAGAGGGGTTCGTCCAGCGTGTCCAGCGAGACGTTGATACGGCGGACGCCGGCGGCATAGAGGTCGCCGGCATGGCGGGCGAGCTGGCTGCCATTGGTGGTCAGCGTCAGTTCGTCGAGCGCGCCGGTTTCGAGGTGGCGGCCGAGGGTGCGGATGAGCGTCATCACATCGCGGCGGACAAGGGGCTCGCCGCCGGTGAGGCGGAGCTTGCGGACGCCTTTTGCGACGAAGGCGGAGCAGACACGGTCGAGCTCTTCGAGCGTCAGCAGGTCGGGCTTCGGCAGGAAGTTCATGTGCTCGGACATGCAATAGACACAGCGGAAGTCGCAACGGTCCGTCACCGAGACGCGCAGATAGGTCACGGCCCGGCCATGCGGGTCGATCATCTGTTTTTCCGGCATTTGCGGCGCTGTGGGGGCCTCGGGAAGGGGCTGTTCCATGTCCATGACCGGAATATAGCAACTGGTCATCCGGATTTCGCCCCCTCCGGCGATAAGGTTTTCGTGAGGGCTTTTGCGGGGCGTGCGGGCCGGGTAGCCTCGGCGCGACGAAATACGGGGGAGGCCAATGGCGGACTACATTCTTTCCATCGATCAGGGAACGACGAGCACGAGGGCGCTGCTGTTCGACCGGTCGGGCTCGCCCATGCGGGTGCGGCAGAAGGAGTTGCGCCAGATTTTCCCGCGCGACGGCTGGGTGGAGCATGACGCGGAGGAGATATGGGCGGCGACGCTGGAGGTCTGCCGGGGTGTGCTGACCTCCGGCACGACGGCGGAGAATGTCGCAGCCATCGGCATCACCAACCAGCGCGAGACGACCGTGCTCTGGGACCGGGCGACGGGCAAGCCCGTGCACAACGCCATCGTCTGGCAGGACCGGCGCACCGCCGCCTTCTGCGCGAAACTGAAGGAGGAGGGGAAGGAGGCCACCGTCCAGGCGAAGACGGGGCTGCTGCTCGATCCTTATTTTTCCGGCACGAAACTGCGCTGGCTGCTCGACAATGTGGAAGGCGCGCGGGCAAAGGCGGAGAAAGGCGAACTCTGCTTCGGCACGATCGATAGCTGGCTCATCTACAAGCTCACCGGCGGCAAGCGGCACGTCACCGACGCGACGAACGCCTCGCGGACGCTGCTCTTCAACATCGAGGCGAACGAGTGGGACGACGAGCTGCTCAAGCTCTTCGGCATTCCGCGCGGTGTGTTGCCGGAGGTGCTCGACTGCTGCGCGGATTTCGGCATGGCGGAGAAGGAATTGCTCGGCGCGGCGATCCCCGTGGCGGGGGTTGCTGGCGATCAGCAGGCGGCAACCGTCGGGCAGGCCTGTTTCGAGCCGGGGCTGATGAAATCGACCTATGGCACGGGCTGCTTCGCGGTGCTGAATACGGGCAAGCAGCGCGTCGAAAGCCGCAACCGGCTGCTCGGCACCATCGCCTACCGGATCGGCGGGGAAACAACCTATGCGCTTGAAGGCTCGATCTTCATGGCGGGCGCGATCGTGCAGTGGCTGCGCGACGAGATGAAGCTGATCGACAGTTCCGCCGAGAGCGAGGCGATGGCGCGGGATGCGAACCCGGCATCGGGCGCGGTGCTGGTGCCGGCCTTCACGGGGCTTGGCGCGCCTTACTGGGAACCCGATGCGCGCGCCGCGCTGTTCGGCATGACGCGCGACACGGGCGGACGCGAGATCGTGCGGGCGGCGCTCGAAAGCGTGTCCTACCAGACGCGCGACCTGATGGATGCGATGGGCGCCGACATGAAGGCGGCGGGGCTGACGAGCCCGCAGGCGCTGCGCGTCGATGGGGGCATGGTGGCGAATACATGGTTCGCGCAGAACCTCGCCGACATTCTGGCGCGGCCGGTGGAGCGGCCGGAAGTCACAGAGACGACGGCGCTGGGTGCGGCCTATCTTGCCGGCATGCAGACGGGCTTTTATGGGGACATGGGCGAGGTGGCGAAGCACTGGCGCTGCGAGCGGGCGTTTGCGCCGGAGATGGCGGAGAGCGAGCGGGCGGAGCGGTATCAGCGATGGCAGGGATATGTGCGAAGGGTGATCGGGTGATGAGTGTTTCACTGTTCCTTCTCCGTCATGACCCGCTTTATGCGGGTCATCCATGCCTTTGCGAAAGCCGATGCAAAAGGAAGACGTGGATGGCCCGGACAAGCCGGGCCATGACGGAACTGGGTTTTGGGGCTGAAGAGAGAAATTCCTGTTCCAACCCGCTATAGTGGCGTCCAAGAACGATCCCGGGAGGATGACATGGCGTCGGACGATCTCATTCAGAAGTTGAAGGCCGCGCTGGGCGACGCAGGGGTGCTGACCGGCAAGGATGCCGAGGAGAAAGCGCAAGGGGCGTGGAGCAAGCTCGGCGTGCCAGCCGCGGTGCTGCGGCCCGCGAGCACGGAAGAGGTCTCGAAGGCGCTGAAGCTCTGCCATGCGGCAGGCGAGGGCGTGGTGCCATGGGGCGGCAAGACGGGGCTTGTTGAAGGCGGCGAGGCGGACGGGCATATCGCGCTGTCGCTCGAACGCATGAACAAGATCGAGGAGATCGACACGCTGGGCGGCACGATCAGCGTGCAGGCGGGCTGCGTGCTGCAGACGGTGTGCGAGGCGGCGGACGCCAAGGGTCTCATCTTCCCGCTCGATCTCGGCGCGCGCGGCTCGGCGACCATCGGCGGCAATATCTCGACCAATGCGGGCGGCAACCGCGTGATCCGCTACGGGATGACGCGCGACATGGTGCTGGGGCTCGAGGCGGTGCTGGCGGACGGCACGGTGATGACCTCCATGAACAAGCTCATCAAGAACAATGCGGGTTACGACCTGAAGCATATGTTCATCGGCTCGGAGGGCACGCTTGGCGTCGTGACACGGGCGGTGCTTCGCGTCTGGCCGAAGCCAAAGTCGCAGGATACGGGCTTCGTGGCGGTGGAAAGCTTCGAGCAGTTGCCGAAATTCCTGCGGCACATGGAGCGCGCGCTTGGCGGCACGCTCTCGGCCTTCGAGGTGATGTGGGAGGACTTCTACAAGCTGGTGACGATGGAGCCCGCGAAGGGCAGGCCCGTGATCGCGCATGGCCATCCCTATTCTGTGCTGGTCGAATCCATGGGCGGCGACCAGGAGGCCGACAGCGCGCGCTTCGAGGCGGCGATGATGGAAGCGCTGGAAGCGGGCGAGATATCGGACGCGGTGATCGCGAAGAGCCAGGCGGAGCGAGACGCGATGTGGGCGCTCAGGGACGATGTGGGGCAGGTGGTGCACACCTATCCGATGTTCACCTTCGATGTGAGCCTCAAGATCGCGGATATGGAAAGCTATATCGCCGAGGTGAAACAGGGGCTCGCGGCGAAATGGCCGGACAGTTCGCTGATGGTGTTCGGGCATCTGGGCGACGGGAACCTGCATGTGATCCCCGGGCGTTTTCCCGATGCGAACAAGGAGACGCGGCGCGGCGTGGAGGCCATCGTCTATGGCGAATTGCGCAAGCGGAACGGCTCCGTCTCGGCGGAGCACGGGATCGGGCTCGAAAAACGGCCCTATCTCGACTGGTCGCGGAGCGCGGAGGAGGTGGCGCTGATGCATCTCCTCAAGCGGACGCTCGATTCGAAGAACATTCTCAATCCCGGCAAGGTTCTCGAACCCGTTTCACAGGCGAAAGCGGCGGAATAGGCGCGTTTGCAGCCGAGGGGTGGGACGTGGCAGACTGACCGGAACGACGAATCCGGTTTTCATGAGTTCAGAGGAAGGCGATCCCCCATGTCGGTAGCGGAGGGTTTCAGCGGCGTTTCAGTGCGCGATCAGGTTTCGGAAGCCGAATGGCAGGTGCGCGTGGACCTCGCGGCAACCTACCGGCTTGTGGCGCATTATGGCTGGAGCGACCTTATCTATACGCATATCTCGGCGCGCGTGCCGGGACCGGAGCATCACTTTCTGATCAATCCCTATGGCATGAGCTTCGACGAGATCACGGCATCGAGCCTGGTGAAGATCGATCTCGACGGCAATATCGTCATGCCGACGGATTATGCGGTGAACCCGGCGGGCTTCACGATCCACAGCGCGGTGCATATGTCGGTGCCGGAGGCGAATGCGGTGATCCATACGCATTCGGATGACGGCGTGGCCGTGTCGGCGCAGGCGGACGGGCTGCTGCCGCTGTCGCAGACGGCGATGATCGTGCTCGAAGACCTCGCCTATCACGATTATGAGGGCATTGCGCTCGAGCATGACGAGCGCGAGCGGCTGGTGCGCGACCTCGGCAACAAGCATTGCATGATCCTGCGCAATCACGGGCTGCTGACGGCGGGCGCGACCTGCGCGGACGCCTTCCTGCGCCTCTACTTCCTGGAGCGGGCCTGCACGATGCAGGTGCGTGCGCTTTCGGGCGGCGTGAAGCTCACCATGCCGAACCAGGGCGTGCCGGAGAAAGCCGCAGAGCAGGGCATGTTCCACAAGAAGCACGGCATCGGCAATCTCGCCTGGCCGGCGCTTCTGCGCACGCTCGACCGGATCGATCCGTCCTTCCGCGACTGATCGTGCAGGCCGGAGCCTCGTGCGCTCCAACGCCATTCCAATCCGGATGCGGGCTTTCGTCTGGCCGTGCATCCCTCACGTATTGAAAGAGGTCCGTCCATGGTGAAGTTCGGTGTGGGGCAGCCGGCGCGGCGCGTCGAGGATGTGCGGCTCGTTTCGGGGCAGGGACGCTATACGGACGATATTTCGCTGCCGGGCCAGGCCTATGCGGTGATGGTGCGCAGTCCGCACGCCCATGCGCGGATCGCCGGTATCGACGCGGAAGATGCGAAGGGGGCGCCGGGCGTCATCGCGATCTATACGGGGCGCGATGCGGAGGAAGCAGGGCTTGGCGTTGTCTACTCGCCTGCCGCCGATATGCTGAAAAACAAGGACGGCACGCCGATCTTCAAGACGGTGCGCAACCTCATCGCGCGGGACAGAGTGCGCCATGTGGGCGACCTCGTGGCGATGGTCGTGGCCGAGACACCGGCGCAGGCGCGGGACGCAGCCGATCTCGTGACGGTGGATTACGAAGACCTGCCCGCCGTCGCCGATACGGCGGGGGCGATTGCCGACGGCGCGCCCGTGATCTGGGAGGAGAGCGGCTCGAACCTCGCTTACGACTGGGACATCGGCGACGCGGAGAAGACCGAAGCAGCGATGAAGGCGGCGCATCACGTGACGAAGCTCAAGCTCGTCAACAACCGCATCGTCGTGAACGCGATGGAACCGCGCGCGGCGCTCGGGAATTACGAGGCAGATCGCGACCACTACACGCTCTATACAGGCAGCCAGGGCGTGCATTCGATGCGCAACTACATCGCCCAGTACTCGCTCAAGATTCCAGTCGAGAAGCTGCGCGTGGTGACGGAAGACGTGGGTGGTGGCTTCGGCATGAAGACCTTCGTCTATCCCGAATATCCGCTGGTGCTGTTCGCGTCGAAGATGGTTGGGCGGCCGGTGAAGTGGACGGCGGACCGCTCGGAGAGCTTCCTGAGCGATACACAGGGCCGCGATCATGTGACGGAAGCGGCGGTGGCGCTGGACAAGGACGGCAAGATACTCGCCGTGCAGGTGTCGACCATCGCCAATCTCGGTGCCTATCAGAGCCAGTTCGGGCCCTTCATTCCCTCGCTTGCACCGCGCGGGATGCATGTCGGCGTCTACATGGTGCCGGCGATGCACAATCGTGTGCGCGCGGTCTACACGAATACCGTGCCTGTGGACGCCTATCGCGGCGCGGGACGGCCCGAAGCTTCCTATGTCATCGAGCGGCTGATGGAGAAGGCGGCGCACGAGATGAACCTCTCGCCGGACGAAATCCGCCGTCGCAACTTCGTGCCCGCGAGCGCGATGCCGCTCAACGCGGCGCCGTCGCTTCCCTTCGACTCTGGCGATTTCGAACGCAATCTCGACGATGCGATGAAGAAGGCGGACGTGGCGGGCTTCGCGTCGCGGCGCGCGGAAGTGGCAACCCAAGGCAAGCTGCTCGGGCTCGGCTACAGCTATTATGTGGAGCGCACGGCGGCGGGCATGACGGATTATGCGCGCATCGCGGTCGATGGAAAGGACGGCATCGTGCATGTCTGGACCGGACAGCAGACGAACGGGCAGGGCCATGAGACGGCGTGGACGCAGCTCATCTCGTCGCGGCTGGGGCTCGATGCGGAAAAGATCAAGGTGCATCTCGGCGACTCGGACGTGTTGCCGGGCGGCGCGGGCACGGGCGGATCGAAGGCCGTCTATATGGTGTCGGGCGCGATTTCAGATGCGGGCGACAAGCTGATCGACAAGGGCCGCGAAATCGCGGCGAACGAACTCGAAGCGGCGAAGGCCGACATCGAGTATCGCGGCGCGGACGGCGAGCCCGTGTTCGCGGTTGCAGGTACCGACAGGACGATCGACCTGTTCGCGGTGGCACGGCTGGCGGAAGGGCAGGCCGATCTCGGCGAACTCGCGGGCGACGGTGAATATTCGCAGAAGGGCAACACGTTCCCGAACGGGGCGCATATCTGCGAGATCGAGATCGACGCGGATACGGGCGTCTACCGCATCACGCGCTTCACGGCGGTGGACGATTTCGGACATATCCTCAATCCGATGCTCGTGGCGGGGCAGGTGCATGGCGGCATCGTGCAGGGGCTCGGTCAGGCGATGGGCGAACATGCCGTCTACGATGCGAACGGACAGCTCGTCACCGGCTCCTTCATGGATTACTGGATGCCGCGCGCGGCCGACTTCCCGGACTTCAATGTGAGCTACAATGAAATTCCGGCGCGCTCGAATGCGCTCGGCGTGAAGGGCGCGGGCGAGGCGGGGACCGTTGGTGCCCCGGCGGCCTTCATCAACGCCATGATCGACGCGCTTGCGCCTTACGGCGTCGAGGAGATCGACATGCCGGTGACGCCGGTGAAGCTCTGGACCATCCTGCAAAAGGGACGGCAAGCGGCGGAATGAAGCCGCCCGTGAAGATGCGGGTGCGTGAGGCGAGATTTCAAAAATACCCGCAAATTTCATCCGGATTTGTTGAGATTTTGTCATTTTGACCTGAACCTTGCGGCATGACCACGGAGGAAACGGGCTCCAGAACCCGAAAGACCGCTCAAGCGGCCGTTCTGGAATATGAGGGAGATGACGCCGCCATGCTTGCCGTCGAGGGCGAGGACGCGGGCGCCATTCCGTTGAGCGGCGCGGCCCGGCGCAAGCGCGAGAGCCGCCGCAAGCTCATGGCCGCAGCGCGCAAGCTCTTCGTGGAGCGCGGCTATCACGAGACGCGGCCACAGGACATTTCCAGGGAAGCGGGCGTCGGCCACGGCACTTTTTATCTGCATTTCGAGGACAAGCTCGACTGCTTCCTCGCCTTCACGGAAGAGGCGGCGGACGAGCTTCACGTCTTCGTGGAGACGCATCACGCGGTGGCCGGATCGCTGGAGGAGGGCATTCACGAACTCCTCACCGCGATCTTCGAATATTCCGACGCAAATACCGGCGTGCTTGCCGCGGCGCTCACGGATATCAGCGTGCTGTCGACAGGCGATACCGGCCGCAGGATGCCGGTGGACCGCTGGGCCGAAGTCTGGGCCGAACTGCTCGACAAGTGGAAGGAAACGGGCGAAGCCGCGCCCGACCTGGACGCGAGACTGGCCGGTTATCTCATTGTCGGTGCGATCAAGCAGGGCGGTGCCTATGGCTTCCGCCGCAAGCTCGACCGCGTTCGCATGATCGACGGCATGACACGCATTTTCGTGCGTGCCCTGAAAAAATAAGACCAACAAAAGAGGCCGGAACAGGCCTTCGGGAGGAACGGGAAGATGGCAAGGGTCTCCTATACGCGAGACGAGCTCATGGCCTCGCATGCTTACGCGCGGCCGCATGAACGGGCGGGATACAAGCTGCATGGCGGCTTTATGGCCGACGGTACTTATGTATCGCCGCGCGTGCTTCATCGCTGGCCGGCGGTGGCGGCATGGCAGGCGCAGCTCACGGCGCAGGGCTGGCCGCTGATCGATGCGACGGTGCAGCTTCTGAAGCGGGGCAATTATCCGAATATTCCGCAAGAGAGGGTTCTTCTCTCGCATGGCTACGGGCAGCCGTTCTGGAACTCGCTCACCATCACTGGCGTGATCGAGGCGCGGGGCCGGGCGCTTTGCGACCTCGAGGCACCCGACTTCCAGACGATCATCGAAGACGACATCTCGCAGACATGCACGGGGCACCTGCACAAGGGCCTGCTCTATGCGCATGGCGCGGACGAGGGCGGCGACCCGGCGGAACCAGAATATGGCGCGCATGACGCCATGTGGTTCGCGGCGCGCGACCTTGTGTTCGGCGCGGACCGCTATCCGCTGCCGGAGGTGCCCGAAAGCATCGGCAGGCCCGATACGGGACGGTTGATGCCGCAACTCCCGGCGGGCTTCGAGCAGCTCATCCTGCTGCTCATGAATGTGCTGATGATCGAGGTTCGGGCGGAGAGCTTCTTTTCTTTCTGCTGCACGATCATGCGCGACAAGGACGTCTTCACCGACCGGCGCGAACAGGCGGAAGAGGCGGCGGCGATGGTGGAGCGTATCCGCACCGACGAGGCGATCCATGTCGGCTATCTGCAGACGGCGATTTCCGAGATGCGGAGCTTCACCTTCAAGACCGTCGATGGCGGCACAGTGAAGGGCAAGGACCTCATCGATCCGATCTGGGAGGGCATGGTGCATTGGCATGCCGTGACGCAAGCCGATTTCTCCAGGGAACAGACGCGGGAGGCGATCCGCGCCGGGCTTGAAAAGACGCCGGACGGGGCTCGGCTCTTCGCGGAATTCGACGCTCTCGACGATATTGCAAAGGCCGCGTGATGAAGGATTTTGCAGGAAAGACCGCCTTTGTGACGGGTGGCGCAAGCGGCATCGGACTTTCGATGGCGCGGGCTTTCGGTGCGGCCGGCATGAACGTGATGCTCGCCGATATCAATGAAGAGGATCTCGTCGCGGCAGTGGCGGATCTGAAGGAACGGCAGGTGAGGGCGGCGGGCGTGCGCTGCGATGTGACGGAGCGGGCGTCCGTGGAGCGTGCCGCTCAGGAAACGGTCGATACGTTCGGCAAGGTGCATCTTGTCTGCAACAATGCGGGTGTGGGCGCAGGCGGACCTATCGATGCGGTGAAGCCGGGCGACTGGGACTGGACGATCGCGGTGAACCTGATGGGCGTGGTCTATGGCATGGAAGCTTTCCTGCCGCATATCCGCGCGCATGGCGAAGGCGGACATTACGTCAACACGGCATCCATGGCCGGCATGATTTCCATTCCGGGCATGGAGCCCTACACGGCATCGAAATATGCAGTGGTGGGCATGTCGGAGGGATGGGCCGGTCAGCTTGCGCCGGAGAATATCGGGGTGTCCGTGCTCTGCCCCGGCTTCGTCAAGACGCGCATCTTCGAAAGCTCGCGCGCACGGCAGGATAAATTCGGCCCGACCGCCGATGAACGCGATCCCGACCGTGCGGAAGCGGCAAAGCAGCTCGTGCTCGGCGGCATCGACCCGGACCGTGTCGGCGCGCGCGTGCTTGAAGCGGTGGAAGCGGGCGAACTCTATATCTTCACGCATCCCGACATGGCGCCGCTTTTCGCGGACCGGGCGCGCAGGATCGAGGAGGCCTTCGCACGCGCGGCAGAGAGCCCTGCGCTTCGGGGGCTGGAATACCGCACGCCCGACGCGATCAACGTTTTCGACTGACAAACCCAACCAACAAACCCGGCATAACGGGAGGCACACATGCGCTTCGGCATTTTTTACGAACACCAGCTTCCGCGCCCATGGAACGAGGGCGACGAGCTGAAGCTTTTCCAGGATGCGCTCGACCAGGTGGAACTCGCCGACAGGATCGGCATCGACCATGCGTGGGAGGTGGAGCATCACTTTCTGGAGGAATATTCGCATTCCTCCGCGCCGGAAGTTTTCCTCGCTGCCTGTTCGCAGCGCACGAAGAATATCCGGCTCGGCCATGGCATCACGCTGATGCCGCCGAACTACAATCATCCCGCGCGCGTGGCCGAACGCATCGCGACGCTCGATCTCGTCTCGAAGGGGCGCGTCGAATGGGGCACGGGCGAGAGCTCGGCGCTGCTCGAACTTGGCGGTTACAAGGTGCCGGTCGACCAGAAGCGCTCGCAATGGCGGGAGGCCGTGGAGCAGTGCGCCAACATGATGGCGATGGACCCTTATCCGGGGTTCGAGGGCGAGTTCTTCTCGATGCCTTGCCGCAATGTGGTGCCTAAGCCGGTCCAGCGGCCGCATCCGCCGCTCTGGGTCGCCTGTTCCAATCGCGAGACGATCAAGCTTGCCGCGCGGCTCGGCATTGGCGCACTCACGTTTGCCTTCGTCGATCCGGCGGAAGCGAAGCAATGGGTGGACGATTACTATCGCATCTTCAAGGAAGAGTGCGTGCCGATTGGCCATGCGGTGAACCCGAATATCTGCATGGTATCGAGCTTCTCCGTCCACAAGGACGAAGAGGAAGCGCGCAAGCGCGGCATGGACGGTTTCCGTTTCTTCGGTTACGCGCTCGGTCACCACTATATTTTTGGCGAGCACAAGCCGGGCCGCACGGATATCTGGGCGGAATTCGAGAAGGCGAAGGACAAGCTGCCGGTGAACGGCGCGGGCGGCATCGGCACACCCGATCAACTGCGCCAGCATCTGCGCGGCTTCGCTGAGACGGGCGTCGACCAGGTCTCCTTCATTCAGCAGGGCGGCAACAACAAACACGAACACATTTGCGAGGCGCTTGAACTCTTCGCGTCGGAAGTCATGCCCGAATTCAAGGAACACGAAGCCGAGCGGCAGAAGAAGAAGGCAGAGGAGCTAGCGCCTTACGTCGAGAAGGCAATGGCGCGCAAGGCGTTCATGAAGGAACTGGCGGACGATGAAATTCCGAATGTCATCGCGCTGGGCCGCCAGATCGTGGACCAGGGCGACGGGGTGCAGAAGTCTCTCGGCAGCGCCATGCGGAACACAAAGAGCGCCGACTGATTGTTTCTCAGACCGGGAATGAAAGGCCGTCCTTTGCGGGCGGCCTTTCTTCTTTGTCATGAAGCGGTGCTTGACGATTGCGCGGGCGGATATAGGTATCTATGGGACAGGCGAAACGAGCGAGGACCGGAAAATGAAGAAAATCGCAAAGCTGGCGCTCGGTGTCATGCTCGGTGCGGCGGGCATGGCGGGAAGTGCGCATGCCGCCGCCGATATCGAAGACAGCGAGACGCTGATCCTTGCCTGTCAGTCGCTCCTCGACAATGGTGCGGGCGAAGGCAGCAAGGGCGCTGCCTGCAAGGAATTCGTGACCGGCCTCGTGCTTGCGCAGGAGGAAACGCTGACCATGGGCGAACCGTTCCGCGCACGCCGCATCGGGCCGAAAGAAGATCAGAATGCCTGTTTCGAATTGCCGGACAAGCTCAGCTATCGCGACTTTGCGCAGCAGGTCGTCGGCTATGCGGGTGACAATCCGGATATGAGGCAGCGGCCCGCCTTCGAACTCGCGGTGCGCGCGCTCGAACGGAAGTATCCCTGCAATCCTGAAGACCTGAAGGACATGGAAGACGCGGACACACCGGCGGAATAGGTCAGACGTTTCTCAGATACCAATCGACATCGACGTCGCTCACGCAGGCAAAAAAGCGGTCGCATTCCGCTTCCTTGATGGTGAGGAAGATATTCGCGAAGCCGGCGCCGAGCCTCTTGGGGAGGAATGACGACGCACGGGCGACCTCCAGTGCCTTCCACCAGTTGAGAGGCAAGGTTGCTTCCTGCTTCTCCCGGTATCCGTCGCCGACAATGGGTTCGCTCGGTTCGATCTTCTTCTCAATGCCCTCGGCGATACCCGCCAGCACAGTTGCCAGCGCGACATAGGGATTGGCGTCCGCGCCGCAGACACGATGTTCGAGATGTCGCGTATCGGGCCTGCCCGATGTCACGCGCAGCGGAACGGAGCGATTGTCCACCGCCCATGCGGGCGTCATCGGGGCATAGGTATTGCGGCGGAAACGCCGGAAGGAATTCGCGTTGGGCGCGAAGACCGCCATGCTTTCGGCCATGGTGGCTTCGAGGCCACCGATCGCATGAGCGAGGTGCGGGGTGAGCGGCCCTTCGCCTGCAAAGAGGTTGGCGTTTTCTTCGTCGGCCAGCGACACATGGATATGCAAGCCGCTGCCCGACGTTTCCGCATAGGGCTTCGCCATGAAGGTGGCAACGAAGCCATGCTTGCCGGCAACGCCTTTCACGAGACGCTTGTAGAGGACCGCGTCGTCGGCTGCGCGCATCGCATCGGCGCGATGTTCGAGCACGATTTCGAATTGGCCCGGCGCATATTCGGAAATGAGCGTTCGCGCGGGAAGGCCCATCCTTTTCGCGCCGTCGAAGACGTCGTTCAGGAAGGGCGAAAAGTCTTCCAGGTCCTGCATGAGATAGGCCTGGAGATGCGCGGGCGCGAAACCGTTCGGCGCGGCGGGCGGGACGATGCGGCCTTTCGCGGCTGCCTCGCGGTCGACGAGATAGAATTCGAGTTCGATGGCGACGACGGGCTTGAGGCCCATCGCTTCCAGCGACGCCACCGTGCGGGCAAGCGCGTGGCGCGGGTCGGCAGGCGTCGGCGAACCGTCGCGCTCGAAGGATTCGAGAATGACCTGCGCCGTCGGCACATCGTGCCAGGGGGCGTGCGTCAGCGTGCCCGCGACGGGGAAGCAGGGGCGGTCGCTGTCGCCTTCCTCCCAGACGAGGCCGGTTTCGAGGACGTCCGCGCCCAGCATGTCGAGCGACTGGATGGAGCAGGGAAGGGGACGGCCGTCGCGATAGGCGGTTGCGATTTCTTCCGGCCGCAGCACCTTGCCGCGCGCGACGCCGGAGGGGTCGGTCAGGAAGGCCTGAATCTGTACTATTTCGGGGTTGGCGGCGAGAAAATCGGCCGCCTCTTTTTGCGTTGCGCGCGTCATCGTCAGACCTCGGCCCTGCCGCATAACGCCGACAAGGCTTCGCCGAAGCGGGCGACGAGTCTTTCGACATCCGCTTGCGTTGTCGTTGGCGCGACGAGGGTCATGTTGTGGAACGGCGTTACCAGCACATTCCGGTTCAGTAGAAAGAGATGGATGGCGCGCTCGACGGTGTGGTCGATGGCGGCTGCCGCCTCGGCGCCGTTTTCGAGCGGGCGGGACGAGAAGACGAGTTCGGCGCGCGCGCCGATCTGCGTCACCGTCCAGGGAAGGCCGTGGCGCGAGACTTCGCCGCGGAGGCCGCTTGCGAGCTTTTCCGCGAGAGCGGTCATGCGCGCGTAGTTCCCAGGCGTCATGACTTCTTCAAGGCAGGCGCGCATGGCGGCGAGCGCCAGCATGTTGCCCGAAAGGGTCGTGCCGATGCCGGAGTAGCCGGGCTCCTTCGTTTCGAGGACGCGGCGCATATCCGCCTCAACCTTTTCGGTGAAACCGAAAACGGCGGCAGGAAGGCCGCCCGCGATGGGTTTCCCGAGGACGAAGAAATCCGGCTCGAGCCCATGCGCGCGGGTGAAGCCGCCCGGACCCGTCGAGATGGTGTGAGTTTCGTCGATGCAGACCAGCGTGCCATGGCGGCGCGCGGCGGCGAGGAGGCCTTCGATGTAACCCTCCTTCGGCAGCACCATCGCTGTGTTGGTGAGGGCCGGTTCGGTGAGGACGAGTGCGACGTCCTCCTTCGCGAGAACGGCTTCGACGGCATCGAGATCGTTGAAGGGGACGGCAATGCTGTTCTCTGCGATGTCCACGACCTGACCGAGAAGGCTCGGTTTCATCTTCGTCGTCGAACCGTCGAGCTTCACGAAGGCGTCTTCGACCTGACCGTGATAGCAGCCGTCGAATACGAGTACCTTCCGGCGGCCCGTGAGCGCGCGCGCCCAGCGGACGACGGCGCGGTTCGCGTCGCTCGCCGTCGCGGTGACCTGCCAGAAGGGAAGACCGAAGCGGTCGGAGAGGAGCTGGCCGACGCGGGCCGTGAGCGCGGAAGGCAACATGGCGGTGAGGCCGTTCGCCGCCTGCTCCGCGATCGCTTTCGTCACCGGGGCCGGCGAATGACCGAACATGGCGCCCGTGTCGCCGAGGCAGAAATCCGAATAGGCGTGGCCGTCGACGTCTGTAACGGTCGAGCCCTCGGCCCTCTGCACGAAGAGGGGGAAGGGGGTTTCCCAGTCCAGCATCCAGTGGAGCGGTACCCCGCCGGGGAAATGTTCTCCGGCTTCCGCCGCCATCTGCCGCGAACGGGGATGGAGCGCGGAAAAGCGCTCCCGTTCCGAAGCCGTGAGGGCTTCGGCGCGTTGCCGGATGTCGGACGGCATGGACATGTGAGCGCTCCAGGCGGGACGGACCCGATTTCTTACCCGATGGGCGCGGCGCCGCATAGTGGCGGGCGTGTGACCTCGGCCTGCGCCGAAAGGACGCGCGGCAGGACTGACTGTTTTGGGGGAGCCATGATCCGTGCGAGGATTGCGGAGAATATAGAGGTCAACAAGAAGAGGAGGAATCCGACATGAGGAACACCCGTCTTGCTGCTGCCGTGCTGATTGCGGCTGCCTTTTCCGCAGGCGCCGCCATGGCGCAGATGCCGAGGGTTACGACCGGTGCCGAGTTGGTTTCGGCCTGCACCGTTGCGCTCGACGCCAACAGCTCCGCCGACGACCGGATTGCGAAGGCCTCCTGCAATCAGTTCCTCGCCGGATTGGTCGCGGGCGTTTATGCGTCGGTCGACAAGGGCGCGCCGATGGTTGCACGGCGCCTTGGGCCGAACATGGACGAGGAAGTCTGCTTCCGGCTACCGGATACGCTTTCCTTCGAGACATTCGCGAAGCAGGTGACCGATTTCGCACCCGAGCACCCCGAGCTTTACGACCGTCCCGCCTTCGAGATGGGCGCGCGTACGCTCGCGGCGAATTATCCCTGCCCGGAGGAATAATTGGCGACTTCCCGGTCAGGCCTAGCGGGCTTGGCCGGGCTCTACCGTCTTTGGCCTGCGAAAGAAAAGTTCGCGCATCCGCTCCTCGCCGATAATTCGCGTCAATTCGCTTATGCCGAAGAAAGGGATCAGCGAAACGAAAGCCATGATGGCGAGTGAGAAGATTGTCGCGGCACTGGAGAGAGGCAGGACATCGCCGCCCGCGCCGTCGTGATGAGACCCGATCATCTCGACCAGAAGCTCTTCAAGCAGATTGAAGCCAACGAGCAGAACCGCGAATAGCGCGGACTTGATCATCACGACCCAGATCAACGGCAAATGCTCGGCGCGCGATCCGAGCTTAAGGTGCTCGCCGATGAGCACGAACTTGGCGAGGACGAGCGCCTTCAGTGTTGCCGCGCCCAAATGGGCGGCAAGGCCCCAGTCGGGCAGGACGACGGCGTTGTGCAGCGTGTAAACGGCGAGAAGCAGCCATAGATAAGCTGTGATGATCAGGAAATGGCCCATGCGGCCGAGCAGGGTGGTCTTGCCGCGATGTGCGTCCGCTGTGGTCATGGCCTGCGATCCCCCCCGAATGAAACCGGCCGTTCGATACGCCGCGTCCATCTTCGCTGGCAAATGGTGCCCCCGGCAGGATTCGAACCCGCGACCCCCTGATTACAAATCAGGTGCTCTACCAACTGAGCTACAAGGGCGACCGCCGCGCGCAACATAGTGGTGCAGCGCAATGGCGGCAAGCGGGCACGCAGCCGGCCGCTCAGCCGCGCCGAAAAAGTTCGTAGAGGGCGACAGCGGCCGCGTTCGAGACGTTGAGGCTCTTCATCTCGCCGGCGGCGGGCAGGCGGGCCAGCAGATCGCAGTGCTCGCGGGTGAGGCGGCGGAGCCCCGCGCCCTCGGCGCCGAGGACGAGCGCCACGCGGGGCGAGAGCTTCATCTCCGGGAGCGACATCTCGCCATCGCCATCGAGGCCGATCACCTCGAAGCCCAGATTTTTCAGTTCCTCGATGGCCCTGACGAGATTCGTCACCTTGGCGATGCGCACCCGTTCGAGCCCGCCCGAGGCCGCCTTGGCGAGGACGCCGCCGAGCGGGGGGCTGTTCCGGTCGGTGGTGACGAGGGCTCCTGCTCCGAAAACGGCAGCCGAGCGGAGAATCGCTCCGAAATTATGCGGGTCGGTGACCTGATCGAGCACGATCACCCGGTCGGTGCCCTCGCAGGCCTCCGTGACATCGAGGTCGGGCAGGGGGGAGGTTCGGAGTGCGATTCCCTGATGGACCGCGCCCGGGGGAAGGAGGGCGGCGATGTCGTCCATCTCCCTGATCTCGGGCCGGAGACCGCCGAGATCCACTCCCTGGCGAGCGAGGTCGGCTTCGGCGTTGCGGGTCAGGATCAGGCGTTCGGCAAGGCGGTGAGGGTTGGCGAGCGCAGCCAAAACCGCATGAAAACCATATAGATAGGCGTCATTGCCGGGCTGGCTGCCGCCGCGCGGTCCACGCCCTCCCTGTTTATGGCGAAAATTTCCCTCTCCCGGCGCGGCCGTGGAGGAGCTTTTGTTCTGGAACTGTTTCGGTTGCTTGCGCCTGCTCATGCGGGCGCTTATATTGCGCCATCCGGGCTCTTGCAAACGCCCCCGAACAGTATGCCTTGCCGCAGAAATGGCTCGAGGCACGCTGCGGGGGTGTTCACGCTTTCGGGAGCCGGGATTTTAGTTGACACAAGGGCGGCAAACCGGAATAAAGCCGCGCGTGTCCGTCAGAGGCCAACGCGAGACAACATCCGCGAACTTATTGGGATTTAACAAGATTTGACATCGGACACGGAGGGGTGCCCGAGTGGCTAAAGGGGACGGACTGTAAATCCGTTGGCTATGCCTACGTTGGTTCGAATCCAACCCCCTCCACCATCCAACGCAGGCAGGCGCGAAGAGAGCAGGCAGGACCGGAACGGATCCCCAGGCGGGTGTAGCTCAATGGTAGAGCAACAGCCTTCCAAGCTGATGACGAGGGTTCGATTCCCTTCACCCGCTCCAACCTTCGCTGCTCCGCTGCCAGGGCGAAAGCCCGAACCGAAGTAGATGGCCCGTGTCGCCGCCAGCAAGGCTGAGGCAGACAGGCCGGGATAAATGAGACGAGACAACTGAAGGTAGCTAACGCCCATGGCCAAAGAGAAGTTTGAGCGGAACAAGCCGCACTGCAACATCGGAACGATTG
>NZ_BTVP01000049.1:0-20001 GCF_045863935.1 Parvibaculum sp. | reverse complement strand
TCTGCGCGCCGCAATAGGACTGGTAGGTCGAGATGCCCATCTTGGACATGACCTTCAGGATGCCCTTGTCGACCGCCTTGATGTAGCGCTTCTCGGCTTCCTTCTGCGTCAGCCCCTCGTCGAGATGCGGCAGGAGCTCCGCCAGCGTCTCGAAAGCGAGATAGGGATTGATTGCCTCGGCGCCGTAGCCCGCAAGGCAGCAGAAGTGATGCACTTCGCGCGCCTCGCCCGTCTCGACGACGATGCCGACCTTTGTGCGCAGACCCTTGCGGATCAGGTGATGGTGGACGGCGGACGTCGCGAGCAGCGCCGGAATGGCGATGCGTTCGGCCGAGACCAGCCGGTCCGACAGGATCACGATGTTGTAGCCCTGATCGACCGCTTCTTCCGCGCGTTCGCAGAGACGCGCGACCATTTCGGCCATCTCGCCTTCGCCGCGGTTCGCCGCGAAGGTGATGTCGAGCGTTTGCGTGCGGAAATGATTGTCCGCCACTTCGCCGATCATGCGAATCTTCTCGAGGTCCTCGTTGGTGAGGATCGGCTGGCGCACTTCGAGGCGCTTCACCGACGACATGCCTTCGAGGTCGAGCAGGTTCGGGCGCGGGCCGATGAAGGAGACCAGCGACATGACGAGTTCTTCGCGGATCGGATCGATCGGCGGGTTCGTCACCTGCGCGAAGTTCTGCTTGAAATAGGTGTAGAGCAGCTTCGACTTCGAGGAGAGCGCGGAGATGGGCGTGTCGGTGCCCATGGAGCCGATCGCTTCCTGGCCGTCCATCGCCATCGGCGTCATCAGGAACTTGATGTCTTCCTGCGTGTAGCCGAAGGCCTGCTGCGTATCGAGCAGCGAGCCGTAGACGGGCGTCGTCACGGAACCGCGCGGGGAAGGCATTTCCTCGAGCTGGATCTGCGTTGCGTCGAGCCAGGTCTGATAGGGGTGGAGCTTCGCAAGCTGCGCCTTCACCTCGGCGTCGGAAACGATCCGGCCTTCCTCGAGGTCGATGAGGAGCATCTTGCCGGGCTGTAGCCGCCACTTCTCGACGATCTTCTCTTCCGGCGCGGGCAGCACGCCCATTTCGGACGCCATCATCACGTCGCCGTCGTCGGTGACGTAGTAGCGGGCAGGGCGCAGACCGTTGCGGTCGAGAGTCGCGCCGATCTGGCGGCCGTCGGTAAAGGCAACCGCGGCCGGTCCGTCCCACGGTTCCATCAGGGCGGCGTGATATTCGTAGAAGGCGCGGCGTTCTTCATCCATCAGCGGATTGCCGGCCCAGGCTTCCGGAATGAGCATCATCATCGCATGGGTGAGCGAATAGCCGCCCATGACGAGAAGTTCGAGCGCATTGTCGAAGCAGGCCGTATCCGACTGCTCGTGAACGGCAATCGGCCAGATCTTCTTGACGTCGTCGCCGAGAAGCTCCGACTCCATGGTCGCATAGCGTGCCGCGAGCCAGTTCACGTTGCCGCGCTTCGTGTTGATCTCGCCATTGTGGCAGATCATGCGGAAGGGGTGCGCAAGGCTCCAGGTCGGGAAGGTGTTGGTCGAGAAGCGCTGATGCACGAGGGCGAGCGCCGTCGTCATCTCCGGATCGGTCAGATCCTTGTAGTACTGGCCGACCTGTGCCGCGAGCAGCATGCCCTTGTAGACGATGGTCCGCGAGGAGAACGAAGGAATATAAAGTTCCTCCGGCACATGGCCTTCCTCGGCGAGCAGCGTGTTGAAGACGCGCTTGCGGATGACGAAGAGCTTGCGCTCGAACGCCTCCTGATCGGCGCAGTCCGCCGAGCGCGCCACGAAAACCTGCATGTGATAGGGCTCGGTCGGGATGACCGAGACGCCGAGATCGGAATTGTCGACCGGCACGACGCGCCAGCCGAGAAGGGTCTGGCCTTCCTCGGCAATGATCTTGTCCACCAGATCGACGATCTTCTGGCGCGCATCCGCCGCCTTCGGCAAGAACAGCATGCCGACGCCGTAATGGCCTTCGGCCGGCAGTTCGAAGCCGAGCTTTGCCGCTTCCTTGCGGAAGAAGGCATCGGGAAGCTGAATCAGAATGCCCGCGCCGTCGCCCGCCTTCGGGTCCGCGCCGACGGCACCGCGATGCTCGAGATTTTCGAGAATCCGCAGGCCATCCTCGATGATCTTGTGAGATTTTCGGTTGTGGATGTTCGCAATGAAGCCGATGCCGCAGGCATCGTGCTCGTTACGGGGGTCATAGAGACCCTGCGCCTCGGGGAGACCCGCTACGCGCTGGGCCGCGAACCGGCTCATATCTTCCCGCTTCTGCGTCATACCATCCCATCCTTCACCTGGACCCGCGACACCGGATTACACTTCCGGGCTGCACCGCAGGTCGCCTCGACGTCTTCAAACATGTTCCGCCCGTGCGCTTCCCTTCCCCCTGAGCCGTTCCGGCCGGAGCCCCGATTCCTCGGGGCGGGGGACGCTAGCGAACCGCACGCGTTATCGCAAAGGTCCCGGCCGAAATTTCCGGCGAGACTGATCACCGCTGGACCGCTCTCGCGATCCGCTTTCCGGTACGCCCGGGCGCCGCGCTTCGAACAGCTTTCGGCGCTCTTGCATACCCTTGCAGTGCCGCCATCGCCGACGGAGCTTTCTGCTGGGTGCTCCCTATTGCCCGGAGCGGAGGCTTACTGGCAGGCCCGACCGCTTGATCGTCCGGTCAGCCCATCGTGCCGGGAAAGCGTGACTTTCCCAGTTGGCGGATCATGCCAAACCCGCCCCCATGAATCAAGCAAATAAGACAGGAATGCTGACCTATAGCTGAGATTCGCTCGCAAAAAGAATTATGGTCAATTTCCTGCGGTTTCGCAGGCGGACAGGCTCTGCCATGCTCACCGCCATAATAAAGAACTTCCGTTTTCCCGGAACAGGGGGCGGCTCAAAAAGGCGAGGCCGACACATGCTCAGAAGGATCGACAGGATACAGCTCGCGGTGCCGGAGGCGGAAACTGCCGCAAAGGGCTGGATCGGGCTCCTGGGCGCCGAGCCGGCGGGAGAAGACCGGATCGCGGGGCTTGGTGCGCGGCGACGGCGGCTCAGGATCGGCACAGGCTTCGTTGAGCTTCTCGTCCCGGACGGGGCGGGCCCGGTCGCCGATGCGGTCGCCCGGCGGGGCGCGCATCTTTATGCGGCCGGGGCGTCGGCGCCCGATCTCGCGGGTCTTGCCACCCACCTCAAGGTGCGGGGCGTTTCGCCTCTCTCGGAGGCCGGTCAGCTCCACCTTTCCGAACGGGATACCGGTATCGAGGGCTTGCGCATGGTGGTGAGCGCGGACGAGACGCTGCCGCCCGTGGGCGAAATCGATTTTCTCTACGAGGCGACGCTTCTTTCCAGCGACACGGCGGGGATCACGCGCCAGCTCAACGCGCTTTTCGCGCTCGACGAGCGCAACTACACCGAAATCGTGTCCGATCTCTTCGGCTATCGGGGAACGCTGACGCTCTTCGACAAGGACGAGCTTCACCGTCTCGAGGTCATCGAGCCCACGACGCCCGGCACCACGATGGACCGCTACTTCCGCAAGTTCGGCCAAAGCCTCTACATGGCCTTTGCCGAGACGAGCCGCATCAATCTCATCGCGGAGCGTGCGGCAGCGGCGGGAGCAGGCTTCACGGTCGACCGGCCGGACAACCGCCCGGCCCATCTGCCTTCCGATCAGCTCTGGCTCCATCCGAAGGCGCTCGGGGGCATGATGCTCGGTCTGTCGCGCCCAAGCATGGCATGGACCTGGTCGGGCCACCCGGAGCGTGTCGAAGCCGTTGCCTGACGGCGCTTCTCGGGAGCCCCGCGCTTCGCTACCATCCGCGCTTCGCGGAAGGAGCGGCCATGGACTTTACGAGCGACAATGCGTCGGGCATCGCGCCTGAAATTCTGGAGGCGCTGGCGCGCGCGAATACGGGCACGGCCACGTCCTATGGCGCGGACGACGTTACGGCGCGCCTCAGGGCACGGCTTTCGGAAATCTTCGAGCGAGAGGTCGAGGTTTTCCCCGTGGTGACGGGCACGGCGGCAAATGCGCTTGCCCTCGCCGCGCTCGCGCCGCCCTATGGCGCGGTGCTTTGCCACGAGCTTGCCCATGTGCATCTCGATGAATGCGGCGCGCCGGAAATGTATTCGGGGGCGAAGCTCGTACCGGTCGGCGGCGAGAAGGCGAAGATCGATCCCGTGCTGCTCCGGGCCGAACTCGACAAGCTGCCCGCGGGTGTCGTCCATCATGTGCAGCCGGCCGCGCTGACGCTGACGCAATCGACGGAGCTCGGCAGCATCTATTCTCTCGACGAGATTTCCGCTCTTGCCGCGATCGCGCGCGAGCGGAACCTCCATGTCCATATGGACGGGGCGCGCTTTGCAAATGCGCTAGCCGCGCTCAACGTTTCTCCGGCGCAGGCGAGCTGGAAGGCGGGCATCGACATCATGTCGTTCGGCGCGACGAAGAACGGCGCGATGGCGGCGGAGGCCGTTATCGTCTTCAACCGCGATCTCGCGCGCGATCTCTCCTTCCGGCGAAAGCGGGCGGGCCATCTCCTTTCGAAGATGCGTTTTCTCTCCGCGCAACTCGAAGCCTATCTTGCGGACAATCTCTGGCTCCGGCTGGCGGGACACGCGAACGCCATGACGGCGCGGCTTGCCGAAGGTCTTGAAAACGTGCCTGAAGCCGCGATGCACCTCACGCCGCAGGCGAACGAAATATTCGTGCGCTTGCCCGCGGCAACCATCCAGCGGCTCAAGGAGGCGGGCGCACGCTTCCACCGCTGGCCGATGCCGGGCGACAGCGACGGCGCCTGTACCGTCCGTCTCGTGACCTCGTTCCAGACGGCCCCCGAGGCCGTCGACCGGTTCATTTCGAGCGCTTGCGGCTGAGCCTCTTCAGCATTCGTTAAGTGCGGTGCCATTAGTCTCATGATCGCGGAATCGTGCTTTTCGGCATGGGCAGGACAATGGCGGTTGCGAAAGACGAAAAGACGAGAGAGTTCGAGAGCTTGATCGCGCAGGCCGAGGCCGCGGTCGATGCCTTGCGCGACACCTATCGTCAGCAGCTTGCCTCGGACGTTGCCGAACTTTGCGACATCTGGGAGCGCTTCGAAGCGGGTGAGCCTGTCGAGAAGACACTCGAGGCGCTTCACGCCGTCGCTCACAACGTCAAAGGTCAGGGCGGTTCCTTCGGCTATGGTCTCGTGACCGAGATCGGCGCGTCCTTCTGCGACTATCTGCGCAGCGGCGAACGGCGTTCGCCGGAAGAACTCAATATCGTCCACATGCATATCCGAATGCTGAAGAGCGTGTCGGACAACGATATTTCGGGCGATGGCGGAGAGACGGGCCGCCGGATCGTCGAAAAACTCCACCTGCTCACCGGCCACGAGGACGACTGACGGATATTACGCCGTCATTCTTTCCAGCTCTTCCAGCATATCTGTCAGGACACGCTCGGCCCGGGAGAAGGCTTCGTCCATCTCTTCTTCCAGCGCGCCACCGCCTGCTTCCATGACCGGCCTTGTGGCGGCGTCCCGCGTTTCCGCGATCGTCCTCGACATCTCCGACACCAGAACGTCGATGCTGAAGGGTTTGGAAACGAACCCGTTCATGCCGGCCGCCTTGTAGGCGTCGCTGTGACCCGCCATGGCATGCGCGGTCAGCGCGACGATCGGAATGTCGTGCCAGGGTTCATCGAAGGCGCGGATGACCTTCGTTGCCTGAATGCCGTCCATGATCGGCATCTGAATGTCCATGAGCACGATGTCGAAGCTCTCGGCGCGAAGCCTCTTGATCGCTTCGACGCCATTTTCGGCGATGGTAAGCGTGTGACCGAGCCGTTCCATCACGGCGAACATGAGCTTCTGGTTGACCGGCTGGTCTTCGGCAAGCAGCACCTTCAGCGGTCCCAGGATCGGTGCGGGTGCCGGTGCAACGGCGTCGGAGGTCTGGCTTGCGGCGGCAGAGCTATCGGTCACGCGCATGGGCAGGCGCACCGTGAAAGTGCTGCCCTCGTCCTCCGCGCTTTCAACGTCGACCGTTCCGTTCATCAGCGTCACGAGTTCGCGCGTGATCGCAAGGCCGAGGCCCGTGCCGCCATAGGTGCGGGAGATGGAGGAGTCGGCTTGCTGGAAGCGTGTGAAGAGGCGCGGCAGCATGGCCTTGGGTATGCCGATGCCGGTGTCGCGTACCGTGTAGACGAGCTCGACGGTGCCGGGCTCGCCGGTTGCGTGCGCCATCAGCGAGACGGCAACCTCGCCCTTCGGCGTGAACTTGATCGCATTGCCGATGAGATTGAAAAGGATCTGGCGAAGGCGCGTCGGATCGCTCACCACCAGTGCGGGAATGTCGCCGATGCAACTCTTGGTGAGGTTCAGGCGTTTCTCGGATGCATTGGGGCGCAGGACTTCCACCACCGTTTCCAGGATGCCGGTGGGGGAGGTGGGGCCGCAATCGAGTTCGAGGCGGCCCGCTTCCAGCTTCGAGAGGTCGAGAATGTCGTTCAGGATCGTCAGCAGGCATTCGCCCGATTCCCGGATCGTCGCGGCGCGGTCGCGCTGCTGCTCGGTCAATTCTCCCGAGAGAAGAAGGTCCGCCATGCCGATGACGCCGTTCATGGGCGTGCGCAGCTCGTGGCTCATCGTGGCGAGGAACGCCGACTTCGCGCGGTTCGCGTTTTCCGCCGCTTCCTTCGCGACGGAAAGATCGTGCGCGGCGCTGGCGAGCTTGGCACGTTCCTGTTCGAGCTGCATTGATGTGTGTTGCAGGTCGAGCACGCGGTCCTGCAGTTCGAGCTGGCTGCGCTTCAGCTTGATTTCCGTCTGCTTGCCTTGCGTGATGTCCGTTTCGACGACGATGTAGTTGCGGATAGTGCCGCGCTTGTCGCGAATGGGCCTCACCTCGATCGAAGCCCAGTATTGATGCCCCTGTTTGGTGAGACTGATCGTCTCCACGTTACGGGCTTCGCCGTCGGCAGCGGACTCGGCGAGAATCTTGAGGGCGGCTGCGCCGGAGTGGCGGGCGAGCAGATCGATCGGACGGCGGCCTTCCACGTCGGCGCGGGCGAAGCCTGTCATGCGGATGAAGCCCGCATTCGCCCAGAGGATGACGCCGGTCCGGTCGGCGATGAGCACGCCCGCATCCGTTCCATTGGCGACGAGGGCGAGGCGTTCGTTTTCCCGCAGGCTGTACTGCAGGCGTCCGAAGACCTGTGCGAAGAGATCGGAGAGATAGCTGAGTTCACCGCTTGGAATGCCGGCGGGCGGATCGAACTTGCCGCGTCCGCTCGCGCGAACGGCCGTCGCAAGCCGCTCGATCGGTCCGATCACCGAGCGGTGAAGCAGGAAGAAGAGCGCGGCCATGAGAACGACTGCGGTGACAATGCGGCGGAAAAGGGACGCGAAGATCGAGGCGGTAAGCTCCTCCCGCGCGCGCCGCAGGTCGACGATGCTCACCGTGCCGAGCTCCGTGCCGGGAACGGTCTTCACGTAGACCCAGTTGTCGAAATCGTCGAAGCTCATTTCGAAGCTCTGCGGACGATCGAGGATGAAGCTGGCGCTGATTGCCGTGCGCACCTGGGGATCGGCGAGAAACCTCTGCGTGTCCGGAATCCGGGCCGTTTCCTCACCGGTGAGCAGCCTGCCGGCGCTGTCGATCAGGTAGATGGCTAGAACGTCGTTCTGCCAGATCGCTTCGCGGGTCACGGCTTGTGCCGCCTCGCCGGGACCGAAGTCGCTGTCATGCTGCGCGCGCATGGCGAGATGGTCGCTGATGGCTGCGGCCCGCTGCTCGACATTCGAGAACATTACGTCGCGCAACTGATAATAATCTGTGATCGACTGGAAAGCCGTGATGGCGATGAGCAGCGCCAGCATCTTCAGCGCGAGGTCGCGCGCCGTCGGCCCGATGAACGAGCGCAGCAGATGGTGGTTGAACGCGCCGCTCACGACCTTGCGCATGTCTCTGCGGTCTCCGCCGGAAGCGTCCGGCCAGCAAGAAAGTTGAGGCCTCTCCCGGCCTGTTCACCCTTCCGGATGTCAGGTCTTGATTACAGCAAGAGGGTTAATAGGTGACTAAAACGGGTAATGACGGTGGCTGGCGTAATGCCCATTTTTTTAATAGTTTCAATCTGTTGCAGTTGATGAGCCGTGACGAAGCAAGCCGTGTTGGACCTGTCGCAGCCCAGGTCGAGAATTGACGCAGGCGCCGCGCCACCCCCCCCTGACGAGGCCAACGGAATAAAGCATGTCGATCCGCAATCTCGATCTTATGTACGCCCCGAAATCGGTCGCCCTCATCGGGGCCAGTGCGCGCGAGGGGTCGGTCGGCAACGTTCTTCTCGACAATCTGCTGACAGCGGGCCTTCCGGGGCCCGTCTGGGCGGTCAATCCGAAGGGCGGGCAGATCGGCGGCGCGGAGACTTTCAAGGATGTCGCGAGCCTGCCTCATGCGCCGGACCTTGCGGTTATCGCCACGCCGCCGCAGACAGTGCCGGGCCTCATCGACGAGCTTGGCCGGCGCGGTACGAAGGCTGCCGTTGTCATCACGGCAGGCTTCGGGGAACTCGGCGAGGAAGGCCGCCGCCTGCAGGCGAAGATGCTCGAGGCGGCGAAGCCCCATCTCCTGCGTATTGCCGGCCCCAACTGCCTCGGCATCATGGCGCCCGGCAACGGACTCAACGCCTCCTTCGGCCATGTGCAGCCGGAAAAGGGCAATGTCGCCTTCGTATCGCAATCAGGCGCGGTCGTCACCGCCGTGCTCGACTGGGCGACGAGCCGTGGCATCGGCTTCTCGCACATCGCCTCGCTCGGCGGCATGGCCGATGTCGATTTCGGCGACATGCTCGACTATCTCGCTGCCGACCCGAAGACGAAGAGCATCCTGCTCTATATCGAATCCGTCACTGACGCGCGGAAGTTCATGTCGGCGGGCCGCCAGGCCTCGCGCCTGAAGCCCGTCATCGTCATCAAGTCCGGCCGTCACGAGGCAGGCGCGCGCGCCGCCGCCTCGCATACCGGCGCACTCGCAGGCTCCGACGCCGTCTACCAGGCGGCCTTCCGCCGCGCGGGCATGCTGCGCGAACTCGGCATCGAGGAGCTGTTCGACGCGGTCGAAACGCTGTCTGTCCGCTCGGAGCGGCGCCCGATCCTCGGTGACCGGCTTGGCATTCTCACGAATGGCGGTGGCGTCGGCGTGCTGGCGACGGACTTCCTCATCGATGAAGGGGGCAGGCTTGCGGAAATCTCGGAAGAGACCATCGCCGGGCTCGATGCCGTTCTGCCGCGCACCTGGAGCCGCGCCAATCCTGTCGACATCATCGGCGATGCGGGCGCCGAGCGATATGCGCGCGCCATGGAAGCGCTTCTGAAGGACAAGGCCGTCGACGCCGTTCTCGTCATGAACTGTCCGACGGCGGTCGTGAACAATCTCTCCGCCGCGCATGCGGTGATCGAGGCGGCGGAGGCGTCCAGCAAGCCCGTCTTCACGAACTGGCTCGGCGACAAGGGTGCGCGCGCCGCGCGCGAGGCCTTCCAGACGCATCGCATTCCGACCTACGAGACGCCGACAGGCGCGGTGCGGGCCTTCATGCTGCATGTCCGCCACGACCGGAACCAGCGCCTCCTGCTCGAAATTCCGGCGGCGGGCCCGGCCCAGCCACAGCGCAATCTCGAAAGGGCGCGCTCGCTCGTCGAAACCGCGCTCCGCGAGAACCGCGAATGGCTGAGCGAGGCGGAGGCAAAGTCCCTGCTCGCGGCTTACGGAATCCCGATTGTCGATACGCGCATCGTCTCTTCCGCCGCCGAAGCCGCGCGGGTGGCCGGCGAACTCGGCTATCCCGTCGCGCTGAAGATTCTCTCGCCCGACATCACGCACAAGAGCGATGTCGGCGGCGTTGCGCTCGGGCTCGAAAACGCAGAGGCGGTTTCGGAGGCGGCCTCGCGCATGATCGCGCGCGTCACCCACCTCTGCCCAGGCGCGGAACTCGAAGGTTTCACCGTGCAGCAGATGGTGAGCAAGCCGGACGCCTTCGAACTTATTCTCGGCATTGTGGACGATGCCACCTTCGGTCCCGTTATCCTGTTCGGGCAGGGCGGCACGGCGGTCGAGGTCGTGCGCGACAAGGCGATGGCGCTCCCGCCGCTCAACCGGGTGCTGGCGAAGGACCTCATTTCGCGCACGCGCGTCTCGCGCCTCCTCGAAGGATATCGCGGCCGTCCGCCCGCCGATTTCACAGGGATCGAAACCGCGCTGATGGCGCTCGGCGACATCGCGGCGGACAATCCGGAGGTGGCCGAACTCGATATCAATCCGCTTTGGGCGGACGAGAAGGGGATCGTCGCGCTCGATGCGCGGGTGCGCATCCTGCCTGCCAAGAGCAAGGGCACGGCGCGGTTCGCGATCCGGCCTTATCCCGCTTCGCTCGAAGGCGAGCTCACGGACCGCGAAGGCCGTCGCTATCCGCTGCGCCCGATCAAACCGGAGGACGCGCCGCTCATCGACGATCTTCTCGAACATACCGACGCGGAGGATGTGCGCCTGCGTTTCCTCTCGCCGCTCAGAAAGCTTCCCCGCCAGCTCGCCGCGCGCCTCACCCAGATCGATTACGACCGCGAGATGGCCTTCGTCGTTTTCGCCGACGAGGCATGCGCGGAGGCGGCGGGCGTCGGCCGCCTGTCGGAAGACCCGAACCGGGAGCGCGCCGAATTTGCCATTCTCGTCCGCAGCGACCTTCACGGTCACGGGCTCGGCTATTCCCTGATGCAAAAGCTGATCGAGTATGGGCGCCAGCGGGGTGTGGGCGAAATCTTCGGCCATGTGCTTCGCGAGAACCGCAGCATGCTCGACATGTGCGACGATCTCGGCTTCACGCGCCACTCGATCAAGGACGATCCGACGCTGATCGAGACGCGGCTCAACCTCTCCTGAAAAAGCAAGAAGGGGCACCCGGCAGGGCGCCCCTTCGCATATCCGTTCGGGAGGTCTTAGTCGGCGGCGGTCGCGAGATTGCCTTCGAGCGTCTTCGCACCCTTGGCCGGGGCTGAAATCTCGACACGGCGCGGTTTCAGCGCCTCGGGCACGCGGCGCACGAGGTCCACATGAAGGAGCCCGTTCTCGAGATGGGCGCCTTGCACCTCGACATGATCGGCGAGCTGGAAGCGGCGCTCGAAGCTGCGGCCGGCGATACCGCGATAGAGATAGTTGGTCTCTTCGGGCTCGGCGCGCTTGCCGCTGATGGTGAGCACGTTCTGCTTCACCTCGATGTCGAGGTCGTCTTGGCCAAAGCCGGCAACCGCAACGGTGATGCGGTAGTCGTTTTCGCTCGTCCGCTCGATGTTGTAGGGCGGGTAGGTGGGGCTCGCGTCCTGCGTCACGGAATCGAGCAGCGACTGGAGCTGGTCGAAGCCGACGGTCGAACGGTAAAGGGGGGAAAAGTCGAATCCACGCATGAGTCACATCCTCTTCAAGCGATGTTGCGATAGGGACGACAGCGTTTCACCGCCCTGGGGCCGGTGGCTGCTTCCCGGCCGGGCCCGCTTCTCCGGCGCCCGGTACGGCTTATTTGGGAATTTCGCCTTCGCGCTTCAAGATGGGTATAAGGTCCCGGACAGTGGCGAATGCCGCTCGCCAGCGGAGGGGGAAATGATGAGGAAACTGTTTTCCGGGGTGCTTCTGGGCGCGGCGCTCGTGTTGTCCGGCACCGGTCCATTTTTCGCTGGCGCGGCCTGGGCGGAAGAGCCGGGCGTGATCCGCCTTGGCGCCGCCGTCTCGCTCACAGGAAAATATTCCTCGAATGGCGCCTTCACCCGCAATGGCTACGACCTTGCGGTCAAGCGCATCAACGAAGAGGGCGGCGTCACGGTCGGCGGCAAGCCCTACAAGCTGGAAATTGTCTATTACGACGACGAATCGACGCCCGCGCGCGGCGCGCAGCTTGTCGAGCGGCTGATCCAGCAGGACGGTGTCGACTATCTCCTCGGGCCCTATTCCTCCGGCCTCACCGAAGCCATTGCCCCCGTCACCGAAAAATACGGCGTACCCATGGTCGAGGCGAACGGTGCCGCCATCTCGCTCTTCCGCAAGGGCTATCGCTATCTCTTCGCCGTTCTTTCCACCACCGACCAGTATTTGCGCGGCGCGGTCGACCTCGCGGCGAAGGTGCATGAAGACCCTTCGCAGGTCCGCGTCGCCATGGCCTTCGAGAACGATCCCTTCTCGCAGGATGTGCGCGAGGGCGTCACCGAGGATGCGGCGAAACATGGCATGAAGATCGTCATCGATGACAAGCTGCCGCCCGAGCTCAACGACATGTCGGCGACGCTTTCCAAGGCAAAGGTGCTCAAGCCCGATCTCCTGCTGCTGTCCGGCCATGACAAGGGCGCGGCGCTTGCCGTGCGCCAGGTCGCCGACCAGCGTCTCAACCTGCCGATGATGGCGCTCACGCATTGCGACAGCGCGCAGATCGCCGAGAAGTTCGGCGCCGCCGCCGAATATGCGCTCTGCGCCGCGCAATGGGCGCCGACGCTTACTTACTCCGACGCTCTGTTTGGCAGCGCGGCGGACTATGCCGCGCTCTACGAGAAGACATACGGCCATGCCGCGCCTTATCAGGCGGCCGAATCGAGCGCGGCTGTGCAGGTCTTCGCCGATGCCTTCGCGCGAGCGGGCACGCTCGACAGGAAAGCCGTGCGCGATGCGCTCGCCGGAACCGACATCATGACTTTCTACGGACCCATTGCCTTCGACGAGACGGGCAAGAACGTGTCGAAGCCCACCGTCCTCTTCCAGGTACAGGAGGGGAAATATGTCGTCGTCTACCCGCGGGACTTCGCCGAAGCGGAACTTCGCTGGCCGACGCCGCCCTGGTCCGAACGCTGATCTTCCGGAGACGCCGTGCTCGACAATCTCTCCCTCTTCGTTCAGTACCCGCCGCTCGCGGCCGACGTTATTCTGAACGGGCTCCTCATCGGCTCGATTTTCGCGCTCGCCGCCTATGGCATGGCGCTCGTCTGGGGCGTGCTCAACATCGTGAATGTCGTGCAGGGCGAGCTTGTCGTGCTCGGCGGCTACGTCACCTTTCTTGCTGTACAGGCGGGCCTGCCGCCGCTCGCCGGCCTGCCGCTTTCGGCCGCAGTCATGTTTGGTCTCGGCTGGCTGATCTACCGCACCGTCATCTTCCGCGTGGTGGACAAGGATATCTTCATCTCGATCCTCGCGACCTTCGGCCTGTCGATCCTGTTTCAGCAGCTTGCGAATGCGTTGTTCGGCTCGGACGTTCGCACGGTCGATGCGGGGCTCGGCTCGCTCTACCTTCTCGACGGCGCGGTCACGCTTGCTTATGTGAAGCTTCTTGCCTTCGTCCTCGCGCTCGGCGCGGGTGGTGTGCTCTGGCTCTTCCTACGCCATGCGCGTCTCGGCCAGGCGATCCGCGCCACCGCGCAGAACCCGCGTGCCGCGCGCATTCTCGGCATCGACACGAACCGCGTCTATGCCATGACCTATGCGCTCAATGGCGCGCTCTGCGGCGCGGCTGGCAGCCTCGCCGTCATGGCCTGGACGATCCATCCCTATGTCGGCCTGCCATACACGGTCCGTTCCTTCATGGTCGTGGTCGTGGCAGGGGTCGGCAATGTCGCGGGCGTCGTGGCCGCCGGGCTCGGCCTTGGCGCGCTTGAAAATGTCGCGGGGTTTGTCTTCGGCGTCGAATTCCAGATCGCCTTCGTCTTCGCGCTGATGGTTGTCATTCTCGTTTGGCGCAATGCGATGGCGGCGCGCAAGCGGGGCTATCTGGAATGAGCCGCATCACCGACTGGCACATCATGGGCGCGCTTGCGCTTGCCGGTATCGCAGGCCCGTTGCTGCTGCCCGGCCTCGCGACGCAGATCGCCTTTCTCTGGCTCATGGTCGTCTTCGCGCTCACCTGGGACATGCTGGGCGGGCGCATGGGCTACAACTCCTTCGGCAACATCGTCTTCTTCGGCATCGGCTGCTATGCCGTGGCCGTGGTCCAGCGCGATGCGGGCCTTCCTTATTTCGAGGGGCTGGCGCTCGGTCTTTTCGTTGGCGCGGCCGCAGCCGTTCTCGCGGCGACCGTCTTCGGCGCCGCCATGCTCGGCATTCGCGGGCACTATTTCGCCATCGGCACGCTCGGCCTCGGCATCGCGGCGGGCGAGATTGCGGCGGGATGGGATTATGTCGGCGCGGGCTCCGGCATGGCGCTGCCGCTTTATCCGGGTGAACTCGGTTCACGCGAGCTTTTCTTCTGCTATTCGCTCTTCGCGCTCGCCGCGCTCTGCTTCCTCGTCTTCCGCTGGCTCTACGGCACGCGCTTCGGTCTTGCCCTGAACGCGATCCGCGACGATCACGACAAGGCGGATGCGATGGGGCTGCGCACCACGCCGATCAAGATTTTCGCCTGGAGCCTGTCGGCCTTCTTCCTCGCGCTTTCGGGCGGGCTTGCTGCCAACATGATCGGCTTCATCGATCCGCGCGACGTCGCCTTTGCGGGCGCGACTTTCGGCGTCTGGATGGTGCTCATGGCAATCCTCGGCGGCAAGGGCACGCTCTGGGGCCCGGTGCTGGGCGCCTTCGTCTTCCATGTCACGCAGGAACTTTTCTGGACCTACCTGCTTGGCTGGCAGCGCGTCGCGCTCGGTCTTCTCATCGTCGTCATCGTCGTCTTCTTCCCGCAGGGCATCATGGGCTGGTGGGCCGCACGCCGCGCGAGGGTGGCGTCATGAGCGCGCTTCTGGAAGTCCGCAATGTCACCAAGCGCTTCGGCGGCGTCGTTGCAAATAGCAACGTCTCGCTCACCGTCCGGCAGGGCGAAATCGCGGGTCTCATCGGGCCGAACGGTTCGGGCAAGACGACGCTGTTCGGCTGCATCACCGGCACACATGCGGTCGATGGCGGCGACATTCTTTTCGAAGGCCGCTCCATCGCGCATCTGCGCCCCGCGCCCATCGCGCGTCTCGGTCTTCTCCGCACCTGGCAGCAGACGCGCGTTTATGGCGAGATGACCTGTGCGGAAAACATGGCGATCAGCGCGCGCGAGGCGCAGGGCGGCCTCCTGTCGCTGCTCGGTTCCGTGCCGGCCGCAACCCGCCGCAAGGGCGACGATCTCCTCGCCTTTGTCGGTCTCCACGAGAAACGCGACGACAAGGCAGGCAGTCTCAGCTTCGGCCAGCAGAAGCTTCTCGAATTCGCGATGGCGCTGATGAACGAGCCGAAGCTCCTGCTGCTCGACGAGCCGACAGCGGGCATCAACCCGACGCTCATCAACGGGCTTATCGACCGCTTGCGCCGTGCGAATGCTGAACTCGGCGTGACGCTGCTCGTCATTGAGCACAATATGCGCGTCATCATGAACCTGGCGCACCGCATCACCTGCCTTGCGCATGGCGAAGTGCTGGCGGAAGGCTCGCCGGACGAGGTTCGTGCCGATACACGCGTCCTCGACGCCTATCTCGGGGTGGCGTGATGGCGGACGAGCCGAAAAATCTCGCGGGCGGTTATGGCGAGGGCACAGTCGACACCGTGCTTTCCTTCGGCGATGTCGCGCGCGAGGCGCAAGCCATGGCGCGCGCCGTGTCGCGAGAGGAGGTCGTCGCGCTCGCAAAGGGCGAGCCGCTCCTCTCCCTCGATGCGTTGCATGCCGGCTATGGCGCCATGGAAATCCTGCATGGGATCGATCTCGCCGTTGGCGCGGGCCAGAGCCTCTGCCTCGTCGGCCCGAATGGCGCGGGCAAGTCGACCGTGCTGCATTCGATCTTCGGCTTCACGAAAATCTCGTCGGGCCGCGTTTCGGTTTCGGGCCGCGAGGTCACGCGCCTCTCGCCCAGCGAGAAGCTTCGCGATGCGGGCATCGCCTACATCCTGCAGGATAATTCCGTCTTCCCGGACATGACGGTGGAGGAGAACCTCCTCATGGGCGGATATCTTCTCGGCGACCAGGGACGAGCGCGGGCGGCGGCGGAGCGCATCTTCGCGCGCTACGACCGCCTTGCGAAGCGCCGCTCCGAGCGCGCGCGTGTGCTTTCGGGCGGCGAGCGGCACCTCCTCGAAATCAGCCGCGCGCTCATCATGGATCCGAAAGTGCTGCTGGTGGACGAACCTTCCATCGGCCTCGAACCGCGCATGATCGACATGGTCTTCGAAATTCTTGCCGATCTCCAGAAAGCGCAGGGCAAGACCATCGTCATGGTCGAGCAGAACGCGAAGCGCGGTCTCGACTTCGCCGATATCGGCTATGTGCTGGTCGCGGGCCGCGTCGCGCTTGCCGGCGAAGGTGCCGATCTTCTGGAAAATTCGGATGTGGGCCGCCTCTTTCTCGGCGGCTGATCCCTCCGCAAAATCCGCAGAAATCCTCATCTCAACCTGAACGCCAGATGAACGGTGCCGCCACGCGCCGTTCAGCCGTCCGCGCTCATTCTGGTTCCGGATCAAGGGGTCGGTCCGGAACTGGAAGGATGACAAGATGAAAACGAAGATTATTTCAGCCGGTCTTGCCGCCGCCCTCGGGTTTTCGACGCCGATGGCGGCCGAAGCGGCAATCGTGAATGTCGAGACGAGCGCACATGTCGAGCTCGCGCGCCACGATCGCTACGACGACCGTCACTACAAGGGCCCGAAGCATTACCGCGGGTACGGGCACTACTACGATCACCGGCCGCCGGTGGTCGTCCATCGCGGCCATCCGCGGCCCTGGTCGCATTGGCGTCCCTATGTCGTGGAACGTCATCACTATTACGTGGTCAGCCAGCCGGTCTACTACTCGTCGCATCCGCATTACGGCCCCTATTACAGGGCCCGCGTGCGCGACCGGGACAATGTCCTGCTCTGGATCGGCATCAGCGCGATCACGGGCGCCATTCTCTTCTCGAACTACTGAGTTTGAGGGGGAGAGCGAGGAAAGGCCCTGCGCATCGCGCGGGGCCTTTCTGCTTTCAGGGACGCATCGTCGTCATGTAGGGACCGAGCGCGATGGCGCGGCGTGGACCGATCCAGTCGATCCAGTCGCAGAGCTTCGCCCGCGTCTCGCGCGGGTCGATCAGTTCATGCACGGAAAATCCTTCAGCGCGCGGGAAGGGCGATTGTCCGGCCGCGAGTTTCGCCTCGAGTTCGGCGCGCAGCGCCTCGGGGTCTTCCGCCGCCGCGATCTCGCGCGCGAAGGCGACGGCGACGCCGCCCTCCACCGGCAATGCGCCTGTCGCCGCGCTCGGCCAGGAAAGCACATAGCCATCCGGCCCGAAATGCGCCGCGCCCGCCACGCCGAACACCTTGTGCACGATCACGCTCGCCCATGGCACGCGGCTCTGCATCACCGCCGCGATCGCCGCCGTGCCGTGCCGGATCGTCGCCGCCTTCTCCGAGGCCGAACCGATCATGAAGCCCGGCTCGTCCACGAAGGAGAGGATGGGGAGGTGAAACGTGTTGCACATATCGGCGAAGCGGCGGAGCTTCTGTGCCGCCTGCGCCGTCATGGCGCCCGCATAGAAGTGGCAGTCGTTGGCGATCACGCCGACGCTCTTGCCGTTCAGGCGCGCGAGCCCCGTGATGAGCGAGGGGCCGAAGCGCTTCGTCATCTCGAAGAAACTTCCCTTGTCCACCACAGCCTTCACGACTTTCCGCATGTTGAAGGGCTTGCGCCGGTCCTTCGGCACGATGTCGCGCAGGCTTTCGTCAGTGCGGTCGCGCGGATCGTCCGTTGCGATATCCGGCGGCAATTGCCACACATTGTCGGGCAGGTAGGAGAGGAGGCGCGCGATCTCGGCGAGCGCCTCTTCCTCGGTCGCCGTCACATTGTCGATGACGCCGGAGCGCGCATGCACGTCGGCGCCGCCGAGCTCCTCCTTGGTGAGGTTTTCGTCGAGCGCGCGGGCAACGACTTTCGGGCCCGCGATCAGCACCTGCGCATCCTCGATCATGACCGAGAAATGCGAGGCGACGAGGCGCGCGGCCGGCATGCCCGCGACGGGGCCGAGCGCGGCGCTTGCCACCGGTACTTCGCCCAGCACCTGCGTGATGGAGCGGAAGCGCGGGCTGGCGAAAACGGGTTCGCCGAGCGGTCTCGACTTTCCCTTGCCCGCCGCGCCCGCAACCGAGCCGCCCCCGCCTTCGTGAAGCCGCACCAGCGGTACCTTGTAGGTGAGCGCCAGTTCTTCCGCATAGACGCTTTTGCGCAGGCCCGCCGGGTTCGGCGAGCCGCCCTTCAGCGTGAAATCCTCGCCGCCGACCGCGACCCGCCGTCCGTTCACCTTTGCGAAGCCGAGCACATAATTGGCGGGTTCGAAATCGACGAGGTTACCTTCCTCGTCGAAATGGGGCACGCCCGCGCCTTCGCCCATCTCCTGAAAGGAACCTTCGTCGCTCAGCGTCGCGATCCGCTCGCGCAGTGTGAGCCGGCCCTTCTCGTGATGGCGCTTCACCGCCTCTTCGCCGCCCTGACGTTTCGCCAGGTCGCGGCGGCGCCGGATCTCGTCGGTTTCCTTTTCCCAGCTCATGGCGCTTGCGGCCCTCCCTGTCGCGAAGTCCGCAAACCCTAATGGAAATCGGAGGGAGCCCAAAGCCTGTTGGCACGCCGTTCCCGGTGCTATGATCCGGGCAGACACGGGAGGGACGAGACGCATATGGCAGGCAAGGCGGGAGCGCTCCGGGGCAATCCGGCGCTTGAAGCGGAAAACGAGATCGAGGCGATCCTGAAGGCGGCGCTGGCCGGCGACGTCACGCTCGGCGCCGTGCTCAAATTCGTGCATCCGGGTGCCGGCGTCGTCGTCATCGACGGGCGCAAGCAGCCGAACGAGGTTCACCGCCGCGACATGCCCGCCGATTGCACCGTCCATATCGAACCGCTGCTCAATCTCGCGATCTTCCAGCGTCACATCGACCAGAACACCGCCTTCCGTCAGGGGCGCATCCGCATCGTCGGCGATGTCGCCGTCGTCGCGCGTCTCCGGCCCATCATGCTTCGTCAGTCGAATGCAACCGGGGACGGGTTTCGCGAGTGAAGGCGCCCGTCATCCTCATCCCGGAGAACCCGATGCCGGAAGGCGGTGAGGCCTTCTGGCTCGACGCGGATGATGGCGCGCGTCTGCGCTATCTCGTCTGGCGGGGCGATGCCGCGCCGCGTGGCACGGTCTTTCTCTTCGGCGGGCGTACGGAATTCGCCGAGAAATATTTCGAGACGATCGGCGAGCTTCGGGCGCGCGGCTTTGCCGTGGCGACACTCGACTGGCGCGGGCAGGGCCTCTCGGCGCGGATGCTCGATGACGGGCGCAAGGGGCACATCGACGGCTTCCCGACTTTCGACCGCGATCTCGCGCGCTTCATGGGACAAGTCGCACCTTCCTTTCCGAAGCCCTGGGTCGCGCTCGCGCATTCCATGGGCGGGCAAATCCTGCTGCGCGGACTGCGTGCCCATCCCGAGTGGTTCTCGCGCGCCGTCTTCACCGCGCCCATGTTCGGCCTCAACTTCAGCAAGCGGATGGAGCGCGCCATTCGCGCCATCGTCACCTTGCTTCACGCATTGGGGCAGGACGAGCGTTACGTGCCGGGCGGAAATGCGAAGGCGAACGACGAAGTTCCCTTCGAGGAAAACATCCTGACCCATGACGAGCGGCGCTATGCCGTTTTGCAGGCGTTGACACGGGCGGAGCCGAAGCTCGGTCTCGGCGCGGCGACGGTCGGCTGGCTTCATGCCGCCTTCCGCGCGATGGACGAGGCGGCACGGCCTGCCTGGCTCGCGTCGGTCGAGACGCCCGTCCTCATCTGCGAGGCGGCGGGAGACAAGCTCGTCTCGTCGCTCGCGCTTGCTCATGCCGCATCGCATTTGCCGCAGGCGACACGCGTCGTCGTGCCGGAAGCGGGCCATGAAATCCTGATCGAGCGCGATCCCGCCCGCGCCGTCTTCTGGGAAGCGTTCGACAAGTTTGTGGAAGGTTGAAATAGAATCCCCACCCTCCCCTTGGGATTCCTCTGCAAAAGAGGGTAGCGGCTGGCGTTGATTG
>NZ_BTVP01000048.1:0-21786 GCF_045863935.1 Parvibaculum sp. | reverse complement strand
CCCGCGCCCACCTCATTCTCTTTCGCGCTTCCGGACGGCGAACCGCAAAGGGCACTTCGCCTGGAAACGCTTACGACTGAACCCAGGGAAGGTCCGCCGCCTTCCACCCATTGCGGCCGCCACGGTGACGGTCGCCATCGAGATCGCCCTCAAAGCCGCCGACCACATTGAAGCAGCGGGCAAAGCCCGACTGCGACATGGCGATCGCCGCCGCCTTGCTGCGCGCGCCGGAACGGCACAGGAAGAAGACAGGCGCATTCCGCCCGTCCGCGCCGAGCGTCGCCGCGAGATCGGCGGCGAAGCCCGCGTTCTGCGCCATGGAGGGGAACTGCTGCCATTCGAGGAGGACCGGTTCCTTGCCGGCGCCGGAAAGATCCGGCACGCCGACAAAAGACCATTCCGCCCGCGTGCGCACATCGACGAGGACGGCCTGCGGATCGGCGCTCAGGATGCGCCACGCCTCCTGCGGCGCCACATCGCCCGCATAGCCTTCCGGACGATCGCCAATGATCGCCGGCCCTGCATCGCTTTCCGATTTCCCCGACATGGATGTCCCGCCGCCGCTTGAAACCACCCGCACCCCGCCAGGCTCCCCAGCCCGACTTCCAGACACACCGGTCCGACGGGGGTCATAACGGAATTACCCCGGCTCGTCACTCACGTTCTGTCTGGATACTTGTTTTTTGCTCCGTGCGGCGACGACAAATACTGTATTCGATAAATTTTTATTCGAAAAACACAGTATTCAGCACCACCGCTGAGGTTGTTAAACATACCGGCTGGGGCTGGCCTAGGCAAGCGGAAGAATCGCTTGCGTGACAGTTTTTTGTCCGCTGTGACGCATGTCGCGCACCGCAAGATGCTGTGCCGATTGCAACGCACACATACATGCGCGAGCGCAAGTCACGCTGGCAAATGCACTTTCCATTTCGAGTCATGCATGCGCGGCATCCTGCAATTGCAATGCAACTCACGACACGCGATGCGAGCAGCGGAAAACGCGCAGCAAAAAGCCCGCGACGTTCGAGCGCGGGCTTTCATTCTTTTGGTATCACGCCTGAGGCGTCGAGAAGAAGTGCCTGTCAGGCAAGCGCTTTCACGCGCTGTGCAAAACGGGACACTTTGCGCGAAGCGGTGTTCTTGTGGATCACACCCTTCTGCGCGGCGCGCATGATCTCGGGCTGCGCCTCACGAAGCGCTGCTTCCGCCGCGCCCTTGTCGCCGCTTGCGAGCGCTTCCTCGACCTTGCGGACGAAAGTGCGCATGCGGCTGCGGCGGTCCTTGTTGACTGCCGTCTTCTTCGCAATCACGCGGATTGCCTTCTTTGCGGACTTCGTGTTCGCCATCGATCGGACCTTCGTATCAACGCGGCGTCCGGAAATCCGGGACGGCCTGCGGAAAATCTCTATTTAAAGAAAGGCGGCAGCCGCTCTTCGCGCCCGCCGTCCCTTTGAAGCCGGGGTTTATACGCGCCCCTCCGGCTTTCGTCAACCGGCTGAAACAGCACGAAAACCGCGGCAAAATTGCCCCGTTTGCCGCGGTTTTTCAGCGGTTGCGGAACTGCGGTTTCCGCTTCTCGACAAAGGCCGCCATGCCTTCGGTCTGGTCTTCGGTCGCAAACATGGAATGGAACAGGCGGCGCTCGAAGCGCACCCCTTCCGAAAGGGTGGTTTCGTAAGCCCTGTTGACGCTTTCCTTGGTCATCATGGCGATGGGGAGCGACATGTCCGCAACGGCCTGCGCTGTCTTCAGCACCTCGTCCATGAGTTCGCCCGCAGGCACGACGCGGCTGACGAGGCCGGAGCGCTCGGCTTCCTCCGCGTCCATCATGCGGCCGGTGAGCGACATTTCCATCGCCTTCGACTTGCCGACGAAGCGGGTGAGGCGCTGCGTGCCGCCCGCGCCCGGCATGACGCCAAGCTTGATTTCGGGCTGGCCGAATTTTGCATTGTCGGCGGCGATGATGAAGTCGCACATCATGGCAAGCTCGCAGCCGCCGCCCAGCGCGTAGCCCGCGACGGCGGCGATGACCGGTTTGCGGCAGCGCGATGCGCGCTCCCAGTTCGCGGTGATGAAGTCTTCCTTGTAGACGTCCATGTAGGATTTCGGCTGCATCTCCTTGATGTCCGCGCCGGCCGCGAAGGCCTTTTGCGAACCGGTGATGACGATGCAATGGATGTCCTCGTCGGCCTCGTAGGCATCGAGCGCGGCGGTGAGTTCGTCCATCAGCGCCTTGTTGAGCGCGTTCAAGGCATCGGGGCGATTGAGCGTGACAATGCCGACCGCGCCTTTCGTTTCGACCAGAATGTTCTGGTAGGCCATTCGTTTCTCCTCTTGCGTGCCGATTGTTGCTGCCCCTCGAGCTTTCCTCATGCGCGGCCCTCAAGGGGGCTCGCGGCGGAGAGCGCTACTGGGGTGTGATGGAAAAGCGGATTTCGGTGTGCGTGGGCGAAACGGAAACGATCTGGATTTCCAGTTGTTCGCCCTCGCGGCGGAAAATGAGAAGTCCGTCGATGAGTTCGTAGGCGCTGGCCCGCGTCCAGCCGAGCTGGGGCAAGGTCTCCACATAGAAGGCGCGAACGGCACCAGGCGCGACATCGCCTTCCGCGACACTGCGCACGATGCGGCCGGCAGGCTTGTCGAAGACGATGCCGCCGTCACCCGTTTCGGCGAGGCCTTCCATCAGGGGCATATCCTCGACGGCATCGAGATAACCACCCTCGGCGCGCGTGGGCGACGGCGCCACCAAAACCAGGGCGGCGAGCGCAAGCGCCATGCCTGTTGCACGAAGCGGACTTTTTCTCACCGTCATCTGCCTTCCCGGGCTTCCTCGTCAGCGCTGGCATCGGGGACAATAAAAGGTGGAGCGTCCCGACTGCACGATACGCTTCACGGTACCGCCACAGCCGGGCTTTGAACAGGCTTCACCCTCACGGTCATAGACGGCAAAGGCATGCTGAAAATAACCGAGTTCGCCATCCGTATGCGCGTAGTCGCGCAATGTCGAGCCGCCCGCCGCGATCGCATCGAGGAGAACGGAGCGGATGGCGGCGGCAAGGCGCTCGCTCCTGACGGCGCCCGCTACGGAAGCCGCGCTGCGGTTCGGCGAAATGCCGGCGCGCCAGAGCGCCTCGCAGACATAGATATTGCCGAGGCCCGCAACCGTGCGCTGGTCGAGAAGCGCCGCCTTGATGGGTGCGCGGCGGGACTTCAGGCGCCCGGAGAGGGTTGCGGCGGAAAATTCGTTGCCGAGAGGCTCCGGTCCGAGCGCCGCCAGATGCGCGCTCGCACCGATATCCGCCGCCGCGACGAGATCCATGAAGCCGAAACGGCGGTGATCGGCATAGACGATGCGCGTGCCGTCCTCCATGTCGAAGACGATGTGATCGTGGCGCTCCGCCCCCGGCATGCCGTGATGAAAGAGGCCGGGAGTGCGCGTCCCCTCCGGACCGTGGATGGTGAAACGGCCCGACATGCCCAGATGCATGATGAGGACTTCCTCGCCGGCCGCCCCCAGCGGCTCGATGCGGACGAGGATGTATTTCGCGCGGCGGTCGAGGCGTGAAATGCGGCGGCCCGTCAGCCGCTCGGCGAAGCGCGGCGGCAGGGGAAAGCGCAGGTCCGGCCTTCGCTGCGTCACATGCGCGATCCGCCTGCCTTCAAGCGCGGGCGCGAGGCCGCGACGGACCGTTTCGACTTCGGGCAGTTCAGGCATGGTTTCCCGCTTGGTGAGACAGGGATGAAAGTAGCGCCCCCGGCGGCGGCGCGCCACGAGCTAATCCCGATCAGGGACCGGTTCCGCCTGCCTGGAAAACGGTCTATGGTCCCGCGCATGAACGCAGATGCGAAAAACGAGGGGACTGCCCCCGAAAACGGCGAGACGCATTTCGGCTTCCGGACCGTCCGGGAGAACGAGAAGGCGGGGCTCGTTCATAATGTGTTCGAGCAGGTGGCGAGCCGCTACGACCTGATGAACGACCTGATGTCGGGCGGGCTTCACCGCGCCTGGAAGCAGGCCATGATCGACTGGCTGAACCCGCCGCGCGGCGAGCGCCCCTTCCACCTGATCGACGTGGCGGGCGGCACGGGCGACATCGCCTTCCGGTTTCTGGAACGTGCGGGGCCGAACGCGCAGGTGACGGTGTGCGACATCAATTCGCATATGCTCGGCGTCGGGCAGACGCGCGCCGAGGCGAAGGCTTTCGAAGGGCGCGTCGAATTCGCCTGCGGGGACGCGGAGACGCTGCCCTTTCCCGACCGTTCGTTCGATGCCTATACGATTGCTTTCGGCATTCGTAACGTCACGCATGTCGACCGGGCGCTGAAGGATGCGTACCGCGTGCTGAAGCCGGGCGGGCGCTTTCTCTGCCTTGAGTTCAGCCATGTCGCCGTGCCGCTCATCGACGAGGTCTATGACAAGTATTCCTTCTCCGCGATTCCGGCGATGGGTAAGTGGGTGACGGGCGATGGCGCGCCCTATCAATATCTCGTCGAAAGCATTCGCCGCTTTCCGCCGCAGGAAGACTTCAAGCGCATGATCGCGCAGGCGGGCTTCGGCAATGTGAGCTACCGCAACCTCACGGGCGGCGTGGCGGCGCTTCATTCAGGCTGGCGGCTCTGACATGCTGCGCGCCGTTCGTTCCCTTGCGCGGCTGACGCGCGCGGCCCGCGTGCTCGGGCGGCACGATGCGCTGTTTCCGCTGGAGCTGCGCGAGGAGATGCCCGCGATCCTTCTCGCGCTGATGCCGCTGGCGAAGCTGAGGCTGCCTTGGGAAGGCACGAGGGAAGACGCAAACGGCGATGCGGGCGCCAATGCGGGCGAGAGACTTGCGAGCGCGCTCGCCGCGCTTGGCCCCGCCTATATCAAGCTCGGACAGTTTCTGGCGACGCGGCCCGACATCATCGGCCCCGAACTCGCGAGCGATCTCACCTCGCTGCAGGACAAATTGCCACCCTTTCCGATGCCAGAGGCGCGGCAGTTAATCGAGGAGGGGCTTGGCAAACCCGTCGACGAGATATTCAGTTTTCTCAGCGAACCGATCGCGGCGGCCTCGATTGCGCAGGTGCATCGCGCGAAGACGCGGGCCAGCGAAAGCCATCCGGAAGAACGCGATGTCGCCGTGAAAGTGCTCCGGCCCGGCATCGAGAAACGCTTCGGCGACGATCTCGAGAGTTTCTTCTGGGCGGCGGAATTCATCGAGCGCAACCATGCGCCGGCGCGACGGCTCCGGCCCGTCGAGATCGTGCAGACGCTTGCCGACAGCGTGAAGCTCGAAATGGATCTCCGCCTCGAAGCGGCGGCGATGTCGGAGATGGCGGAGAACACGGCGAAAGACGCCGGTTTCCGCGTGCCGCAGATCGACTGGGAGCGGACGTCCAAGCGCGTCATGACGATGGAGTGGATCGAGGGCATTCCCGCTTCCGACCGCGCCGCCCTCGCAGCCGCGGGTCACGACATGAAGCGGCTCGGCACACAGGTGATCCAGTCCTTCCTGCTGCATGCGATGCGCGACGGCTTTTTCCATGCCGACATGCATCAGGGCAATCTCTTCGTCGATGCGGAGGGCAGGCTCGTCGCCGTCGATTTCGGCATCATGGGACGGATCGGGCCGAACGAGCGGCGCTTCATGGCCGAAATTCTCTACGGGCTCATCATGCGTGACTATGTGCGCGTCGCCGAAATCCACTTCGAGGCGGGCTATGTGCCGGGGTCGAAGAGCAAATATGCCTTCGCGCAGGCGCTGCGTTCCGTCGCCGAACCGATTTTCGGGCGGCCGGCGCGCGAGGTCTCGATGGGCAAGCTGCTCGCGCAGCTCTTCCAGGTGACAGAGCAGTTCGACATGCGCACGCGGCCCGAACTCATTCTGCTGCAGAAGACGATGGTGGTGGTGGAGGGCGTGGCGCGCGACTTCGACCCCGATCACAATATCTGGGAGAGCGCCGAGCCTGTGCTGAAGGCCTGGATGGCGGAGCGGATGGCGCCGGAAGCGCGCATCGAGGAGGCGGCGGCGGGCGCGATGCAGCTTGGCCGCATGATGAGCCACCTGCCGGAGGTGCTCGACCGGGCGGAGCGCACGGCGCGGCTTCTTGCCGAAAATGTGGATGAGGACGGGGTGCGCATTCACCCGAGTTCCGCCGAGCGGATTGCCGAGGCGCAGGAGCGGCGCGAGCGGCGGTCGCCGCTTGTCTGGCTCGCCATCGGCGCGCTGGGAGCCCTCCTCCTCGCCAACCTGCTGTAATCAAACAGTTTTTTCTTCCTATTTCCTTTGTTTCCCCGGCGTGCGATTTGATCTACAAATTGTCTGCGTGAATATTTATATTTGCACCCGAATTGCGGAAAACCTTTCGGTGCCGCGTCCTGCATGGGAGATGGAGATTGGCGGAGAGCATCCTGAACGGACGGCGCGTGCTGCTGATCGTGGGCGGCGGGATCGCGGCCTATAAATGTCTCGAGCTGATCCGCCGCTTGCGAGAGCGCGGCGCCTCCGTGCGCGCGATCCTGACGGAGGCCGCGCAGCAATTCGTGACGCCGCTCTCGGTCTCGAGCCTCACCGGCGAGAAGGCCTATACCGATCTCTTCAGCCTCACCGACGAGGCGGAGATGGGGCATATCGAACTGTCGCGCGATGCGGACCTCCTTGTCGTCGCGCCCGCGACCGCCGACCTGATGGCGAAGATGGCGAACGGGCTCGCGAACGATCTTGCGAGCACGGCGCTGCTTGCGACCGACAAGAAGGTGCTGATCGCGCCGGCGATGAATGTGCGGATGTGGACGCATGCCGCCACGCAACGGAACTTCGAAACGCTGATGGCGGACGGCGTCGATTTCGTCGGGCCGAACGAAGGCGACATGGCCTGCGGCGAATACGGGCCGGGGCGCATGGCGGAACCTTCGGAAATTCTCGCCGCCATCGAGGCGCATTTCGCGGAGCTTGCCTATCCGGGCGGCGGGCCTCTCAAAGGCAAGCGCGTGCTCATTACGTCGGGGCCGACGCATGAGCCGATAGACCCGGTGCGCTATCTCGCGAACCGCTCTTCCGGCAAGCAGGGTTACGCAATTGCGCAGGCCGTGGCGCGGCTCGGCGCGGAGACGGTTCTCGTGTCGGGACCGACGAACCTGCCCGACCCGCCCGGCGTGACCGTGCGGCGCGTCGAGACGGCGCGCGAGATGCTCGCCGCCTGCGAGGGGGCACTGCCCGCCGACATCGCGATCTGTGCGGCCGCCGTCGCCGACTGGCGCGTGGCGAGCGATGCGGAACAGAAGCTGAAGAAGACGCCGGGCGAGCAGGCGCCCGCGCTGATGCTGGTCGAGAACCCCGACATCCTCGCGACGATCTCCCAGATGAAGGAGAAGCGCCCTGCCCTTGTTATCGGTTTCGCCGCGGAGACCGAGAAGGTGATCCAGCACGCCGTCGCCAAACGCCAGCGCAAGGGCTGCGACTGGATCGTCGCGAACGACGTCTCGCCCACGACGGGCGTGATGGGCGGCGATCTCAACACGGTGCATCTCATCACGCGCGAGGGACAGGAGGACTGGCCGCTCTTGCCGAAGCAGGCCGTTGCCGAACGTCTCGCGCGGCGCATCGCCGATCATTTCTCCACTGCAAAGGCCGCCGAATGAACCCGCCTGTCGATGTGAGCGTGCAGCGATTGCCGCATGCACAAGGACTGCCGCTCCCCCGCTACGAAACGGAAGGGGCCGCCGGCATGGACCTCACCGCCGCACTCGCCGACGGCGAGACGCTGGCGCTCGCGCCCGGCGAGCGCGCGATGGTGCCGACGGGGCTCGCCATCGCGCTGCCGCAGGGCTTCGAGGCGCAGGTGCGCCCGCGCTCCGGGCTCGCGGCGAAGAACGGCGTTACCGTGCTCAATTCGCCCGGCACGATCGATTGCGACTATCGCGGCGAGGTGAAGGTCATCCTCATCAATCTCGGACAGGACGCCTTCACCATCGAGCGGGGCACGCGCATTGCGCAGATGATCATTGCACCGGTGACGCAGGCGAGGCTCCGCGAAGTCGAGACACTCGACGAAACGGCAAGAGGCGCTGGCGGCTTCGGCTCGACCGGAACGAAGGGGTGAGCGAAAGATGCTGAGACTTTCCAAGAAAACATGGCTCGCGCTCGAAGCGGTGGTCGATGTCGCGATCAATGCGCGGCCCGATCCCGTTCAGTCGAAGGAGATCACGCGGCGCCAGGGCATTCCGCAGCGCTATCTCGAACAGGTCATGCAGCAGCTTGTGCATGCGGGCATCCTGAAAGGCGTGCGCGGGCCCCGCGGCGGCTACACGCTGGCGCGCGAACGGCGGCGCATCCCCGTGGGCGAGGTCGTGCGCGTGGTCGGCGCGATGGAGGCCTCCGACGAACCGGGCGCGCAGCCCTCGGAACTCGGCGCGCGCGTGATCGCACCGCTGTGGGAAGACGTGCAGCGCCAGATCATGGCGACGCTCGACGACATCACCATCGAGGATCTCTGCCGCAAGGCGGACGAGGCGGGCGTCGGCAACTCGAAACCGACCGCCGATTTCATTATCTGAATCTGATAGGCTCGCCCGAGGGCGGGCGTAGAGCCTTACACAATGGTCCGGGAGGCCGATATGACCGAGAACAAGAAGCCAGGTCGCGGGCGCGTCTATGACAGCATCACGCAGACCATCGGCGATACGCCGCTTGTGCGGCTCAATCGCATGGCGAAGGAAGCGGGCGCCGTTGCCGACGTTCTGCTCAAGCTCGAATTCTTCAATCCGCTGGCAAGCGTGAAGGACCGCATCGGCGTCTCCATGATCGAGGCGCTGGAGCGCCAGGGCAAGATTACCGACAACACCGTCATCATCGAGCCGACATCGGGCAATACGGGTATCGCGCTTGCCTTCGTCTGCGCGGCGAAGGGCTACCGGCTGATCCTGTGCATGCCGGAGAGCATGTCGATCGAACGGCGCAAGATGCTGGCGCTGCTCGGCGCGGAACTCGAACTCACGCCGAAGGAAAAAGGCATGAAGGGCGCGATCGCGCGGGCCGAGGAACTGCTGACGCAGCATCCCAATTCCGTGATGCCGCAGCAGTTCGACAATCCGGCGAACCCGGAAATCCATCGCCGGACGACGGCAGAGGAAATCTGGAACGATACGGACGGCAAGGTCGACGCGGTGATTTCCGGCATCGGAACGGCAGGCACCTTTACCGGCGTCGGCTCGGTGCTGAAGGCGCGAAAGCCGGGCTTGAGGATGATCGCGGTCGAGCCGGAAGACAGCCCCGTGCTTTCCGGCGGGCAGCCCGGACCGCACATGATCCAGGGCATCGGCGCGGGCTTTGCGCCGGGTAATCTCGACAAGTCGCTGATCGACGAGATCGTCACCATCGGCAACGAGACGGCGTTCGAACATGCGCGCAAGGCGGCGCGCATGGAGGGCATTCCCTGCGGCATTTCCTCGGGCGCGGCGATTGCCGTTGCGCTTGAAGTCGGATGCCGGCCGGAGATGAAGGGCAAGACGATCGTCGCGATCATCCCGTCCTTCGCAGAGCGCTATCTCTCGACGGCGCTGTTCGACGGGCTTTGATCTATTCGGACGAGCTGCCTTCCGCTTTCGCGGCGGGAGGCAGTTCGCCGCCCTTCGCACCGGGACCCATTTCGACCGTCATGTCGCGGGCGCCGAGCACTTCGCCGCATTCCGAGCATGTGTGCACGGCATGGGTGACATGGCCGCAGGCCTTGTGACGCCGGAGCACGGGCGGGCCTTCCGGCCCCGCCATCCATTTGTCGCCCCAGTCCAGCAGCGAAAGCATGACGGGGTAGAGATCGAGCCCCTTTTCCGTCAGCCTGTATTCCTCGCGGCGGGGACGCTCCTGATAGGGCACCTTCCGCAGCACGCCTGCATCGGTCAGCTTCTTCAGGCGGTCGGCGAGCACATGGCGCGCAATGCCGAGGCGTTGCTCGAATTCCTCGAAACGGCGCACGCGCAGGAAACACTCGCGCAGCACGAGGAGCGTCCACCTGTCGCCGACAATGGACAGCGACCTGGCGAGCGAACAAGGTTGGCGGTCGAGTTCTTCCCAGCGCATGAGGGGCTCCCTTTCCCGGGCAGTATAGCTTGACAGGTTCTCTTTCGGAACCCATTATAGGGGACAAGTTCTAAAACAGAACTTATACTCCCCGGCCATATGGAGGAGCACCCATGAGCGAAAAGAAAGCCGCCATCATCATCGGCGCGGGCGACGCAACGGGCGGCGCCGTTGCCAAGCGCTTCGCCAGGGAAGGCTATACCGCCTGCGTGACCCGGCGCTCGGAAGAAAAACTGATCCCCCTCCTCGAAGAGATCAGATCGGCGGGCGGCGAGGCGCGCGGCTTCGGCTCGGATGCGCGCAAGGAAGAGGATGTTGTCTCGCTGTTCGAGACGGTGGAGCGCGAGGTCGGACCTGTCGAAGTCTTCGTCTTCAACATCGGCGCGAATGTGAATTTCCCGATCACCGAAATGACCGAGCGCGTCTACCGGAAGGTCTGGGAGATGGCGGCGCTTGCCGGGTTTCTCACCGGACGGGAGGCGGCGCGGGTGATGAGCCCGCGCGGGCGCGGCACGATGATCTTCACGGGCGCGACGGCGAGCCTTCGCGGCGGCTCCGGATTTGCCGCCTTTGCAGGCGCGAAGTTCGCGCTCCGGGCGCTGGCGCAGAGCATGGCGCGGGAACTCGGGCCGAAAGGCATTCACGTCGCGCATCCGATCATCGACGGCGCGATCGACACCGCCTTCATCCGCGACACTTTTCCCCAACGCTACGCGCTCAAGGAGAAGGACGGCATTCTCAATCCGGAACATATCGCGGAAATGTACTGGCAGCTTCATGTGCAACCGCGCGACGCGTGGACGCATGAGCTCGACCTGCGCCCGTGGATGGAAACCTTCTGAGCAACCAAGAGGAAATGACGATGACCAAGAAGGTGGAATTCCTGTTCGATTTCGGCAGCCCCAACGCCTATCTCGCCTGGAAGGCGGTGCCGGAGATCGAGAAGCGCACGGGCGCGACGTTCACCTATGTGCCGGTGCTGCTGGGCGGCATCTTCAAGGCGACGGGCAATGTGTCGCCGGTGATCGCCAATCAGGGCATCAAGAACAAGGGCGAGTACCAGTTCCTCGAAATCGAACGCTTCATCAAGAAGCACAATCTGACGAAGTTCAAATTCAACGCGCATTTCCCGGTGAACACGCTGCAGATCATGCGCGGCGCCGTGGCTGCCGAGATCGACGGCAACCTGCCTGCCTATATCGCGGCGGTGATGCCGGCGATGTGGGAGCAGTCGTTGAAGATGGACGAGCCGGAGGTCATCAAGGCGGCGCTCGACTCAGGCGGCATCGACGGCGCGCGCCTTCTCGCGCGTATCCAGGATGGGGATGTGAAAGCGAAGCTCATCGCCAACACGGAAGACGCGGTTGCGCGCGGCGCCTTCGGCATCCCGACCTTCTTCGTCGATGGCGAGATTTATTTCGGCAAGGACCGGCTGCGCGAGGTCGAAGAAGCGATCGCGGGGTAGCCGACAAAGAATCAACGCGCCGATTTGCGCGAGACGCAAACCCGCGCCCCCGCCCCAAGCCGCCTTCGGCAGCTTGACCCTCCCCTCGGGATTCCTCTGCGAAACCCATCGCGTTCGGGTTTGCCGGGTAAAACAGGGAATCATCAATCAACGCCAGCCGCTACCCTCTTTTGCAGAGAAATCCCCTGCGGGAGGGTGGGAAGCACCGCGGAGCTTGCGGCCAGCTACCGCCGGCCGCCGGGCTGGAGGGTGGGACGGGTGCCGCCGATGCCGAAGAGGCGCTCGAAGAAGCCGGGCTGTTCCCAGTCATACTCATAAGACGCGCCGTCATGCGCGGCGGGGCGCGCGGGATCGGCCGCGGACGCGGTCGCGACCGGCACCGTGTCCGGCAATTCGGCGATGGCGACACCTTCCTGCGTGCGTTCCATGAAGGCCTGCCAGATGCGCGCGGGCAGCGAGCCGCCCGTGACCTTGTTCATGGGCGCGCCATTGTCGTTGCCGACCCAGACGCCGACCACGAGATCGGCCGTGTAGCCGACGAACCAGGCATCGCGGAAATCCTGGCTGGTGCCCGTCTTGCCCGCGCTGGGGCGGAGCCCAAGCGCGGCGTTGCGGCCGGTGCCGTAGATCATCACGGCTTTCAGCATGTTGTTCATTTCGGCGACGACGAAGGGATCGGCGACGCGGCCGATCCCCGAGCCCTGGCGGCGGTAGAGCTCTTCGCCGGATCGTGCGCGCACTTCCTCGATGCCATGGGGCAAGACGCCGTAGCCGCCATTCGCAAAGGTCGCGTAGGCAGCAGTGAGTTCGAGGAGGTTGACGTTGCCGGAGCCGAGCGCGAGCGAGAGATTGGAGGGCAGTTCGTCCTGAAGCCCCAGGCGGCGCGCGGCGGCGACGACATTGCGGATGCCGGCTTCGCGCGCGACCTGCACGGCGACGGTGTTCACGGATTTCGCCAGCGCGGTGCGCAGCGTCATGTCGCCCTCGAAACGGCCGGAATAATTCTCCGGCGCCCAGCCGCCGTAATTCACCGGGCGGTCGGTGCGCACCGTGTCGGGGGTGAGGCCCTTTTCCATCGCCGCCAGATAGACGATGGGTTTGAAAGCGGAACCCGGCTGGCGCTTCGCCTGCACGGCGCGGTTGAACTGGCTCTGCACATAGGAGCGGCCGCCCACCATGGCGCGCACCGCGCCATCCGGCGTCATGGCGACGAGGGCGGCCTGGCTCGCATTCATGCCGCTGCCCTCGACCTGAAGAACCTCGGCGACGATCCGTTCCGCTTCGCTCTGGAGCGCGGGATCGATGGTGGTGATGACGCTCACATCGGTGTCGGGCTTGCCCGCATAGTCGGGGAGCGCCTCGGCCACCCAGTCGACGAAATAGTTGATCGAGCCGCGCGCCGTGTAGCCCTCGAGCGAGGCGGGCGCGACATTGGCGAGGCGCGCGTCATCCGGCGAGATGTAGCCCGCATTGACCATGTTCTGCAGCACGACGCCGGCACGCCGGCGCGCGAGGTCGATGTCGTTGGTCGGCGAATAACGCGACGGCGCCTTCAGGAGGCCGGCGAGCATGGCCGCTTCGGGCAGCGTGAGGGCGCGGGCGGGCTTGCGGAAGAAACGCTCGGAAGCCGCTTCGAGGCCATAGGCGCCGCCACCGAAATAAACGCGGTTGAGGTACAGCGTCAGGATTTCTTCCTTGGTGAAGCGGAGCTCGAGCCAGACGGCGAGCACCATTTCCTCGATCTTGCGCGAGATCGTGCGGTCGGGCTGAAGGAAGACGTTCTTGGCGAGCTGCTGGGTGATGGTGGAGCCGCCCTGGACATAGGCACCGGCCTTGTAGTTCACCACGACGGCGCGGGCGAGGCCGACGGGATCGACGCCGAAATGCCAGTAGAAGCGCTGGTCCTCGGTGGCGAGGACGGCCTGCGGCACATAGGCCGGCAGGTCGCCGAGCGAGGCATAGCTGCCCTTGAGGTCGCCGCGATGGCTCAACACCTCGCCATTGGCGGCGACGATGGAGACGGAGGGCGTGTGTTTGACGTTGTAGAGGCCCGATGTGTCGGGCAGGTTCAACCCGTACCAGAAGAGGAGACCGCCAAAGGCGATGAGGCCCCAGAGCGCGAGAACGGCGGCACCATAGGCGATGCTGCCGAGAAGCGAGCGGCCGGATTTTTTCGCGCGGCGGGACGCGGGTTTCCGCGACGATGTTTTGGGGCGATAACCGCGCGGCGGCACGGGGCGGTCATCGGCCGAGGGCGCGCGAAGACCTGTTGATTTTTTCGGGGCCGATTTTTTCGGAGCGGATTTTTTCGATGTTTTCCGGGGGGACTTTTTGGACGCGGGTTTGCGGGCGCCGCCTTTCGAGAAAGTCGGCTCGATGCGGCGCGGCTCGTCGTGCTCGTCGTCCCAGCGTCCCATGTCGCCGCCGTCTTCCTGTTCCCACTCTTCCGGCTCATCCTCGGGCTCGTTCGCGCCGACACGAATGCGTACCGGCCCGAGGCCCGGACGGCGGACGATGGTCCAGCCGTCCTCGTCTTGCGGAATCCCACGCCTTCCAGATCCGGGTTTGCGGGATGACATTGGACCCGACGCCTCGCGCTCTGCCCTTTCGGGGCCTTTGGACTCCCCCGTGCCGAAGCTAGACAGCGATGGTTAACGCGTTGTTAACGATTTGCTTCCGAACCATAACTCACACGTCGAGATTGGCGACGTTGAGGGCGTTTTCGCGGATGAAATCGCGGCGCGGTTCCACGACGTCGCCCATGAGCTTCACGAAGAGATCGTCGGCCTCGTCGAGCTCGCGGATCTTCACCTGGAGGAGCGAGCGGGCGTCGCGGTCGAGCGTGGTTTCCCAGAGCTGGCCGGGGTTCATTTCGCCCAGACCCTTGTAGCGCTGGACCGTGTTGCCCCTGGTGCCTGCCGCCATGACGGCTTCGAGGAGCTGCGAGGGCGAGCGGATGGCGTGGCTCTCATCCTTGCGGCGCAGGGTCGCCGCCTTCACATAGATTTCCTGAAGGTGCTGCGTGTAGCTGTCGAGGCGGCGCGCATCGGCGCTCGCGATCAGCGGACCGTCGATGAACACTTCCTCGCGGACACCGCGCACCTCGCGCGCAAAGCGCAGGCCGCCGTCATCCGTCGTCTCGCCGACCCAGCCGCGCTCCGTTTCCTCGGAGAGGAGATCGAGACGCCGCGCGATATAGGCGGCCGCCTCGCGCGCATGTTCGGGCTCTGCAAGCGCCTTGGGGTTGAGCGCGCCGGCAATCGCTGCCTGCTCGACCACGAAATGCGGATATTTGCCCGGCAGCCCTTCGAGCACGCCGCGCACGGCGCGCGCCTTCGCCACAATGTCCTGAAGATCGGGACCGGCGCGCTGCGAGCCGTCATGCAGCGTGAGCACCATGTCCTCAAGGCCCGTGGCGATGAGATAGTCGCCGAGCGCCTTCTCGTTCTTCAGGTAGGTTTCGGAGGTGCCGCGCCGCACCTTGTAGAGCGGCGGCTGCGCGATGTAGAGGTGGCCGCGTTCGATCACCTCCGGCATCTGCCGGAAGAAGAAGGTGAGAAGGAGTGTGCGGATATGAGCGCCGTCGACGTCGGCGTCGGTCATGATGATGATCTTGTGGTAGCGCAGCTTCTCGATGTTGAAGTCGTCGCGGCCGATGCCAGCGCCGAGCGCGGTGATCAGCGTGCCGATTTCATTGGACGAGAGCATCTTGTCGAAGCGCGCGCGCTCGACATTGAGGATCTTGCCGCGAAGCGGAAGCACCGCCTGATTGGAACGGTCGCGCGCCTGCTTCGCCGAGCCGCCGGCGCTATCACCCTCGACGATGAAGAGTTCGGATTTCGCGGGGTCGCGCTCCTGACAATCGGCGAGCTTGCCGGGCAGGCTCGAGACATCGAGCGCGCCCTTGCGGCGCGTCAGCTCGCGGGCCTTGCGGGCAGCCTCGCGCGCGGCGGCGGCTTCCACCACCTTGGTGACGATCTGGCGCGCTTCGGAGGGATGTTCCTCAAGCCAAGTCGAAAGCGCGTCGTTGACGAGGCTTTCGACAACGGGGCGGACTTCCGACGAGACGAGCTTGTCCTTCGTCTGCGAGGAGAATTTCGGATCGGGCACTTTCACGGAAAGGACGCAGGTCAAGCCTTCGCGCGCGTCGTCGCCGGTGAGGCTCACCTTTTCCTTCTTCACGATGCCGCTTTCATTGGCGTAGGAATTGATGACGCGGGTCAGCGCACCACGATAGCCCGCGAGATGCGTGCCACCGTCGCGCTGGGGAATGTTGTTGGTGAAGCAGAGCACATTCTCGTGGTAGCTGTCGTTCCACCACATCGCGACTTCGACCGTGATGCCGTCGCGCTCCGCGCCGATGGCGATGGGCGTCTGGATCAGGGGTGTCTTGGTGCGGTCGAGAAAGCGCACGAAGGCTTCGAGGCCGCCCTCATACATGAGCTTGACCTCTTTCGGCTCGACACCGCGCTGGTCCAGGAGATTGATCTTCACGCCCGAATTGAGGAAGGCGAGCTCGCGCAGGCGGTGTTCGAGGGTGGCGAAGTCGAAGTCCGTCTGCGTGAAGGTTCCGGCCGAGGGATGGAAGGTGATCTCGGTGCCGGTGACGGGCTTTCCATCCGCGCCGACGGGCGCCGTGCCGACGACGGCGAGCGGCGCATCCGGCACGCCGTGCTGGAAGCGGATCGCGTGTTCCTTGCCCGCACGCCAGATGCGCATTTCGAGCCAGTCGGAAAGCGCGTTCACGACGGAAACGCCGACGCCGTGAAGACCGCCCGAGACCTTGTAGGAATTCTGGTCGAACTTACCGCCCGCATGAAGCTGGGTCATGATGACCTCGGCAGCGGAGACGCCCTCGCCCTTGTGGATTTCGACCGGAATGCCGCGGCCATTGTCCATGACGGTGACGGAGCCGTCCGGATTGAGACGCACATTGACGGCGTCGCAATAGCCGGCGAGCGCCTCGTCGATCGAGTTGTCGACGACCTCATAGACCATGTGGTGAAGGCCGGAGCCGTCATCCGTGTCGCCGATATACATACCGGGCCGCTTGCGCACGGCGTCGAGGCCTTTCAGGACCTTGATCGATTCCGCACCATATTCTTCCGGTGTTTCGTCGGCGGGATTGGACATGCTTCTTTCCTTGAGTTCCTCGAAGAGCGTCTCTGTCGTCGTCAGACGATTTCGGCGGCGGAGCGGATGATCTTGCCGACGACGCCGTATTCCTTCGCTTCTTCCGCATTCATCCAGTGATCGCGGTTCGTATCCTTGACGATCCGATCGAGCGGCTGGCCCGTGGCGTCGGCGAAGATATTGTTCAGGCGCTCGCGCATCTTCAGCACTTCACGCGCCTGGATGTCGATTTCGGTGGCAGAGCCGCCGACGCCACCGCGCGGTTCGTGCAGCAGGAAGCGCGTGTTGGGCAGGCAGTAGCGATCCTCGCGCTCGGCGGAAACATAGATGAGCGCGCCCGCGCTCGCGACCCAGCCGGTGCCGAGCACGCGCACGCGCGGTTTGATGAACTTGATCATGTCGTGGATCATGTCGCCCGATTCCACATGGCCGCCCGGCGAGGAGACGATGACGGTGATCGGATCGTCGCTCTCGCCCGCCATGGCAAGCAGGCGCTCGCTGACGGCGCGCGCCTGGCGGTCGTTGATCTCGCCGGTGACGAGCACGGTGCGCGCCTTGAAGAGGCCCTGATCGACCAGAGGCATGAACTGGCCTTTGAGGGCTTCGACGTCCGGCGTTTCGTTGTCGTTTCTCATCGCAGTTTTCCTTTTCCTATTCGCATTCCCGTGCGGGCGGTTCGGCCTGGCTTATCTCGCCTCGCGCGACCTCGAGGCTCTGTGCCCTTGCGCCCAGCGATTCAAACAGCGACGGGTCCGTGCCCGTCATGAAGGCCTGAAGGTTCAGGCCCACGATCTCATCGAACAGCGCCGCACGCCGTTCCTCGTCGAGATGCGCGGCGATCTCGTCGAGCAGCAGCAAGGGCGGACGCCCCATGGCGGCGAGAAGCCGCGCATTGGCGAGCACCATGCCGATCAGCAGCGCCTTCTGTTCGCCCGTCGAACATTGGCGCGCCTCGCGATCCTTCGCGGCATGGCGCACGAGGAGATCGCTCCTGTGCGGCCCGTCCAGCGCGCGGCCCGCCGCTGCATCGCGTCCGCGCATTTCCTTGAGGCGCGCCCGGAACGCATCCTCGACATCGACGGCCGCCGCATCGGCGATGGCCGCTTCCAGCGTGCCCTCGATCGAGACGAGAGCGCGCGGGAAGGGACCTTCCTGCGCGACGCCGAGAGCGCCGCGCAACCGCGCCAGCGTTTCGACACGCGCGGCCGCAAGCGCGACGCCATGTTCGGCCATCTGGCCTTCGAGCCCGGTGAGCCAGGCGTCGTCGAAAACATCGTCGGCGAGCAGCCTGTTGCGCTCGCGCAGCGCCCGGTCATAGGCACCGGCGCGCGTGCCATGCGCCGGATCGAAGCCCATCACCAGCCGGTCGAGAAAGCGGCGGCGCTCGCCCGCCGCCTCCACAAAAAGCCTGTCCATGGCGGGCGTGAGCCAGACCAGGGAGACGAGTTCGGCGAGCGCGGAGGGCCCCGCCTGCTCGCCATCGATGCGGACCTGACGGCTGCGCGCACTTTCGACGCCCGGCTCGATCCCCGTTCCGATGCGGACCGGACCATCCTGCGTTTCGAGCGTCGCGGCGACCGCCCAGCCGCCCGCACCATTGTCGCGCGCGATTTCGGCATAGGGCACGCCGCGCAGGCCACGCCCCGGCGAGAGAAGCGAGACGGCCTCGAGCAGGTTCGTCTTTCCCGCGCCGTTCTCACCCGTGAGCACGACGGGCCGCCCGTCAAGCGCTAGTTCGGCGCGCGCATAGGAACGGAAGTCGGTGACGACGAGGCGGCTGAGCCGCGCGCGCGGTGGCGCGACGGGTGCCGTCACAACGGCACCGCATTCTTCCGGCGTTTCCAATGGCCGGCCGACCGCGAGCAACTCAACCGTTCGAGGCACTCCCTATCCTCTGCTTCCGCTTTCAGCGCAGGCTCATACCCGCATCGGCATCAGCACGTAGACCGCCATGGCGTCTTCGCTGTCGCGCACCAGCGTGGGCGATCCGGAATCGGCGAAGGCGAAGGTCGCCTCCGCGCCGTCGAGCTGGCCCGTGATGTCGAGCAGGTAGCGGGCATTGAAGCCGATTTCGAGCGCGGGGCTCGAATAGGAAACCGAAAGCTCTTCCGTGGCGCTTCCGGAATCCGGATTGGTGACGGAGAGCGTGAGCTTGCCCTCCTCGAGATTGAGCTTCACCGCGCGCGACTTCTCGGTCGAGATGGTCGAGACGCGGTCGACCGCCTCGGCGAAGCGCTTGCCGTCGACTTCCATGATCTTGTCGTTGCCGGAAGGAATGACGCGGCCGTAATCGGGGAAGGTGCCGTCGATCAGCTTCGAGGTGAGCACGATGCCGCCGAACTCGAAACGGATCTTCGTTTCCGAGACGCCGACCGAGAGCGTGCCCGCATCGCCTTCGAGAAGCTTCTGCAATTCGAGCACCGTCTTGCGGGGCACGATGACGCCCGGCATGCCGGAAGCGCCGTCCGGCAGGTCGTGATCGACCTGGGCGAGGCGGTGACCGTCGGTGGCGACGGCGCGCAGCGCGTTGTGCTTGCCGCCCTCGACGGCGTGGACATAGATGCCGTTCAGATAGTAGCGCGTCTCTTCGGTGGAGATCGCGAAACGGGTCTTGTCGATCAGGCGGCGCATGGCTTCGGCGGGAAGCTCGAAGCGGTGCGGGAGCGAGCCCGCCGCCATGACCGGGAAATCTTCCTGCGGCAGCGCCTGCAGCGCGAAGCGCGAGCGGCCGGCGGTGAGCTGAAGGCGCCCCTCGTCGGTGCCGGTCGACAGCTCCACCTGCGCGCCCTCGGGCAGCTTGCGCACGATGTCGTAGAGCGTGTGGGCGGAGGCGGTGGTGGCACCTGCCTGCGCGACATCGGCGTCGATCGCCTCGATCACCTCGATGTCGAGGTCGGTCGCGGTGAGGCTCAACTGGCCGTCCTCGGCCTTGATGAGCACATTCGACAGAATGGGAATGGTGTTACGGCGTTCGACAACCGACTGCACATGGTTGAGAGACTTGAGCAGGGCGCCCCGTTCGATCGTGATCTTCATGGTCTCTCTTCAGTCCCCCCGTTTGGGCTCTCTGGTGACGGCGCGGGCGGGCGCGCGGATGCCCGACCCCTTGCGATTCCGGCGCGAGTTCTTGTTGCGGAAATTACCCTTCCCGGGTCCGGTTCCAGAGTGTCCGGGAGCATTGCGCGGCTTGTCAGACGCGCCGTTCCCTTGGACCGCTGCGAACAGGAGGGCCGGAATGCCGCGCCCGATGCGGGACCCCAAATCCGCCGATTATGGGTGCCCTTCGGACGCGGTCCGGCACAGGCCGGATTTCCGCGGAATTCGCGAGCGCGAGTATACCAGATCGTGTGGTCGATGCACGTTTTTCAGCCGAATCCGGGGCGAATCCGGAGGCCCTCAGAGGGTCAATAACCCCCTGATTCGCAAGGCTTCTCCGGATGCCCCCGGGAGGCCCCGGCAGGCGGGCGGGCTCAGTTGGGCGCGTGGCCGCCCTCGAGCATGCGGCGGAGCAGATCGACGTCTTCCTCGATGCCGGAATCGGCCTGCCGGAGTTCGTCGATCTTGCGAACCGCATGGATGACAGTGGTGTGGTCACGGCCACCGAATTTCCGCCCGATCTCCGGCAGCGACCGGGTGGTGAGCTGCTTCGACAGGTACATGGCGACCTGGCGGGGCCGGGCGACCGCACGGGCGCGACGCGCCGAGAGCATGTCGGCGAGGCGCACGTTGTAGTATTCGGCGACGCGGCGCTGGATCTCCTCGATGGTGATCTTGCGGTCGTTGGAGCGCAGAAGATCGCGCAGCACTTCCTGCGTCATCTCCGGCGTGATGGGCCGGCCGACGAGCGAGGCATAGGCGACGACGCGCTTCAGGGCGCCTTCGAGTTCGCGGACATTCGAGACGATGCGGTGGGCGAGGAATTCGAGCACGCCGGACGGGATCGCGACCGGGCCGTTCCTCTGCATCATCTCGTCGGCCTTGGCCTGCAGGATGCCGAGACGCAGCTCGTAATCGGTCGGATGAATGTCGGCGGCAAGGCCCCAGCCGAGGCGCGAACGAATGCGCTCCTCGATGCCGTCGAGATCGGAAGGCGAGCGGTCGGCGGAGATGATGACCTGGCGGTTGTGGTCGATCAAGGCGTTGAAGGTGTGGAAGAATTCTTCCTGCGTCGAGTCCTTGCCGGAGATGAACTGCACGTCGTCGATCATCAGCACGTCCACGGAGCGGAACTGCTGCTTGAAGGCCATGGTGTCCTTGAAGCGGAGCGCGCGGACGAACTGGTACATGAACTTCTCGGCCGAGAGATAAAGCACCTTGCGCTCGGGATGGCGCGTGCGGATTTCCCAGGCGATGGCATGCATGAGATGCGTCTTGCCGAGGCCGACGCCGCCATAAAGGAAGAGCGGGTTGAAGGTGACGTCGGTCGCCTCGGCGACGCGGCGCGCGGCGGCATGCGCAAGCTCGTTCGACTTGCCGACGACGAAGGCCTCGAAAGTGAAACGCGGATCGAGCGGCGCGCCGACGCCGGCATCCTCGAAACCCTGCGGCAGGCCGGAAGGCGCCGGCTGGGATGTGCGCGGCTCCGGCGCGAGCGCGGCATCGCAGGCAGGCGCCGTCTCGCCAAGGCTCGCGGTTGCGGGCTTGTGCAAGGCGCTGCCTTCAGTGCTCACCGAAACGTCGACGCGCGTATAGGCGGCATCCTCGTCCGCCCAGAGTTCGGCAAGACGGTCGGCATAATGGGAGACGACCCAGTTGCGAATGAAACGCGTCGGCACGGAGAGCATGACGCGGCCATCCTCGGCGCCGACGAGCTCGATCTGCTTGAACCAACTGTTGAAGGTCGCCTCGCCCAGCTCCGCCTGAAGACGCGAGCGTACGCGCCGCCACCGGTCGGCCAGGATCGCGGGCGACGAGTGTCCGTCCCTGCCGCTCCGGCTCTCGTTTCCGGCGCCTCCGGAAAAGGACGTCAGATCGCGCGTTTCCCGCGTGCGTCTCTCTGCCGGGGATTGCACCATGTTTTCTTCGTCCAAAACGTCATGCCTCATTTTGCTCCGGCCCAGAAGAGGCGCCGGAATTAGCCCATAACCGACAGGAGTCCGCCCTCCCGTCCGCATCGCCGCTGAGCGCGCC
>NZ_BTVP01000047.1:0-21987 GCF_045863935.1 Parvibaculum sp. | reverse complement strand
AACGGGACGGGACGTCTGAGCTCTGCGGGGGCTCCACGCCCCGTCCCGTTGCATCGCCGAGCCCAACAGGCTCAAATGGTCAAAGGACTCTACTTCCAACTGGATGAAACTTGGGGCGCAGGTCACACCGATTGGCCCCAATTGGCGTTGCCCGCCACGGAAGTATTTCAACGCTTTGAAGCTGCAATTTCGCTGCGCATATAAATAAACAACAAAATTGTTAGGCCCCCTGCCATCTTGTCGCAGCGCAGCAATTTCCCTTGAACATGTTTTAGAATGCGTCTAAATAACGAGAAAGCCCGGTTCCACCCGGCTCCCTGTCTCACCCAGTTTCAAAGGAGTTTCCGTATATGGCCGTACTCGTAGGCAAGCAGGCCCCCGATTTCACCGCCGCCGCCGTCCTGCCGGATGGCGAGATCGTCGAGAATTTCAACCTCCGCTCATACCTCAACGGCTCTTACGGGCTCGTGTTCTTCTATCCGCTGGATTTCACCTTCGTCTGCCCCTCCGAAATCCTCGCCTATTCGAACCGCGTGCCTAAATTCGAAGAGCTGAACGTGAAGGTCGTCGCCGTCTCGGTCGACAGCCAGTTCACCCATGCCGCCTGGCGCAACACCGCGCCGAAGGATGGCGGCCTCGGCCCCGTGAAGTTCCCGATGGTGGCCGACATGACGAAGCAGATCGCGCGCGACTATGACGTGCTGATCGAGAAGGACGGCGTGGCGCTGCGCGGCACCTTCCTCATCGACCGCGAGGGCGTCGTCCGCCATCAGCTCGTGAACGACCTGCCGCTCGGCCGCAACGCCGACGAGGCGCTCCGCATGGCCGATGCGCTGCAGTTCCACGAGGAACACGGCGAAGTCTGCCCGGCCGGCTGGCAGAAGGGCCAGGAAGGCATGCAGGCGGACGCCAAGGGCGTCGCCAGATATCTCGGCGAGCACGCCGAGGCTCTCTAAGCCTCCCTTTTGGCGGGTCCGGCCGGCACCTATATAGTGTCGGCAGGGTCCGCCAAATGCCCTCACCCTTTTCACGGCCCGCCTTCTCGACGGCTCAAGCGCACGGAAGCATCATGTCCGACACCAAACACGCCAAAGTTCTCATCATCGGCGCCGGCGCCGCAGGCTACACCGCCGCGATCTATGCATCGCGCGCCATGCTCGAGCCTGTGCTCATCCAGGGCATCCAGCCGGGCGGCCAGCTCACCATCACCACCGATGTCGAGAATTATCCGGGCTTCGCCGAGGCGATCCAGGGCCCATGGCTCATGGAGCAGATGGAAGCGCAGGCGCGCCACATGGGCACCGAGATGATCGCCGACACGATCGTCAATGCCGACCTGAAGAAGCATCCCTTCGAACTCAAGGGCGACAGCGGCACGATCTACACCTGCGACGCGCTCATCATCGCGACGGGTGCGCAGGCGAAATGGCTCGGCATTCCTTCCGAGGAGAAGTTCCAGGGCTTCGGCGTCTCGGCCTGCGCCACCTGCGACGGCTTCTTCTATCGCGGCAAGGAAGTTCTGGTGGTGGGCGGCGGCAACTCCGCGGTGGAGGAAGCGCTCTTCCTCACGAACTTCGCCAGCAAGGTGACGGTGATCCACCGCCGCGACAGTTTCCGCGCCGAGAAGGTCATGCAGGAACGGTTGTTCAACAATCCGAAGATCGAAGTGATCTGGGATTCGGCGATCGAGGAGATCGTCGGCGACGAAACCCCGCTCGGCGTGACCGGCGCACGCATCCGCAACGTGAAGACGGGCGAAACGCGCGAGCTGAAGGCGGACGGCGTCTTCATGGCGATCGGCCATTCGCCCGCGACCGAACTCTTCAAGGACCAGCTCAAGACCAAGGCTGGCGGCTACCTCCTCACCGCGCCGGACTCGACGGCGACCAGCATCCCCGGCGTCTTCGCCGCAGGCGACGTCACCGACGATGTCTACCGCCAGGCGGTGACCGCGGCCGGCATGGGCTGCATGGCCGCCCTCGAAACGGAACGCTGGCTCGCGGGCCAGGAGGCGGAGAAAGCCGGCAAGGGCCCCGGCCCCCTCGAGCGCTCACGAGAAGCCGCGACGGCCTGACCGGAAAACTAACGCCGAGACACGCCGCCCGGAGCCCGCTCCGGGCGGCTTTTTTTGCCCCTTCCACACGCAAGCGACGGCCGATAGTCTCCGCACGGACAAATGAATCGTAGCGGGGGGACTGGAATGGCGACGGATATTGCGTGGCCGCAAAAGACGCGCGAGCTGCACAGCAATCATTTCCAATCGACCGTGTGGAACGACTTCAGGTTTCGCGACGGAGATATCGTGATCTCGACCTATGGCAAGGCGGGCACCACATGGACGCAGCAGATCGTCGGTCAACTGATCTTCAACGGCGCCGAGGATGTGCCAGTGAACGAACTCTCGCACTGGCTCGACCTGCGCGTGCCGCCGGCGGAGGTGAAGCTTGAAGCGCTCGAAGCGCAGACCCATCGCCGCTTCGTGAAGACGCATTTGCCGGTCGACGCCCTCGTCTATTCCCCGACGGCGAAATACATCTATATCGGTCGCGACGGACGCGACGTTCTCTGGTCCATGTACAACCACCATGCCAATGCGAACGACGCCTTCTACGAGGCGTTGAACGAAACGCCCGGCCTCGTCGGCGAAAAGATCGGCCGCGTCACCACCGACGTCCGCACCTATTTCAACGAGTGGGTCGCGCGCGACGGCTATCCCTTCTGGTCTTTCTGGGAGAATGTTTCGAGCTGGTGGGCGATCCGCCACCTGCCGAACATCCACTTCATGCATTTCGACAACCTGAAACTCGACATGGAAGGCGAAATCCGCCGCCTCGCCGGGTTTCTGAACATCGAGGTCTACGAAGCACGCTGGCCGGCGATCGTCGAACATTGCACCTTCGACTACATGAAGAAGCACGCGGACAAGAGCGCGCCGCTCGGCGGCCTGCTCTGGGAGGGCGGCGCTACGACCTTCATCAACAAGGGCACGAACGGGCGCTGGCGGGATGTGTTGAGCGCCGGCGAATGCGCGCATTACGAGGCGCTCGCCCGCGAAAAGCTGGGCGATGCCTGCGCGCACTGGCTGATGACGGGCGAAGGGCTGGACGTGGTGCGCGCGGCCTAACTGCCTGCAAAGAGATCGGACAAGGCGCTCATGTCGCGAATGACATGGGCGCCTTCGCTTTTGAGCGCCGCCGCATCGGTCATGGGATCGCCCGCATAGCCGATCACCGTCATACCCGCCGCAACGCCCGCCTGCACGCCCGGCACGCTGTCCTCGATCACGAGGCAATCTCCCGGCGCATGCCCCATGCGCGCCGCCGCATGGAGAAAGAGATCGGGTGCGGGCTTGCCATGCCGTACTTCCTCGGTGCTGAAGAGGACATCTTCGACCAACGGCAGCAGCCCCGTGCGCCCGAGCGTGAAACGCATCTTCTCGAACCGTCCCGACGAGGCAACGCAATAGGGCGTGCCGCGTGCCGCCAGAGCGCGCAGCGTCTCCTCCGCCCCGGCAACGGCCTCGATCCCCCGCTCGAAGGCTTTCAGTGTCTCGTCGCGGATATGGGACGGCCAGTCCTCGCGCAGCGCGCGGCCAAGCGATGTTTCCACATGCGCCTTCACCGCATCCATGGTGCGGCCGACGAAAAGCCGGCGGCACTCCTCATAGGCGATCGGGAAACCTTCCTCCGCCAGCACGCGCACAAGCGCGCGGTTCGCTACCGGCTCGGTGTCGACCAGCACGCCGTCGCAATCGAAAATCACAAGGGAGGGAGAAAAGGAAAACGCCATGACCGCGTTATAGCCGCGATCATGGCGCTGCCGGTTTCAAATTTGATGACCGGATGTTGCCGGCCTTATTCGACCAGGCTGCGGAGCATCCAGGCGGTCTTTTCGCTGGCCTGCATGCGCTGGACCATCAGGTCCGCCGTCACCTCGTCGTTCGCCTCGTCCGCGACGGCGAAGAGATCGCGCGCGCTCTTCGCCACCTGCTCGTGACCCTTCACGAGGTTTTTCACCATCTGGTCGGCGCTCGGCACGCTGTTGTCTTCCTGCAGCGAGGAGAGCTTGCTGAATTCCGCATAGGTGCCCGGCGCATAGGCGCCCAGCGCGCGAATCCGCTCCGCGATCTCGTCCGTTGCCGCCCAGAGTTCGCGATACTGCTCCTCGAACATGAGATGGAGCGTGCGGAATTGCGGTCCCGTCACATTCCAGTGATAGTTGTGCGTCTTCAGATAGAGCGTGTAGGTGTCCGCGAGGACGCGCGAGAGCCCCTCGGCGATTTCGCTCCTGTCGTTCGTTGCGATGCCAGTGTCAACTTTCACGTCACACCTCCTTGGTTTGCGGTTCCTTCAATATATAGTTCCTGAACAATGTCCTGCAAGGTTCTTTATAATTATTCTAATAAATGGTTCGGAGACTGACAGGGGCCGCCCGGCCGTCCTAAAATGAACCATCAAGCGTCACGGGAGGCATCAATGGACGCGCCTATCACGTTCCTCGACCGCGAACCGATCGAACTCAACCGGCGCCAGCTCGTGAAGGGCCTCGCCGCCGGATACATCGTCGCCATCGCCGGCTGCGTCCAGAATCCGACCCTGGGAAGACAGCAACTGCTGCTCGTCTCGGAAGCGCAGATAACCCAGCTTTCCGCCTCCGCCTGGAGTCAAATCCGCAAGCAGCAGAAAGTTTCCACCAACAAGGCGATGAACCGCAGCCTGCAGACCGTCGGCCCGCGCATCGTGCAGGCTGCGGGCCTGCAGAACCAGGCCTGGGAATACACGGTCTTCCAGGGCGACGAGGCCAACGCCTTCGTGCTGCCCGGCGGCAAGGTCGGCTTCTATGAAGGTATCTTCAAGCGGATGGAAAACGACGACCAGCTCGCAACCGTGATGGGCCACGAGACGGGCCATGTCGCGGCGCGTCACTCCGCCGAGCGCTACAGCCAGCAGGTGGCGGCGGGTGTCGGCATGCAGGCCGCGCAGGTTGCGCTGCAATCGGGCGATGTCAGCGGCGCAGGCACCATCGCCGCCGTGCTCGGCGCCGGCGTGCAGTTCGGCATCCTCCTGCCCTACTCCCGCACGCACGAGCTGGAAGCCGACCGGCTCGGCGTCGTCTATATGAAGCAGGCCGGATACGATCCGCGCCAGTCTCTCCGCTTCTGGCAGAACATGACGGCTCAGCGCGGCGGCAAGGCGCCGCCGCCGGAATTCATGTCGACGCATCCATCGGATGCAACACGCATCTCCGCCTTGACCCAGCAACTGCGAAGCATGGGCTATCAGGTCTGACGGTTCGGCACTCGGCAAAAGCCTGAAAAAAATCCGTCATGGCCCGCTTTATGCGGGCCATCCACGCCTGCCCCGGCGAAAGCCGGGGTCTTGGCTGACGCAGATAAGAAAGACGTGGACGGCCCGGACAAGCCGGGCCGTGACGATCATTGTTTAAAGAATCGCAATCGAGATTCTATCGAAGCCTCAGATCAGGCTCGCGCAGAAGCGCTGGATGCGCTGGCAGGCATCCGTCAGTTCTTCCGTGGACGTCGCATAGGAAATCCGGAAGAAGGGCGAGAGCCCGAACGCCGCGCCATGCACCACGGAAATGCCTTCCGCCTCGATGAGCGCGAGCGCGAAGTCCTCGTCCGTCTCGATGACCTTGCCGTCGGTCGTCTTCTTGCCGATGCAGCCCTCACAGGAGGGATAGACATAGAAGGCGCCTTCCGGCGTCGGGCACTTGAGGCCTTTCGCCTGGTTCAGCATCGAGACGACAAGGTCGCGCCGCTCCTTGAACGCGGCGGCGCGCTCCGGGATGAAGTCCTGCGGCCCGTTCAGCGCCTCGACCGCAGCCCACTGGCTGATCGAGGTCGGGTTCGAGGTCGACTGGCTCTGCACTTTCGTCATCGCCTTGATGAGCGGCTCCGGCCCCGCGCAATAGCCGATGCGCCAGCCCGTCATCGCATAGGCCTTCGAGACGCCGTTCATGGTCAGCGTGCGCTCGTAGAGACCGGGCTCGACCTCTGCCGGCGTCGCGAATTTGAAGCCGTCATAGGTCAGGTGCTCATACATGTCGTCCGAAAGGACCCACACATGCGGATGCTTCATCAGCACGTCGGTGAGCTTTTTCAGTTCGGCCGCCGTATAGGCCGCGCCAGACGGGTTCGACGGCGAGTTGAAGATGACCCACTTCGTCTTCGCCGTGATCGCCTTGTCGAGCGCCTCCGGCTGCAGCTTGAAACCCGTCGACATGCCCGCCTCGACAAAGACAGGCGTGCCGCCCGCCAGCAGCACGATGTCCGGATAGGACACCCAGTAGGGCGCGGGAATGATCACCTCGTCGCCGGGGTTCAGCGTCGCGACCATCGCATTGAAGATGATCGGCTTACCGCCCGGCGCGACAAAGGCCTGGTTCGGCTGATAGTCGAGCCCGTTCTCGCGCTTGAACTTGGCGCAGATCGCCGCCTTGAGTTCGGGAATGCCGTCAACCGCCGTATACTTCGTCTTGCCCTCGCGGATCGCCCTGATCGCGGCTTCCTTGATGTTGTCGGGCGTGTCGAAATCGGGCTCGCCGGCCGCAAGCGAGATCACGTCGCGGCCCAGGGCTTTCAGGTCGCGCGCTTTCTGCGTGGCGGCAATGGTTGCCGACGGCTGAATGCGGTTGAGCGCGTCCGAGATAAAGCCCATTTTGAATCTCCATGGAGGGGCGAACAAAGAAACGGGCGCAACCTAAGCCTGCCTGTTCGCACGCGCAACAGGCTATTCCGCAGGCATGGGCGCGATGTCCCGCACCGGTTCGCCGAAGGTGAGCTGCATCGGGATCACGCCCGCCCAGACCGGCAGGTCCATGTCTTCCGGATCGTCCAGCGGTCCGCCCGTCCTGGCCTTCGCCGCCACGTCGATCAGTGGCAGGCGAAGCACCGCCGTCGCCTTCAGCTCCTGCGCATTGGCGGGGCGTGCTTCCTGCGCGCGGCCTTCGCGGACCCGCCGCGTGAAGAGGTCGAGCGCGTGCGGCTTCTCCGCTTCCGTCACCATCTCCGGCACGCCATGCGCCATCACCGAGCGGTAGTTCATGGAGTGATGAAAGGCGGACCGTGCCAGCACCAGCCCGTCCATATGCGTGACGGTGAGGCAGACCGGCTGGCCCACCGAAAGCAGCCGCACGAAGCGGCTCTTGCGCGAGCCATGGACGAGCACGCTCTCGCCGTCCCGCACATAGAACATGGGCAGCGCGACCGGCCCCGCCTCCGTCGCGAAGGCGACATGGGCCACATAGCCGGCATCGAGAATGGCGTGCACCGTCTCGCGGTCATAGGCGGCGCGCTTCGGCGCCTGCCGGACCCGGAACGGCTCTGACGTCTGGTAATCGCTCATGGGACAGTTCCTAAAGGTCGAGGGCCCGCCTCGGTCGCGGCAAAAGCTCGCCACCGCAATTCGGGCAGGTATGCGCCATCGCTTCCGCGCAGGACGGGCAGAAGGTGCATTCGAAGCTGCAGATTTCGGCCGCGCCATCCTTTGGCGTCGGCACCTCGCATTTCTCGCAGACCGGTTTCATCTCGAGCATCGGCGCCTCCATCGTCCATCGCGGCCCGGACTATTTGCCGAAAATGGCCCTATCAAAAGGTCCAATAGTAGAAATATCATGGAGCCAGTTAATCGGGAGAACGTCCGATGCCCGCAAGCCCTCTGCCCCTCGGCACCATCGCCCTCGATACGGGCGGCGAACTGCCGCTCTACCGCCAGCTTTATGACGCCCTGCGAGAGGCGATCCTGGACGGCCGCCTGCATCCGGGCGGAAGACTGCCTTCGTCCCGCATGCTGGCAGCGGAGCTTGGCGTCGGCCGCAACACAGTGCTCGCCGCCTATGAGCAGCTCGCCGCCGAGGGCTATCTCGAAGGCCAGGTAGGCGCGGGCACACAGGTAGCGGCCCTGCTGCCGGACAGCCTGCTGCAACTCGACCGGCAATCGAAGCGGCCGGAACGGCAGCGGCAGACGGCGGCAGAGGCACGCACGCTGTCGGAACGCGGCAGAAGTCTCTCCGCCACGCGCCGCCTCATTCCCGCCTATACACGCGGACAGGGGCGCGCCTTCCAGCACGGCCTCCCCGCCATCGACCACTTCCCGGCCATGCTCTGGAGCAGGCTCCTCGCCCGCCATTCGCGCGACACGCGGAGCAGCCTCTTCGGCTACGAGATCGGCATCGGTCTCCCCGCGCTCAGGGAAGCGATCGCCGCCTATGCCGGCGCGGCGCGCGGCGTCGTCTGCTCGGCCGAACAGGTCATCGTTACCGTCGGCGCGCAGGCCGCGCTCGATCTCACCGCGCGCATGCTTCTCGATCCCGGCGATCCGGTCTGGGTGGAGGACCCGGGCTACCTCGGCGCGCGCGGCGCACTATCGGGCGCGGGTGCGACGCTCGTTCCCGTTCCGGTGGACGAAGAAGGGTTGGATGTCGAGGCAGGCATCGAGCGTCATGCCTCGCCGCGCCTCGTCTATGTCACGCCCTCGCACCAGTTTCCACTCGGCGCGACGCTCTCGCTCCAGCGCCGCCTTGCCCTCCTCGATCATGCCGGGCGCTGCGGCGCCTGGATTGTCGAGGACGACTACGACAGCGAATACCGCTACCAGGGCCGCCCCATCCCCTCGCTGCAAGGGCTCGACCGTACCGGCACCGTGATCTACATGGGCACCTTCGCCAAGACGCTCTTCCCCGCCCTGAAGATCGGTTACCTGATCGTGCCCGAACATCTCGTCGATGCCTTCGCGACCGCCATTCGCATCAGCGGCCATGTGCCTCCCGCCGCGATGCAAGCGGCGCTGGCCGACTTCATCGGCGAAGGTCATTACGGCGGCCATGTGCGCCGGATGCGCGCGCTCTATGCGGAGCGCCGGGCGATCGTCCTCGATGCGATCGGCAATGAATTGTCGCCCTGGCTGAGAGCGGCGCCCGGCGAAGGCGGCCTGCAACTCTCCGCCTTCCTGCCCGAGGACGCGGACGACCGGCGGCTTGCCGCCGCCGCCATGGAGGCCGGCATCCATGTGAGCCCGCTGGCGCTTTACCGGCTGGAACAAGGCCGCCCCGGCCTTTATATGGGCTACGCCTCGGTGCCCGAGGCGGAACTCAAACGCGCGGCGGCGGACCTGGCGGGCGTCCTCGAGACAGCCGGTGCGCCCCGTTATTCGTGAGGAAAATCATGCGGCTCTACCAGATGCAGGACAGCGGCAACTGCTACAAGGTGCGGCTCGCCGCCCACCGGCTCGGCCTGCCCCTCGAACTCGTCGACATCGACATCCTGAAAGGCGAGAGCCGGACGGAAGACTTCCTCGCGCGCAATCCGAATGGCCGCGTTCCCACCCTCGAATGCGACGACGGCCGCACGCTGGCGGAATCGAACGCCATCATGTTCTACCTCGCCGAAGGCACCGCCCTCCTCCCCACGGACCGCTTCGCCCGCGCGCAGGCGCTCCAGTGGATGTTCTTCGAGCAATACAGCCACGAGCCTTACATCGCGGTCGCCCGTTTCTGGCATTCGATCAAGCCGGGCGGTCGCGAGGAAAGGAAGGACCGCTTCCCCGAATGGCACGAGCGCGGACATCAGGCGCTCGCCGTGATGGAGCGCCACCTCTCCACCCATGACTGGTTCGCGGGCAACGCCTGCTCCATCGCCGACATCGCGCTCTATGCCTACACCCATGTGGCCCATGAAGGCGATTTCGACATCGCGCCCTACAAGGCGATCGGCGCCTGGATGGAGCGCCTCCGGGCGGAGCCGGGCCATGTCCCGATGGACTGGCGCCCCTGAAGCATCAGTGGACGGACGAAAGGAAAACCGCGTGTGAGCGGACTTGACACAAAATGGCCTTGAAATAGATCCGCTCCCGTCCCCTTTCACGACCGCTTCCGCCCTAATTCCCCGCGACACTTCGTCCGCCTGAGGAGGGCCCGCCTGAAGAGAAATTATCTCAGGCGGCTTCGAACACGCGGGGAGACTGCCATGTCCTTCATCTCACAACGCCCGGCCGGCGCGGCTCAGCCGCGTGGCTGGTCCCATTCGCTTGCATTCGTTCTGATCTTTGCCAGCCTGATCCTTCTTCTCGCCGCCAGCTTCATCCGCCACGCCCATGCCGAAACGCCGCCCGCGTCGATACCGGCAGGCCTCGTCACGCTCGGCGACGTCGAAAGCGGCGCCCTTCTTTTCAACTCCACCGAGCCCGGCAAATACATTCCGGCGCCGCTTCTCGCCACCGACGTTCAGATCGATGTCTCCGGCCCGATTGCGCGGGCCCGCGTCACGCAGCGCTTCATCAATCCGGGCGATAGCTGGGTCGAAGGCAAATACATCTTCCCGCTGCCGGAGGACTCCGCGGTCGACACCCTGAAAATGGTGATCGGCGGCCGCGTGATCGAAGGCCAGATCAAGGAAAAGCAGGAGGCCCGCCGCGTCTATGAGGAGGCGAAGGCCGACGGCCGCAAGGCAAGCCTCGTCGAACAGCAGCGGCCGAACGTCTTCACCAACTCGGTCGCCAATATCGGCCCCGGCGAAACCATCGTCGTCCAGATCGAATATCAGCAGACGGCGCGCCGCGACGGCGACACCTTCTCGCTGCGCTTCCCCATGGTGGTTGCGCCACGCTACACGCCAAAACCCGCAGACCCGCACTTCGTCGATTTCGAACCGGGCAGCGGCGGCTGGGGCGATCTGCAGCCGCGGCGCAAGGACAGCCTCGATGAGCCACCCGTGCTCCGTCCGGAAATGGGCAAGGTGAACCCGGTCAGCCTCAAGGTCTCGCTCGACGCGGGCTTCCCGCTCGGCGACGTCGAGAGCCCGCACCACGACGTGACGATCGAGCGGGATGGCGAACGCAAGGCCGCCATCGCCCTCAAGGAAGAACTCGTCCCCGCAAACAAGGACTTCGAACTCGTCTGGAAGCCGGCATCCGCCACCGCGCCCACCGCCGCCCTCTTCCGCGAGCGGGTCGGCAACGAGGACTATCTTCTCGTCATGCTGACGCCCCCCTCCGGCGAAGTTCAGCCGGAAGCGAAACCGCGCGAGGCGATCTTCGTCATCGACAATTCGGGCTCCATGTCCGGCCCTTCAATGGACCAGGCGAAAGAGAGCCTGCTCTGGGCCCTCGACAGGCTCAACCCGGGTGACAAGTTCAACGTCATCCGTTTCGACGACACGCTGACGGTCCTCTTCCGCGACGCCGTCCCCGCCCATGGCGAGAACCTCGCCGTGGCGAAGAAGTTCGTGAAGGGCCTCGAAGCGAATGGCGGCACGGAAATGCTGCCCGCCCTCCGCGCGGCACTGGCCGACCGCAATCCGGGCGATGCGACGAGGCTTCGCCAGGTCGTGTTTCTCACCGACGGCGCGATCTCCAACGAAAGCGAACTCTTCCGCGAGATCACGTCAAACCTCGGCCGCTCGCGGCTCTTCACCGTCGGCATCGGTTCCGCGCCCAACAGCTACTTCATGAACCGCGCCGCGGAAGCGGGCCGCGGCACCTTCACGCATATCGGCAACGAACGTCAGGTCGTGGAACGGATGAGCGAGCTCTTCGAAAAGCTCGGCAGCCCGGTCATGACCAACATCACGGCCGTCTGGCCCGACGGCCGCACCACCGAAAGCTGGCCGAACCCCGTGCCCGATCTCTACAAGGGCGAGCCTGTGGTGCTCTCGGCCCGCATGCCCGAAGCAAAAGGCACCCTGACGCTGCGCGGCGAGGTCGCGGGCGAGCCCTGGGAAGTCCGCTTAGGCGTCGGCAAGGGCGACGTCCGCCCCGGCATCGGCAAACTCTGGGCCCACCGCAAGATCGAACAGCTCGAAGCGGATGCCCGCATCGACGGCGACTGGGAACGGAACGACAGCGCCATTCTCGGCGTCGCCCTCGAGCACCATCTCGTAAGCCGCCTGACGAGCCTCGTCGCCGTAGACGTCACGCCCACCCGCCCCGATGGCGAGAAGCTCACCTCGAAGGATATGCCGGTGAACCTTCCCGAAGGCTGGGACTACGACAAGGTCTTCGGGGAACAGGCCGTACCGCCGGCGCAGCGGGCCGCGCTTCAGAAGAGTTCGGCCCAGTACGCCGCCTTCCTCGCTGCACCGGCATCCGCCGAGGCAGCAGCGGGCATAGCCCTGCCCCAGACCGCGACCGATGCCCCCGCCCTGATCCACAGCGGCATCCTCGCGCTGCTTCTCGCCGCCGCTCTCACCGCAATCTGGTGGTTCCAGCGGCACTGGCAGACAACCGCCTGGGCAAGGCGTTCCCGATGAAACCGGGATTGAAAAGAAACGCGGCGGCCCTTTGCTGGGCCGCCGCCATTTCTGTCTGCCTCGGCTTCGGTTTCTGGCAGCTCGGACAAGGCCTGTACATCAAGGCTAAAGCCGAAGTCGCACAGATCCTGCTCGAACGCGCCTGGCAGCAGACGCTCGCCGACGGCAAACCGCACAAGGCCTGGCCCTGGGCCGACACCTGGCCCGTCGCAAAACTCGAATTCCCTGCACAAGGCGAAAGCGAAATCGTCCTGTCGGGAACCAGCGGCGAGGCCCTTGCTTTCGGCCCCGGCCATCTCCTCGGCACGCCGGAACCGGGACGGCCCGGCACCTCCGTCATCGCGGCACATCGCGATACGCATTTTTCTTACCTGCGCCATGTCAAAAGTGACGACAGCGTCATCGTCACCGACGCACGCGGCATGCGGCATTTCTTCGCGGTTCGCTCATCACGAATTATTGAGTACGACAATTCACACATCGACCCTCACGCGGGTTATGGCCTCGCCCTCGTCACTTGTTTTCCCTTCGACGCACGTGAGCACGGGTCGCTGCGTTATGTTGTCTTTGCGGAAAGCACGCCGGATGCGAGTTGAAACGGCATCCAGATGCGAGCGAAAATCAAAAGCGGAATGCGCTCTGAAATCGCGGAAACATCTGATCCAAAATTGATCCGCACGCGTATGCATCTCCAAATCGATTTATGCACTTCAGTCCAAAACGCCGGTTTTCCGGATTGTTCTTGACCGTTCGCCCGTAATTCGACGTATTGGATAACAAGGGTACTAAGACCTTACTTGGTCGAGTGGGAGGCAGCCTTAATTTGGGATTGGCAACGTACAGAAAGTCAGTCAGCGAGACGAAGCGCGCGGCGATTTTGAAAGCAGCGCGGGAAATTTTTCTCAAGGATGGATACAGCCGCGCGGCCATGGCGGAAATTGCCAGAGAAGCCGATGTATCGACTGCAACCCTCTACAAACATTTCGACTCCAAGGAATCGCTCTTCGCGGCAGTCGTACAGGACGCGTACCGGGAAACCGACACTTCGATGTTTGTCGACATTGATGGAAAATCGGCACGCACCGTGCTGAGAAACGTCGCCGCCTTGTATGCCGGCCAACAGCTCGACGAACAGATGAACGATCTGCTCCGTGTCGTGATTGCCGAGGTTCCGTCGGCGCCGGACCTCGCGCGCGACGTCTATGAGAACAGCGTGCTCAAGAGATACAGCCAGCTTCAGGCAATGGTGGACGAACTCGTCGCACGTGGCGACTTGAGACCCCACGATACGAGCTCAGGCATTCGCCATCTGGCGGGCATGGTGAAGGAGTTCGTTGTCTGGCCGGGGCTTTTCTCGCTCGGCTTCAAGCGGCCCGCCGACTTGGACGCCAAGATCGACGCCTGCATCGACGCCTATATGAAAATCTATGGAGCCAGACCGTCGGCATCTGGCGCCTCACGGGAAGACACAATTGGGACTTGAGACACACCGAAAAAAGGTAAGCGCACAGAAGCGGGCTGCAATCCTCGCCGCTGCCCGGGCCAACTTTCTCAGAAATGGCTATAGCCGTGCCGGAATGGCAGACATCGCGCGGGAAGCGGATGTTTCCACCGCAACACTCTACAAGCACTTCACGTCCAAGGAGACCTTGTTCACCGCCGTCGTCAAGGAGGCGGCACGCGGGAGCGGCAACTACGACGGCCTGATCACCCCGCAGGATTCGGCGCGCGACGCTCTCTACAAGATCTGCCGCAGCTACCTTTCGGCGCAGTTCGAGGACGGCGCAACCGCGCTCATGCGCATTGTGATCGCCGAGGTTCCCGGCGCGCCGGAACTCGCCCGCGACATGTACGAAATCCTCGGCAACAGGCGAAGCGACAGCCTGATGAGCGTGATCGGCATGCTCATCGAGCAGGGAAAACTTCGCCCCCACGACAGCGCGTTCAGCATGCGCCTCGGGGGAGGAATGTTGAAGGAAGTCTTCGTCTGGCCGGCGCTTTTCGATGCCGAGGCGACCTTGCCGCCGGACACGGACGAAAAGATCGAGGGAATCATCGACGCGTTTCTCGCCCTCTACGGCCCCGACAGCGCGGCCTAAAGCACTTTCCGTGTGATCGGATCCTGCCCTAGCGCACGGCGAGGAAAGCGTAGCGGTTGACGCTGAAAAAGAACTCGCCGCGCTCCGCAAGCCGCAACTGGTCGTCATACCAGGCCTGCACCTCGTCTCGCGAAATCCCGTGCCGCTCTCCGTTCGCCATCGCATACCCGCGAATGCTCTTCATGATACCCGCCGCATAGGAGACGGGCTGCCATTGCGGCGAGAGCATCGGCACGACTTCCACACGCAGCACGCGAAACCCCGCACGGCGCAGCCGCGCACCGAGCGTGGCCGGCAAATGCGGATCGGCCAGATGATCGTCCCAGCACAACAGAACGCGCTCCATGCGCGCCTTGTCCGACGAATGCCACACGATGCTTCGCCAATCCGTGTCGAGCACCAGCGCCCGCCCGCCCGGCTTCAGCACGCGATGCAGCTCTTTCACCGCCTTGTCGATATCGGCGACATATTCATGCACCTGCGTCGAGACCGCGATGTCGAAGGTGCCATCGGGAAACCGCAGGTCGGCGGCATCTCCCTCCATGCATTCGGCTTGCGGCGAGGCGGCGAGGCGCGTGCGCGCGACCTTCAGCATTGCCGGCGCGGCATCGAGCCCGACGAGGCGTCCACCCTCGCCCACCATACGCGCCAGATCGTAGGCCAGCAGCCCCGGCCCCACGCCGATATCGAGAACATGCTCGCCCGGCTGGGGCAACAGCATCTCGATGACCCTCGCCCGCTGCCCCACCACGTCCGGGGTGAGATACATCGCCTCAAGGGCGCGGGCCGCATTGTCGTCGAAATCGAGCATCTGGCTCATGCTGCATCTTTTCTTCTGTTGGTTTCGTTGATCGCCGCCGCGAGTTCCTCGGGCCGCTCGAGATCGGCAATGAGGTGCCGCTTGCCGTTCCGCTCGATCAGCGCAAGCGCCCCGCCCCCGAAATAGCGCTGCGCGTAAGAGCGCCGCACCTGCGCGAGCACCACGTCTGCGACGCCGAGCTTCAGCCGCCGCCGGACCGGGAACCCCCACACGGCCTGCAACACGCCGCCGTCGATCCCGGCGCGGAGCACGCGCTCCCTCGCAAGCGCGTGGATGAGCAGCAGAGGCACCACCACGGACTCGATCGCCAGCGCAATGCTCCCAATCGCCAGCAGGGGCGGATCCCGCCATTCCGACCAGAAATAGACGGCCGCCCAGGTGATCGCGACCACCAGCGTCGGCAGATAGATCGTCCAGTGTGCGCCGGTGCGGACCGGCCCCTCGGGAATTTGCGGAATCGTCTCGGCATCGTTCATGGAGCCGAGAATTGCAGAAGGCACACGCTATGGAAAGCCACCGCCTTGCCACGATCGTCTTCGGCCCTAGCTGATTCAGCGAAGAAGACCGGAAAGGAAAGGAGAAGCGCATGGCCCCGCCCGAGAAAAGCCCGACCGAGAAGAGAACCGACGACGCGCGGCAGGGCGTGACGGGAACGGGTGCCCGCTACGTACTCGCCATTTCGTTTACGGCGGCGCTCTTTCTCCTGCTGGTGGTGACCTATGCCTTCTTCGGCCCGCCCAGGCTCGGCGTCGACACGGGGCGGGCACCCGCGGACACCAACCCGCCCTACGCCACCTCGAAGGAGACCCCGGATGAGTGGCGCGACGAGCCGCCCTCCGGCGCTGGCACCGGTGAAGCTCCCTGACGGATGAGAACCTGCCCGAAACTGGCAGCAGCCTGCCGCGCGCCCCTTTGAACCCGCGCTGACTCGGGCCATATTGGGCGCATGGCGCGCGACAAGTTCAAATCATTCGGACGGGGCTCGGAAAGACCCCTGCCGGCAGGCAAGGCTGCGGGTTTCGCCGAGGCGCCGGGTGCGAGCTTCGTGCCCGAAGGCGGCCTTGCGCCCGATCGCGACACCTGGGCGGGCGCGCTCCAGGGCGACCCCGCCAACTGGCCGCTCTTCGCGCCGCACCGCCCCGAGCGCCCCGAGAAATCCGAAGGCGGCCGCCGCCTCAACCTCGTCTCCGAATACCAGCCCGCCGGCGACCAGCCCACCGCCATCGCCGAACTCGTCGAAGGCGTGAACAAGGGCGAGCGCGAGCAGGTGCTGCTCGGCGTCACCGGCTCCGGCAAGACCTACACCATGGCGCAGGTGATCGAGCGCACGCAGCGCCCCGCCCTCATCCTCGCGCCCAACAAGACGCTCGCCGCTCAGCTCTATGGCGAGTTCAAGAGCTTCTTCCCGGAAAACGCGGTCGAGTATTTCGTCTCCTACTACGACTACTACCAGCCCGAGGCCTACGTCCCGCGCACCGACACCTACATTGAAAAGGAAAGCTCGATCAACGAGCAGATCGACCGCATGCGTCACTCGGCGACGCGCGCGCTGCTCGAACGCGACGACGTCATCATCGTCGCCTCCGTCTCCTGCATCTACGGTATCGGCTCGGTCGAAACCTATTCGGCCATGACCTTCTCCGTGAAGGCGGGCGAACGGCTTGACCGCAAGCAGCTCATCGCCGATCTCGTCGCGCTCCAGTACAAGCGCAACGACCAGGCCTTCGGCCGCGGCACCTTCCGCGTCCGCGGCGACACGATCGAAGTCTTCCCCGCCCACTACGAAGACCGCGCCTGGCGCATCTCCCTCTTCGGCGACGAGGTCGAGGAAATCGCGGAGTTCGACCCGCTGACGGGCCACAAGACCGACAGCTTCAAGGAAGTGAAGCTCTACGCCAATTCGCATTACGTCACGCCGCGCCCGACGCTCAACCAGGCCATCGAGGAGATCAAGCACGACCTCCAGGTCCGGCTGCAGGAGATGAAAGGCATGGGCAAGCTTCTCGAAGCCCAGCGCCTCGAACAGCGCACGCAGTTCGACATCGAGATGATGGAGGCGACGGGAAGCTGCGCCGGCATCGAGAATTATTCGCGCTATCTCACCGGCCGAAAGCCCGGCGAGCCGCCGCCCACCCTCTTCGAATATCTCCCCGACAACGCGCTCGTCTTCGCCGACGAGAGCCATGTCACGGTGCCGCAGATCGGCGGCATGTTCCGGGGCGACTACAGGCGCAAATCGACGCTCGCGGAATACGGCTTCCGCCTTCCCTCCTGCGTCGACAACCGCCCCATGCGCTTCGAGGAATGGAACGCGATGCGCCCGCAGTCGGTCTTCGTCTCGGCGACGCCCGGTCCCTGGGAGATGGAACAGACGGGCGGCGTCTTCGTCGAACAGGTGATCCGCCCGACCGGCCTCATCGACCCGCCGACCATCATCCGCCCCGTCGCCACGCAGGTCGACGATCTCATCGCCGAATGTCACGAGGTCGCGGCGAAGGGCCAGCGCGTGCTCGTCACCACGCTCACGAAGCGCATGGCCGAAGACCTCACCGAATACATGCACGAACAGGGCATCCGCGTCCGCTACATGCATTCCGACATCGACACGCTGGAGCGCATCGAGATCATCCGGGATCTCCGCCTTGGCGCCTTCGACGTGCTCATCGGCATCAACCTGCTGCGCGAGGGCCTCGACATTCCCGAATGCGCCCTCGTCGCCATTCTCGATGCCGACAAGGAAGGCTTCCTGCGCTCTGAAACCTCGCTCGTCCAGACCATCGGCCGCGCCGCGCGAAACGTCGATGGCCGCGTCATTCTCTATGCGGACAAAATCACCGGCTCGCTCGAACGCGCCATGGCCGAAACCGCGCGCCGCCGCGAAAAGCAGAAGGCGTATAACGAGGAACACGGCATCACGCCGGAGAGCATCCGCCGCAACATCGGCGACATTCTCGAAAGCGTCTATGAGCGCGATCATGTCCGCGTCGACACGGGCGACGCCGATCAGACCTTCATCGGCCACAATCTCCGCGCCCATATCGCCGATCTCGAAACGCGTATGAAGGACGCCGCCGCCGACCTCGAATTCGAAACGGCGGCCCGCCTTCGCGACGAAATCAAGCGCCTCGAAGCCACCGAACTCGCCATCGCCGACGATCCGATGGCGCGTCAATCCGCCGTCGAGGAAAGCGTCGCCCGCACCACGGCGCCCAAGGGCCGCTCAACAAGCGGCAAACCCGGCACCCGCGCCCGGAAATACAAGAAACGCTGAGCCCTACCTTCCCGGCCGTCCCCCCACGATCGACACGCGTTCGCCCTGCCGCGAATAGGGATAGTAGTCCCACACCGCGTGATGCTGCGTGCAGCGATTGTCCCAGAAGACGAGCGTATTCGGTTCCCAGCGCACGCGGCACTGGAACACCGGCGTGCTTTCGAGATGCCGCCACAGCATTTCGAGAAGCCCCGTGCTCTCCGAAGGCGCGAGCCCGTCGATATGCGTGGTGAAGCCGCGATTGACGTAGAGCAGCTTACGCCCCGTTTCCGGATGCCGCGCGATGACGGGATGTTTCGTCTTCGGCCAGCCGCCTTCCGGCGCCGCCTTGCCATAGCCGCCCGTATAGGGCTTCGCGCCGTCATGCACCGCATCGAGCCCTTCGAGGAAATTCTTCATCTTGGGCGACAGCGTTTCATAGGCCTCATAGGCGCTGAGAAAACAGGTATCGCCGCCGCAGCCGATCTCCGGGATCTGCGTGATGTAGAGCATCGAGCCGAAAGGCGGTTCCTCGTCGCAGGTCACGTCGGCATGCCAGCCCTCGCCTGCCACATAGCGCGAATTCTGGTCGGCCTTGATCGGCAGAATTTCGGGATCGCCCAAGGGCTCTCCTTCCTTCGGCGCCGAATGATAGGGATGCCTGTGCAGCGTGCCGAAATAGCGCCCGAAGCGCTTGTGGTCTTCCCGCGTCAGTTTCTGGCCACGGAAGACGAGCACGAGATGATCGGCGAAAGCCTGCTTCACTTCCGCAAGCTGCGCCTCGCCGAGCGGCTTCGTCAGATCGACCCCCTCGATCTCCGCGCCGATCACCGGCGTCAGCGGCGCAACGCCGATGGTCTCGTATGCCCGTTTCTCGTCGGTGCGCGCAACGCGCACATTGGGACGGCTGGTCATGTTGTTTTCCTCCCGGATGTCCGGCGGCTCCCTCGCCGCCCTTTATCGGAAGGTTAGTCCCTGGGGGCTGGCATCCGTCACCGGAAAGTCCCACTATTCCGTTGAACGGAACAAACGGGAACCATGACCGCCACATCGAGAATGCCCATTGCCCGCGCCCTGGCGCTGCTGGAAGCCTTTGGCGACGCGCCTGCCATGCAGGTGCGCGACCTCGCGGCCGCCGCCGGCCTGCCCAAATCCTCCACCGTCCGGCTTCTCGCCCAGCTTGCGGAAGCAGGCTATGTCGAGCGGCTTTCGCGCTCGGCGGGCTGGCGCGCCACCTCGCGCGTGCTGAAGCTCGCCTCGGGCTTCAGCGAAAGCGGCCTCGTCGCCGAAGCCGCGATCGAGCCGATGCGCGCCTTCACGCGCGCGCATCGCTGGGCCGTCTTTCTCGGCGTCCCGCAGGGCCATGAAATGATCGTGCGCTTCGGCACGGCGGCCGACAGCCCCGTCGCGCTCGACCCGGAGGTCTACAACGCGCCGACGCCCATTCTCCTCGGCGCGCTCGGCCAGGCCTGGCTCGCCTTCTGCCCGGAACCGGAGCGCGAGGAAATCGTCGCGCGCCTCGCGCAGTCGCGCCGCTCAAGCGACCGCCTCGCCCGCGACCGCCCCGATCTCGACCGCATGCTCGCCGAAATCCGCAAGCGCGGTTATTCGATCACCGGCGAAGCGACCCGCCGCATCACATGGAACGTCTCGCGCCGCGCCATGGAAGGCCGCAAGCGCGTCACCGGCCTCGGCGTCCCGATCCTCGCGGACAACCGCGCACTCGGCGCACTCTCCTTACGCTACTTCCGCACCAGCCTGTCAGACAGCGAAGCCGCGCGCCTCTATCTCGAGCCGATGCGGAATTTGGCAAGGCAGATCGCGGATGACGTGAAATCGAGACAGGCGGGATGACGGCCAACTCGCCCTGAGACCGCTCGACCTCGGGCCGCCCCGGCACCCGCGCAGGGAAAGACGAGAAGCGACGAGAATCCAACCCGCTTGGTCCTTCTCTATAATGCACTAGGGTCACGGCGGTTAGTCGAATAGCTCGCGAGCTTGGCCGTTGGGGGTCGGACGTACATTATCTTCCGCAACACCCGTGTCCTTCGGAGCGCGCTTCCTAAGCTCATCAATCACCGCCACTCGCGCCAACTCGCGCGCTTCGAGATATATAGCGACTTGGTCCTGCAAATCTGACTGACTCAAAAGCTCGTAGTCACCCCGGTGCCAAACCTCAGTAGTTCGGCGTCTTTCACCCCCGGCCGCGATCTTGGGAAAAAATAGAAACTCCGCTTGTGACGTTTGGAAGTCTGTCAACGACATGAGAGCGTCCTCGACAATCGTCATGTACAAGCGCCGCTGAAACAATGTCAGATTCAGATCACTCCAACCGCACATAAATATCGGCAGCAATTTTCCGTGTTCAGCAGTGACTACAAGAGGTTTAACCGGCACCCACAGTTGTTGGTTGAGCTTAAAGTATTCGGTCATCCCTTCCGAATAGACGGGACGTCCCGCATACTGACGCTCCAGATCACGATCAAAAAAAGCCTCAATCAAAGAAACATTGTGGGGGCGCCCCTGAGGATTCCCCTTTGTTGCGCCCATCTTCTTCGCAGTCTCTCGATCCAGACCGTAAACGATCCTGTCATGAGCGGCGGAATTTGCGGGGCGGTATGACCATCTAGGCGGCCTCAAAGCAAACTGAGTAATCTGTCTAGCGGTCTTCAACACGTCGGTATCGTTGAACCTTACCCAGTTTATTGCTGTCGGCGGACTGTCAACTTTACGCAACTCGGAGAGCTTGGGATTCATGTCAGTTCCTTGCCCGAGAAGAGAAATAGCTGCAGATCATTTCGTCCGTGATCTGCATACCAGGACGCCCCTCTGTCCAAACCATATCCCACGGCCCCCCTTCCACGTGAGACATTGTTACAAGTCTATGAGTCGAGATATTGAGATACCTGAGTGTTAGCCCCTCTAAGAAACTTCTTTCTTCATCTGTAAACTGGCAAACGCACTCTTCTTTCTCACCAGTATCAAGATTTAGCTTTTGCGCCTTCGACAGGATTGGAGAATCCCCGAAGCGACGAAACTCTCGAAACAACTCTCTAAAAACGGGCCCATATGTCCAAGCTTCAATTTTTGCACTAACAAGAGGCTCAGAGTGTTTCGCCAGATACCATCCGTGCAAAAAATACACGATCTTGTTTATGTCGATGTTGGTGACGGCGCGCCCTGCATCATCGGCGCACTCCAAGACAAAATTAGCTACCGCCCGAACATCATATGGCATGTAGAGATAATTCCCGCTCTACGTTAAAACTATGTTCTTGTTTTACCCCCAAGTCAAACCCGGCACAAGTGACTGATTTATAAGATTTTTTACGCCCAAGAAGCTTATAGGCAAAGCGACTCAGATCAACAGAACGGCAATACGCCACGACTCCCTCGTACCGATGAACGGACTCGGCGACTTACATCCCGATTCGACAGCCTTCATGGATCGGGAGATTATTTTAACGACTGGGAACAATGATGCTTCAAATACTAGCGGCGTTGACGTGAGCCCCTGAACTTCCTCCAGATTTGAGTAGAGTCCGTCAATTGAAGG
>NZ_BTVP01000046.1:0-22352 GCF_045863935.1 Parvibaculum sp. | reverse complement strand
CATAGGTGGGCTTGAGCCCCACTGTGCCGGTGAAAGCTGCCGGCTGGCGGATCGACCCGCCCGTATCCGTCGCCGTCGCCGCAAGACAGAGCTTCGCCGCCACCGCCGCCGACGAACCGCCCGACGAACCGCCCGGCACGAGCTTCGCATCCGAACCCCTGCGCCGCCACGGGTTCACCACCGGTCCGTAGAAGCTCGTCTCGTTCGACGACCCCATGGCGAACTCGTCATTATTGAGCTTGCCCAGCATCACCGCGCCATCGCGCCAGAGGTTCGCCGTCACCGTCGACTCGTAAGGCGGATGGAAGCCGTCGAGAATGTGGCTGCAGGCCGTCGTCAGCACGTCCTTCGTGCAGAACAGATCCTTGATGCCCAGCGGAATGCCTTCGAGCCGCCCGCCCTCGCCCTTGGCGAGCTTCGCATCGGAGGCCTTCGCCATCTCGAGCGCCTTCTCCGCCGTCGGCGTCACATAGGCATTGAGCGCGGACGCAGCCTCCATCTCCTTGAGATAAGCGCCGGTCAGCTCCGTGGAACTGATCTCTTTCTTCTTCAGCGCGTCGCGGGCGGCGGCAAGCGTCAGTCTGGTCAGGTCGCTCATCGTTTACTCCACCACCTTCGGCACCACATAGAAGCCGTCTTCCGCGCCGGGCGCGTTTCGCGTCACTTCCTTCTGGAGGTTTTCCACCTTCACGACGTCGTCGCGCATCTTCATGGCCACCGCCACGGCGCTCGTCATGGGCTCCACCTCGGCGGTTTCCACCTCGCCGAGCTGCTCCACCCAATCGAGGATGCCGTTGAGTTCCTTGGCCAGCGCCTCCAGCTCATCGTCCCGCACGGCAATCCGCGCAAGCCGGGCGATGTGCCGGACCGTTTTCTGATCGACCGACATAGGTCCGCCTTTGTTGGTGTTCGGAAAGGGCCAGCGCTGCCTCGGAACCTTCGCCCCGGCTACGCACCCCTTGCTCGTTGAATCGCGACGGAACATAACAAGCGGGGGGCCCGCGCCGCAACGCCGCCCGTACAATATATATGAGGGTCCCGATTGCGCCCGTTCCAGCCTCCCTCTATGGTCCGCCGCGCCGGACATTCCATAAAGGTAACAAGCACTTGAGCGCCAATGTGAAGCCTCTTGAGGGACTTGAGGAAGGCTTGCCCCGCCACGCCCGCCTGATGGGCGTCGATCTGGGGACCAAAACCATCGGCCTCGCGCTCTCCGATGTCTCGCGCTCCATCGCCAGCCCGCTCGAAACCATCAAGCGGACGAAGTTCACCGCCGATGCCGAACGCCTCATCGCGCTGGCGAAGAGCCACGACGCCGCCGCCCTCGTCGTCGGCCTGCCGCTTAACATGGACGGCACCGAGGGCCCACGCTGCCAGTCCACCCGCGCCTTCGTCCGCAACCTCGAAAAGCTGACGGACCTTCCCGTTGTCTTCTGGGACGAGCGCATGTCCACCCAGGCCGTCACCCGCACCCTCCTCGACGCCGACGCCAGCCGCGCGCGCCGCGCCGAACTCGTGGACAAGATGGCCGCCTCTTACATCCTCCAAGGCGCCCTCGACCGCCTGCGGCGGCTTTAGGTTTTGGTATTGTCATTGCCGGGCTTGACCCGGCAATCCAGTAGCCGCCGTCAGGCGGCGTCCCGCTTCACAAAAATGGCTCCGCGATCCGCGACATGGCGGTTTGTCGCTTCCCTCCCTGGATGCCCGGGTCAAGCCCGGGCATGACATTCTTTTTTTGATGATTTGTCGATGGTCCGGCGAGATACCTCTCATCTCGCCCTCTCGCCCGCCCCTCCGCCTTCTGCTACGAAAGGGAACAACCGCCGCACGGCAGAACAAGGCGGGCCTCAACAAGAACCGGCTTTCCCATGCTCCCCATCCTGAATTCCCTCGTCCCCGTCTTCCTCGTCATCGCGCTCGGCTTCGTCATCAAGCGGATGAATTTTCTGGACGACGGCATATGGGCGCCGCTCGACCGCCTCACCTACTACATCTTTTTCCCCGCGCTCCTCCTCCACACGCTCGCGACCGCCAATCTCGCCGACTACGACATCTGGCCCATGGCCTCCGCGCTCGGCGCGGGCCTCTTCTCCATGGTCGCGATCCTGATGATCCTGAAGGCGGTGCTGCCGCTCACCGGCCCGCAATTCTCTTCCGTCTTCCAGGGCGCCGCGCGCTGGAACGGCTTCGTCGCGCTGGCCGCCATCGGTTCGATCTTCGGCCCAGAAGGCGTGACGCTCGCTGCCGTCGCCTTCGCCGTCCTCGTGCCGGCGGTGAATGTGCTCTCGGTGCTGATCCTCACGCGCTATGCGGGCGACACGCCGGCCGGCATGGGAACGGTGCTGCGCCTTCTCTCGAAGAACCCGCTCATCCTCGCCTGCGCGGCGGGCATCGCGTTGAACGTCTCGGGGATTGGACTGCCCGGCCCGCTCGCGCCGACCTTCAAGATTGTCGGCGCCGCCGCGCTCACCATCGGCCTCATCGCCATCGGCGCGGGGCTCCAGCCGAAACACGCGCTCGAAACCGGCTGGATCGTCGCCCTCACGAGCGGATTGAAACTTCTGGTCATGCCCGCGCTCATGGCGGGCTGGTGCATCGTCTTCGGCGTCACCGGCCTGCCCGCCGCCGTCGTCCTTCTCTGCGGTGCGGTGCCTGGCGCCACCTCCTCCTACATCCTCGCCCGCCAGCTCGGCGGCGACGCAACCCTGATGGCGAGCCTCATCACCGGCTCCACCATCCTCGCCGCGATCACCATGCCGGTCATGTTGTGGCTGCTGGGGTAGTTCACTCTCCACCCAATACCGTCATGGCCCGGCTTGTCCGGGCCATCCACGTCTTTCTTCAAAGCGTCTTCGGCAAAGACGTGGATGACCCGCATAAAGTGGGTCATGACGAGACAGGAAAAGGTGGACGCTACCCAGCCACCCGCGCCCGCTCCACAATCGCCCTCACATCCGCGCCCGCCGGCAGCGTCCCGTAGACATCACCCCAGTCGCGCCCCAGCCGCGTCTGGCAATAGCCATCCGACACGAACGAGGGCGCGTGCTGCAACAGGATCGCACCCGCCGCCACCTTCGCCATCTGCTCCACGATCTGCCGCGACCGCGCCTCGAGCGAGCCCATATCCGTGAAAGCATCCTTCAGCGCCTCGAGCGCGCCGTCATAGGCCGCGCTCGCACCCCGTGCCCTGTCGAGTTCCGCGAACACGATTTCGAGCGCCTGCGGCTCCCGCGCCAGCGCGCGCAGCACATCAAGGCACATCACATTGCCCGAGCCTTCCCAGATCGCGTTCACCGGCATCTCGCGATAGATGCGCCCCGCGATCCCTTCCTCGACATAGCCATTGCCGCCAAGGCACTCCATCGCCTCATAGGCGAGGTTCGGCGCGCGCTTGCAGACCCAGTATTTCGCAACCGGCGTCATGATCCGCCGAAAGGCTGCCTCCGCCTCGTCCTCATGCGCCCGGTCGAACGAGCGCGCGACGCGGAACGACAGCGCCGTCGCCGCCTCCGTTTCGAGCGCAAGGTCCGCCAGCACATTCGCCATCAGCGGCTGGTCGATCAGCTTCTTCTGGAACACCGTGCGGTAGGAACAATGATGCACGGCCTGTGACACCGCCTGACGCATCATCCCCGCCGTCGCCACCGCGCAATCGAGCCGCGTATAGGTCGCCATCTCGATGATGTTGCGCACGCCGCGCCCTTCCTCTCCGATCAGCCACCCGCTCGCCGCCTGGAACTCGACCTCGGACGACGCATTCGACTTGTTGCCCACCTTCTCCTTCAGCCGCTGGATGCGGATCGCATTCACGCTGCCATCGGGCAGGAAGCGCGGCATGAGGAAGCAGGAGATTCCCCCTCCCTTTCCGTTCGCGGAGGGCACCTGCGCCAGCACAAGGAACGCATCGCACATCGGCGCGGAGAAAAACCACTTGTGCCCAGTGATGCGATATTCCTCGCCCGGCCCGCCGCCAGAAACGGGATGCGCCTCCGTCGTGTTCGCGCGCACATCGGTGCCGCCCTGCTTCTCCGTCATCCCCATGCCGAAGGTCACGCCCGTCTTCTCGCCCGCCGGGGCGAAGCCTTCGTCATATTCGCGGGAAAGAATCCGCGGCACCCATTCCTTCGCCAGCGACGGCTGGAACAGCAGCGCCGGCACCGCCGCATTCGTCATGGTGATGGGGCAGCCATGCCCCGCTTCCACCTGCGTCATCATGTAGGTGCCCGCAAGCCGCGCCACGACGGCGCCGGGCTTGGGGCTGGCGTCGAGCCCCTCCTTCAGATAATCCCAAGGCGAGCCATGCAGCCCCTGCTCGACCGACAGCGACATCAGCGCATGATAGGAAGGATGGAACTCCACCCGGTCCGCCCGGTGGCCGAAACGGTCGAAACTCTTCAGCACCGGCAGATAGCTGTTCGCCTGCCGCCCGAGATCGATCGCCTCCGCGCTCCCGGTCACGGCGCCGAATTTCGCAAGCGACGCGCGCGCATGGCCGGCACCCTCCCGCTCCACCGCCTCCTGAAGCGCCCTGTCGCCCGTAAAGAGGTTCACATCCTCCAGCGGCGGCGGCTGGTTGAACACCTCATGCGTCGCGAAATCGGCTGGCGTTTCCATTTCTGCGGCCATGGCTCGAACCTCTTTTCCGGGGGCTGGCCCCGAGGTTAACACTCCGCTTCCCCATGGGCCAATTCCACCTTGCCGCCCCCCGGAATCGGCCCTATACAATGCGGCTTTAATGACCAACGCTGACAAACAGCTTTCGCCCGTTTTCCCGCACCGGCACCTGCTCGGGATCGAGGGCCTTTCCCCTTCCGACATCACCGCCCTTCTCGACCTCGCCGACACCTATGTCGAGCAGAACCGCCAGGTCGATAAGAAGGGCTCCGTCCTTCGCGGCCGCACCCAGATCAATCTCTTCTTCGAGGCCTCCACCCGCACGCAGAGCTCCTTCGAGCTCGCGGGCAAGCGCCTCGGCGCGGATGTGATGAACATGTCGGTCAGTTCTTCCTCCGTGAAGAAAGGCGAAACGTTGATCGACACGGCGGTGACGCTGAACGCGATGCACCCCGATCTCATCATCATCCGCCACCAGAGTTCGGGCGCCGTCGAGCTTCTCTCGCAGAAAGTCTCCTGCTCGGTCATCAATGCGGGCGACGGCGCACATGAGCACCCGACACAGGCGCTGCTCGACGCGCTGACGATCCGCCGCCGCAAGGGCAGGCTCGAAGGCCTCCGCGTCGCCATCTGCGGCGACATCCTGCACAGCCGTGTCGCCCGTTCGAACATCCTGCTGCTGAACGCGATGGGCGCGCGCGTCCGCGTCATCGGCCCGCCGGCCTTGATGCCCAAGGGCATCGAGCGTCTCGGCGTCGAGGTCTTCCATGACATGAAAAAAGGGCTCGAAGGCGTTGACATCGTTATGATGCTCCGCCTCCAGCTTGAGCGCATGGCCGGCTCCTACGTGCCGAGCCAACGCGAATATTTCCACTTCTACGGCCTCGACTATTCGAAGCTCGCCCATGCGAAGCCGGACGCGCTCGTGATGCATCCCGGCCCCATGAACCGCGGCGTCGAGATCGACAGCGCCGTCGCCGACGACATCGACCGCAGCCTCATCCGCGAACAGGTGGAAATGGGCGTCGCCGTCCGCATGGCCGTGCTCGACGCACTCTCGCGCAACCTGCCGAACGAGCTCGCACTCGCCGGAGGCCGCTCATGAGCCGCACCGCCTTCACCAATGCCCGCCTGATCGACCCGGCCAGCGGCTTCGACCAACCGGGCGGCCTCCTCGTCGAAAACGGCCTCATCGCCGATCTCGGGCCCCATCTCTTCAATGACGGCCTGCCGGAAGGCGCCGAAGTGGTCGATTGCCGTGGCCGCGTCCTCGCGCCCGGCCTCATCGATTGCCGCGTCTTCACCGGCGAGCCCGGCGCCGAGCATCGCGAAACGCTGGCGCTTGCCAGCAAGGCGGCGGCGGCGGGCGGCGTCACCACCATGATCGTCATGCCGAACACCGATCCGGTGATCGACGATGTGGCGCTGGTCGATTTCATCGAACGCCGCGCCCGCGACACCGCCATCGTCAACGTCCACACCATGGCCGCCCTCACCAAGGGCCTCCATGGCGAGCAGATGACGGAGTTCGGCCTCCTCCTCGAAGCGGGCGCCGTCGGCTTCACCGATGGCGTGAAATCCGTCGCCAATGCGCAGGTCATGCGCCGCATCCTGAGCTACGCCGCCCATCTCGGCGCCCTCGTCGTGCAACATGCCGAGGAACCGGCACTCGCCACCGGCGTCATGAACGAAAGCGAACTCGCCGGCCGCCTCGGCCTCGCGGGCATCCCCGCCGTCGCCGAAACCATCATGATCGAGCGCGATCTGCAGCTCCTCGAACTTACCGGCGGGCGCTATCACGTCTCGCAGATTTCCTGCGAAGCCTCGGTGGAAATCGTCCGGCGCGCCAAGACGCGCGGCCTCCCCGTCACCTGCGGCGTCTCGGCGGCCCATCTCCAGCTCAACGAGAACGACGTCCAGTCCTACCGCACCTTCTTCAAGCTTTCGCCGCCGCTCCGTTCCGAGCAGGACAGGCTTGCCCTCGTCGCGGGCCTCGCCGACGGCACCATCGACGTCGTCGTCTCAGGCCACGATCCGCAGGACCCGGAAGTGAAGCGCCGCCCCTTCGCGGAGGCGAATTTCGGCGCCATCGGCCTCGAAACGCTGCTGCCCGCGGGCCTCGCCCTCGTGCATAACGGCGACCTGCCGCTCGGCCGTCTCCTCGCCGCCCTCACCTGCATTCCTTCCGATCTTCTCGGCCTCGGGCGCGGACGCCTCGTCACCGGCCTTCCTGCCGATCTCATCCTCATCGATACGGACGTGCCGTGGAAGCTCGAACCGGCTAGTCTCAAATCGATCTCGAAGAACACACCCTTCGAGGACCGCCTCTTCCAGGGTCGCGCACTCCGCACCATGGTCGGCGGACAAACGGTCTATGTTCACGGCGAAGACGCAGACCGATAATCTGCGTAACGACAATTCTTCCTCACCCTCCCCCTGTGGGAGGGTCAAACGGCCGCAGGCCGTTTGGGGAGGGGTAAGGGGAGGATACCAACGCAATGCCCGCCGCAATCGATTTCACGGCCGCAGCACCCTTGCTGCTCGTCGCGCTGGTGCTTGGTTATCTGCTGGGCTCCATTCCTTTCGGCCTGCTGCTGACGCGCCTTGCCGGCCTCGGGGATATTCGCGACATCGGCTCCGGCAATATCGGCGCGACGAACGCGCTGCGCACGGGCAACCGCTGGGTCGCTATCGGCACGTTGATCGGCGATGCGGGCAAGGGCGCGGTCGCCGTCCTGATATCCGGTCTTCTCGCCGCGCAAACCTCGGCGGATCAGACATGGATGCTCAGCCTCGCCGCGCTAGGCGCCTTCCTCGGACACCTCTATCCCGTCTGGCTCGGCTTCAAGGGCGGCAAGGGCATCTCCACCTTCATCGGCATCCTGCTCGCGCTTTACTGGCCGGTCGGCCTTCTCTTCTGCGCCACCTGGGCAATCGTCGCCCTCGTCTCGCGCTACTCCTCGCTCTCCGCACTCGTCGCCGCGCTTCTGACGCCCGTCTATCTCGCCTGGCTCGACCGCTGGGAACTCGTCGGCCTCGGCGTCGTTCTCGTCGCTCTCGTCTACATCGCGCATCGCGGCAATATCGGGCGGCTGCTTTCCGGCACGGAACCGCGCATCGGCCAGAAAAAGGCCGAAGACACGGCCGAGGGCTGATCCGCGTGGCGGCGGCGCTCCCCGCCGCGGAACGGCTTGCCCGGCTTCGTCTTGCCCGCAGCGAAAACATCGGCCCCGTCACCTTCCGCGATCTTCTCGATCATTTCGGCAACGCCGTCGCAGCGCTCGACGCCTTGCCGGAGCTCGCCGCGCGCGGCGGCGCGAAGCGCAACATCGTGATCGCACGTCAGGCCGATGCCGAAGCCGAAATCGCGAAGACCGAAAAGCTCGGCGCCCATCTTCTCGTCCTCGGCGACGAGGCCTATCCCGCCCGCCTCGCGGCGCTGGATCCGCCGCCGCCCGTCATTTCGCTCAAGGGCGATCCTGCCCTCGCCGCGCGGAAATCCATCGCCATCGTCGGCTCGCGCAATGCCTCCGCCGCCGGTCGGCGCATTGCCGGCGACATGGCGCAGGCCTTTGCAAGCGAAGGCTTCACCGTCGTCTCCGGCCTCGCCCGTGGCATCGACACCGCCGCGCACCGCGCTTCGCTCGCAGGTGGCACGATTGCCGTCCTCGCGGGCGGCGTCGACATCGTTTATCCGGAGGAAAACCGGGAACTGCAGGAAGAGATCGCATCGCGCGGCGCCATCGTCACCGAAATGCCGCCCGGCACGAGCCCGCAGGCGCGTCACTTCCCGCGCCGCAACCGTCTCATCTCCGGTCTTTCGCTCGGCGTCGTCGTGGTGGAGGCGGCGCTGCGCTCAGGTTCACTCATCACCGCCCGCTTCGCCCTCGAACAGGGCCGCGATGTCTTCGCCGTGCCGGGATCGCCGCTCGACCCGCGTGCGCAAGGCGCGAACAAACTCATCAAGGACGGCGCGCCGCTCGTCGAAAATGCCGCCGACGTCATCGCCGCCCTGGCGGAGCCGCTCGGCCATCGCTTTCGCGAACCGGAACCGCCCTCCTTTGCGCCGCGCGCCGCCAATGCGCCGGATGCCGATGCGGATACGCGAAAGCTGGTGCTCGCCGCGCTCGGGCCCACGCCGACATCCATGGACGAAATCGTCCGCCAGTCCGGCGCACCCGTCCAGCAGGTGCGCGCCGTCGTGCTGGAACTCGAACTCGCGGGCCGCATCCACCGCGATCCGGGCGACCGCGTCAGCCTTCTTCCGCTCTAGATTTCGTCGCCGCCCCGTCCCGCCGCCGACCGGCCGAGCATCAGCAACCGTGATTCTTCCGCCGCCACGCCGATCAGATAGGCGAGAAACCCGAAACCGCGCTTGTCCGCCATCCGGCGCGACGCGATCATCAGGTCGAGGAGATAGGCCGCGACGGCTTCGTCGTCGGCATCCGTCAGGTTCTCGGGCAGGTTGGACGTGCTTCTGAGGCGCGGCGCCAGGTCTTCCGCGCTGCGTGCGTCGCGAGCCATGTCTCTGGCTTCCTGCACGCTTTCGGCACTCAACAGGGGCTTGCGCATCGCCGGCTATCCTTTCTCGCCCCCGCGGGCGGAGACACAGTTCCGCGCGAAAAATCACGCCAAGGAACTAGATCGATAGGCTAGATTGTGGGAGAAATTGCCGTCTCACGCCCAGCCCCAACTGGGTTCAAACTGGCGCGAGATGCACCGCTCCAATTTTCCGAGGAAATCCGCCGCATTTGACAGGCCCCGCCCTTTTCACCATTTTCTGCCGGCGGTCCGGCACGGGCCGGCAGCGGCGGTGCTCTTGGCTTTTCACGCAATGTCGGTGTAAAGCGCGCCCGGGCTCCCCGGGCCGGCGTGCTGGTTTGGCCTCGGCGCGGCCCTTGAATGCGCCCTTATTAATAAGAGAGTTGAAGCGGTCCAATGGACGTTGTCATTGTTGAGTCGCCTGCCAAGGCGAAGACGATCAACAAGTATCTCGGCAAGGGCTACAAGGTCCTCGCCTCCTACGGCCATGTCCGCGACCTCCCCTCGAAGGATGGTTCGGTCCTCCCCGACGAGGACTTCTCGATGGCCTGGGACGTCGATGCCAAGTCCCAGAAGCGGCTGAACGAAATCGCCGCCGCCGTGAAGGGGGCCGATCGCCTGATCCTCGCCACCGACCCGGATCGCGAAGGCGAGGCGATTTCCTGGCACGTCCTCGAAGTCCTGAACAAGAAGAAGGCGCTGAAGGACATCGAGGTCCAGCGCGTCGTCTTCAACGCCATCACCAAGAAATCCGTCACCGAGGCGATGGAGCATCCGCGCGGCCTCGACAAGGAACTGATCGACGCCTATCTGGCGCGCCGCGCGCTCGACTATCTCGTCGGCTTCACCCTCTCGCCCGTTCTCTGGCGCAAGCTTCCCGGTTCGCGTTCCGCCGGCCGCGTGCAGTCGGTCGCGCTCCGTCTCATCTGCGACCGCGAACTCGAGATCGAAGCCTTCCGCGCCCGCGAATACTGGACGGTCGAAGCGGACATGAAGACGGCGGCGAAGGCGCCCTTCGTCGCACGCCTCGTCGGCATCGACGGCAAGAAGCTCGACAAGTTCGACATCCCGGATGCGAAGACCGCCGGCGAGATCGAGGCGCGCATCAAGGCCTCGCGCTTTTCCGTGAAGTCGGTCGAGAGCAAGCCCGCGCGCCGCAATCCGAACCCGCCCTTCACCACCTCGACGCTGCAGCAGGAGGCCGCGCGCAAGCTCGGCTTCTCCGCGAGCCGCACCATGCAGGTCGCACAGCGCCTCTACGAAGGCGTCGAGATCGACGGCGAGACGACCGGCCTCATCACCTATATGCGAACCGACGGCGTGCAGATCGCGCCTGAAGCGATCGCGCAGGCCCGCACCGTCATCAACAACGAATTCGGCGAGGCCTACCTGCCGGATGCGCCCCGCGTCTACACCACCAAGGCGAAGAACGCGCAGGAAGCGCACGAAGCGATCCGTCCGACCGACATCGCCCGGCTGCCGAAATCCGTTGCCGCGCGTCTCGACGACGATCAGCGCCGCCTCTACGAACTCGTCTGGAACCGCACCGTCGCCAGCCAGATGGAAAACGTGCAACTTGAGCGCACCACCATCGAGATCGAGGCGGACGACGCGCCGATCAACCTGCGCGCCACCGGTTCCGTCATCGTCTTCGACGGCTTCCTCCGCCTCTACCAGGAAGGCCGCGACGAGCCCGATGAAGGCGACGAGGGCAACCGTCTGCCCAAGGTCGCGCGCGGCGACAGGCTCGGCCTCGACAAGGTCCGCCCCGAACAGCATTTCACCGAGCCCCCGCCCCGCTTCACCGAGGCGACGCTCGTCAAGCGCATGGAAGAGCTCGGCATCGGCCGTCCCTCCACCTATGCCTCCACGCTGCAAACGCTGCGCGACCGCGATTATGTCCGCATGGACAAAAACCGCTTCGTCCCGCAGGACAAGGGCCGCCTCGTCACCGCCTTCCTCGAAAATTTCTTCTCCCGCTATGTCGAATACGACTTCACCGCGGAACTGGAAGAAAAGCTCGACAAGGTTTCGGCCGGTGAACTCGACTGGAAGGATCTGCTGCGCGAATTCTGGAAGGACTTCACGGTCAATGTCGGCGAGGCGCTGGAACTGCGCATCACCGAGGTGCTCGATCGTCTCAATGAAGTCCTCGCGCCCCATGTCTTCCCCGACAAGGGCGACGGTTCCGATCCGCGCCAATGTCCCTCTTGCGACAATGGACGCCTGTCGCTGAAGGTCGGCCGCTTCGGCGCCTTCGTCGGCTGCTCCAACTATCCCGACTGCAAGTTCACGCGCCAGCTCACCGCCGGTGCGGAAGGCGAAGAGGTTGCGGGCGACCGCGTGCTCGGCACCGATCCCGAGACGGGTGCCGAAATCTCGCTGAAGACCGGCCGCTTCGGTCCTTATGTCGAGCGCGCCCCGCTCGAACCGGACGACAAGCCGAAGCGCAGCGGCCTGCCCGCGAAAATGTCCGCCGCCGATGTCGATCTCGACACCGCGCTGCGCCTTCTCACGCTCCCGCGCGAAATCGGCATCCATCCCGAAACCGGCAAGAAGATCACCGCCGGCCTCGGCCGCTTCGGTCCCTTCGTCCTCCACGACGGCACCTATGCGAACCTGAAGGACCCCGAAGAGCTTTTCGACATCGGCCTGAACCGCGCCGTCGCCGTGCTTGCCGAAAAGATCGTCCGCGCCGAAGAGCGCGCCGGCAAGGTGCTGAAGGAACTGGGCGAGCACCCGGACACCGGCAAGCCCGTGCAGGTCCGCGAAGGCAAATACGGTCCTTACGTGAAGCATGCGAGCACCAACGCAACGCTCCCGAAATCGGCAAAGCCCGAAGACGTGACGCTGGAGCAGGCCCTCGCCCTCGTCGCCGAGAAGGACGAAAAGAGCGGCAAGGGCAAGAAGAAGCCCGCGAAGAAAGCGGCCGCCCCGAAAAACAAGACGAAGGAACCGGCGGCAAGGAAACCCGCCGCGAAGAAAAAGGCGCCGGCGAAGAAAAGCCCGGCAAAGAAAGCCGCACCGAAAAAGCCCGCGGCGAAAAAACCCAAAGCCACTGAAATGGCGGATTGACCTTGGCCGAACGCAAGCCCGCACGGGGGGCACCGAAAAAGCCCGCAGCCGGAAAGAAGAAAACTGGCGGCGGCGTGCCCACGCGCGAGCAGATCCTCGCCTTCCTTGCCGACAATCCGGGCAAGACGTCGAAGCGCGAGATCGGCCGCGCCTTCGGCGTGAAGGGCGACGATCGCATTCCGCTCAAGCAGCTCCTGAAGGCCATGACGGAAGACGGCCTCATCGCGAGAGACGAAGCGAAAAACCTTCGCCGCACCGACGCGCTCCCGCCCGTCACCGTCATCGAGATCACGCATACCGACACCGACGGCGAGCTGATCGCGCGCCCCGTCTCCTGGCCGGGCGAGGAGCCCGCGCCGCTGATCGTCATTGCGCCGGACACCTCGCGGAAGAAGCGCGACTACGACGAACCGCCCGCGGGCGTCGGCGACCGTGTGCTCGCCCGCATCGAAAAGGTCGAAGACGAGGACGAAGCCTATCCCTACGAAGCGCGCGTCATCCGCCGCGTCGGCAAGGGCGCGGAGCGCGTCCTGGGCCTCTACCGCGCCAACGCAAAAGGTAAAGGCGGCCGCCTCATCCCCGTCGAGAAAAAGGCGCGCATGGAATTCGAGGTCGCGCCCGAGGATGTCGGCGAGGCTGAGGACGGCAATCTCGTCCTCGGCGAAACCATCCCCGGCAAGCGCTACGGCCTTGCCCGCGCGCGCATCCGCGAAGTCTTCGGCGACAGCGAGGACCCGCGCTCGATCAGCCTCATCGCGATCCACACGCATGGCATCCCGGATGCCTTCCCCGACGAGGTCATCGCCGAGGCCGAAGCCGCAAAACACATGGGCCTCAAGGGCCGCACCGACCTGCGCGACATTCCGCTCGTCACCATCGACCCGGTGGACGCGCGCGACCATGACGACGCCGTCTGGGCCGCGCCCGATACCGACCCGAAAAACGAAGGTGGCGTCGTCGCCATCGTCGCCATCGCCGATGTCGCCGCTTACGTCCGCCCGAATTCGCCGATGGACCGCGAGGCCCGCAAGCGCGGCAACTCGACCTACTTTCCCGATCGCGTCGTGCCGATGCTGCCGGAGCGCATCTCCAACGATCTCTGCTCGCTGATCGACGGCGAGGATCGCGCCTGCCTCGCCGTGCGCATGGTCTTCGACCGCAACGGCAACAAGCGCTCCCACGAATTCATCCGCGGCCTCATGCGCTCCGCCGCAAGCCTCTCCTACCGTCAGGTCCAGGAAGCGATCGACGGCCGCCCCGACGATGTCGCAGGCCCCCTGCTCGATCCCGTCCTGAAGCCGCTATGGGCGGCCTACCGCATCATGGCCAAGGCGCGCGACGAGCGCGGCCCCCTCGATCTCGATCTCCCCGAACACAAGATCGACATCGGCGCGGACGGACGCATCGCGGGCGTGCGCATCGGCGACAAGTTCGAATCGATGAAGCTCATCGAGGAGTTCATGATCCAGGCGAATGTCTGCGCCGCCGAGCAGGCAGAGGCCGTTCGCCGCCAGGTCATCTACCGCATCCACGATGCGCCCTCGCGCGAGAAGCTCGTCGCCCTTGCCGAATTTCTCGCAACGCTCAACCTGAGCTTCACCAGGGGCGAGAACATCCGCCCGGCGAATTTCAATCGCATCCTGAAGCAGGTCGACGGCACCGAACACAGCCGCATCGTCTCCGACGTCGTGCTCCGCAGCCAGGCGCAGGCCGTCTACGCGCCGGACAATATCGGCCATTTCGGTCTCAATCTCCGCCGCTACGCGCACTTCACCTCGCCCATCCGCCGCTACGCCGACCTGACGGTCCATCGCGCGCTGATCGCGGGCCTCGATTTCGGAAAAGACGGCCAGACGGATGCCGAGCTCGCCGAACTTGTCGAAATCGCCGAACACATCTCCACCACCGAGCGCCGCTCCATGCTCGCCGAGCGCGACTCGAAGGACCGCTTCATTGCCGCCTTCCTCGAGGCCCGCATCGGCGCCGAGTTCACGGGCCGCGTCGCGGGCGTGACGCGCTTCGGCCTCTTCGTGAAGCTCGACGAGACCGGCGCGGACGGCTTTGTCCCCGTCTCCACCCTCGGCGGCGACTTCTTCCACCATGACGAGATCATCCACGCCCTGATCGGCGAGCGGACCCGCGTCGCCTATCGCCTCGGCGATGCCGTCCGCGTCCGCCTCGAGGAGGCCGTGCCGGTCACGGGCGGCCTGCGCTTCGAACTCCTCGAAGGCGGCAGCGAAGCCCCCAAAGGCGCCGGGCGGCGCACCCGTTCGCCCGCCGGCCGCGGCGGCCCGAAACGTGGAAAATCCGGCCCGAAAGCCCCCCGCGGCGGCTCCCGCCGCCGCTGATCCGTCCGGAAAGCCCCCCGCGGCGGCTCCCGCCGCCGCGGATCCGTCCGGAAAACAGAGCGCGCGGCCTGACGCGCGGCAACCTGCCACATTTCGCCCGCGCTCCATTCCGACCATTTTCGTCGGGCATCGCCCTAATGTGAATCCCGAGCGAGCCATGAGTATACCGATGGATATGAGCGACACCCGCCTCTACGAGACGATCGAGACCGCGCCCCGCCCGGCGTTCACCTCGATTCTGCGCGGCTTCGGCGGCCTTTGCCCGTCCTGCGGCCGCGGCCGCATCTTCCACAGGTTCCTCAAGGTGGCCGATGCCTGCCCGAATTGCGGCGAGGAGCTCCACCACCACCAGGCGGACGACGCGCCCCCCTATTTCACCATCATGATCGTCGGCCACATCGTCGTGCCGCTCATGCTCTGGCTGGAACTCGACTACCTGCCGCCGCTCTGGGTCCATGCCGCGATCTGGCCGACCCTCACGCTCCTGCTCTCGCTCTGGTTCCTGCCGCGCATCAAGGGCGCCGTCGTCGGCTGGCAATGGGCGCTGCGCATGCACGGCTTCGACGGCGTAAAACACGACGACTGACGCCGCGTCTTCCTGCTCTCTTACCCACCCTCCCCTCGGGGGTGAGAGGCAGTTCGCATTCTGCGAACAAAAAGGTCCGGTGGACCTTTTTGAGCCTCGAACGCCCTGAGCAATGCGAAGGGCAGAGAAATTCCAAATGGAATTTTTCGGGGCGAGGGCTCTCGTTCCGTCGGGAAAGATGCGTTATCGCCGCCGCCGCTGGACTTTCCCTCTCCCCAGCGGGCATCCTGTCGCCAACACGCAATAAAAAAGACAGGGACGGAAGCATGAGCGGAAGCGAAGGGGCGGTTTTCGACCCGAAGAAATCACGCGAGCAGGAATATCGCGAAAGCACCGAGGGCCGCGCCGTGCGTCCGCGCGATGCCTCCACGCTCATCATCGTCCGCCGCGATGCCGCGCATCCCCAGGTTCTCATGGGCCAACGCCACGCGAACCACAAATTCATGCCCAACAAGTTCGTCTTTCCCGGCGGCCGCGTCGACCGCGCCGACAGCCGCGTGAAGCCCGCCGAGGAATTGCGCGATCCCGTCGCCCGCCGCCTCCTCGTGCGCATGCGCGGAAGGCCGTCCGAACTTCGCGCCCGCGCGCTCGCCATGGCCGCCATCCGCGAAACCTTCGAGGAGACAGGCCTCATCCTCGGCAAGCGCATTGCCGCGCCGCAGACGAGCAAGCACCCGGACTGGAACGACTATCTCTCTCAAGGCGTCGCGCCCGCGCTCGGCACGCTCGATTTCGTCGCCCGCGCCATCACCCCGCCCTATCGCACGCGCCGTTTCGACACGCGCTTCTTCATCGCCGATGCCGAAGCGATCGAAGGCGATCCCACGAAGGTCGGCGGCTCCGGCGAATTGCAGGGCCTGCACTGGCTCACGCTCGACGATGCGCGCGGCCTCGACCTGCCGAACATCACGCGCGTGGTGCTGGACGAACTCGACGAACGCCTCGCCCTCTCGACCGTCGCGCAGCGCCGCCGCGCCGTTCCCTTCATCCACTTCCGGAATGGCAACGCCATCCGCGACGCCATCTCGGATTGACCTCATGACAGCTCCCGCAATCGTCAGGCGCGGCATTCGTCCGCGCGACGCCGCAAGCCTCGTCCTCATCGACACGGCGGAGGACGAACCGCGCATCCTCATGGGCCGCCGTCATTCGCGCATGAAATTCGTGCCCGACGCCTTCGTCTTTCCGGGCGGCAAGCTCGATGCGGGTGACAGGGGCGTGCGCGCCGCTTGCGGCTTCGGCCACCTGACCGCGCGCATGATGGAAGGCGCCGCCGCCTCGCGCGCAAAGGCGGAAGCCCTTGCCGCCGCCGCGATCCGCGAAACCTTCGAGGAAACGGGCCTCCTCGTCGCCGCGCCCGGCGATGTCGGCATCGTCGCGGGCGAAGGCTGGGAACCCTTCCGCGAGCGCGGCCTCGCACCCCGCCTCGACGTGCTCGATTTCGTTGCCCGCGCGATCACACCCGCCTCCAGCCCCATCCGCTTCCACGCCCGTTTCTTCGCCGCCTCTGCGGAAGTCGCAACGGGCGAGGTGAAGGGCAGCGGCGAACTCGAAGACCTCGGCTGGTATCCGATTTCGCAGGCGCTGAAACTTCCCGTGATCGACGTGACCGAATTCGTCCTCCACGAAATCGCCCGCCGTCACAAAGGCGAAACCCGCTCGCGCATCCCCCTCTACAGCTACCGCAACGACAAGCCGGTCGTCCGGGCCTGAGATTGCCTCTCTTCGTCATTGCGAGGAGCGAAGCGACGAAGCAATCCAGGGGCCGCAAACGCGGAGAAAGCCGCCCTGGATCGCCACGGCCGCTTGCAGCGGCCTCGCGATGACGGCCTTTTGAGAGCGAATACGAATCTCCACTCCCAATTCCTCCCCTACCCAAACCCGCAAAAACGCGCTATCGCCTTCGGCAATGACCGAAAAGCACCTCACCATGCTGGCCGACGCGCCGCTCACCGGGCCTGAGCGCAAGCGCAGCCTCGTCGCCGTCATCGCCTGCATCTCCGTCGTCGGCATGGGCCTCGGCGTCTCGATCCCGCTGCTTGCCCTGCTGATGGAGCGCAACGGCGTTCCCGCCTCGCTCATCGGCCTCAACACGGCAATGCCCGCGCTCGCGACCTTCGTGCTCACGCCGTTTATCCCGGCGCTCCTCCGCCGCATTCCGGCGATCCCGTTTCTCCTCTCCTGCATCGCCATCTCCGCCATCGCGATGCCCGCCTACTATCTCTTCCCCAATGTCTGGCTCTGGTTTCCGATCCGCTTCGTCAACGGCATCGCCTTCACCGGCCTCTTCGTCGTCAGCGAGTTCTGGATCAACACGCTCGCCGACGAGAAAAACCGCGGCCGCCTCATCGGCATATACGGCACCGTGCTGTCCTGCGGTTTCGCCTCCGGCCCCGTTCTCCTCTTCCTCGTCGGCACGGAGGGCGCCGCGCCCTTCGCCGTCATTGCTCTTCTGATCGCGGTGGCCGCCCTTCCGCTGCTTCTCTTCGGCCGTGGCCTCGCGCCCCGCGTCACCGAACGTCCGACCAGAAGCTTCGCGAGCTTCTTCATCGCCGCGCCCGCCGCCACGCTGGCGGGCCTCGTCTACGGTGCCACGGAGACCAACATCTTCAACATGCTGCCGGTCTATGGCGTGCGCATCGGCATGACCGAACAGACCGCCGCCTTCGTCCTGTCGATCTTCGCGGCGGGCAACATTCTCTGCCAGGTGCCCATCGGCCTCTGGGCCGACCGCACGGACCGGCGCTTCGTCCTGCTCGTCTGCGCGACGGTGGGCTTCCTCGGCGTCCTCGCCATTCCCTTCGTCGCCCATTCGATCTGGCTCTTCGCGCCCACGCTCTTCCTCTTCGGCGGCGTCGTGGTCGGCCTCTACACGGTCGGCCTCACCCTCCTGGGAGAGCGCTTCCGGGGCGCCGACCTCGCCTCCGCCAATGCCGCCTTCGTCATGATGTATTCGATCGGCGCCCTCATCGGCCCGCCGCTCGCGGGCGGCGCCATGGACCTATGGGACCCCCATGGCCTGATCATCGCCATGTCGGGCCTCTGCGGCCTCTATGTCGCGGTGGCGGGCTGGCGCTATTTCACCGCCCCGCGCCAGCCCCGCTCCCCGGAGTAAAGCGGCCTTTTGCCCCTGTTTCCGCGCGCCGCTTGACTTCCGCCGCGCCGTGAGTAGCCTGCGCGCAACTCCGCACATCCCCGGCTTCGGGCTGGATTGCGTAACGATGACCTCGTGGGCGGCTCGCCTGCGCAACTCAAGGATTTCGCGACATGGCGAAGCCAGCTTCCATCAAGATCAAGCTCGAGAGCACGGCGGGCACCGGCTACTTCTACGTCACCAAGAAGAACAGCCGCACGATGACCGAAAAGATGGTCATCAAGAAATACGACCCGATCGCGCGCAAGCACGTCGAGTTCAAGGAAACCAAGATCAAATAATAAAACTCTCTTCCCACCCTCCCCACCTTGGCGGCTTGTCCGCCAAGGCGAACAAGATGGGGGAGGGTCGAAATTTTCAAGCGTAGCGAAGGAAATTTCGGGGCGGGGGGACGCGAACGAACCGCATAAAAAAGAGCCGGTCCCGCAAGGGCCGGCTCTTCTCTATGACGGCTCTTCTCTATGAAAGGTGGCCGGCCGGGAATTCGCGGCTTATCAGAGGAGGCCACTCCACAACCACGCGCCCGGCCGGCCGTGCCTCGCGGACCCAGGAGATGCGGCGGACCTGAGCGCCCCACGAGGACACGTATCGCTGCCAGGAACTTGCCCGACTCACCCCCCAGCAAGAGCGGGAAGACGTTGGCAGCGAAACGATGAACTTCATTAAAGGTATCACGCTCCTCTGTCCCAATAAAGGACAGAGACGCCTCCGCGCGCCCCTATTGTGCATTCGACTTCGTTAACCATGAATTTTTAAGGTTAACGCGCCCGCGCCGTCGCAAAGTCTCGTGAAGACTGGGCGAATTCTGTGTGACTTGTCTTGAGAATTGGCTGCTCAGGCCGCTTCCGCGACCACGCGGTTCCGCCCGTCCCGCTTGGCGCGGTAGAGCCCCTGGTCGGCCCGCTCCAGCAGCTTGGCCACCGTATCGTGCGGTCCATGCGTCACGCCGATGCCGATGCTCACCGTCACATCGAGCGTCCGCCCCGTCTCGTCGAGCCTGAACGGCTTGGCCGCCACGCATTGCCGGAGCCGTTCGGCAATCGTCATCGCATAGGCGAGATCGGTGTCCGGCATGACCACGACGAATTCCTCGCCGCCCAGCCGGCACGCGAGATCGACGCTGCGCACATTGCCCGAAATCCGCTCCGCGAATTCCTTGAGCACCATGTCGCCCGCCGCATGGCCATAAGTGTCGTTGACGGCCTTGAAGTAGTCGATGTCGAAAATGAGCAGCGCGACGGACTTGCCCGTATTCGCCGCCTCTTCGACCAGCGTCGCCAGATGGCCTTCCATGTAGCGCCGGTTGTAGAGCCCGGTCAGCCCGTCGGTGATTGCGAGTTCGAGCCCCTGCTGGAACTTGTCGCGCAGATAATCCTGATAGCGCTTGCGGCGAAGCTGGCTGCGCGCGCGGGCGACGAGTTCGTTGCGCTCGATCGGCCGCACCAGATAGTCGTTCACGCCCATGTCCAGCGCGCGCACGAGGCGGCCTGTGTCGCCTTCCTCCACGATCGCGAGGATCGGCGTCTGCCGCGTCGCTTCGATCGAGCGGAGCTGCGAGCAGAGTCTGAGCCCGTCATATTCCTGCAGCGTCAGGCTCACGATATGAAGGTCGAAATCGCCGCTCGACGCGAGCCGCACAAGTTCTTCCTGCGTCTCGGCAACGGTCACATGATGTTCGTTCGCCAGCGTCTCTGTGATGCGCTTGAGCGAGGTCGGCCTGTCGTCGATGACGAGGATGCGGCCGGGCTCTCCCATCAGGAAATTGTCGCCGGAGGCCGTCAGCGCGCCGATGCGCTGCCCCGTCGCCTCGCGCATGCGAAGCTCGTCTGTCACCATCTTCAGGCGCACGAGGCTGCGCACCCGCGCAAACAGCGCCAGATCGTTGAGCGGCTTGGTGAGAAAATCGTCGGCGCCTGCTTCAAGGCCCTGCACGCGGTCTTTCGGCTGGTCGAGCGCCGTGACCATGACCACGGGAATGTGTTCCGTCTCCGGCATCGCCTTCAGCCGCCGGCAGACCTCGAACCCGTCCATGCCCGGCATCATCACGTCGAGCAGGATGATGTCGGGCTGCTGCTCTTTCGCGGCCTCCAGCGCTTCCGGACCCGAGCTCGCCTTGAACACGTCGAAATACTCGGCGGTCAGCTTGGCGTCGAGCAGCTTCAGGTTCGCCGGAACATCGTCGACAATGAGTACGCGCGCGGTCACTGATGCCTCGTTCTGTGAATAGAGGCTCTATCGCAGGAAACGCTGAACCGTTTCCAGGAACTGGGTCACGGAGATCGGCTTAGAGATATAGGCCTCGCAGCCGCCCTCGCGGATCTTCTCTTCGTCGCCCTTCATCGCGAAGGCGGTCACGGCGACGACCGGAATGGAGCGGAGGTTGTCGTCTTCCTTGATCCACTTCGTCACTTCGAGCCCCGACACCTCCGGAAGCTGGATATCCATGAGGATCAGGTCCGGCCGGTTCGTGCGCGCGATTTCGAGCGCCTCGATTCCGTCGCGCGTCTGCAGCGTCTCATAGCCGTGTGCGTCGAGAAGATCGTGGAAGAGCTTCATGTTGAGCTCATTGTCTTCGACGATCAGGACCTTCTTAGACATTGCGTCCATAGCTCCAGAACTCCACCTCTGCCGGGTGAGCCTGCACCCGAAAGCCGAATCCCGGCTGGGATCGGCGTAGTTGCTTGTCAGGCCATATGACCCGAATATCGTTAACTAAGTCTTTAACCCTCTGTCCCAAAAGCGCGGCTTTCCAAGGGTTTCCCATTTAACGCCCGCTATGATTAAGTTTGCGTGTCTGCGCCCTTTCCGGCGCCAAGCTTTGGAAAATTCACCCCATGACGAGAGACGAGGCCGAACTTCTGGCGATCCGCGCCCTCGGCCATATCGCCGCCGATGATGACCTTCTGGGAGACTTTCTGGCTCTTTCCGGCCTTTCGCCGGACGAATTGCGCACCCGCGCCGCCGAATCGGAATTTCTGGGCGGAATCCTCGATTTCCTGCTCGCCGACGAGGCCCGCCTCCTCGCCTTCTGCGAATCGGAGGAACTGGAGCCCCGCCTCCCCGGCCTCGCCCGTCAGGCGCTGCCCGGCGGCGAACGGGTGGAATGGACATGACGGTAAAAAATGATCCCGGCTCGACGGCGGGCGAGGTTGCGGGTGCCCGCCCCGCCCCGCGCGACCCCCTCGCCATCGACGAGAGCGTCATCCCCCAGATCGATGCGCTGGAGCTGGTGCGCGGCCGCCCTCTCATCGTCTCGGACGCCGACGAGGTGCTGCTGCAATTCATGGTCGGCCTCGAGCGCTATCTGGAGACGCAGGACCTCTGGATCGACCTCCAGAGCTTCGCCCTCACCGGCAACATCAAGCGCAAGGACAACAACGAGCCCGTGCCGCCCTCCGCCATGCCTGCCCTCCTCGACGCCTTCTTCGCCGCCTCCGCGCATGATCTCGATGTCGTGCCCGGCGCTGCGGAGGCGCTTACCATCCTCTCGGAACGCGCGCAGATCGTCGTCCTCACCAACGTGCCGCTCGAAGCGAAGGCGCGCCGCGAGGCCTCGCTCGCCGCGCAAGGCATCCCCTTCCCCGTCATCGCCAACAAGGGCCTGAAAGGCGGCGCCGTCCGCCGCCTCGCCGGGCGCGTTGAAGCGCCCGTCGTCTTCCTCGACGACATCCCGCACAATCTCTCCTCGGTTGCAAAGGCCCACGCGCCAACGACGCTCATCCACTTCATCGCCGACCCCCGCCTCGCGAAACTCCTCGGCCCCGCCCCCGATAGCCACTTCCACACGACCGAATGGTCCGCCGCCCGCCGCTTCATCGAGGAACGTCTGGACACGGAGGATTTCTAGAAGACATGAAAAAATAGAAACGTCATTGCCGGGCTTGACCCGCCGGTGTCCGGTTTAATTCTCCAATCCAAAAATCACCGTCATGACCCGGCTTGTCCGGGTCATCCACGCCTGCCCCGGCGAAAGCCGGGGTCTTTCTTTTCTTCTATTCCGTGCCGCAAAGACGTGGATGGCCCGCATAAAGCG
>NZ_BTVP01000045.1:0-22451 GCF_045863935.1 Parvibaculum sp. | reverse complement strand
AAAACAGGGAATCATCAATCAACGCCAGCCGCTACCCTCTTTTGCAGAGGAATCCACAGGGGGAGGGTGATCCCGGCGGCGACTGTCTTCAGAAGCTGCCGGTTTTCAGGGAGATGCGGGAGCTGGCGGCGAGCAGCGGGCCCGGCTCGACAGGCGCCTCGCGAGGCTTCTCGACGCTCGCATAGGCCTTGCCGAAGAGCTCCTCGGCGCTGGCGATTTCTTCCGAGAGGCTCTCGTGGTCCTTGCCGAGTGCCGGCTTGAGCGCCCTGGCCCGCTTTTCGGCGACCTTCCAGAAGCCATAGCCGTCGATCCAGGCTTCTTCCGAGCCGTTCGGCCCGGTCGCGCTGTCATATTGTTTGGCGGCGCGGTCGAACATCTGGGCCATGAGCGCCGCCTCGATTGCCGCCGCGCTCTTCCCGCTCGCGGGTGCCTTTTCGGCCGCCGCGTCGAGCGCGGCGTAGACCTTGCCGGCCGCGGCCTTCACCTCGTCAACCGGCGCATCGCCAAGGGCGAGATCGACGGCCTCCGTCATCTCGTCCATGAAGGGAGCCGCTCCTCGCGCCTCGAAGACAGGTTCGAGGTCGATGTAAACTTCCGAGATCGGATGAGCGAACATCTCGCCGCCCGCCTGCCACCCGCCTTCCACATCGAGCATTGCCTCGCCCGCGAGGTAATGCGCGCGAATGATGTCGAGCGCGGAAAGATAGACGGCCGGGTCCTTTGCGGCCTGGGAGGGATCGACGCCGCCCTCGCCGCCTTCACCGCCTTCGCCGCCCTCTCCGCCTTGGCTACCCTCGCCGCCCTCGCCGCCTTCGTCGGCGGCGGCCATGAGGAAGGTGCCGGGGACCGCCTTGCCCGGCGCGGCATCCGCATGCGGGCCCGCGCCTTCGCCCGCGGAAGGCGAGGCCATGCCGGCGACTGCGCCCGAAGCCGCGATGAGGGCGGCGGCGCTGATGCTGGTCCAGAGTTTCGTCCGGTATTTCATGGCGGGCTTCCTTGATGTTTTCGGGAGGTTCTTCAGCGGTTTCGGGGCGGTCCCTGTAGCGGCAGCGTCTTTTGGCCGCGATACTCGGCCTCGACCTTTACCGCGCGGCCGGTTAATTTGCAAACGCTTTGCATTATCATGGAACCGACATCTTGTTCATCCAGATCGCCGACGTCCTCGCCCCCGCCGACCTCCGCCTCGCCGGGACGGTCTTCAAGCAGAAGGACGGCTTCGAGGACGGGGCCCGCACGGCGGGCCGGGTAGCCCGGACCGTGAAGCGGAACGAACAGGCCAGCCCCAAGGGGCTCGCCGCCGATTTTACCGCGCTGGTCGAGAAGCGGCTGATGAAGAACGAGGTCTTCCTCGCGGCGGCGCGCCCCCGCGACTTCATCCGCATTCTCCTCTCCCGCTACACCAAAGGCATGGAATACGGGCTCCATTCGGACGACGCCTTCATGGACGGCAAGCGGGTGGACCTGTCCTTCACGCTGTTTCTGGCCGAACCCGACACTTATGAAGGCGGCGAACTCGTTATCGAGGAACCGGCGGGCGAGCGCCTCGTGAAGCTCTCCGCCGGGTCGCTGGTGCTCTATCCCTCGACCACGCTGCACCGGGTGGCGGAAGTGACGAAGGGGGAGCGGCGGGCGGCGGTCGGCTGGGTCGGGAGCCTTGTCCGGGGCGCCGAAGAGCGCGAGACGCTGTTCGATGTGGCGCTGGCGCTGCGTCAGGCGGAGGTGGCGGGAAACCGGGCGCTGATCGACCGGCTGCTGAAGATCCAAGGGTCGCTGCTGCGGCGCTGGGGAAGCGATTGAGGCGACGGATTGGAAACCTCTCCCCCGCACCGTCACGGCCCGATTTATTCGGGCCGTCCACGTCTTTGCCGCAAATTCAGAAAAGGAAGACCCCGGCTTTCGCCGGGGCAGGCGTGGATGGCCCGGACAAGCCGGGCCATGACGATTTCACGGGTATTGGCGACACCGACAGCCAGCATGCGCAATCTTGCATTGGGGCTCAGGCTGCCTATGCTGCCGGACTTGTAGCCTTTCGTCCTTATCGCAAGAGAAGCCGCGGCCCATGAGCATCCAGACCCGTATCGAAGAACGCAAATCCGCGCAGACCGGCATCGCCCGGCGCACGGACCCCGACGAAGTGCGCCACGACTGGACGCGCGAGGAGCTGCAGGCGCTTTTCGACCTGCCCTTCAACGATCTTCTCTTCGAGGCGCAGCTCGTGCATCGCCGCTGGTTCAAGGCGCATCAGGTGCAGATGTCGACGCTGCTCTCGATCAAGACCGGCGGCTGCCCGGAGGATTGCGGCTATTGCGCCCAGAGCTCGAAGTTCGAGACGGGGCTCAAGGCCTCGAAGCTGATGGAAGTCGAGAAGGTGCTCGCCGAAGCGCGCAAGGCGAAGGAAGCGGGCGCGACGCGCTATTGCATGGGCGCGGCCTGGCGCGAGCCGAAGGACCGCGACATGGACATGATCTGCGCCATGATCGAGGGCGTGAAGGACATGGGCATGGAAACCTGCATGACGCTCGGCATGCTTTCGGGCCAGCAGGTGCACCGCCTCGCGCAGACGGGCCTCGACTACTACAACCACAATGTGGACACGTCGGAAGAATATTACCCGAATGTGATCAGCACACGGACCTATCAGGACAGGCTCGACACGCTGGAGCGCGTGCGCAATGCGGGCATCAATGTGTGCTCGGGCGGCATTGTCGGCATGGGCGAGAGCGCGGACGACCGCATCGGCATGCTGATGACGCTCGCGAACTTGCCGGAGCATCCGCAAAGCGTGCCGATCAACATGCTGATGCCGATGGAGGGCACGCCGCTTGGCCGCAGCGAGAAGGTGGACCCGATCGACTTCGTGCGCATGATCGCGGTGGCGCGCATCGCCATGCCGCAATCGGTGGTGCGGCTCGCGGCGGGGCGCGAACTCATGTCGGAAGAACAGCAGGCGCTCTGCTTCCTCGCCGGCGCGAACTCGATCTTCGTCGGCGACAAGCTTCTGACCGCGAAGAATCCCGAAGAAGACAAGGACCGCCGCCTGTTCGAGAAGCTCGGCATCGAGCCCATGCCCGCGCATAGCTGCCCGGCGGAGAAGTAATCCCGGTCAGGTTCGGATCGCCTCGGCGTTCCATGCTGCCTGCCAGTGCTGCAAGCGTTCCTTGAGGAGCGATTGCAGCATCCAGGGCGTCATGTCCTTCGCATCGACTTCTTCCACGACTTCATAGACGAAGCTTTCCTCGCCATGCGCGTTCCACGCCGCCTGAAGGCTTTTTGCCGGATGCGTGCCGAGACGCAGCGCGAACCAGATGCCGTTCTGCATATTGTCGAGACTGCGCCCGACGCCGAGCCAGACTTCGCCGCTCGCATGGCAACGCACGGCGAAGATGCCGCGCGCCACCTTGCGCTCCTTGTAGTCCTTGACGAGATCGCGCCTGCGTTCCCTGTTCATGACGGTCTTCCCTTCGGACGGCGCCGCTCCGGCAAGGGCGGCACGATGCGCGCGAGTTTCTGGTTCAGGCGGTAATGCGCCTGCGCATCCTGCGGTTTCGCCCAGTCCCGGCCGATCAAGTCCCAGTCCGGATCCTTCACGTCGATGCCGAGACTTGCGAGCAGCCCGGCCTCGCAGACGACAAACTGACGCCTGTAGGGAAAGAGGAAGCGGTCCTTGCGCGCACCCAAGGCGTCGCGCGCCTCTTCATATGTCGTGAACCAGGCATTGAGATAGAAGCCCGTACTCGGCGGGAAGAGGCGCGTCGTGTCGAAGGCCGGGAGTTCGACATGCGCTTCTTCCGTCAGGTGCCGCCAGTCGCGAAATCCCATCTCGCGTGCGATGACGGCAAGCGCATGCTTGCGCTGGATACTCGCCTTGTCGGCAAGAAGCGCTTTCGCGTCCTTGTCCGGCCAGAGCGACGCGAGGCGATGTGCGGCATGGAAGGCGCGGCGCTTGTCGGCGCTGGTGAAATCCTTGAGAAGCTTGCTCGCGCGAATCTTGTATTCGGCGAGCGCGTCGATGGTGTTGGGGGATGACGGGTCCGTTCGCACGGAATCCTCCTGTTGTTTGACTGTCGTCGGTCCGAAGCGACGGCAAACAATGAAGGCGATGCGAACGCGAGGCGTCGTCTCAGCAGATCGGCGAAGGTGAGTTCCTCTTTCTCGGACGGCGGCACCCTTCGCGGCACCGGGCGGCATCCTATGCCAGCCCGTTTTTGCTTGCAATCGCGGGTTTTCACCCTTGCCATCGGGCGCACAACCCGCCTATCTGCCAGAAGAAAAGCCGACACGAGGCCGCCCCATGTCCATTCCGCCGCCCAACCCGCTGATCGCCGACGCACCCGACTGGTTGGTGAAAGGCGCGCCGCATCTGTGGCTGCCCTACACGCAGATGCAGACCACGCCGATGGCGCTGCCGGTGGTGAAGACTGACGGCGTGCGCCTGACGCTTGCCGACGGGCGCGAACTCGTGGACGGGATTTCGTCGTGGTGGACGGCGGCGCATGGCTACAACCATCCGCATATCCGCGAGGCGGTGACCCGCCAGCTCGAAAAGATGCCGCATGTGATGCTGGGCGGGCTCGCGCATGAACCGGCCTGCCGGCTGGCGACGCGGCTTTCGGAAAAGCTGCCGGGCGATCTCGGGCATGTGTTCTTCTCCGAGTCCGGATCGGTCTCGGTCGAGATCGCGATGAAGATCGCGGTGCAGTACTGGATCAACAATGGCAAGCGGGGACGGACACGCTTCGTCAGCTTCAAGGGCGGCTATCACGGCGACACGCTGGCCACCATGTCGGTCTGCGATCCGGACGAAGGCATGCACACGCTCTTCAAGGGCGCGATCGCCGAACAGTTCCTCTGCGAGTTGCCGGTGGACGCGGAAAAGACCGCCGCGCTCGACGCCTTTCTCGGCGCGCATGGCCATGAGATCGCCGCCGTGGTGACCGAACCGCTGGTGCAGGGGGCGGGCGGCATGCGCTTTCATTCGCCGCAGACGCTGAAAACCCTTCGCGCGCTCTGCGACAAACACGGATTGCTGCTGATCCTCGACGAGATCTTCACCGGCTTCGGGCGCACGGGCTCGATGTTCGCCTGCGAGCAGGCCGACATCGTGCCCGATATCGTGACGCTGTCGAAGGCGCTGACGGGGGGCACCATGGCGCTGGCGGCGACCGTGGCGCGGGCGCCCGTGTTCGAGGCCTTTCTCGGCGAGAGCGCCGGCAAGGCGCTGATGCATGGGCCGACCTATACGGGCAATCCGCTCGCCTGCGCGGCGGCGAACGCCTCGCTCGACCTCTTCGAGCGCGAGCCCCGGCTTGAGCAGGCGGCTGCGATCTCCGCGCAGCTCGAGCGCGAACTCGAGCCCGCACGCGGGCTGCCCGGCGTCCGGGATGTGCGGGTCAAAGGCGCCATCGGCGTCATCGAACTCGACAAGATGGGCGATCTCGACGCGATGAAGCGCCGCTTCGTCGAGGAGGGCGTCTGGATCCGGCCCTTCGGCAATATCGTCTATACGACGCCGCCGCTTGTCATCGAGCCGGGCGACCTTGCCCGGTTGACAGGCGCGATGGTGAAAATCACGGCAGAGATGGCGCGGGGCTGACGCATCGATCCATTTCGATGTGTCTCCGCCACCACATTTTCTGGTAGTGGAGGCATTTTTCGCGGCCACATGTTGAGCCAGATTGGGTCACACATTACTCTCGGCTCGGGGGCTGATTCGGCCTTTTCGATATTCGATCACGCACAGGCTGGCGGATCGCGGGAGCGCGAAAGCTCTTTCCCGGATTGCGGCCGGTGCGTCCTTTTTGGAATGCCGCAGACGAAGGAGTCGCGCGCGGCCGGTTATCGGGATTAAGCCATGCATGTCATCGCGTTTGCGTCCCAGAAGGGTGGCTCCGGCAAGACCACGCTTGCGGGCCATGTCGCCGTCGAGGCCGAGCGGCGGGGCGCAGGGCCCGTTGCGCTGATCGACACCGATCCGCAGGGATCGCTTTCGCAATGGTGGAACGCGCGGGAGGCCGAACGGCCCTTCTTCGTGCGCGCCTCCGACGAGGGGCTCGAGGCCGACCTCGCAAGGCTGAAGGATGGCGGGGTGAAACTCGTCATCATCGATACGCCGCCCGCCATCACCTCCACCATCGGCCTTGTGATCGGCCAGGCTGACCTCATCGTCATTCCGACCCGCCCGAGCCCTCATGACCTGCGCGCCGCGGGCGCGACGGTGCGGCTGTGCGAGGAACTCGGCAAGCCGCTCGTCTTCGCCGTCAACGGCGCCTCTCCCCGCGCCCGCATCACCACGGAGGCCGTTATCGCTCTCTCACACCACGGCCCCGTGGCACCGTCGATCCTGCACCAGCGAATCGATTTCGCCTCCAGCATGATCGATGGCCGGACCGTCATGGAGATCGGCTCCTCGACCAAATCGCCCGAGGAGGTCGCCGAACTCTGGAGCTTCCTCGAGGACCGGCTCAAGGGCCGCGAAACCTCGCCGCTTACCTCGGGTTCCTTCCTCTCCGGGGGCGCCACCGGCAGCTCGCCCGACAGCATTCTCCGAGGCGCCGCCTGATGGCCAAGAAGCCTGCCTCATTGACGAGCGACCTGCTTGCGCGCAAGGGTGAAGCCGGACCCTCTTCGGTCGATCCGGTTTCGCGCGTCACCATCGCGCCCGGGCGGCAGCCGAATTTGAGCGGAATCGGCGCCGGCGAGGGTCCATCCCAGGGGCTCTATGCGAGCCTCGCCACGGAGAGGCCCGAGATGTACGGAACGGACGAAGAAGAAGAACGGCCGAGGCCGCCGGAACCCGAGATCATCTACACGCCCGAGGAAGAGGATGGCGGCGGACGCGCGCGGCTTGTCGCGGGCGCCTTTGTGGGCCTGGCACTGCTCGGCGGCGTCATCGTGGCGCTGTCGCTGAACGATGGCGGCTCGGGCGTTGCGCCCGTTTCGCCGGAGATCACGGCGCTGCCCGACGAAACACCCGCCCCGGCGGCACCGGCGCAGATGGCGCAAGCGCCGGAAAGCACGGCGACCCCCGAGCCCGCCGAAGCCGAAGCAACCGTGCCCGGCACGGCCGAACGCCCGGCGGAAGAAGCGCCCGAGCTTCGCGCGAGCGCCGCACCGGCGGAACCCGCCGCGCCGGAAGAAAGCGCGCCGATCTCGATCACGCCGCCCGCCCCGCAATCGAAAGCCGAGGCACCGGCCGCCGCAGAACCCGCACCCGAAAAGACCGTGGCCGCCGAACCGGTTGCACCCGCGCCTGCCGCGGCGAGCGGCGGCGCTTACGTCGTGCAGATCATGGCGCTTCGCGAGGAAGGGGCGGCAAAGTCCGCATGGGCCACGCTCCAGAAGAAGCACCCCGCGATCCTTGGCGGCCATGCGCTCGACATCGAGAAGGCCGATCTCGGCGACAAGGGCACCTATTACCGTGTCCGCGCCGCGGGCTTCGAAACGAAAGCCGATGCGCAGTCGGCCTGTTCGAGCCTCAAATCGGCCGGGCAGGACTGCCTCGTCAAGGCGCGCTGAGGGCGGCAGCATGGTCGAAGCGGTTATCTGGGATTTCGGCGGCGTGCTGACGTCGAGCCCCTTCGAGGCGTTCAATCGCTACGAGGCGGAGCGGGGCCTCGCGAAGGATTTCATCCGCTCCATCAACGCGACCAATCCCGACACGAATGCCTGGGCGCTGTTCGAGCGCAGCGAATGTTCGCTCGCCGAGTTCGACCGCCTGTTCGCGGACGAATCCGAAGCGAAGGGCGCCCGCATTCCCGGCCGCGACATCATCGAGCTTCTGTCGGGCGACATCAGGCCCGAAATGGTCACCGCGCTGAAGCGCTGCAAGGAACGCGCGAAGGTCGGCTGCATCACCAACAATGTTTCCGCCGGCGAAGGCGCCGGCATGGCGCGCAGCCATGAAAAGGCCGCCGCCGTTCAGGAGATCATGTCGCTCTTCGATCATGTGATCGAAAGTTCCAAGGCCGGCATCCGCAAGCCCGATCCGCGCATCTACGAGATGGCCTGCGGCGCGCTCGGCGTTTCCGCTGCGGCAAGCGTCTATCTCGACGATCTCGGCATCAACCTGAAGCCCGCCAGGGCGCTCGGCATGACGACCATCAAGGTGGTGACGCCGGAACAGGCGCTGAAGGAACTCGAAGCGGCGGCTGGATTTCCCGTCACTTGAGGCCGGAGGCGAAAGAGCCGTAAGCTTCTCCCCAAAAGAACAATCGAAAATGGGGAGGATGTTCCGATGCTCAGGCCCAAGGCTCAGGCGATCGATCTCGGCGGGAAGCCCGATCTCAAAAGCCCGGATATCTATCTGCACGAGGAACATCACGACGTGTTCCGCCGCTTGCGCGCGGAAGAACCCGTCTACTGGAATCCGGAAGCCGACAGCACGGGCTTCTGGGCGATCACGCGCTACGACGACATCGAGGCGATCTCGAAGAATCCGAAGCTCTTTTCCTCCGCGAAGGAAAATGGCGGGCATCGCATCTTCAACGAGAACGATATCGACGGGAACGATACCGACGCCAGCATGATCTCGATGGACCCGCCGGAACATGCGAGCTACCGGCGCATGGTGACGCCGGGCTTCGTGCCGAAGCGCATCTCGGGCATGGAAGACCGCATTCGCGCGCGCGTGACGCGGCTTCTCGACAATCTGCCGAAGACGGGCGAGGCCGAGTTCGTTTCATCCGTGGCCGCCGTATTGCCCATCGAAGTCCTGGCCGAACTTTTCGGCGTACCGGAAAGCGACGGACCGAAGCTCTTCGAATGGTCGAACGCGACGGTCGGCGAGGACGATCCGGAGCTGCGCGTCTCCGACGAATACATGAAGAAATGCGTGCTCGAAATGGCAGGCTATGCGGCCGGGCTCTGGCGGCAAAGGCTCGAAAATCCCGGCGCCGATCTCATCTCGATGCTGGCGCATTCGAGGGTCAACGGCGAAGCCATGACCTTTCCCACCTATATCGGCACCTTCATCCTGCTTGTCGTGGGCGGCAATGAAACGACGCGAAACTCGATCTCGGGCGGACTGCTCGCGCTTTCGGAAAATCCGGAAGAGCGGCGCAAGCTCCTCGACGATCCCTCGCTCATTCCAAGCGCGGTGCAGGAAATCGTGCGCTGGGTGAGCCCTGTCCTGCATATGCGGCGGACGGCGACGGAAGACACGGAAATCCGTGGGCAGAGGATCAAGAAGGGCGACAAGGTGGTGATGTGGTATGCCTCGGGCAACCGCGACGAGGAGAAGTGGGACGACCCCTTCCGCTTCGACGTGACGCGCTACACGAAGCCCAATGTGGCGACGCAGCTCGGCTTCGGCGCGGGCCAGCATTTCTGCCTTGGATCGCGGCTTGCCGAATTGCAGCTCAAGGTGCTTTTCGAGGAACTGCTCCGCCGTTTCCCGGACATTCACGTCTCCGGACCGGTGCGGCGCATGCGCTCGAATTTCATCTACGGGTTGAAGGAAATGCCGGTCGCCTACACGCCCGAGGCGTGAGACCGCTCAGAGCGGCGCGCGCGTGAAGGGGGCCTTCAACTGGCCGAGAAAATCCGGCGGCATCGGCGCGTCGATGCCGATGCCGGCGGGCGGGCGGCGCGGCGGATTGATGTAGGTGCCGAAAATCATGTCGAAGAGCATCAGGTTCTCGCCGTAGTTCCTGTTGCCTTCGTCGAGCACTTTCGAGTGGTGCCAGCGGTGCAGCTCGGGCGTGTTGAACACGTAGTTGAGCGGACCGCAGCGCATCTCGATGTTGCAATGGGTGAGCATGCCGATGACCGCCGTCACCGCGCTCACCATGAGCAGGACGGGCTGCGGCGCGCCCAGCAACAGCAGCACGGGCATGCCGACCAAGAGGCCCGTCGCCGTATCGACGACGTGAAAACGCCCGGTGTTGAAGAACCAGAGCCGCGTCACGCTGTGATGCACGGCATGGAAGCGCCAGAGCCAGGGCCACTCGTGGGCGAGCCTGTGCTTCCAGTAGAGGCCCGCCTCGACGACCACGAGGCCGAGCGCGATCTGCGCGAGGAGCGGCCAGGTCTCCGGCCAGAGCGGCCCGCCATTCGGCTTCAGCCATTCGGCGATGCCCATGAAAACGATCACCGTCACGATCACCTGGGCGATGCCCTTGCTCAGCACCGTATGCGCGAGATCGGGGCCCATCTGCCCGTCATTCGCGAGCCAGAGCTTTTCATGCGGCATGGCACGCTCGATGAGGGCGATGCAGAGGGCCAGCCCCAGATAAGAGATGTTGAAGGCGAGGACGCCATGCCCAGCCATCATGCCGAGATAGATAGGCGTGAGCGCTCCCAGAGCAATCAGCGGCCAAAGCGTTCGGGACAGGAAGTCGCGCATCGAGTTTCTCCCTTGTCCGATGGATTGTACCCGCGTTTGCCGCGCAGGAAAGTGCCGCGGGCGCAACACGCATGAAGCAAATGACCCACAGTAAAAAGGCCGCCGGATGAACCGGCGGCCTTTCTAGCTTTCAAATGACGCGTGTGAGCGTCAGTGCACCGGCGCGCTCTTTGCGCGGGCGACCGGGCGTTTGCGCGGGACAAGCATTTCGAGCGTCACCGCAAGCGCCGGCAATACGCTTACCGCCATGATCATGTTGACCATGAACATGAAGGCCAGCAGCAAGCCCATATCGGCCTGGAACTTGAGGTCCGAGAAGGCCCAGGTCGACACACCGACCGCGAGCGTCAGCGCCGTGAAGAAGGTCGCCATGCCCGCTTCCTGCAGCGACTGCCGGAAGGAGTCGCTGACGGTGAGACCTTCGCCCATGTAGTAGGGCACGCGGTTGTAGATATAGTAGGCGTAGTCGACGCCGATGCCGACCGCGAGCACCATCACAGGCAGCGTTGCGACGGTGAGACCGATCTGCAGAACCTCCATGAACCAGTAGCCGAAGAAGGTGCCGAAGGTGAGCGGAAGACAACAGGCGATCACTGCGCGCCAGTCGCGATAGGTGAGCATGACGAGAGCGACGATCACCGCGTAGACCCACATCATCATCGGAAGTTCGGTCTCGGTGATCTCCTCGTTGACCGCGGCCTGCACGCCCATGTTGCCGGAGGCGAGACGGATGTTGACGCCTTCCATGGGGTTCTTCTCGCGCCATTCCTTCACGGCATTCACCGCCGCCTTGATCGTGGTCGCCTTGGCGTCACGCAGGTAGAAGCTGTGCGGCAGGATGGTGCAGGTCTGGTTATAGAGCGAGTTCGCGCCTGGCACCGTATTCGCCGCCTGGGCGAGCGCGGGACGGTTGCGCGGAATTTCCTTCCATTTCAGGTTGCCTTCGTTCCAGCCGGCGGCCGACCCCTTGATGGCGAAGGGAAGCGAGGCCACCAGTGTCACGTCCGGCACGTTCTGCATGTGCCAGGAGAACTGGTTCAGATATTTCATGTAGGAATAGGTCACGCAGCTGTCCGGCGGCGTCTCCACAACGGCGATCAGAACGTTGAGGCCGAGCGCGTAGTCATGCGCGATTGACGTCGAGTCCAGATTGTAGCGCGCCTGAGGCCGTAATTCCGGCGCACCGGCGTGAAGCGCGCCGACATGCCGGTTCATCGCCTGCTGTGTGGCGATGACGAAGAGAACCGTCGCTACCAGCAGAACGAAGGGCGCAATCTTCGGGTTGGCGACGAAACCCAGCGACCGCATGATCCCCAGGCGGAATTCGCGTGAGCTGTGCACACGCGCGCGGAAGTCTTCGCCGAACTTCAGGTAGCTGACGAGAAGCGGCAGCATGATGAGGTTGGTGACGACCTTGAGGGTCACGCCGATCGAGGCCGTGATTGCAAGTTCGCGGATCATCGGCACCGGAATGAGGTAGAGCGTCGCGAAGCCCACCAAGGTGGTGACGAGGGCCATGGAGCCCGGAACGAAGAGCCGTGAGAAGGCGGACCGCGCCGCCGTCTCGGCATCGGCACCTTCCGCGATCTCGGCGGTCACGACGTTGATCTGCTGCACGCCATGACTGACGCCGATGGCAAAGATCAGGAAGGGCACGAGAACGGCCAGCGGATCGAGGCCGTAGCCGAGGAAGGTGAGCAGGCCGAATTGCCAGACCACCGATGTCAGCGAGGCGAAGAGTGTCGCCCCGGTCAGAACGATGGAGCGGGCATAGAGATAGAGCGCGATCGCCGTCAGGGCGAAGGCAAGCGCGAAGAACCACACCACCGTCTTCGCGCCGTCGGCGATGTCGCCGATGAGCTTGGCAAAGCCGATGATGCGGACGGTGTATTCGTCGGTTTCGTATTTGTTGCGGATCTGCGCCTCGAGCTTCGCGGCGAGGTCGAAATAGTCGAGGCTCTGACCTGTCGAAGGGTCAAAGTCCTGCAATTCGGCAACGACCATGGCCGAACCGAAATCGTCGGCGACCAGGCGGCCGACGAAGCCGCCGCGGATCACGTTGCTCTGAATCTTCATGAGATTCTGCGGCGTCATCGTATCCGCGGTGACCTTGCCCGAGATCACGTCGTCGGCGCTGATGCCGTCTTCGGTAATTTCGATGTAGCGCGTGTTCGGGGTCCAGAGCGACGTCACCGTGTGGCGCGAGACGCCGGGCAGGAAGAAGATATCGTCCGTCAGATTCTTGTAGACCTTGAAGAAATCCTTCGTCCAGACGTCGCCTTCCTTCGGCTCCAGCACGACGATGATGCGGTTCGAGCCGAAGAGCTGTTCTCGATATTCAGTGAAGGTCTGGATGTATTCGTGCCCGACGGGAAGCTGCTTGTCGAAGCCGGCGGTCATGCGCAATTGAAGCGCATAGAAGCCAGTGAGAACCGTGAAGACGAGCAGCCCCAGAAGAATTACCAAGCGGAGCCGGAAAACAATATTTTCGAGCAACTTAACCATCGACAGCACCCATCTCCCTTGCCGCTTTCCCCACGGGGCCAAAACGGCAGCGTTGCACATCGCACGCCGCGCCCGGGGCACAGATGGCGAAAGCCGGAAGAACTCCGCCTTCACCTTTGGCCGGGGCCGGTCTCAACACTTCCGGAGGACAGGTCCGTCACATTCCCATGACGGGAGCGGCGCTTGAGTGCCGCCTATCCCCGATTTTCGCCAGCAGCGGCCACAGGCGCGCCACCTCTTGTTTCATCGGGGTTTATGCCCCCTCCCAAGACGCCGATCTCTCGCTTTTCCAGCACGCGCCGCTTCCCCGCGCTGCCAGTCCGGACCGGTCGTCCCACGTTCATCAAATACCACAAGCAGCGGCGATTTGTAACAGTTGCGTAGTGCGAATCCGCGAAGTGCAGCCGCTTTTTGCCCGCCTGGTTAACCGCGCCACAAAGTTGACGCCCCCGTCATTTTCTTCTTGACCCAGCGGCAGTGCTTCTTATTCTGATCCCAAAGAGACAGACCGGCAGGGAGCAGCATGCCCTCGAAGCCGGCGCTTTTTGTTTTCGGCGGCAATAGCCGCCCCCTCTGGAGGACCCGATGACCGAGATTCGGCAGATCACCAAAGACAATGCCTACGACGCCGTCGCGCCGGACGATTTTCCCGCGATGATGGAAGTGGACCGCTACAACGCGCGCTCCACCGCCTTCGACAAGATCATCTCCGCGACTCATGACCATTTCTGGGATCCGCTCGACGTGAAGTACATCGACTTCACGGAGCCCTTCGATCTCGAAAACCAGATGGTGATGCCGGAGGAGCTTCTGCCGGAACTCAAGCTGCCCTGCTTCGAAAAGCTTTCTCAGGCACAGCGCGTGAAGTTCGGCAATGAGAGCGCCCGCTGGATGCTCTCCTCTATCCTGCACGGCGAAGCCGGCGCGTTGGCGCTTTCGGCAAGCCTCTGCCACATTCTCCGCGATCCGGGCGCGCAGGAATATGCCGCGAACCAGACCCGCGAAGAAGCCCGGCACGTGACCGCCTTCGCGAAATACGTTCAGGCGCGCTGGGGCAAGCCGCTGGCCGTCGGCCCGACGCTGGGCGGCCTGCTGACCAACATCGTCAACGCACCCGAGGTCTACAAGAAGATCGTCGGCATGCAGATGCTGGTCGAGGGCCTGGCCATGGGCGCCTTCGCGACGCTTTATGCGAAGTCGAACGATCCGCTTCTCGTGAAGCTCACGCAGCTCGTGATGACGGACGAAGCCTTCCATCACAAGTTCGGCAAGATCTGGGCCGACCGCACGATCCCGAACCTGTCGGAAGAAGAGCAGAACATCATCGAGGACTGGGCGGCCGAGTGCTTCCAGACGCTGCTGTTCAACCTCGTGAACCCCGAGCAGAAGCAGGCGATCTACGGTGAGTTCGGCCTCGAATGGCAGCAGGTTCAGCTCGAGATGCTCGAAGCCTTCGGCGACGACGACCGTCGCGAGAGCATGAAGGAAGGCACGAACATCTTCCGCGTGCTCATCAAGACGCTGCTCAAGGCAGGCATCATCACCGACCGCACCAAGGCCTTCTACGCCACCTATGTGGACATGGAAGAGCTGCGCCACGAAGGCGAGCGGATGGTCGGCGACGATATTGCCGAAGACGGCATCCGCTATCTGCAGAAGATCAACTTCGGCGCCAATATCGACGCGCTGAAGGAAGTGACGATCTCGGCGGCCGAATAAGCCTCGCAACAAAGCGGGCGTAGCGTTCCCTCAACGCGATCCCTCGACAGACTGGGCGGCTCCTTCGGGCGCCGCCCTTTTTCTTTTCTTGTTCTGCCTGTTTGCCGTGCGGGCACGAAAAAGCCGGGCGCGGATTTCTCCGGCCCGGCTCGATCGTTCGTGTCGTTCGGTCGTGTCAGTGCTTGCGCTTCGGCAGCGCGACCATGAGTTCCTCGTAGCCCTTCACGAAGGACGAGTGCACGCGGCGCGGCTCCTGCAGAACCTCGATGCGCTGATCCGGCCAGCGCTTCAGGATTTCTTCCCAGGTGATGCGGAGCTGCATCTCGGCAAGGCGGTTACCCACGCAGCGGTGGATGCCGAAGCCGAAGGAAAGATGCTGGCGCGCGCGATCGCGGTCGATCACGAGTTCGTTCGGGTTTTCGATCACAGTCTCGTCGCGGTTGCCCGAGACGTACCACATGGCGACCTTGTCGCCCTTGCGGATCGTCTTGCCGCCGAGTTCGACATCCTGCGTCGCGGTACGGCGCATATAGGCGAGCGGCGTCTGCCAGCGGATGATTTCCGCCACCATGTTCGGGATGACGGAAGGGTCCGCCTGCAGCTTCGCATACTGGTCCGGGAACTGGTTCAGCGCGAGGAGACCACCCGAGATCGAGTTGCGCGTCGTGTCGTTGCCGCCGACGATGAGGAGGATCAGGTTTCCGAGATACTCCATCTTGTCCATGTTGCGGGTCGACTCGCCATGCGCGAGCATGGAGATGAGATCGTTGCCCGGCTCGCGCGCATTCACACGCTCGTTCCACAGACCGATGAAATATTCGGCGCATTCGAGAAGCTCGGCGCGGCGCTCTTCCTCGGTCTCGATGAGACCGCCCGGCATCGGCGCGGCGGTCGCCACGTCGGACCAGCGCGTGAGCTTGCGGCGTTCCGCGAACGGGAAGTCGAACAACGTCGCGAGCATCTGCGTCGTCAGTTCGATCGAGACACGGTCCACCCAGTTGAAGGGTTCGTTCTCCGGGAGATTGTCGAGAATATTGCCGACGCGCTCGCGGATCGTGCTCTCGAGCTTGGCGAGGTTCGCGGGGGCGACGATGGGGCTTACCGTCTTGCGCTGCTCGTCATGCTTGGGGGGATCCATGGCGATGAACATCGGAAGCTTGAAGTCCTCGTCCTGGTCGCGCAGCACGATGCTGCCTTCGGACGAGAACACCTGGTGGTTCGTGTCCACCGCCATGATGTCCTTGTAGCGCGTGATCGACCAATAGGGTCCGACTTCCTCGTTGGTCGTGCAGTAATGCACCGGCGCCTCGCTGCGGAGGCGCTCGAAGTAGGGCCACATCGTGTTGTTCTTGAAGAGAAGCGGGTCTGCGACGTCGATCTGCTCGAGCGGGGTCGAATAGGCTGCGTCGCGCGCTTCGTCGGCCTCGTATTTTACCGCTGCGTCGCTCATCTGTTTCCTCCTCCGGCTTAATCCGGCTTCCTGTTATTCCGTTACGGCAAGCATAGCGGAAAATACGGACCCGTCATACGCAAAATGACGGCCGCGTCACTTTTTCCATGTGAGCGAGCTTAGCACCGGCTTCAAGGCTTGAAAATGACGGATGCGTCATTTTTTGAGAAAAGCGACTCCTGGGGCCCAGTCAGTCGCCGAAGCGCTGCCTTGCGGCCAGGGCCAGACCCGTCGCCACGGAGGTCAATTCGCCGCCGCCCGCCAGCTTTTCCGCGCCGAAGCGGCTTGCGAAGAGGGCGCGGACGGCCGGGATAAAGGAGGTGCCGCCGGTGAGGAAGACCCGGTCGACCCTCTCCGGCGCCGTTCCTGTCTCTTCGAAAAGCCGGTCGACGCAGGTGGCGATTTCGGCAAGCTCCGGCGCAATCCATTGATCGAATTCGGCGCGCGTCACGCGCGCGTCGATCCCGACGGGTGCGAGATCGAAGCGGAGCCTGGCCTCGTCCGCACTGGAGAGGGCGACCTTCGCCGCCTCGACCGCGCGGTAGAGGGCGAAACCCCGCTCCTCCGCGATGAGCCGCGAGAGCGCCTCCACCTCATCCGCCGCATCCGCCGTGCGCCCGATCTCTTCGAGCATGCGCCGCGTCTTGCGCGTGTTGATGAGGCTCAGCTCATGCCAGCGTCTCATGGTGTCGTAGGGCCAGGACGGAACGGGCAGAACCTTGCCGCCGCTCCTGTAGGACGTGCCCTTGCCGAGACGCGGCGCCACGCAATGTTCGATGAGGCGCGCGTCAAAAGCGTCGCCCGCGAGCCCCACGCCGGAGACGCCGACGATCGTTTCGCCACGCTCCTTCAGCTTTCGCATGCCGGGGCCGACATGCAGCAGGCAGAAGTCGCTGGTGCCGCCGCCGAAATCGCCGATCAACACGAGTTCGTCCGTGTCGAGAGAGGCTTCGTAGGCATGCGCCGCGGCGACCGGCTCGAACTCGAAATGAACGTCGGGAATGCGGATGGCGTAAAGCGCTTCGCGCAGGCGCGAGACGGCAAGCTCGTCGTGCTCGCTGTCCGGCGTGCCCAGACTGTTCCGCACGAAGCGCGCCGGCCGGCCGACGACAACCGGGCTCGACGCCATCTTGCCGGCCAGCGCCTCGCCCTCCTCGCCCGCGTCGATCATGCGCGCAACGATGAAGCCGACCAGGTTTTCGAGCGTGAAGCGGCTGTTGAAGATGCTGGTCGAGGTGAAGTTCGGATTGGCGAGCCAGGATTTCACCGACTGGACAAGCCGGCCTTCCGCGCCGCGCTCGAGATAGGCATCCATGGCGGCGGGGCCGGCAAAGGCGTGGGGGCGGCCGTTCGCATCGCGCTCCTCCTCGTCGAAATAGAGGATGGAACGGAAGGTCGGAAGCAGTTCGTTCGCGTGGCGAACAGGCAAGAGCCGGGAGGGGCCGTGCGCGGGGGCAACCGCGAGCGCGCTGTTGGTCGTCCCGAAGTCGAGACCGATAAACATCAAGTCACCTCGTATCCGTCTGGCCGGGCGCGGGAGAACGCGGCGCTCAGGCCACAGCAATACATCTGAGGAAATCCGGGGGCTTGCCCCGGGGCGAAGGGCGGCGAGTCATACAGAAGCGGCTCTGCGTTGTCGAGTTTTCGCCATGCGCCGGCCCTCCTCCCGCATCCTGTGCAAAAGTGACGCAGGCGTCATTTTTGCGTTGCTTGTGCAGCGCACAAATACCCACATTTCGATTAAGGAAATTGACCGGGTTCCGTGGGGGACCGACGGCCAATGAATGTGGAGAGATACATGACCGAACCGCGCCAGATCACGAAGGACAACGCTTACGACGCCGTCTCGCCGGACGACTTCCAGGCGATGATGAACACGGAGCGTTACAACCGCCGCTCCTCGGCGTTCGACAAGATCATCTCGGCGACCCACGACCATTTCTGGGATCCGCTCGACAAGAAGTACATCGACTTCGCCGAGCCCTTCGATCTCGAAAACGAAATGCTGATCGATCCGGAACTCGTTCCGGAACTCAAGCTTCCCTCCTTCGAGAAGCTTTCGGAGAAGGAGAAGGTGCGTTTCGTCAACGAAACCGCGCGCTGGATGATGTCGGCGATCCTGCATGGCGAGCAGGGAGCGCTCAATCTCTCCGCTTCGCTCTGCCACATCCTGCTCGATCCGGGCGCACAGGAATATGCCGCGAACCAGGCGCGCGAAGAGGCGCGCCACGTGACGGCCTTCGCGAAATATGTGCAGTCGCGCTTCGGCAAGCCGCTGCCCTGCGGCGAGACGCTTGCGAACCTTCTCGCCGAGATGGTCAACGCGAAAGAGGTCTACAAGAAGATCGTCGGCATGCAGCTGCTCGTCGAGGGGCTCGCGATGGGCACCTTCGCGACCTTCTTCAACACGGCGCGCGACCCGCTTCTCGTGAAGCTCTGCCAGCTCGCCATGACGGACGAAGCCTTCCATCACAAGTTCGGCAAGATCTGGGCCGACCGCACGATCCCGAAACTCGCCCCCGAAGAGCGCGACATCATCGAGGACTGGGCGGCGAATGTTTTCCAGACACTTCTCTTCAATCTCGTGAACCCCGAGCAGAAGAAGCTCATCTATGCCGATTTCGGCCTCGACTGGCAGAAAGTTCAGCTCGAGATGCTCGAAGCGGTGACAGATGAAGACCGGCGCGAGGGCATGAAGGACGCGGCGAACATCTTCCGCGTGCTCGTGAAGACGCTGCTCAAGGCCGGCATCATTACCGATCGCACCCGCTCCTTCTATGCGACCTATGTCGACATGGAAGAACTGAAGAACGAAGACGACCGCATGGTCGGGGACGACATTGCCGAGCAGGGCATCGAGTTCCTGAAGACGGTCAACTTCGCCAACAAGAAGAACCCGATGCAGAGCGCGGCGGCAGAGTAATTTCCCGAAGGGTCCTCTCCAGAGGGAACAACTTGAGGGCGGCTTTCGAGCCGCCCTTTTTTCACGCCGCCTTTCCCGATGCGGCTGGTAGAGTGCGGCCCCATGACCGATCTTCACGAAGCGATTGCCGGCGACGTTCCCGGCCTTCCGGCGGGGCCATGGACCCTGCTCGGCGAAGGCCTTTGGGGCAGCGTCCACGATCTGGGCGATGGCAGCGTGCTGAAACTCGTGCGCCGCAATGGCGGCCTCGGCACGGGCGAGAGCAAGCACTACCGGGAAACGGCGGCCCTGCGGCTTCTCGACGGGCTTCAGGGTTCCGCGCCACGCCTGCCGCGCCTACTCGATGCCGGACGCTTCGAGAATGCCTACGGGTTCTCGGGGCCGCCGCTTGCGGGCTGGCTGCGCCTCGAAAAGCTCGAGGGAAAGGCCGTCGATGAAGGAAGGCTCTACGCGCTGAAAGCGGAAGAGCGCGAGCGGCTTGGCGAGGAGATCGGCTCGGCGCTTGCGCATTTCCACGAAAGAGCCGCGGCGCGCATGGACGAGGCCGAAAAGCTCGGCAGCCCGGGCCTTCGCAGCATCGCAGAAGCGATGACGCGGATCAGCGATCCCGACCTTCGCGCGCGGCTTGAACTGCTGAAGGACATGTGGAGCATGGAGGAGGCGCCGCGCGTGTTACTTCACGGCGACCTCAATCTATCGAATGTGCTTTCCGCGCGGGGCCTTCCCGTTGCGCTTGTCGATTTCGCGGAAGCCGGCACAGGCTTCCCGGAAGAAGACTTCCGGCACTTCGACAATCCGGGCCCGATGCGCGATGCGATCTTCCGTTCCTATGCGGCGGTTTCGGGCCGCGCGATCGACATGCACCGCTTCCGCATGGCCGTCGCGGTCAATGCCGCCTGCTCGCTTGCCATCGGCAGCAATGCAGGCCATCCGCGCGAGGGAATGCGCCGCGTGAGCTTTCTCGACGAGGCGTTGCGCCAGGCGGGAATAGAAGCTTAGGTTTCGGAATGGCGAAAGACGATCTTCCAGACCTGCCCGACATGGAGATGGACGAGTTCCGTCTCTTCGACGGACGGCAGTCGGCGACGGCGGCAAGCGTGCAGCGCGGCGTCTGCCGCCTTCTTGCCCAGATGGGCTATGCGCCCGTGACCGAACTCACGCTCGCGACGGGACGGCGCGTCGATATTCTCGCGCTCGGGCCGAAGGGCGAGATCGCCGTGCTCGAAATCAAGTCGAGCCTCATCGACTACCGGACGGACGCGAAGTGGGAAGAGTATCTCGATTTCTGCGACCGCTTCTATTTCGCCGTGCCGCCCGAGTTTCCGCGCGAGATCATCCCCGAGACTGTCGGCCTTGTCGTCGCCGACCGCTACGGCGCGGAAATCCTGCGGGAAGGACCCGTCACACCGCTCGCGCCCGCACGGCGCAAGAAGCTCACGCTCCACGCCGCCCGCGTCTCGGCGCGGCGTGTGCACCGCTTTCTGGAACCGGCGTGAGAGTTACTTCGGCGCGCGCTTGGCGAGGATGCGCTGCAGCGTGCGGCGGTGCATGTTGAGGCGGCGCGCGGTTTCCGAGACGTTGCGGTCGCAGAGTTCGTAGACGCGCTGAATGTGTTCCCAGCGCACGCGGTCCGCCGACATCGGGTTTTCCGGCGGATCGGCCTTGTCGCCGCCGGTCGCCAGAAGCGCCGCCTCGATCGCATCGGCGTCGGACGGTTTTGCGAGATAGTCGACCGCGCCGAGCTTCACCGCCGTCACCGCAGTGGCGATGTTGCCATAGCCCGTCAGCACGACGATGCGTGCGTCGGGCCGCACCTCCTCGAGCGTCGCCACGACATCGAGGCCGTTGCCGTCCTCAAGCCGCATGTCGACCACGGCAAAGCCCGGCTTCTTCGCACGGGCAAGCTCCTTGCCGTCCTTCACCGTGTTCGCCGTCGTTACCTCGAAGCCGCGCCCCTCCATCGCACGGGCAAGCCGCGTCAGGAATGGCACGTCGTCGTCCACGAGGAGGAGCGTGCGGTCTTCGGGTATGACGGGGGCTTCGGCCCCGGAGGCATCTTCTGTCTTGGTCACGTCGTCCAGTCTCCGTCGGATTTGCGGGAGTTTAGGCCGAAGGGGGTCCTAAAGCCAAGCTAGAGCAGATCATGATCCGTTGGAAACGCGATGCGATTCCAACGGATCATGGAAATCTGCTCGTCGCTTACAGTTTTGACCGTTTTCCGAACCGGCAGGTGTTTCCACTTGCCTGGAAAACGGTCTGCGTCTCGATTATTCGGCCGGCGCGGGAAAGGCGGGCTCGGCCTCGATGGCGCGGCGCGGCCAGCGCATGGCAAGCCGCGCGCCCACTTTGCCGTCGCTGCGGTTGCCGATCTCGACCGTCGCGCCGGTGCGCTCAAGCAGCGTCTTGCCGATGAAGAAGCCGAGGCCCATCCCCTCATGCCCGCCCTCCGGGTCCGAACTTGCGCGCTTGCTGCGCGGCCGCGTCGTCACATAGGGCTCGCCGAGCTTTTCAAGCACGTCCGGCGCAAAGCCCGGCCCGTCATCGGTGATGATGACGGTGACGTGGTCGCGATCGTAGTGTGCGGCGAGGTGAACCTCCTCAAGGGCGAAGTCGGCCGCGTTCTCGATGAAATTGCCCAGGCCATAGAGCATTTCGGGGCGCCGCCATATTTCGGGCTCGCTCGCTTCCTCGTCGTCGGCCACCACTTCGATGAGGAAGGCGACATCCATGTCGCGATGCGGCGCCACAACCTCATCGAGCAGCGCGTGAAGCGGCAGGCGCGAATAGATCACGTCTGTGCCGTCCGGCCTTTTCGAGAGGCGCGAGAGAATGTCCTTGCAGCGCTCGGCCTGGCTGTTGAGCAGGGCCAGGTCTTCCTTCATCTCCTGCTCGCTCATCTTTCCTCGCATCAACTCCTTCGAGACGAGCGAGATGGTGCCGAGCGGCGTGCCGAGTTCATGGGCGGCGGCGGCGGCCAGACCATCGAGCGCGGAGAGGCGCTGCGCGCGGGCGAGAACGAGCTGCGTTGCCGCAAGCGCCGCCGACATGCGCCGCGATTCCTGCGACACGCGCCATGCATAGGCGGCCATGAAGCCGAGGCCGAGCAGCAGAGCAAGCCAGTGGCCGGTCACATAGAGCTCGGGAAGTTGGGGCGTTTCGCCGGGCCGCCAGGGCAATGGCATATGAAACCATGCAAGCAGGGTCACATAGGTGAAAGCCTGCAGAAGCAGGAGGGCGGTGCTCGCCAGCGAGAGCGTCGCCGCCGAGATCGTCACCGGCGCCATGAAAAGAAGTGCGAAGGGATTTTCGAGGCCGCCGGTGAGAAAGATCAGCACCGCGAGCTGGGCGAGATCGATCGCGAGATAGACGGCTGCCTGCCAGTCGGGAAGGCGCGTCGCCGAACGGTAGCGCAGCGTGAGGAAGACGTTGAGCCAGGCGGACGCCGCGATCACCGCGAGGCAGAGACCGAGCGGCAGCGGAAAGCCGAGGCCGAAATGAACGAGAAGCACGGC
>NZ_BTVP01000044.1:0-22989 GCF_045863935.1 Parvibaculum sp. | reverse complement strand
CGATGGGTCTCGTCAATGCGGTCGTTCCTGACGACAAGCTGGATGAGGAAGTGGACGCCTGGTGCGCCGAGCTTGTGGAGCGCAGTCCGACGGCGATTGCCATCGCCAAGAAATCGTTCAACGCCGACAGCGACAATATTCGCGGCATTGGCGGTCTCGGCATGCAGGCGCTCCGCCTCTACTACAACTCGGCGGAGTCGAAAGAGGGCGTCAAGGCGCTCAATGAAAAGCGCAAGCCGGAATTCCGCAAGCATATGAAATAGGTGGCATCTTGGACTTTGCATTCACGTCCGACCAGGAAGCCATTCGCGACACCGCGGCACGATTTGCGCGTGAGCGGCTTGCGCCCGGCTACAGGGCGCGCGAGATCGACGGAAAGATCGACCGCGCGCTCATCCGGGAGATGGGCGAACTGGGTCTGATCGGCGCCGACCTGCCCGAAGAGCTTGGTGCGCCCGGTCTCGATAGCGTCACGACCGGCATTATTATCGAGGAAATATCGCGCGGCGACATTAGCGTCGGTTATGTCCAGCTTCTCGGTTCCTTGATGGGATCGATCGTCGCAGCGCACGCAAGACCTGAAGTCGCCGATGAAATCGTTCCGCGGATTTGCTCGGGCGAGGCGATCGTCGCGCTCGGTCTGACGGAGCCGCGAGGCGGCTCCGACGCGGCGCATCTGCAGATGAAAGCGCGCGCCGACGGCGACGGCTACGTCCTGTCGGGGGAAAAAACCTCGATCTCGATGGCCGAGCAGGCCGATCACATTCTTGTGCTCGCGCGCACGGATGAAAACAATCCCGGTGCCGGCGGCGTGTCGGCCTTTCTCGCGCCGCTCGACGCGCCCGGCATCACGTGTTCGAGTTTCGACGATGTGGGTTCGAAGGCCGTTGGCCGCGGCTCGGTATTCTTCGACAATGTGAAGGTGCCGGCGCGGCTTATGGTCGGCACGAAGGGAGAGGGCTTCCGGCAGGTGATGCAGGGGTTCGACTATTCCCGTGCGCTGATCGGCCTGCAATGTCTGGCTCCCGCTTTCGCGTCGCTGGAGGAGACCTGGAAATATGTGACCGAGCGCGTAGCCTTCGGCAATCCGCTGGCTAAATATCAGGGCGTCACGGAACCGTTGGCCGAAGCTCAGACGTTGCTCGAGGCGGCGCGTCTGCTTTGCTACAAGACGCTTTGGCTTCGCGACAATGATTTGCCGCACACCGCCGAAGCCGCGATGTGCAAATGGTGGGCGCCCAAGACGGCTTTCCAGGTCATCCACCGTTGCCTGCTCACGCACGGACATGGCGGTTACAGCACTGATCTGCCCCATCAGCAGAGATTACGCGATGTGATGGGGCTGCAGATCGGCGACGGTACCGAGCAAATCCAGAAGATGATCATTTCGCGCGAGAAAGTCGGTCGAGTGGCCGTGCCTTATGCGTGAGGGAGGCTACATGACCAGCGCCACGGAAGCCCCGGTTCAGACCGGGATACAAGACGGCATCGGAATCGTGGCGCTCAACAGGCCCGACAGGTTCAATTGCCTCTCATCGGCCGTCATGGCCGGTCTCGACGAGGCTCTCGCAAGGTTCGAGGGCGACAGGAAGGTTCGTGCCGTTCTGTTGCTCGCGCGTGGAAAGCATTTCTGCACCGGCGCCGATCTCGACGAGGTGCTCGACGCCCGCAAGGAGCGGGGTCGGCTGGGCGCGTTTATCACGAGCGGTCATCTCCTCCTGCGCCGATTTGAAGTCTCGCCTCTGCCGATTGTTGCCGCGGTGAACGGTTTGTGTCTTGCGGGCGGGCTTGAATTGATGATGGCATGTGACGTGGTTTTTGCTGGTCAGTCAGCGCAGGTGGGATGCCAGCATGCTCGTTACGGTCTCGTACCGGGTTGGGGCGGCACGCAGCGTCTCGCGCGCATCGTCGGTTCGCGGCGTGCCCTTGATCTGATGTTCAGCGGCCGATGGCTCAAGGCGGATGAGGCGCTGGCTTGGGGGCTTGTGAACAATGTCGTTGACGACGGCGCGCTTGTCGGAGAGGCGGAAGCCTATTGCGCCGATCTCGCCAAAAAGAATCCGGAAGGCCTTGCCGCCATGAAGCAGCTTTGCAGGAACGGGCTCGATGGATCACTCCAGGAAGGTCTGGATATGGAACGGAGCGTGGTCGTAGACGCGCTGATGAGCGAAAATGTTTCGGAGGGTTTGGCGGCGTTCCGGGGGCGCCGGGAACCATTATTCCGCTAACGGATAATCAAGTGGACATCGTCGGGAGACGCGCGATCATGAAACACGAAGCCCAGGTCGAACAGCTGCAGAAGATTTTCGGCTATCTCGACGCGGGTGAGACCGCAATGGGCGATGCCGTGTATCATCATCATGTCAGCGACTACACTAGTCCGGACCAGGCTAGCCGAGAACGGGAGGTGCTGTTCCGGGATGAGCCGCTTCTGATCGGGTTGAGCTGCGAATTGCCCAATCCCGGCGACTATGTAACCGACGATTTTTCAGGCGTGCCGATCCTGGCGGTGCGGGATGAAGCGGGGCAGGTCAATGCTTTCATCAATGTCTGCCGCCACCGCGGCGCGCGCGTCGCGTCGGGCTGCGGCAGCGGCAAGGCCGTGTTCAGGTGTCCCTATCATGCATGGACCTACGACCGGAGCGGCAGGCTGAGGTCGATACCGTTCGAGCGGGGCTTCGAGAGCGTCGACAAAACGAGCAACGGCTTGAGGTCTCTGCCGGTGGTGGAGAAATACGGCATGATCTGGGTCATGCCGGCGCCCGGCGGGTCGATCGACATCGACAGCCACCTAGCGGGCATGGCGGACGATCTCGCCGCGTTTGGTCTTGTGTGCTACAGCCACTACGAGACGCGCGTTCTCCGGGCCCGCCTTAACTGGAAGCTCGTGATCGACACGTTTCTCGAAACCTACCATCTGAGTACGCTGCACAAGAACACGATCGCGCCGATCCTGCACTCGAACCTCGGCACGTTCGACGGCATGGCGCGAAATCTGCGCATGATTGGCGCCCGCAAGACGATCGATGCCCTGCGCCAGAGACCGGAAAGCGAGTGGGATCTGATTCGCCACTCCGCCCTCGTATACGTGCTCTTTCCGAATACGGTCTTCATCATGCAGGGCGATCATCTGGAGACGTGGCGGGTTTATCCGGGCGACAGCGTGGATGAATCGAAAATGCACGTCTCTCTCTATACGCCCGAACCCGCCGTCACCGACAAGGCCAGAAAGTACTGGACCAAAAACATGGACTTGCTGATGGCGACGGTGCAGCAGGAGGATTTCCCGCTGGCGGAAAATATCCAGCGCGATTTTCACTCGGGCGCACAAGATTTTGTGACTTTCGGCGCCAACGAGCCGGCTCTCGCGCATTTCCACAAATCGGTCAAGAAAACGCTTGGTATTGACGCCGTGTGAAGCCGGCAATCAGATCAAGAAGGGCGACAGGGTTACCATGTGGTACGTCTCTGGCAATCGGGACGAGGAGGCGATCGACGAGCCGAACCGCTTCATCATCGATCGTCTAAGGCCGCGTCAACACCTCTCCTTCGGCTTCGGCATCCATCGCTGCGTCGGCAAACGGCTGGCGGAAATGCAACTCCGCATCGTCTGGGAAGAAATCCTGAAGCTCTGGCCCGACAGGCCGATCGAAGTGGTCGGCGAACCAAAGCGGGTCTTTTCCAACTTCATCAAGGGCTATGAGGCCTTGCCGGTAAGAATCCCGGGCTGAACCCAGACGGGTGGAAAACCTCCACCCGTCGACAAGGTCGCTGACGGCGCGGCGAGTGGCCCACCGTCATTTTTTTCCGAATGAGGCCACCCGTTCGCGTGCGTCGAAACAGGCGCCGGGGCTGTGCGCGAGTTCGTAGGCCAGCCCTGCCTGGCCGGTCATGCCGTCGGTCGCGCCCAGCAGGCCTTTGTTGACCTGATTGCTGTAGGTCGAATTGGCGGCGATACGCTGAGCAAGGTCGTTTGTCGTCTGTTCCAGTTCGGCATCGTCGACACAAATGTCGACCAATCCCATGCGCTCCGCCGCCTCCGCCGCGAAAATATCGGAGGTAAACATCATCTGCTTGGCCTTCGACAGCCCGATGCGACGCGGCAGTCTTTGCGTCATGCCCCAGAGCGGGCTCAGCCCCCACTTGCTATGCGTGTCGCCGAACTTGGCGGAGCGCGCGGCGATGATGATGTCGGCCGCGAGCGCAAGTTCGAGTCCGCCGGTGTAGCAATGTCCGCGGACGCAGGCGACGACCGGTTGCGGCAGTTCGGCCAGCGCCTGAATGGTCTTCGCCTGGAAATGCGGCTCCGGCGGGCGCTCGCCTTTCTGGATGTCCTTCAGATCGTGGCCGGCTGAAAAAGCCTTGCCCGCGCCCGTGATGATGACGCATGCCACCTCGTGAACCTGTCCGCGAAGCGTATCGACATGCCCGCGCAATTCTTCGAACAGAGGGACATTGAGTGCGTTCAAGGTTTCCGGACGGTTGAGTGTCAGCGTGCAAATGCGCCCGCTGTCCTTGCGAAGAACCAGATTCGACATAGGCTTTCTCCCTTCCTCTTCTCGATCTTTTTTATGGCGTCTTCATCTGTCGAAGACGCACACGCGTGCATGAGTCCGCCTGGGTTGGCTACGATGCGCTCGCGGCGGGTGCCATTCGCGTCAGAAAATCCAGAACGGCGCTTGTAAATATGTCGTTCTTGTCGCCCGCGACCATATGGCCCGCATTTGCGACATCGACAAACTCGGAATGAGGAACAATTTCGGCGAATTGCCGCGCTGCTTCGACCGTCACCAGATCGCTGTCGCGGCCCCGGACGAGGAGCGTCGGTATTTTCAGGGAACGCGCCGCTATTTCGAGGCGTTCGGGTTCTCGGCTGCCTTGTGGCTTTTGCGCGCCGGTGATGAAAAGCGGGTCCCAATGCCAGTAGTAGCGGCCGTTTTCCCTGCGGCGAAGGTTCTTCGCCAGTCCGCTCAGGTCTTTGGGGCGAGTCCGGCCGGGCATGTAGCGCGAGATCGTATCGGCTGCTTCCTCAAGCGAGGCGAAGCCTTCTTCCAGATTCTCCGACATGAATCCGATAATTTTTTGAACCCCTTCCATGTTCATCTGAGGGGTGATGTCGACGAGGATCAGCGCCGCAAACCCGCGCCGCCCGGCTTTCGCATATTCTCCCTGCGCGATCATGCCCGCGATGCCGCCGAGAGACGCGCCGACCAGGATGGGAGGCACACGGAAACTGTCCGCGATGTCGAGGATATCTTCCGCGAAACGCTCCATTCTGTAGTCTCCATCCGGAGACCAGTCGCTTTCGCCGTGCCCGCGCAAATCGACGGCGAGGGCGTAATAACCGTTTTTTCCCAATGTTTTGCCGCAGGCTTGCCATGCATGGCGTGTCTGCCCGCCGCCATGGGCGAGCAGAACCGGACGCCCCTGGTCGGGACCGAATGCCTCCGCCGCGATTTTGAGATTCTGAACAAGGGTGAACAAGGTCCGGTTTGCGGACGTCATATGCTTTGATTCCAATGGGTTCGCATGTGTACTAAGGGTCGAAATCCATTATGATGAATTGATGGCGTGTTGCAAACACGGACGATGGTGTTGTAGGCGGGTTCTCCCAGCCGGTCCTCGATCGGAGGCGATTGTCCTTGAAAATGAAGATTGTGGGTATCTGAAATGAAAGCGACCTTGCCCGTTTCACGAACCAGCCGGTTTCCGAAAGGGTCCGGCAAGCGTGCCCTCGCAGTTGCGCGGCGGATCGTCGAAGACATCGAGCAGCAAGGCGCCGAGGTCGGAGATCGCTTGCTGCCCGAACAGGAGATGCTCGTGCGCTATGGAGTGGCCCGCGCGACCTTGCGGGAGGCGCTCAGGTTTCTCGAATTGCAGGGAATCATTTTCCTGCGGCCCGGTCCCGGCGGCGGGCCGATCGTTCAGGAGCCGCGGCCGAAAGATTTTGCCAGCACGATGGCGTTGCTGCTCCAGTTTCTCGGCACCACGTTCCGTTCACTGATTGAAGTGAGGCAGGCGGTGGGCCCGACCATGGCGTCGCTTGCGGCAGAGCGTGCGTCCGATGAGGATATCGACAAGCTGAATACGTCATTGGCCACATTGAAGACGTTGTCTGTTTCTTGTGACTCCTATGTGGAGGAGAACAGGCGTTTTCACGACCTGCTTGCCTGGGCGTCCGGCAACCCCTTGATCGGATTCTTGATCGGTTCGCTTCACAACATCACGAATGCGTCGGAAGTCGGCATAACTTATACGGAGGGTGAGCGCGACTATCAGATCAAGGCGTACGGGCGGCTTCTCAAGGCGATTGAGGATCGCAATCCAGACCTCGCTTTCATCGAAATGTCCCGATTCATAAGCCGATCCGACAAGTATCTTGAGGCTCGTCATCCCGACATCATGTCCAAAATCGTGCGTTGGCAGGATGCTGACGACCTGAGTATGCCGCGGGTTCCCCGACGGAAATGCTAGGCGAGTGTTCGCGATGCCAACGTCGTTTTTGCGACACTTGCGCCGCTCCCCGGACATCGATAATTTATGATCATAAATAACGCGGCCAATAGCGGCCAATAGAAGCCGCCGGATGGGAGGATAGCTATGACCCTGCATAGCCGAGTGTGTGATATTTTGGGCATCAAATACCCGATCTTGCTGGCCGGTATGGGCGGCGCGAGCGTTCCACGGCTTGCGGCGGCGGTATCGAATGCGGGTGGCCTTGGTGTGCTCGGCGCGGCTGCTTGCTCTCCCGATCAACTGCGTGAATGGATTCGGGAAACGCGGTCGCTTACGGACAAGCCGTTTGGTGTGGACACCCTGCTGCCAGCCTCCGTGCGCAGGGAAGCCTATAAGGGCAAGGCTGGTCCGTCTCCGATGGATTTGCTGCCTGAGTACCAGAAATTCGCGCAAGATTTCATGAAGACGGAAAACATACCGCCGCTGAAATCCAGGGCGCGGGAATCCGAGGAAGCTCACCGTTCGTCCAAATCGAATGCGCCGCTGTTTTCGAAAGAATTCTTCGAAGCGCAAATGGAAGTTGTGGTTGAGGAGCGGGTTCCTGTCTATGCGGCGGGTCTCGGCAATCCGGGGCCTTGGCTTGATCGGCTCCACGCCAACGGCACCAAGGTGATGGCGGTCGTCGGCGCGGTGAAGCATGCCCTGCAGGTGGTCAATTCCGGCATTGATCTGATCGTCGCGCAGGGCCATGACGGGGGCGGGCACAATTCACCCATCGGAACGATGGCGCTCATCCCGCAGGTTGTCGATGCGATTGCGGGTCGCATTCCCGTACTCGGCGCGGGCGGCATTTCCGACGGGCGCGGCATCGCGGCGGCCATGATGCTCGGCGCAGAAGGCGCCTGGATCGGTACGGCGTTTCTCGCGACCGATGAGGCCGGCATCGAGGATTTCCAGAAGGAAGCGATTGTCGAGTCGGGTGACGGCGATACGCTTGTTTCCCGGACCGTCACCGGAAAGCCGGCCCGCATCATTCGCAACAAGTGGTCCGAGGCTTTTGCCGAGGCAGGTCTGGAGCCGCTGCCCATGCCCTTCCAGCCCATGGTTGCGATGCCGGTGCTGGCGGCGGCGGCGGCGGTAAAGCGGAAAGATATCGCGCCCGGTTTCGCGGGGCAGGGCATGGGGCTCATTCACAAGGTGAGGCCGGCTGCGGAAGTCATGGCCGATCTCGTGAAAAGCGCCGAAAGCTCACTGGGCCGGGCAAATATCTATCTGTAAGACTCGGCTGCGCGCGCCTCGGGTACCATTGAAGGTTTCGGAGAAAACGAGATGACAATTGTTGCAAAGCTGCCGGAGTTCAACCAGGAAATCGCACAGGGTTTCATAAACGCCAGCAATTCAATGAAAGGGTTGCCCGAGTTTCTGGGAGTTCGCATCACACATATCGAGCCGGGCAAGCTCACTGCCGAGATGGAAGTCTCGGATCGGCTGTTGACGCCGATCGGAAACATGCATGGCGGGGTGCTGGCTGCGATGTGCGACCATGTTCTCGGCTGCGTTTGCTATCCGCATATGCGGAAAGGACAATGGGCGGCGACGACGGAATTCAAGCTCAATCTGCTGGCGCCGGTATCCTCGGGCAAGGTGACAGCGGTGGCCGAGTTGATCGCGATGACAAAATCGACTGCGGTGGTTCGTATCGATGTGACGAACGAGGGCCGCGCCTGTTGTGCGGCGCAGGGGACTGTTCTCATTCGCGATCCAAGGCCCGCATAGGCAACGCAGCCCTGGTCCCGGCGCTGCGAGGAAGATTGCTCGGCGACTGAACGATGGTTTCGACAAGGTGAATTCTGGAGCGACCCTCGCCTCATCGTGGTGGTGGGAATGTAGCCAGTCAAGGCGGCTGCGGTGGATATGAAGGGAAACGGTCTCGATGAATTGGGTGCAATCCGGCCAGACGCAAGAAAGAGACGACGCTGAAGTATTGGATGCACTCATTGTTGGAGCGGGATTCAACGGCATCTATCAGCTTCACCGCTTACGCCAGGAAGGCTTCAATGTGCGCCTGTTCGAGGCTGGTGCCGATCTGGGCGGTTGCTGGTATTGGAACTGCTATCCCGGCGCGCGGGTCGATTCCCATGTTCCGATTTACGAGTTCTCGATTGAGGAATTATGGCGCGACTGGAACTGGACCGAAAGATTTCCGGCCTGGGACGAGCTGCGCCGCTATTTCCATTACGTTGACAAAAAACTCGACCTGAGCCGGGACATAAGGTTCAGCACGCGCGTCAGCGCGGCGGAATTCGACGAGGCGCGGGATGAATGGGTTATCGGCACGACCGACGGCGCTACCGTGCGCGCCCGGTTCTTCATCCTTTGCGCCGGTTTTGCGTCCAAGCCCTATACCCCGAACTACAAGGGTCTTGAAAGTTTTGCCGGTGAGTGCCATCACACGGCGCTGTGGCCCCAGGAGGGCGCCAGCTTTGCGGGCAAGCGGGTCGGTGTCGTGGGAACCGGAGCGAGCGGCGTTCAGGTGGTGCAGGAGGCCAGCAAGGACGCGGCGCATCTGACGGTGTTCCAGCGCACACCGATCCTCGCCCTGCCGATGCAGCAGCGCAAGCTCGACGTCGAGACGCAACAGCGGATGAAGGCCGATTATCCGGAGATATTCCGTATACGGCGCGAAACGTTCGGCGGATTCGACATTCTCAGGGACGAAAGGTCAGCACTGGAAGTGCCGCCAGAAGAGCGCCGCGCGCTTTATGAAAAGCTCTGGCAAAAAGGCGGCTTCCACTACTGGATCGGCGGATTTGCCGACATCCTGACGAATGAGGAAGCAAACCGCACCATGTACGATTTCTGGCGCGACAAGACCCGCGCCCGGATCAAGGATACGGCATTAGCCGACAAACTCGCGCCGATGGAGCCGCCGCATCCCTTCGGCGTCAAGCGCCCCTCGCTGGAGCAGTGGTATTACGAAGTGTTCAATCAGGAGAATGTCAGCCTGGTCGATGTGCGCGAGACGCCGATCGAGGAAGTGGTTCCCGAAGGCGTGCGCACGAAGGGTGGCCTGGTTGAACTCGACATGCTCGTCCTGGCGACGGGGTTCGACGCCGTGACCGGCGGGTTGACCCAGATCGATATACGCGGGACGGGCGGCGTGACACTCAAGGAAAAATGGACCGAAGGCGCGCATACTTATCTCGGTTTCGCGACGTCCGGATTCCCGAACATGCTGTTGCTTTACGGTCCGCAGAGTCCTTCCGGCTTCTGCAACGGCCCGACATGCGCCGAATTGCAGGGCGAATGGGTTGTCGATTGCCTCAAGTATATGCGCGAGAACAATAAGCGGCGGATGGAGGCGACCGTTCAGGCCGAGGAAGAATGGACACAGCTCCTGAACACCATAGCCGACATGACGCTCTTTCCCCGTGCCGATTCCTGGTACATGGGCGCCAACATTCCGGGTAAGCCGCGGCAGCTTTTGAATTTCCCCGGCGTGACCATTTATATGGACCAATGCAATGCAGCCGCGTCCAAGGGTTATGAGGGATTCGTCCTGGGTTAACGGAACCGCAGCGGCCTCGCTGCTGGTGTGGGCGCGAGCCTGTGGGGACGCGAGCGTTTGACACCGAATGTCTGCATGATTTTGAGCTTGCCCAACATTGGACCAGCTGGGCTGATAAATTCCGGCTTCATCTGTCGACAGGCTGACAGCGCCGGCATTTTGTCTTCTTCGATCACGGATCGGCGTCCTGTATCACTACGCAGCCGGGCCTGAATGATCACGCGTCATTTGAAAGTGCTGGCATCGGGCTCAATTACAGCATCAGCCGCTATCTCGACGCCCGCTTCGATTATGGCTGGCAGTTCGACAAGGCACCCGGCGCCACCTCCCGAAGCGGCCTCGCCAATATCTCCGTCACGCTCGCCTATTGAAGGCGCACGCAAAAGCAACACCAGAATGGGTGCTGATCACCACGCGCACGCATCAGCGTCCGCTTCCGGCGCAAAGCGGCCATCCAGACGGTCGGCACTGGCCTTCGGATACTCCCTCACATCCCGGCCAAATCCCTCGTCAAACCCCCGTGCCAGCCACACGGGCTTTTGCTTGTTCAGACTTGCCGTATCATCCGCTAAAGTCCGGATTCGGGGGAGGGGGATGGTCGCCTGGCGGCCAGCCGGGCCATTCTCCATTCGACAAGCGGAAAGAGGAAGCATGTCCAGCGGGCAGCCGAAAAAGCGCGGGGCGAAGGCGAAAAAACCCGCCACGGCGAAGGAATCGAAGGGAAGCAAGGGCGATCTCGGCTTCGAGGCGGAGCTTTTCAAAGCCGCCGACAAGTTGCGCGGCAATATGGAGCCGTCGGACTACAAGCATGTCGCGCTGGGCCTGATCTTCCTCAAGCACATCTCGGACAGTTTCGAGGCAAAGCGCGCCGAACTGCTGGCGAACTACCCGGAAGGCGCGGAAGATCCCGACGAATACGCCGCCGGCAACATCTTCTGGGTGCCGAAGGAGGCGCGCTGGTCGCATCTCCAGGCGAGCGCCAAGCAGCCGGGTATCGGCAAGCTGATCGACGAGGCGATGATCGCCATCGAAAAGCGCAACGAAAGCCTGAAGGGCGTGCTGCCGAAGGATTATGCGCGCCCCGCGCTCAACGCCGTCATGCTCGGCGAGCTGATCGACCTCATCTCAGGGATAGCTCTGGGGCAGGAGAGGGGGCAGTCGCGCGACGTGCTCGGCCGAGTGTATGAATATTTCCTCGGCCAGTTCGCTGGCTCGGAGGGAAAGCGCGGCGGCGAGTTCTACACGCCGCGCTCCGTCGTCCGCACCATGGTCGAGATGCTGGAGCCCTACAAGGGCCGCGTCTACGATCCCTGCTGCGGCTCGGGCGGCATGTTTGTCCAGTCGGAGAAATTCGCCGAGGAGCATGAGGGCAGGATAGGGGACATCGCCGTCTACGGGCAGGAGTCCAACTACACGACCTGGCGGCTCTGCAAGATGAACCTCGCCGTGCGCGGCATCGATGCGGACATCCGCTGGAACAGCGAGGGCAGCTTCCACAAGGATGAGCTGCGCGATCTCCGCGCGGACTACATCCTCGCCAATCCCCCCTTCAATATTTCGGACTGGGGCGGCGACCGCCTGCGCGAGGATGTGCGCTGGAAATATGGGGTGCCACCGGCAGGCAACGCCAACTTCGCCTGGGTGCAGCACATCGTCCATCATCTCTCACCCTCCGGCACGGCCGGCGTGGTGCTCGCCAACGGCTCCATGTCGTCGACGCAGAGCGGCGAGGGCGAGAACCGCCGCGCGCTGATCGAGGGCGTCGAGGGCAAGCCCGGCGTGGTCGATTGCATGGTGGCGCTGCCCGGCCAGCTCTTCTATTCGACGCAGATTCCCGTCTGCCTCTGGTTCCTCGCCCGCGATCGCTCCAACGGTATTGCGCGCGATGTGAAGCTGCGCGACCGGCGAAACGAAATCCTCTTCATCGATGCTCGCAAGCTCGGCCATATGGTGGACCGTACACGGAAGGAATTCTCCGACGAAGACATCGACCGCATCACCCGCGCATACCATGCCTGGCGCGGCGAGGCGCGGGCAGGGGCTTACGAGGATGTGCCGGGTTTCTGCAAATCGGCGACGCTGGAGGAAATCAGAAGCCACGGCCATGTGCTGACGCCGGGGCGCTATGTCGGAGCTCAAGACCTCGAAGAAGACGAAGTGCCTTTTGCAAAACGGTTGGCGGCGCTTCGTTCCATTCTTGACGAGCAACTGATCAAATCAGAGCAAATGAGCGATGACATTAGAGCTGCCCTCGGAAGGATTTCCGATGGATAACGCGTGGGCTCAAACGGTGCTTGGAGCAATCTGCCGTTTCCAGGCTGGAGACGCATTTGGTCGTGATGATCAGGGCAGAACTTTTGGGGATCACCCATTTATCAAAGTGAGCGACATGAACCTCGTTGGCAACGAGATTTATATCTCTCGGGCCAATAACTGGGTCTCAGACGAGGAGGCGCAGCAGAATTATCGCCTTCATCCGAAGAACGCCGTGGTATTTGCCAAGATTGGGATTGCTCTTACTTACAACCGGCGCCGAAGGCTGGTCAGGCCTACGATCATCGATAACAACATGATGTCGGCTGTGCCTACACCTGATGTCGATCCTGTCTGGTTCTACTACCTCCTCTCGACGATCGACTTCAACCTCATTTCATCTGGTAGCGCACTGCCCTACCTCACGGTTAAGGATCTCTCAAGAATCGAGATCGAAGTTCCACCCAACCGGGAGCAGCAGACGATCGCCTCCGTGCTCGGTGCCCTCGACAACAAGATCGAGTTGAACCGGCGGATGAACGAGACGCTGGAGGCGATGGCGCGGGCGATCTTCAAGGATTGGTTCGTCGATTTCGGTCCAACCCGCGCGAAGATGGCCATGCGGGGCGAAGACCCGCAAAGAGAAAATGTCGTCCGCGCGCCCTACCTCGCGCCGGACATCTGGTCTCTCTTCCCGGACCGTATTGATGACGAGGGGAGGCCGGAGGGGTGGGAAGTGCGATCCTTGGACCAGATCGCTCATTTCCTGAATGGTCTCGCGCTGCAAAAATATCCGGATCAAGGGCAGGGATCGCTTCCGGTGATCAAGATTGCCCAGCTTCGTGCCGGACACGCCGATGCCAGCGATCGAGCGTCCACAGACATCCCGGAGTCCTATGTGGTCGAGGATGGTGATCTTCTGTTCTCTTGGTCGGGAAGCTTGATACATCGAATTTGGACCGGTGGACGTGGTGCTCTCAATCAGCACCTCTTCAAAGTTACATCCGACATGTTCCCGAAGTGGTTTGTCTTCTACTGGATCGGCCATCACATGCCGGATTTTCAAGCTACGGCCGCCTCCAAGGCAACGACGATGGGCCACATCCAGAGGCATCATTTAACACAAGCGACGGCTATCGTTCCTAGCGATCCCGTCATGACCGCCGCAAACGAACTCGTTAGTCCAATCTTCAACCGGATGATTGCAAACGACATCGAGACACGAACGCTCGCCTCCACCCGCGACCTCCTCCTCCCCAAACTCATGTCCGGCGAAATCCGCGTGAGGGAGGCTGAGAAGATCGTGGGCGAGGTCGTCTGAGAAGGGCATAGCTTTCAAAATCCGGTCGTATCCGGAGCGATTGAGGAAGACTGATTGTTCGTGTCCGTCTTTTGCGTGAATATGGGCACCTAATCCATTCTGAGGTTTCGCTGTGAGCAGGGTCGGCCATTCCAGAACTGACGACCATTCCCGGCGCGGGGCGGCTGGCTGATGGCATTCATTTCCGAAGCCGAAGTTGAGGATGTGCTGCTCGGGCAGTTGCGCGGTCTCGGCTATGCCGTTGCCTTCGAGGCGGAGATCGGACCGGACGGGAGGGCGCCCGAGCGCGAAGCCTATGCCGATGTGCTGTTGGTCAAGCGACTTGCCACCGCCATTGAGAAGCTGAATCCGTCTATTCCCGCCGAGGCGCGGGGCGACGCGTTGCGCAAGATCGTCGCCACCGAAAATCCCTCCCTTGTCGAGGAGAACCGGCGTCTCCACAGGCTGATGGTGGAGGGCGTTGATGTCGAGTTTTACGGTGAGGATGGAACGATCCGCGGCGACAAGGTGCGCCTCATCGATTTCGACGATCCTTCCGCGAACGACTTTCTGGCGACCGGCCAGTTCACGGTGGTCGAGGGCGGTGTCAACCGCCGGCCCGACATCGTCGTCTTCGTGAACGGCTTGCCGCTCGGTGTCATCGAACTGAAGGCGCCGGGCGGCGAGAGCGCCACGCTCGCCGGCGCGCATAACCAGCTTCAGACCTACAAGACGCAGATCCCCTCGCTCTTCCGCAGCAACGCCGTTCTCGTCATCTCGGACGGGCTGACGGCGCGTGTCGGCTCTCTCACCGCAGACCGCGAGCGCTTCATGCCCTGGCGCACGACCGATGGCGAGACTGTCGCCGCAAAGGGCGCGCCTGAACTCCAGGTGCTGATCGAAGGCATCTTCGAGCCCCGCCGTCTGCTCGATCTCCTGCGCGACTTCACGGTCTTCGGCGAAACGGGATCGGACCTCGCGAAGATCATCGCCGGCTATCACCAGTTCCATGCGGTGAAGCGTGCGGTCGCTTCGACGCTGCGCGCGCTCGCGCTCAACAAGGAGGGCGAGGCGAGGGTGTCCGGCCTCGCTGAGGACCCGGCCACATTCGGCCTGCCGGGTGTTGGCAGCTATCAGAAGGGCGACAAGCGCATCGGCGTCATCTGGCATACGCAGGGGTCGGGCAAGAGCCTCCTGATGGCCTTTTATGCCGGGCAGCTTGTGCGCCATCCCGAACTCGAAAATCCGACCATCGTCGTCATCACCGATCGCAACGATCTCGACGACCAGCTTTTCGCGACCTTCTCCATGTGCCGCGACCTGATCCGCCAGACGCCGGTCCAGGCCGAGAGCCGCGAGGATTTGCAGGCCGCGCTGAGCCGCGCCTCGGGCGGTGTGGTCTTCACCACCATCCAGAAATTCTCGCCGCTGACGGGCGAGGCGAACTATCCGGTTCTCTCCGAACGGCGGAACATCGTCGTCATCGCCGATGAGGCGCATCGCAGCCAGTACGGCTTTCGCGCGCGCATCGAGCGCAAGACAGGCGACATGGCCTATGGCTTCGCCAAATATCTGCGCGATGCGCTGCCCAATGCCTCCTTCATCGGCTTCACGGGAACGCCCATCGAAAAGGACGACGTGAACACGCCCGCCGTTTTCGGCGATTATATCGACATCTACGACATCAGCCGCGCCGTCGAGGACGGCGCCACCGTTCCGATCTACTACGAGAGCCGCCTCGCGCGCATCGAACTGCCGGAAGATGAGAAGCCGCGGATCGATGCCGAGATCGCGGAACTGACCGAGGACGAGGCCGTCACCGAGCAGGAGAAGATCAAGCAGCGATGGGCGACCGTCGAGGCGCTGGTCGGCTCCGACAAGCGCCTCTCCATGGTGGCCGAAGATCTCGTCCGTCATTTCGAGGAGCGCGTGGGCGCCATGGACGGCAAGGCCATGATCGTCTGCATGAGCCGCCGCATCTGCGTCGCGCTCTACCGCAAGATCGTCGAACTGCGCCCCGAATGGCACAGCGACGACGATGCCGAAGGCATGGTCAAGGTCGTGATGACGGGGTCGGCCTCCGATCCGCAGGACTGGCAGCCGCATATCGGTACGAAATCCCGTCGCGATCTTCTCGCCAAGCGCGCGAAGAATCCCGGCGATCCGCTGAAACTCGTCATCGTCCGCGACATGTGGCTCACCGGCTTCGACGCGCCCTCGATGCACACCATGTATGTCGACAAGCCGATGCGGGGCCACGGGCTGATGCAGGCGATCGCCCGCGTCAATCGCGTCTTCCGCGACAAGCCCGCCGGTCTCGTCGTCGACTACATCGGCATCGCGCAGAACCTCAAAAGCGCCCTCAGCCAATATTCGGCGGACGATCAGCGCCAGGCCGGGGTGGACGAGGCCGAGGCCGTCGCGGCGCTGATCGAGAAGTTCGATGTTGTGAAAGTCATGTATCACGGCTTCGACTATGCGAGCGGTCTTGCCGGAACGGGTCATGAGCGGCTTGCCGTTCTGGCCGGAGCGGTCGACTGGGTTCTCGGAAAGCAGCACGAGGCGGCGGCGCGCGAAACGACAGGGGATGGCAAGCGGCGGGAGAACCGCCGTTATCAGGACGCCGTGTTGGCGCTCTCCAAGGCCTTCGCTCTTGCCTCCGGCAGCGACGAGGCGCGGGCGCTTCGTGACGAGGTCGGCTTCTTCCAGACCGTTCGGGTCGCGCTGGTGAAGTCCGCCGATACGACGGGGCTCTCCGGCGCCGACCGGGAATTCGCGATCCAGCAGATTCTGGATCGCGCCGTGGTCTCGACCGAAATCGTCGACATCCTTGCGGCCGCCGGCATCACGACGCCCGACCTCTCGATCCTGTCGGATGAGTTCCTCGCCGAGGTTCAGCAGCTTCAAAGGAAGAACCTCGCGCTCGAAGCGCTGCGCAAGCTCCTCAATGACGAGATCCGCTCCCGCAGCAAGACCAATGTCGTCGAGACCAAACGCTTTTCGGAGCGTCTGGAGGCCGCAATTGCCCGCTATCACACCAACGCCATCAGCACCGTCGAGGTGATGCAGGAGCTGATCGATCTGGCAAAGGACGTCCGGGCCGCAAGGCAGCGCGGCGCGGAGGAGGGGCTCACCCAGGACGAAATTGCCTTCTATGACGCTCTCGCGGAGAACGAGAGTGCCGTCGAGGCTATGGGAAATGATTCGCTCAAGCTGATTGCCCACGAGTTGCTGGAGAGCCTGCAGGGTAATGTGACGGTGGACTGGTCACGCCGCGAAAGCGCGCGGGCCCGCATGCGGGTTCTGGTGAAGCGCATACTTCGCAAGCACGGCTATCCGCCGGACATGCAGGACGCGGCCGTACAGACCGTGCTGCGTCAGGCCGAGGCGCTGTCTGCCAGTTGGGTTGCTTAGGCTGAAGTAAGCAGGTCTGAGGGCTTTCGGAAAAACGGCCCGGAAATTGGAAAAACGCACCAGATTTTGCGGTACGTTGATGACCACAGGCTGCACGGGAATACATTCCTTGAAAGTGACATCCTGTGCAGGAACCTCGTCCTATAGACCCAGATTTTCCAGCAAGAGGGCAGCGTAAGTACCCGCAGCCATTAGTAAAAACTGGGTTTCTGCAGATTCTCTTTCCGTGCAACCAGATTCAGGTTTTATGCGATCCTACAGGCATTTTGTAGGATCGCACAGGAAACGAATCCGGCGAGCGGCTAACAGATTGATTTTATTGAAGGGCGAGGCGCGTAGGAAAAGAATCAATTCGCAGGGAAAATGAATCACCCAACGCTCGGCTGCGTAGAAACCGAGTCTCCCACTAGTGCCAGGAACTAATACCTATAAAAGTATAGCAAAAAATCGCGCTCCCTGCCAGTGCGGGATCAGTAGTGCTGGGGTGTACTACAGCACAAACAGACCGAGGCCCTCGACCACTTCGTGCTTGGTGGTCTCGGTATGGCTCCGTGCCCTTTCGGTCCCGCTGCGTATCACGTCGAGCACGTACGGCAGGTCTTTGGCGAGTTCGGTGCGCCGCGTTCTGATCGGTCCGATGAGCGCCTGCAGAATTTCGTCAAGACGCCGTTTGATCTTGCCGTCTCCCAATCCACCGCGCCGATACTGAGCCTTCAGCTCCTCGAGAGTGGCGAGGTCCTCGTCGAAGGCATCGAGGAAGGCAAAGACGACGTTACCCTCCACCTGTCCCGGATCTTCGATCCTCAGATGATTGGGGTCGGTGAACATCGCCTTTACCGCTGCCGAGATGACCTCGGGCGGAGCCGACAATGCGATGGCGTTGCCCGCCGATTTGGACATTTTGGCTTTGCCGTCGATCCCCGGCAGACGACCGGCTTTCGGAATGATTGCCTGTGCTTCCAGCAGGATCGTCTTGCCCGCCGTCGCATTGATGCGGCGCACGATTTCGTTGGTCTGTTCGATCAACGGAGCCTGGTCCTCGCCCACCGGCACCACCGTTGCTTTGAAGGCCGTGATATCCGCTGCTTGCGCCGCTGGATAACAAAGGAAACCTGCCGGGATGTCGCGCCCAAAGCCACGTGCCCTGATCTCGTCCTTGATCGTCGGATTGCGCTCCAGCCGGGAGACAGTCACGAAGTTCAGATAGAGCATCGAGAGCTCGGCCAGGGCAGGAAGACCCGATTGCAGACAGATCGTCGTCCTTTCCGGATCGATCCCTGTTGCAAGGTAGTCCAGAGCGACTTCGATTACGTTGCGACGCACCTTGCCTGGATCATGGGCATTGTCGGTGAGGGCCTGCGTGTCGGCGAGGAGCAGAAACTGTTCATGGCTGTCCTGAAACCGCAGCCGATTGCGCAGCGATCCCGCGAAGTGGCCGATGTGTAAAGGACCGGTTGTGCGGTCGCCGGTGAGGATTACGGGTCTGGTCATGGGAAGTCGTCCTCTCGAGATGAGGGAGACGCCGCATGGAGGGATCATCAAAAAAGGCCGCCCAATACGGCGGCCCTGAAGATGCAAAGAAACGTCCGGCCGCGTTGTCAGCAGGCCAGCCACCAGAAATTGGCGATGTGCGTTTCCGTTTTCATGGGCAACTCCGTATGCCCACCGGGGGTGCAAGTCAACGGGAAGTTGCGCAGGCGTCGCTTTGGACGGAAAGCGGTCCCTTCGCTCGTCTTCACCCATCATCAAGCATCGCGGCGCCCATCTGGCATGCCGTGGTGCATGGCATCATCGCAAGATCGACTCACAACCTGGAGTGATTGCGATGGGGCCAGATCAATTGCTTGTCCGGATGATCGAAACTTTCTGCCGCCAGCGTGCGGCGGCTGAACTTTCAGATGATGAGGTCGAGGACCTCTGCAGGTACTGCCAACGGCTTATTGAGGAGCGTCAGCTTCCACCAAGAACGGGAACGAAGTTCGATTGGCGGTCGATAGCGTTTGCTGCCGGGGTCGATCCCGAAAGGTTCGGGGCAGTCGCGAAACGCCTCACCTACGGCTTCGATGCTCTCGCGCGGGAAATCCCGAGGCTGCCGGAGAGGGAATTCCTGCCTCCGCAAATACCCGAAGCGCATTCCACCGCTACAGGCGCAAAGCGAACATCCAAACGGGTTGAGAAGGCGTCTGAGGCAGGTCCGAGGAAACGAGCGCTGCGCCGGCAAGTCAGAACAAGGCAAAGGAAGGATGGAAGGCGAAAGCCCGGGCCAACTCCAAGACCCGTCGTGGAGTTTCCCGAACCTCAACCGGACGACTGGGAAGATCCGGTGGAATTCCACGCCTCGCTGCAGCTTCACATGCGAAGGCACGGCGACAGCGCCTGGCACCTGCACAAGGCGATCGCGAAGCCCAGGGATGCCTTCGACAGAAGGACCATCCTGGCCTGGGCACGAGGAGAAAACCTTCCCGCAAGCGTCGACAGCCTCGAAATGCTGCGGCGGATCGAGCATCGCTACCGTCTGCCCGCGGGCTATTTTCAGGCAAAGCTGCTGGGCCGGAAACGCTCCGTCTCCGGACACCGGCGCTTGCGGGATATCTCGGCGTCGGAACGCAGGCGCATGGCCTGGCATCTGCCTGACGACTTCGACCGCCGCCCCGAGGAGGAGCGCAACGAGATCGTCGATTGGGTAAGGCGGGTGATTATCACAGGGACGACGGACTATCGCCGCTACCAGGCGGCGATGTGCAAACAGCGCTTCTCCGTCCAGTTCACCGGGCTCGATAATACGAAGGTCCGCCGCCGCCGTCCTGCAAGCGAAAGTACCACCGGATTTGTAACCCCAGTCGAAGCCCCCGCTCAACTCAGGCAAGAAATGACCGACCTCATGGGCTTCAAGACGGCTACCCTGACGGCGATCGGCTTCCAGAGACAGGGACAATGGGGCGGGGAGACCGCGTCTCAGAAACTGGAGCACCTTGGTCTGATGCTCGGTGCGCTCACGGCCCCGCCCGACAGCGAAGTCAGAGGATACGGCATTCCGCTCGAGAGCCTGACGCTGGGCCTTCTGGTCTTTCCGGCGGTATGGGACTGGTACCTCCGATGGAGAGAACGCCGCCGCGGCTTCTTCACCAACTGGGAGGTCGACATGCTGCGGACGGCCCTGGCGCTCACCCGGAAGGATACAGGCTGGGTCCGGCAGACACCGCGTCTCGCAGAGATGTTGGAGCCCGTCGAGGGGCTCTTGTCGGCAGAGGATATTACAGAGGCACGGGCGGACTGGAACGCAGCCTGCGACAGGCTGCACAGCTTTGCCACGGCACGCGCGAAGGAGATCGAGCGTGTGTCACGCGTCCACCGCGATCCGTTCGAGCCTATCCTTCCGATCCTGGAGGCGGACAGCCCCCTCGCTGAGTATCGGAAGATCACCGAAGAGATTCTCTGCTACATGCCTGACGAGCGGCGGTATCCCGTTGCGGCATCCGAGGCCGTGCGTTCGTTCTTGATGTTGCGGGTCGGGCTGCACTCCGGGCTCCGTCAGAAGAACCTGCGCCAGCTTCTCATCTGTAGTCGCGACGAGGTGCCCTTGTCGGAACGGCGCCTGACAGAACTAAAGCGGGGTCAGCTCCGTTGGAACAACCGCTCTTCGGTCTGGGAGCTCTTCATTCCGTCCGCCGCCTTCAAGAACGCGAACTCCTCCTACTTCGGGAGCAAACCGTTCCAGCTTGTGCTTCCGGACCTCGGCGGCCTTTATGAGGCGATAGACGCCTATATCCGCCGGCACCGGCCGCGGCTTCTCCGCCAGGCATCCGATCCGAGAACCTTCTTCGTGAAGACCGTCAAGACCACCTCGGCGAACGCGGCCTACAATCAGACGACCTTCTACGAAGCCTGGCGGCTCGCGATCCAGCGATACGGCATCTACAACCCCTATACCGGACGAGGCGCCATTGAAGGCCTGCTGCCGCATGGTCCGCATAACGTCCGGGACGTACTCGCAACTCATATCCTGAAGAAGACTGGCTCCTACGAACAGGCGAGCTACGCCATCCAGGACACGCCCGACATGGTCGCGAAACACTACGGCCGGTTCCTGCCGCAGGACAAGGCGGCCCTCGCGGCGCAGGTCCTCAACAAGGTATGGGAGGCTTCGTAGGGATGCGGGACAACAGTGACCTTTTCGGCCCGCCAGAACCTCTAACTCATTGATATTGCAGCGTTTGCCCCAAAATCACCGGAAAACCGGCATTTTTGGGGCAAATCCTTTATTTTCAACAGGTTAGCCAAAACGAGCGGGAGCGCGGGCTGAAAGTTCCACAATGATCCGTCTACGTCACGCCAGCAAATAGCAGCGCCGACGTCGAGATGTCGTTGTTGCGGCCGGCCGACACTTCCGCAAGAAAGCAGCGATCTGCGCTTCGCTGAAGCCGCGGAAACGCTGGCTTTGTGAAGCTGAAGGATTTCGACTCGGGATATCGCCCGCACCTTCGTTCTTGTTATGTTCTAGTCGTCGCCATAGCCTCCTCTTCACTGCACAAGGAGGACTGGCATGCTTATCGTGGTTGCGCGTGAAGGTGTTCTGCGAATCCGCTATCTGAACGAAGAGATCGAGCGGCTGAAGGCGCTCTGCCTCGACCTCGAATGGATACGAGCCGGTGTGTTGCCGTCGATCGAGGACCTCGAGGACGCACCTCTTCTCGACAATTACGAAATCACCTTGCGGGACGTACCCGCTCTCAAGGGAAGGGTCGTGGCACACCCAATTATCGGCACGGCGACTGCTCTCACATCTGAGCTGCGCGTCATAGCTCCTGATCTAGGCTGGGCGCGCACGATGTCTCGCTTCTACAGGCTCGGCTCTCCCCGCGATACGGTCGCCAGGATGTTCTCCTGACATGGAGACCGTTGGGGCGAAGCAGGTAGAATCGAGAGCTGATGAATCGCTGCTACCAAGTGCTTTCTCCGGCACGCACAGACGTTCCAGCTCTTGCCACACAAAAATATTTCCGTGTGGTAAAGGCCATTACAAGGCTGATGAAACTTGAAGGTCGCCGCAATCTTCCGGCTTGGTTCGGGGTTTTCACCCATTGCTCCCCGCCGGGCGCCTCGTTTTCTCCGGTCGAGGTAGAGCCGAGCATCGACGTGGACAGGGGCATTTTCTGGGACGGCGCGACAGCGGCGACGAGCGGCTTTTGGCGTACTGGTTCAACTGCTCCGATAGACGCGCGTCGCGAGAAGACGTCGATATCGGGCATTCGCATATTTAAGTTTCGGGTGACGGGAAAGAATAGAAAGTATCGTCAATTCCAGCGTTGCCAGTCAGGAACGCGCAACCTCAGTCCGTCAAGTTTCTTCGACATAGTAAGCTGGCAACAAAGTCTGCTTTCGGATCGTGCGTCCGGTGCGAAATCGAGAATATCTTCTTCCATACCCGAGGCGGTACCCACCCGCTCCAGCCATTCTGGCTCCACGTAAACGTGGCACGTAGAACAGGCACAATTACCGCGGCAATTCGCGGAAATGCCGTCAATCTCATTGGATACCGCCACATCCATAACATTCTCGCCGGAATGGACGCGGAACAATTTTTCGGTGCCATCGGGAAGTATGAAAATCAACTGAAGCATATTCCAAGCCCGTACTCTGACTCCTGCACAGCGGCTATCCCTGCAATAGCCTCGCAAGTTGCTGAATGTTCCAACGTTCCGAGCGATCGGTATGACGTGAGGAAGAAGTGAACCCATTACGGGAATCCTTCTCGCTCCTCGTGGAGCGGGGGCGGAGTAAAGCAGACTGGCAAAAGAAGAGTGCCATTACTCCTTGGAATAGTGTCAATCGCATAGCACGCTCCTATCAATTCGCTGTGACCATTAAACGTTTAAGGGTGCACGGAGTTGAGACTGCGTAGCGTCGATTCAGGCAAACATTCCGAGCACTATCACTTTGAAACTTGCTCTCAGCTTAGCATCGTTCGAGGGTCCTCAGGCATTTTCCTTGAGCACAT
>NZ_BTVP01000043.1:0-24422 GCF_045863935.1 Parvibaculum sp. | reverse complement strand
TGTTCACGTCGTCCTTTTCGATGGGCGTTCCCGTGAAGCCGATGAAGGAGGCATTAGGCAGCGCATCGCGCAGATATTTCGCGAAGCCATAGGCCATGTCGCCTGTCTTGCGCTCGATGCGCGCGCGAAAGCCATACTGGCTGCGATGTGCCTCGTCGGCAATGACGACGATGTTCCGCCGTTCGGAGAGGACCGGATAGTCCGCCGCGCCCGTCAGCGGCGAGAATTTCTGGATGGTGATGAAGACCACACCGCCCGAGGCGCGGCTCAGCGCGGCCTGCAGATCCTCGCGGCTCTCGGCCTGAACCGGCGTCTGGTGGATCAGATCGCGGCACATCGAGAAGGTCGCGAAAAGCTGGTCGTCGAGATCGTTGCGGTCGGTGATGACGACGATGGTCGGATTTTCGAGTTCGGGATGACGCACAAGCTGCCCGGCATAAAAGGCCATCAGAAGGCTCTTGCCCGACCCTTGTGTATGCCAGATGACGCCGATGCGCTTGTCGCCCTTCTGATAGGACCCGACACCCGGCAGGCCGAACGTCGCCGGGTCCTCAGCGAAACCCGGCGCCCTCGCCTCACCCTCCTTGTTGAGCGCGAGCGCACGCAACGTCGAGGCGACCGCGCGCTTCACCGCATGGAACTGGTGATAGCCTGCAATGATCTTCGCGACGTCCGATCCCGTTTCGCCGAAGACCGTGAAGTCGCGCAACAGGTCGAGAAGGCGGCGGGGCTCGAAGATGCCTTCGATCAAAACCTGCAGTTCAGGCTCGCCCTTTGCCGCGACGACCTCGCCATCCGTCGTGCGCCAGGGCATGAAGCGCTCACGGTCGGCGGTGAGCGAGCCGACCCGCGCGGTCAGTCCGTCCGAGATGACGAGAACGGCGTTGGTTCGGAAGAGCGAGGGGATTTGGGTCTTGTAGGTCTGAAGCTGGTTATGCGCGCCGGTGAGCGTGGCGCTCTCGCCGCCGGGCGCCTTCAGTTCGATGACGCCGAGCGGCAACCCATTGACGAAGACGACAATGTCGGGCCTGCGGTTGACGCCACCCTCCACCACCGTGAACTGGCCGGTCGCCAGAAAATCGTTCGCAGAGGGGTCGTCGAAATCGATGAGGCGCACCTTGTCGCCGCGGATCGTTCCGTCCTCGCCGTAAAACTCGACATCGACGCCCTCGACCATCTGCCTGTGGAGACGCCGGTTTTCCTCTACGAGGGAAGGCTTTTCGGTGGCGACGAGTTTGCGCAGCGCATCGCTCCGCGCCTCGGCGGGTATGGCGGGGTTCAATCTCTCGATGGCGGCGGTGAGACGCTTCAGCAGCAGCACATCTGCAAAGGCCTCGCGCTCGGGCGTCTTGCCGTCGGGGCCTATGTCGGTCTCGAAGGCGACGGCATAGCCGAGCGAGCGCAACTGCCCGAGCAGCAGGTCTTCAACCTCTGCTTCGGAGATGAAGGCCATCAGGCAACCTCACCGACAAGTGTCTCTGCATCCTTCACGCGGATTTCGCCTGACATGAGCTTGGGGAGAAGGAGATCGCGGGTGGCAGCGAGTGTGAGAGTTTCTTTTTCGTTGGATACGATCCGGTCAAATAAAGGAACGGCGGTTGCGTCGAAGGCTTGAAGTAGCCCAGGTGTAGCAACGGTTACTTCAATCGGTCGAAAGTTCGCCTTGCTGATTTCCTGGAATGTCGATCCGTTGGCGTTTTGATGAACCGTTTCCATATTGGCCAGCGTCCATAACCAGACGAAGACGTTCGAGAGTCTCTTCTTGCAGATCATCGCAATGAACCCTTGGTTCACCGCTGTAGGTATCTGAGCAATCGCCAAGTAGCCGATCGGCGCGCGCGAAGATAGAAGCACAGTTCCCACTGGAAGCAAGCCGGAGCTGATCTGCCCGAGTCCAGCGTCGGTGATCTGGCGCTCTGTGCCCAGTAGCACCGGAGTGCTCAACGAAGAAAGGTCTTTGGGTGTTGCCCATGAAATGTCGCCATTCCAGAAGGCGGTCTCCTTGGTGCTGGGGGTTGACCCACCAACGACATCAACCTCCTGTCCGATAGTGGACTCGCCCCATCCCTCCGGCTTGCCTTCGTAATCAAGGCGGTCGGGGAAGAGAGACCAAATGTCCGGCGCGAGGTAAGGCGCGCGGCCTTCTATCTTCGCGCGGGTCGGACCGAAATCGACGAACCAATCCTTGAAGATCGCCCGCGCCATCGCCTCCAGCGTCTCGTTCATCCGCCGGTTCAATTCGATCTTGTCGTCAAGAGCCCCGAGCACAGATGCAATTACAGATTGCTCCGCAGGATCTGGAAATACAGCGGGAACTGGATGAACAAAGTTTCGATTAAGTGACGGTTGAGCACTTCCAGAGTTTAGACCAGCCAAATCGAACGTCTTGAGAAAATAATACGCAAACCGGGGGTGATTGCCTTTGAAGTCTCTAACGTAAAGGCACGTGTTTAGCGGCCAGTAGTCCCGGTCGATGTAAGAAACAACGCCCGCAGACGCTCCACTTCGGCCTACAATTACACCAGGTCCTTTGCAGGCGGCCTCGTCATGCCAGCCCGTGATTCCAAACGACCCCATAACTGGAACCGATCCAGGCCGACGTTGTGCAGTGGGCAGATCAATTCCTCGCTGTAGGGTGACAAGATCGCCAATTGTCCTTCGATGCCACTGCCCCATTACACGGCTACGCCTCTCAGGCTGGCTCGTATGGCCGCTGTCAATCGGTCGGCCTCCTCGAAGTGGGTTTCGAGCTTTTCCTGAAGTGCCGCAAAGCGCTCCTCGAACGGAACGTCGTCTTCCTCCGTCTCCGCCGCGCCGACATAACGCCCCGGCGTCAGCACATGGCCGTGACCCCGGATATCTTCCAGCGTGGCCGATTTGCAGAAGCCCGGCACATCCTCGTAAGCCCCTGCCCGCGCCTCGCCGCGCCAGGCATGGTATGCGCGGGTGATGCGGTCGATGTCTTCGTCGGAGAATTCCTTCCGTGTACGGTCCACCATATGGCCGAGCTTGCGAGCATCGATGAAGAGGATTTCGTTTCGCCGGTCGCGCAGCTTCACATCGCGCGCAATACCGTTGGAGCGATCGCGGGCGAGGAACCAGAGGCAGACGGGAATCTGCGTCGAATAGAAGAGCTGGCCGGGCAGCGCCACCATGCAATCGACCACGCCGGGCTTGCCCTCCACGCCCTCGATCAGCGCGCGGCGGATCTCGCCCTCGCCGGACTGCGTCGACGACATGGAGCCATTGGCGAGCACCACACCGGCCGTGCCGGACGGCGAGAGATGATGGACGATGTGCTGCACCCAAGCAAAGTTGGCGTTGCCTGCCGGCGGCACACCGTATTTCCAGCGCACATCCTCGCGCAGGCGGTCGCCGCCCCAGTCCGAAATGTTGAAGGGGGGATTGGCGAGGATGTAGTCCGCGCGAAGGTCGCGCAGCTCGTCTTTGTGGAAGCTACCATCGCTGTTCCAGCGGATGTCCGCATCGATGCCGCGCACGGCGAGGTTCATCTTGCAGAGCCGCCAGGTCGTGTAGTTCGACTCCTGCCCGTAGACGGCGATGTCCCCTATTCTGCCCTCATGCTCCTCGGCGAATTTTTCCGATTGCACGAACATGCCGCCCGAGCCGCAGCAGGGATCGTATACACGGCCCTTGTAAGGCTCGAGCATCTCGACCATGGTGCGAACGACGGAGCGTGGCGTGTAAAACTCGCCGCCGCGCTTTCCCTCCGAGCCCGCGAACTGGCCGAGGAAATATTCATAGACACGGCCGAGGACATCGCGCGACTGTCCCCTCTCCTGCCCCAGAGCTATCCCTGAGATAAGGTCGATCAGTTCGCCCAGCATGACGGCGTTGAGCGCGGGGCGCGCATATTCCTTCGGGAGAACGCCTTTCAGGCTTTCGTTGCGCTTTTCGATGGCGATCATCGCCTCGTCGATCAACTTGCCGATGCCGGACTGCTTCGCATTCGCCTGGAGATGCGACCACCGTGCCTCCTTGGGCACCCAGAAGATGTTCTCGGCGGCATAGGCATCCGGGTCTTCGGCATCCTCCGGATAGTCGGCCAGCAGCTCGGCGCGCTTCGCCTCGAAACTGTCGGAGATGTGCTTGAGGAAGATCAGGCCGAGCGCGACATGCTTGTAGTCTGACGGCTCCATGTTGCCGCGCAGCTTGTCGGCGGCCTTGAAGAGCTCCGCCTCGAACCCGAGATCGCCCTTGTTTTCCTTCGCCTGCTTCGCCGTGGCGGGTTTTTTCGCCTTCGGCCCGCGCGTTTTCGGCTGTCCGCTGGACATTCTTCCTCTTTTCGCTTGTCGAACGGAGAACGGCCTGGCTGGCCGCCAGGCGACCATCCCCCTCCCCCGAATCCGAGACTTTAGCGAATGATACGGCAAGTCTGAACAACCAAAAGCCCGTGTGGCGGGCACGGGCTTTGACGAGGGATTTGGACGGGACGTGAGGGAGGATCCGAAGGCCGGTGGCGACCCTCTGGATGGCCACTTTGCGCCAGAAGCGGTCATTTAGAACGGGTTGTCGAGATATGGGAGTCAATCATTGGGACGCTAAATCCTAGAGTGCTAAGATAAACAGGGTTCGCGTGTCGAAATTTTGATCTTGGTCATACTCTAGTGGGACATCCTTGGATCAGGTAGCAATCCAGCTCGCGCAGCTGGTCGCATATTCAATGTTGACGCTTTCGAGCATTTTGGTCGCATCAGTCTCGTTGATGTTTGGCTATCGCCAGAACTTTGGCTGGAAACCAATTGCGCTGGTTACATCGCACGGATTTTCGGGCGGAAAGATAGAGGGCTACTACGGTGCTACGCTCGACATAGAGATTTGGAACCGGCGTAGGTACCCTGTAGTGGTACGTCACATAGAAGTAAAAACCCAAGTAATTGAATTCGAGAGAAGTCTGAAGGGATCGATTTATCCGGATAATTGGTTCGTAAATCGGAAGAACCAACTCATCTACAGGACGGAAATATCATTGGATCCGTCGGGCAAAGCCCCCCTCTCCTTCGAACTTCCATTCAAGAAGCGTACTCTTGACGACTTGGTTGACCTCTTCACAATCCGCATCGACTATTTCGACCCTCGCTTAGCCAAGCTTGAAGCAATCGACATCGAGTACAAGTTCCACTTCGCTGTTGTCAATTGAACGCAGGGCCGCGTCGATGCATCTTCTTTACTGTGATGAAAGCAACATTGATGAGCGCCCACGCGATTTTCTGGTCTACGCTGGGCTGATGATTTCGGCGGATGCTGCGCCTGAACTTTCGGCGGCAATAGAGAAGATCAGGAACAATGCAGGTATCCCGCGCGACTTCAGGCTCAAATTCAACCCCCGTCCAGACAACCTCGACCACGCGCAGTTCAGGGAGGTTAAGCAACAGATAATCGAGGCTGCCGTCGCATACGACGTAGGATTGCTCTCATATATGATCTTGCACGACATCTGCGTGAGTATGGACGAGGCGCGCCGTAACGGCATCAATACGGTTTGCTACCATTTCGACCGCTGCCTTGCGGAATTGAAGTCAAAAGGCCTTGTGCTGATCGACAGATTCAACGATGAGGGCAACGAGATCAATGCCCACCTGCAGGAGAAGTTTTCCGTCGGTGTAACAGGAATGCCTTATTCGAAAGAGATACGGCTCTCCAATATCCTCGGCTTGCATTATTCGGCCATTGGACAATCCCACTTCACATCCCTGATCGATGTAGTTGTCGGCTCCATGCGATGGGCGATGAACCAGCACACACGGGGCGCGAAACAGAACTGGGAGAGTGCTCGCACCCTGCTCGCGTTGCTCTCGCCGCTCTTCGTTCGGACGAATGGCAAGGAGGAGGTCTCGGAGTTCGGTCTGTTGTTCTCGCCGAAGGTCGTCAGGTCGCCGCACTACCGGGCGATATACCAAGGCCTGAAGGATTTCTTTGCCGAGGCCGGGATCATCGTCGCCCAGGACATCACCGGTGAACGCAACCACTGAGACGACTGCTACAGTTCCAACCAAATTTTCTTAATTCCAGCAGGCACTTGCTGTCGAAATCAGGAATAATCGATGACCGTTGATTGGACGCCAGTATTCGTCCTACCGAATATTCCGTTGGAAACTGCAATCGGTTGCGACATCGCAGCGGTCACCCCCACGGACGACCGTCGTATCGTAGCCCTTAAGCGAGAGCATCCCACGTTTAGGCAGTTCCTCAGCCGCTTCAGCGACAATTTCGGAGAGAAGTTCGAGCCCGCCGTCCTAATACTCAACACAGCCGCCTCGTCGCGCTTTCGCGACGTAGCGGCGTTGGCAAGCTTCCGTGACCTCATCGCGCTATCAGCGATCACCCACGGGCGTGCGCTTGAGCTTCGACATCCCCGCGGGCATCGCGTCCGCTTCGGGGAAGCCTTCGCGATATACCCCTGGATGCTAGACCGACATTATGAGTACGTGATCGGTAACACCCCAGCCATCCTCGGTACGCACGAGGTCACCAGCTTCAAAGGCCAGTCGTCGCCCGCCTTGTTTCGCACGACTCTCTACGAAAACGACATCGACCAACCGCTCCTTGCCGCACTCATGGCGCTCTGGCTTCGGCGCTATGAAGCCGCAGAGCCCGCGTGGAAGGATGTTGCGCTGATGCGCTCGCTCAACATGGCGTATCACGCCTCGCTTTTGCCGGCAGGGACGGACACGACGTTCTACGACGTCGGCCGGATCGTCTCACTGTGGGTCAGCGCCTTCGAAATCCTCGTGCACCCTGGCGGCAGCGGGCAGGCCACCCGAGACAAGGTGTTCGAGATGATCGAGCGCACGCAATGGGCAATCCCAGCGAGCGGCCAGCTCGCCTACGACACCGGTGGCAAGACTAAACCGGTGAAGCGAACACTAGCCTCCTGGCTCTACCAGATGCTCCACGAGTGCAGAAACGAGTTCATCCACGGCAACCCGGTCGAGCGCGGCAGTCTCTTTCTTGATATACCACAGCGGACCATCTTCGAGTTCGCCGCGCCGCTCTACCGGATCGCGCTAACAGCGTTCCTCCCACTCACATACGACATACCGACGCCATCTGTCGACGATCCGAACGCTTTCGGCGCCCACATTGTCGATCGTATGGATTTTATCGGTCCCCAGAAAGGCGCAGAGGAAGCACTGCTCACCGCGACGCGGCGGCCGGCCGAACGCGGGAGGAGCCGCGTTCGGGTGTCCCGCCCCGCGTCCTAGCCGGTTGGTTCGGCGACTGAATCGGCGATCATATCCTCGAGGAACTCGGACGATCTGTCTGTTGTGGTGAGGCAACTCCAGAAAGCAGCTGGGAAAGTCCGCTCCTGGCGCAAAGCGGACGACAGGTAATTGCCCACCTGGAAGGGTTTGGCTTTAGCTCAGATTGTCATGAAGCTGATTGTAGAAAGAATGAGAAGATTCCACGCCAGTTTGTGAGAAACGGTTCCCGTGAATGATCAGATTGGACGTAGACTTCAAAAGCAGAATGGCAGTGCGCGCCTTCAAACGCGCGCGCCGTTATCAGGAAGTAAGTGTCATGCGGTGCGCTGTCCTAGCAGTCCTCTTCACGTTTTCTTTGTCGCTGCACACGCTGCCTGCTTTCGCGGTCGAACCTCTGCCCGCCGTGAGCTTCCGGCTCTCCTGCTTCAACGACGACCGAACGGACACGGAAGGAGAAACGGACGCCATCCTCGCGCTGCTTGCTTTCGCGGCGGCACATAATGGAGAGCCGGTCTATCTCGATGCGTCGATCGAGGCAGATGCCGGGTCGGGTTTCTGTTCCCGCGACCTGGCGATCCGCAATCCCCACGGCGGCCGCGAGGACAGCAAGCCGAACCGGATTTCATTTAACGGCTGCATGGCCGGGGAAGAAACGCCCTGCATCGAGACGGACATGGTGCAGATCGATGCCGACGGCCCGCCCCTCGCCTATCGCCATTCCGTCGTCCTGCCGCCCGAGGCGCTTCTTCCCAAAAACCTTCCCTACCGGATGGGAAACTATGGTGACTGGCTGAACTACCGGGGCCCCTTCATCGCGCATCATTACGAAGGCACGGGCTATGCCTATGCCACATTCCATGTGCCGGACGCGGCGCTGGCCTATGTCTGGGAGCGCGCGGCGGAGATGTCGAAGCGGACAAGCACGGATGAATAGAACCGCGGCCCTTGCCGCCGCCATCCTTTGCGCCGCGCCCGCTCTCGCCTCTGATTGGGCCCTGTCGCCGAACGGATATGGGCCGGTGACCATCGGCATGTCGTCCGACGAGGCGTCGCAAGCGCTTGGGCTGCGCCTGCAAAATGACGGCGAAGGAATGCCCGATGCCGCCTGCCACCATCTCGCTGCACCGGCCGGTGAGGACAAGCTGCGCTACATGGTGCAGAACGGACGGATCGTGCGTATCTCGCTTTATGAGGGACCGAGCGCCGTCGCAACCGACAAGGGCATCCGCCTCGGCGATCCGGCGAGCAGGATCATGGACAGCTATGGCGAGGAACTGGAGATCGAAGCCCATGAATATGTGAAAGGCGAATATTTCACATCCTGGGACGAGACAGCGAAGCGCGGCATCCGCTACGAAACCATGACGGACGATCCCGGCCCCTTCATCGCCCCCGGCGCCGCGATGGTCTTCCGCATCCACGCGGGCGGCGAAGCGATCTTCCTCATCGAAGGCTGTTCCTGAGCGCACCTATTCCGCGAGCACCGTCACGTTGCAGACGGCCCTGTATCCGCCGTCCGCCCATGTGAAAAGATCGGTTCCGCCGGTAATGAAATCGGGATGATCCGTCTCCCCCGTTCCCGGAAACCGAACCTCTTCCTTCCAGCCCGACCAGACCGTCTTGCATTTGCCAGCCTCGCCCTCCTCTACCGTGCAATCGTAAAGCGTCATGGTGCAGCCGCCGGAGCCGCACCATTCCGGATCCCAACGCTGGATAAAGAAAAGCGGGGTCTTTCGCGCGGCGGGCACGGCGACAAAAGCGAACTCCTCTGTCCGCAGAAGCCGCCAGTCGAGCCCGAGCGCCTGTTTGGCCCAGCCTTCATCGTGTCGTGTGAGGCTGCGCGTGGGCTCGCCCTTCGTCCAGCCTGCCGGAGACGGAATGGTCAACCTCTCCACCTCATCGTCCTCGCAGGGAAACGCCGCGAAAGCCTGCACGACCGGGAGAAAAAACGATCCGGCGGCGAGTGCTAGAAGAAGACAGGTCCGGAACAAAACCAACATGGATTGATTCCCCGTTCGATACAGATCGGACAGCTTCCGGCGCTTCAAAGACGCGGCGGAAAGTTGACGCAAACGATCCAGATTAGTGAGGTGAAAGAGACCTGCCAACAAGGAAGGCGGCGAGAGACAAAAAAATCCGTCGAATGACGATTCCCGTTGAAGTGCCGCTTGAAACTTCTTGTCGATGCCTCCAGTTCGCACGAACATCAGTTTGCTGACAGTCGTTTTCCATCGTTCACCGGCCGCGGCCGCTCATGGAGACATGCATGCCGATCCTCATCAGGGGCGGGGGACTCCATCACAGGCATGCCGGCGCGTTTCTGGCTGCGCTCCTCTTCTGCGCTCCCGCCTCGGCCAATCCCGACCTCGAAAACTTCCGTGACTTTCTCGACGCGCGCGAGAACAACGGCAGCATCACCGGTGTAACAGGCTGTCAGCCCGCCTCCTTCGAAGCGGCCTGCCGCGGGACCGCCGTTTCCACCGGCGCCAATGCCAATCCCGGCTGGCAGGGGGCGAATGCGGGGGACCCCGTTACCACCGGCATCAACGCCAATCTCGGCTGGCGGGTCGGCATGCTGGCGGGCCAGCCGCTGGTCGAAATGGCGATCAACTGGACGCCGAAAAGCCTCGAAGGGATGCTGCCCGCCGGCTATGCGAAAGCCGATCCCGGCCTTGTCGCGGGGCTCGACCCGGCCGCCAATGCGAAACTCGACCTCTATGACGTGCATATCGCCATCGCCTTCGAGCATGAAGGACGGACCTACACCATCACCGACACGGTGGGCGTGCCGGCCCGGGCCGGCAACGAGTCGAGCTTCAACGTGGCCGGCAGCTATGACTGGGGCGGGTTCATCCGGGACGGCAATGGCAACCTTGTGGACGGCGAGACCGCCAAGGCCATCGTGAAGGCCGGCGTGAAGCCCATCGGGGCGGCCATCGTGCAGGCGAAGGTGAATACGTTCGACCTGCAGACCTACTGGCACGACAAGAACGTCGACCGATACAACGCGCCGTTGCGCGAGGCGGTGGAGAGCCAGCTCCTGCTGCTCGACGACACGTTCGGCCTGCCGGTGGACGAGATCAGGGTGGCGCTTGCGAACTACGAAGCGGAGCACAGCCCACAGGAGGTGAACAGGAAGCTCGTCTCCATGTTCGAGCGGCTGACGCCCGCGAACCTGCCGGAGAAATATCTGGGCACCGGCCTCGCGCGCGACATCAAGCTGCGCATCTATGCCAATGCCGTCGGCGGCATAGACGGCCGGCTCCGCAACCAGATGCAGGAGCTGCCGCCGCAGCCCGGCGGCGGCGCATCGGGCTACGAGAGCTGGCTCGAGCAAACAAAAGCCCTGTTCAGGACGCGCGAATTGCGGCTTGCACAGCTTCGCGACGACGGGCGCGAGGCACAGCGGATCGAATACGAGATCAAGGAGGAAGAGCGCCGCGAGGCAGAGCGCCGCGCGGAAAAACGCGCCGAGGAAGAACGCGAGGCGGCCCGGGAAGCCGAACGCCGCGACGAGGAGCGCGCGCGGCGCGAGGCGAAAGCGCGGGCGCGCTACCGGGATGTCCATCGTCCCTATGGCGAAAGCGACGGCGGCTGGAACGGCATTACCGCGAGCATCAACCAAATGGTGCAGCAGACCTATGGCGGATACAACGCCAATGCTTATGCCGATACGGGTGGAAACTACATCAGTAGTAGCTCCGGCACGTCCTATAAACCATCTGGGTATGTGTTCAAATATCCCTGTGAGGTAAATGGCGAACGGATCTGCGCACCATGAGCGGCGCCAGCATGCAGATCACATCCGCCGACTACTCCGCAGCGTTGAACCATGTCGCACGCATCGCCCCACGCTATGAAAAACTCAATCCGGAAGCGTTGAACTGGAGCGAAACGGACTGGCGCAATCTTCATGAGCTGCGCGAGAAGCTGCTGGCCGATGTCGGCGCGTCGATGCGCAAGCGTGGCGTGGCGGAGGAGGCAGTTTCGAAGCAGCTTCGCCTGCTGACGCTCGCCATGCTCGACTACGAGCTGACACATCTTCTGCCGCTGCACATGAAAGCCTGGCTCGAAGGCTTCGACACGGAGATTCCGGGCGGGGCCTATGCCGCCTTCTTCGCCCCCTGGCACGATCACCTCGCCCCCTCGGCTGCGACGCAGGACGATCTCGTTGCGGTGTACGACGATCTCTCGCATCACTTTCCGGGCTATGCGACCTGGCGGAAGATGGAGCATGACGCCGCAACCGGCATCGAGGACGTGATCCTGGATGCGGAACTGATCGAATATCAAAACGCTTTCCGAACGGCGAAGCAGAAAGAAGCAAAGCCTGCGGCGCCGAACACGCCCGCTCCCGCCGCCGCTGCACCGAAGGCGGAGGCTGCACCCGCAACGGCGAAGCCGCAGGTCACACTCTCCTTTCGGGAGCGCCTGCGCCGGCAAGGGGAAGACGAGACAGCGCCCGGCTGGACGGCGGTTTTCTTCTTCTGGCTCCTGCTGGCGACGGTGCTCACCGCACCGGTGGCGGCGGTTGCGGCGCTGATCGGACATGAAGGCATCGCACCGAACTTCGGGGCGATTGCCGGAGCTGCACATGTTCTTGCAGCGGCGCTGATGCTGGGCGTCAGGTTTCTTACCGGCCGCAGTCTCGCCGCATGGGCGACGCCGCGGCAGTGGAGGTCGGAGGCCGGCTGCTTCTGGTTCGGCATCGTTGCGGGGCTGACGGTTCTGGCCACGCTGGCGGGTGGCCTCGCAAACTATATCGGCCCCAACATGGACCGCGCCGAGACCGTGCCGCTCGCCATCGGCACTGCGGTCTTTTTCGGACTTGCCGCGCTGGCCGGCTATTTCTGGCATCGCCATGAAAAAGATTTTCCGGCGGCGCGACGCACGACCGAGCTCTACGAGGTGGATGACAATCCGATCCAGTGGTGGCAGGTCGCGGCCGGCCTCTTCTTTCTTCTCGTATTCGCGGCCTATGGCTTCCTCGCCTTCGATGTGCTGCCGCCGGTGGCCTTTGCGGGCGGCCTGTTCGTGGCGGCGCTGGCGGGGTGGTTCTTCAGCAATGGCGGCAGCCTGGTCTTCACGCTCGTTGCGACCGCCTTCGTCGCGACCGTGCTGCACGCGATGGTGGCGCCGCCGCCCGCGCTTCTCTTCGCGCTGCTCGCGGGCGCGGCTTTCGCGCTGGGGCTCAAGCTTTTCCATACGCTGCGCCGCCAGCGGCGTTCATGGGTCATGAACGCGCTTGTCATCGCCTCGGGCGCTTTCCTCTTCGCCTATCTGCCGATGGAAAGGCCGGTGGCCTATTATCTCTCCTACGTGGCGGGGCCCCTTGCCCGGCCCGCCGCCGACGCGTCGATCGACGCCTATCTGGCGCTGGAGGAAACGCCGCTCGGCAAGTCTTTTCTCGACACGCTTGGCGGCGTCGACGAAAAGGCGACGGCGGTGCGGGTCGTCGAGGCGACGAATGTCGACAAGGACCGCACGGAAATTCTTTTCGTGATGAGCAATGCGGGCGACCTGCTGATCCGCGAAGTGACATTCACGGTGAACGGCAGCTGCGCCGGCAAGCCGATGCCCCTGCGTTTCGCCAAGGCAATCGCACCGGGCGACGAGGCGGGGCTGAAGATCACCCTCTCCCGCCCGGACGATTGCAGCGACGATGACTGGTCTAACTGGACGAAAAGCGTGTCGCGCGGCTGGTGGGAGAACCGGTCGAGCCCCATCATGGTGACGGTTATCGAGGCGGAGAGCTACGACCCGAAAGCACTCTTCAAGGAAGAAGCACTTGCCTGGCTCGAACTGAGGGAGGAGTAGATGCGCGCTCGCGCCGCCGGTTTTGCCTTCGTTATCCTTCTCTCCCTCGCGGCAGGCGAGGCGGCGGCGCGGCCCGGCGGCCATGGCTACGATCCCGCAGACGCCTGCGCGCAGAGCTTGGACCTATTCCGTCGTGGTTGACATGCCGCTGTCGCGCGGGCTGGGATAACGGTCGCGCGACGAAAAGGGGGGCGCATGATCATGGAGCGGTTTCGCGCCGCGAGCCACGCCGAGAAATGGCAGCTAGACTATCTTTTCGATCTGAGTTTCCAGGCTTGGCTCGTCCATATCGGCGTCGTCACCGCGGTGATGGCGCTGCTCGTCTATGTCTGGCCGGGCGAGGTCTGGCCTTTCGTCTGGTACGCCGCCATGTGCGCCTTCTCCGGGGGCCTCGCGGCGCTTGCCTGGTACTACACGCATCGCCGCCCGGCGGATGAGGGCGAAGCCCATCCCTATGGCCTCGCCCATACCGGGCTCACCACACTTGTCGGCATCACCTGGGGGCTCGGCGCTTTCGGTGCGGCCACCGGCGATTTCCACCATCTGCTCGTCTATTCGCTGGCGCTCGGCGGCACCGCGCTCGGTGCGGTTTCCTCGCAGCATGTGCTGCCGCGCTCCTGCTTCGTCAGCCTCTGGACTTCGGTACCGCTGCTCGGCCTCGCGCACATCTTTCACGACCCGGGTTTTTTCGGCGCCACGATCTTCGGCATGATCATGCTCTATGCGGGCGTGCTCTCGATCCTCACCGTCCGCATGCTCCGCTTCATGCGCACCAATGTCGATCTCACCCGCTCACTCGATGCGAAGCTCGCGGAGATCACCGAAATGGCCGCGGAGCTGGAAGAGGCGCGGCACGAGGCGGTGGAAGCCAATCTATCCAAGTCGCGTTTTCTCGCTCATGCCAGCCACGACCTGCGCCAGCCCATTCACGCCATAGGCCTCTTCACCGCCTGCCTGCGCGATCTCGATCTCGAGACCGAGGCGCGCCAGCATGTGAGGAGCATCGACGATGCCGCGCGCTCGGTGAGCCGTCTTCTCGGGTCACTACTCGACATTTCGCGTCTCGATGTCGGCGGCGTCGAGCCCCAGCCCGAACGATTCGCGCTTGAGGAGTTTCTGCGCGGCATCATCCGGCAGAACGCCGACGCCGCGCGCGACGGCGGCGGCACGATCGAAATGGAAACCAGGGATATCTGGGTGAATACCGATCCCGCCCTCTTCTCCACCATGATCCAGAACATCGTCTCCAACGCGCTGAAATATGCGCCCGGATCGAATGTGCGGATCGTCGTCCGCCGCGAGGGAGGCCGCGCCGTGCTGGAGATTTCAGATGACGGTCCCGGAATCGCCGAGCAGGATCTCCGCCACATCTTCGACGAGTTCTATCGCGCCGAAGGCGGGGACGCGCCCAAGCCGGATGGCCTCGGCCTCGGCCTCGCCATCGTCCGCCGTCTCGCGGGGCTTCTCGGTCTTGAGGTGGAAATCGCATCCGCCGCGGGCCGGGGCACCACGTTGCGCATCTCGGGCCTCCCCTTGTCGGAACCCGGCGCCGCCACCGTGCCGCGCGCTCATCGCCAGCATCCCCTGACTGGGCTTCGCGTCTGCGTCGTCGATGACGATGCGGAAGTGCTGGCGGCGACGGCGACGCTGCTGAAGCGATGGGGCTGCGAAGTGGCGGAATTCACCGGTCTGCCGGAGGCGGCCTGCGGCTGCGACGCCATCGTCAGCGACTTCGATCTCGGCGGCGATCTCGACGGGCTCGATGTCATAGCCCGGCTGCGCGAGATGGAGGGGTGGGAAGTGCCGGCCGCCATTCTCACCGGCCGCTCCGAGCCGGAAACGCTGAAGCGTCTTGCTGGCTCCGGCATCCCCCTCCTGCGCAAGCCGGCGCACCCGGCGGAGCTTCGCGCGCTCCTGACCGGCTTCGCGCTTGGTGATGAAGCGCTGGAGGACGAGACCGCGGCGTCCTGACGGGCTAAAGCAGTTTCATCGCCACGCCCGCCGCCGCCGAGCGGCTGGCGACACCGAGTGTCCGAAGCAGCGCCGATACATGCATCCGCGCTGTCACAGGCGAGATGCCGAGTTCGCGCCCGATCTCCTTGTTGGTCATACCCGCTGCGACGAGCTTCAGCACTTCGCGCTGGCGCGGCGAAAGCTGCACGTCGCTTTCGCCCGCGCCCGTCCTTGCGCCGCCGGGCGTCGGTAGATGCGCAGCCGCGGACTTCACCACGATCTCGCCGTCATGGATCGCGCCGATCGCCTCCGCGATCTCGTCCGGCGGTACCGCCTTGCCGACAAAACCGTCCGCGCCCGCCGCCATCACCACGTCGATGGTTTCGCTGTCATCCGCCATCGAGACGATGGCGAGTGTCGCGCGCGGGAAGCGCCGCCTCAGCGCCGCGATGGAGGTCTCTGCGGCAAACCCCGGAAAAATGAGGTCGAGCACGAACATGCCCGGCGCCGCGCCGCTCTCCGCCAGTGTCAGCACTTCCTCGAACGTGCCTGCCTCCTCGATCGCGGCTCCAGGCGAAACACGCGCCAGGATATGGCGCATCCCCATCCGGAAAACCGGATGGTCGTCGGCCACGATGATGCGTTCTGCGCTCAAGCTTCCCGTCCCCTTATGCCGCCATGGAGGCGAGTCTATCCATGGCCGTGGTTAATGGCACCTGTACACCTGTACATCTGTCGTCCAGCCCGCCCGCCGCTGATTATGCCCGTGATTTTCTTCAATGACGGGCTGTGGGGACCGATCATGGGCGTGGCAAGCGGAAATCGGGTAGCGACAGGGCGGCGCACCATGCGTGTAACCACTTGGCGCTTCATGCGTCTGCGGCGCAAGGCTGTGCCACTTGCTATCCTCCGGCGCAACCTGACACGGCGTCTTCTCTCCGGCGTCGGCATCGCCGCCCTCCTCGCGGGCGCGAGCCTAGCGCTGCTTCCAGCCCCCGCCCGCGCGGACACCTCATGGACGGGCGCCGTCGATGGCGACTGGCACAACGCAGCCAACTGGTCGAACGGCGTTCCCTCCAACACCGGCAATGATGCCTATATCACCGGCCCCGAAACAGCCACCGTCTCGCAGGCGGCCTCCGGCGAGAACTGGACATGGGTCGGCTACGGCAACGGCAGCAGCGGCGCGATAAGCGTTGGTGACGGAGGCAGCCTCACGGCGGGCTGCTGTTTCTATCTCGGCGCCAATGGCGGCACCGGCACCATGACGGTGAGCGGCACGGGCACGTTCACAGCCTCCAATATCTTCATGCTCGGCGACTACGGCTCCACCGGCCACCTCACCATCGAGAATGGCGGCACCGTCAATAGCGGTTCATCGACTTATGTCGGACGGGCCAGCGGCTCCAGCGGTTATGCCACCGTCACGGGCGAGAATTCGCTCTGGTCCGTCTCGGGAAGCTCCCTGCGGATCGCGGGCGAGTCCGTCAACGATACCGCCTATGGTTCGGTCACCTTGTCGGACTCCGGCGTGCTTCGCGTCAATGGCGGCAGCGGTACGGTCGTCGTCGGTAATGCGGCGAATTCGACTGCCTTCCTCAATATCGGCGCGGCGGAAGGAGATGCCGCTGCGGCTGCGGGTAGCGTCGAAGCGGGTAACATCTCCCTGGGCAATGGCGATGGTACGCTCGTCTTCAATCATACGGAAACGGATTACACCTTCGCTCCGTCCATCTCGGGTAATGGCGACGTGCACCAGCTCGCGGGCACCACCATCCTCTCCGGATCGAATAGCTGGTCGGGAAGCACCCTGGTCGAAGGCGGTATTCTGCGCGCGGGCGCGGCGGGTGCTCTTTCCTCCAACGCCGCCTACACGGTCAATGGCGGTACGCTCGATCTCAACGATTTCGATCTCACTGCAACTGAACTTTCGGGCACCGGCGGCACGGTCGATCTGGGGACCGCCGAACTCGAAGTCGACCAGGACGGCGACTCCGTTTTCGATGGCCTCATCGCGGGTGCGGGCAGTCTGGTGAAGCTCGGTTCCGGCATCCTCTCGCTGACCGGCGCGAACACCTATTCCGGCGGCACAACGCTCGGCGAGGGTACGCTCCGCCTCGAAGACGACGATGCCATTGGCACCGGCGCACTCACCGTCACCGGCGGCACCCTCGACTATGATGACGGCATCGACCTGTCGAACGACATCGACTTGCGGGCGCAGGCGACCCTCAACGTCACCACCGGCTCCGCCACCCAGTCCGGCAATATCGGCGAGACGGGCGGCAGCTTCGGTATCGTGAAGTCCGGCGCGGGCATCCTCTCGCTCACCGGCGCGAACACCTACACAGGCACCACCACTGTTTCCGGCGGCACGCTGCGTGCCGGCAGTGCCGACGCTCTCGTCTCCGGCACCTACATCTTGAACGGCGGTACCCTCGACCTCAATGACTTCGATCTTTCCGCCTCCGGACTTTCCGGTGCAAGCGGTACCGTCGATCTCGGCAGCGCCGAACTCGAAGTCGATCAGGACAGCGACGGGGTCTTCGGCGGCATCATCTCGGGCGCGGGAAGCCTCCTGAAGCTCGGCTCCGGTATGCTCACCCTCACGGGCGGGAGCACCTATACGGGCCTCACCACCATACGTGAGGGGACGCTTGCTCTCGACGGCGGCTCTGTGGAGTCGTCCGACGACGTCATCATCGGAGATCTGGCCCATACGGTGGGTGAAGTCACGGTGACTGGTGCGGGAGCCTCGCTCGACACCGACAGCAGTGTGCTTGTCGGAGAGCTCGGTGAGGGAACACTGAACGTCGAAAATGGCGGCGTTGTGACGGCCGATGTTGTCATTGCCGGGCATCTTTCGGGTTCGGACGGAGCGATCCGTGTCACCGGAACCGGATCGCAGGTCAACAGCACCAGCTTGCTTCGGATTGGCGATGAGGGCGTCGGGCGCCTGATCGTGTCTGAAGGTGGCGCCGTGACGAATACAAGCACAGGCTATATCGGCGCAGGCACGAATGGTGAGGGCGCCATGACTGTCACCGGCACAGGATCGAAACTCGACAATTCCGGCATCCTCTATGTTGGCGGCGAGTACAATGGCGCGATTGGTGTCCTGACCGTTGCCGGCGAAGCCGCTGTCAATGTAGGGGCCGGCAGCGGCACAGTCCGTGTCGCGCATCATTCCGGCGCCACCGGCACCCTCAATATCGGTGCGGCGGAAGGCGATGCCGCCGTCGCGGCCGGCACACTGAATGCCGCCAGCCTGCAATTTGGTGCGGGTACCGGTCAGATTGTCTTCAATCATCTCGACGATGACCATGCCTTCTCCAGCGATGTTTCCGGCGCCGGCGAAGTGCTTCATCTTTCCGGCACCACCATCCTGACCGGCGAGAACACCTATACCGGCGGCACCACCGTTTCGGGCGGCACGCTCCGCGCGGGCCGCGTCGGCGCATTCACCTCCGGCGGCTACGAAGTGAATGGTGGCACGCTCGACCTCAACGATTTCGACCTTTCCATGTCCGAGCTCTCCGGCATCGGCGGTGCCGTCGATCTCGGCAGCGCGGCGCTCGCGGTCGGCAGCGGCAACACGGACGCGAATTTTGCGGGCGTGATCTCAGGTATCGGCAGCCTCGAAAAGACGGGCCTGGGTTCCTTCACCCTCGCCGGCGCGAACAGCTACACTGGCGGCACGACGGTTTCGGGCGGCACGCTGCGCGCGGGCGCCGCGTCGGCCTTCGTCGACGGCAGCGCCTATACGGTCGATGGCGGCACGCTCGACCTCAACGATTTCGATCTTTCCATGTCCGAGTTGTCGGGCACCGGCGGCACGATCGATCTCGGCGGCGCGACGCTTACCGTCGGCAGCGGCAACACGTTCACGAACTTCGCGGGCGCGATCGAAGGAACGGGCGGTCTCGAAAAGACGGGAACGGGAGAACTGACGCTGACCGGCGCGAACAGCTACACCGGCGGCACGACGATTTCCGGTGGTACGCTCGAAGGCAGCACGTCGAGCCTCGTCGGCGATATCGTGAACAATGCCACGCTCGCCTTCACGCAGGCATTCGACGGCACGTTCGGCGGCGTCATATCTGGCACGGGCAGTCTCGTGAAGTCCGGTTCCGGCGTTCTGACCCTGACCGGCGCGAATAGCTGGTCAGGCGGTACGACGATCCGGCACGGCACGCTCGAAGGCAGCACGTCGAGCCTCACCGGCGACATCGTCAACGACGCGGCGCTTGTCTTCGCGCAGGCGGGCGACGGCACCTATGCGGGCGCGGTCTCGGGCACCGGCAGCCTCGAGAAGACCGGCGCGGGCACGCTCACGCTCACCGGCGCGAACGGCTACACCGGCGGCACCACGGTTTCCGGCGGTACGCTCGCGGGCAACACGTCGAGCCTTCAGGGTGACATCGTCAACAATGCGAGCCTCCTCTTCGACCAGTCGGCGGACGGCACCTATGCGGGCGTCCTGTCCGGCAACGGCGACATCGTGAAGTCCGGCGCGGGGAGCCTCGTCCTCTCCGGCATCAGCGGCGCCTTCACGGGCGGCCTGGAGGTGCTGTCGGGCAGCCTCGTCGTCGACGGCACCTTCGGGGGCGGCCTTCTCGTCTCGGGCGGCTTCCTCGGCGGTTCGGGCACGGTCGGCAGCACCACGCTCGGCGGCGGCGCGACGCTCGCGGCGGGCAATTCGATCGGCACGCTCACCGTCGCGGGCGATCTCGCCTTCTCTGCCGGTTCTGTCCTCGCGGTCGAGGTGAATGACGGCGGCGACGCCGCGGGCGTCAATGCCGATTTCGTCCATGTGACGGGCGCGGCGACGATCGCGAGCGGCGCGGTCGTCGAGGTCGCGCCGGCGAACGGCACGGATGACGGCATCACCTATGCGCCCTCCACCACCTACCGGATCCTCACCGCCGATGGCGGCATCAGCGGCGTCTTCGACGGCGTCACGGCGGGCTTCGCCTTCCTCATGCCGGAAGTCTCCTACGACGCCACCAACGTCTTCCTCACCCTCACGCAGATGGCGGCCTTCGAGGATGTGGCGTCGACGCCGAACCAGCAGGGCGTCGCGGCCGCGGCCGAGGCGCTCGGCGCCGGTAACCCCCTCTATGACGAGATCATCGGCATGTCGGAGGAAGAGGCGCAAGCGGCCTTCGACGCGCTCTCGGGCGAGGCGCATGCAAGCTCGACCGGCGTCTTTTCCAGCTCCGCCGGGATCGTCCGGCGGACGATCTTCTCCCGTCTCTTCTCGCGCTTCGGCGCGCCGCGCGGCTTCGCGGCGGCGGAAGGCTATGTGCCGGCGGCGGGCGACGAGACGCCGCATGGCTATACGGTATGGGGAGAACTCGTCCGCGGCTGGGGCGAGACGGACGGGTCGGTGTCGGCGGCGGGCATCGAGCGCAATTCGACCGGCTTCCTCGGCGGCGTTGATCGCGAGATCGGCGAGGCAAGCCGCATCGGTATCGCGCTCGGCTACAGCCATGCCACCTTTGACGTCTCGGGGCGCGCCTCCTCGGGCGAAAGCGACAACTTCCATGTCGCGGGCTATGCGGGAACCGAACTCGGTCCCATGGACCTGAAGGGCGTCCTCGGTTACAGCTACCAGATGGCCGAAAGCCGCCGCCGTGTCGTCGTCGGCGGCGTCATCGACGATCTCTCGGCGGACTACGGCGCCCACACCTTCCAGGCATCGGGTGAGGCTTCCGTCGATCTCGCAGCGGGTCCCGTCACCCTGACGCCTTTCGCGGGCCTCGCCGTCGTTCATGTCGAGACGGAAGCCTTCACCGAGACGGGCGGGCCGTCGGCGCTTTCCATCGCCTCCTCCAGCAACACCACCGGCATCTCTGAGCTCGGTCTGCGCGCCGCGCGCGAGGCGGGCTCCCTCACCCTTTTCGGCTCAGCCTCCTGGCGTCACGTTTTCGGCGATGTCGAGCCCCTTTCCCGCGCCTCTTTCGCAAGCTCGCCCGCTACCACCTTTTCGGTTCGCGGCACACCCCTCTCCGAGGACGTCGCCTCCATCGGCGGCGGGGTCGAACTTCTCATCGCCGAGGAAACGACGCTCGAGTTTTCCTATCGCGGTGAATTCGCCTCCGACAGCCGCGACCATGGGCTGAAGGCGAAAGTTTCCATCCGCTTTTGAAAAGCAAAAATCAGCAACCGCGCGTTCGAGGAAATCATTGTCTCACAATAACGGGGCCCCTGCAGGTGGATGCCTGTTAGGCTGCATTTACTGCTTCAGGAGGTGTGACTGAGTCCACTCCTGGCGCAAAGCGGACGTTCTGCCCCTCCCCCCGCCGACAATCCCAATAACCCAGATTTAGTCGCCGCGAGCCAACGGCAACGGTGTTTGGCCAACACTCCCATAGAGACTGGCCTGACGAATGTTTAGTTCCATCAAGGCTTATCCCGTTGTCCCAGCCAATCAATATATTGAATTGACCAGCTGATAACGGACAAGTTGAGGCTAACGGCAAGCTTTGGCTCAAATTTTGAGCCATATTCGCCTCAATTAACGGTTTCATGGCCTAGCAGATAATTTTGAGCCGTATTCGTCTCATTTTCCTTGATTTTCGACCTGCATCTGTTATATGAGCCGTATTCGTCTCATTTCATGGCAACGACAATGGCTATTCCAGTTTTTGTGACATCGCCTAAGGAATTCGGCGCCGAGATTCGGCGGCGTCGCAAGGCCGGGAAGCTTACTCAGGCTGAGCTCGCCTCAGCCACCGGCGCATCTCGCCGCTTGATCTCGGCTCTCGAGAACGGTGAGCGCGGGGTCTCGATCGAAATGGCATTGGCAGCTGCCGTAGAGCTCGGTCTCGATGTGCGGCTGGAGCCCAGAACATGACACGAGAGATTGATGTCTTCTTCGAGGGCGAGGATGAGCCGGTCGGACGCCTCTCCGGCGACGAACAAGGCGCGCTCGCATTTCGCTACGGCTCCGGAGCGAAATGCCCGCTCTCGCTCGCCTTACCCCTCGAGCGCGAGATTTTCAGAGATAACGAGGCCCGCGCGTTTTTCGACAACCTACTTCAAGAGAATTCCTCACTCGAAGCGGTGATGGCCAAGCACGACATCAATCGTTCCGATATCGCCGGACTTCTTTATTATCTCGGACGGGACTGTCCCGGAGCGATCTCATGCGTGCCCGCCGGCGAGGGCCCCGGCAAGAAGCCGGGGAGGCTCGATAGGGACTACGAAATTCTGAACGCAAAGGATCTCGCCGGCATCATGCGCTCGCTGCGCGATGAACGGCGCTTGCCGCCCGATACCAAAGACCCGTCGCCGCTGGCGGGTGTTCAGGGAAAAATTGCGCTTGCCAGGCTCCCCGATGGCAGCTTTGCGCTTCCGTCGCGTGAAAGCGGCGTGCCAACCACGCATATTCTGAAGGTCCCTCGCCGCGGCGAAGAGGTACTCGTCGATTATGAGTATCGGCTGATGTCCCTTGCGGAGAAGATTTATGCGGACCAGGTTGCTCAAGTAGAGCCGCTGGAAATCGACGATGCGCGCGGCCTTCTCATTACACGGTTTGACCGTAACGTGACGAATGGCGTCGTGAGTCGAATTCATCAAGAAGATTTTTGCCAGGCAATGGGTCTGCCGAAGGGCCTGAAATACGAGCGATACGGAAAAGGCGAACGTATTTTCAATGCTGCCGCTGTTGGCAAACTGCTCGGACAAACGCGCCTGCCGGCGAGAGCCCGCCGGCTCTTTCTTCAAATGACGGTTCTGAATCTTGCTGTCGGGAACACCGACAACCATGCCAAGAACCACGCTCTCATTTATCGTGGAAGCACGCCCGAGCTCGCGCCGCTTTATGACGTCGTGCCCGTGCTTCTGGATCGAAGCGCCAATCACGACTTCTCCCTGCATGTCGGCGCCGCCGGCCAGATGGAGGCACTTACGCGAGACGCATTCTTCGAGTTTGTGCGGGCGGTAGGCATAAGATCCCGCGGCAAATCCGCCGAAGAAGAAGTCCTGAACAGCGTTCGGGATACTCTGACCGCCATTGCCGGCAATGTCGATACGTTCCAGGGTGGTCAGATGAAGATCCTCGGCGACATGATCGCCCATCAGATCGCGCTCGTTGCCGACGCGCTCGCCATATCCGTAGAAATACCCGAGCGCGACGCGTTTCTCAGGCGAGGCGGTGCATTTCGTTTGCAGAGCTAAGCGAACCAGACTTTGGAACTGCAAGCTTGGCCCGGAAAATCTGATCAAGTCCCACTACCTGCAGTAGAGAGATGGGACAACGGGATAAACCTCGTTCCATCCATCGCCTCCGATACCTCTAAGCCTGCTATCCCGCTCATATATCGAACTACGGGGTCCGTTGCCGAAAGGCGGCGGACCGGACGCCGGCTTTTCCTCGTCTCGCGCGCACCGCCCCTCCGTAGAAGAGGACGGAAAGCCCATCCTCATCATAGTGCCGCCGTGACGATTACGACCGGTCACGTGAGACTGGCCCCCGAACCGGATGGAGCGTCCCGCTAAGTGTCTGCCGCCGTTCTTGCGGTACGAGACTGAAGCCGAATGACGAAAATGCGCCATCGACGTGGCCAAAAGCCCGGCCCGAAGGGCAACGCCCAGTCCTGCGGCATTCGACAGCATGTATTATGGCTTCTGGGACGAGGCTTTTTTAAACCGGTCAACGGCTGCCTGATCGGACGCGATTTTACGAAGCGCGGCCCAATCGTCGGGCGGGTTGCCGTCCTCCAGCATCCCTTTGAAAACCTTGCAGGCATCGGTCTTCGCGCCATAGGTGCGCAAAGTCGTTTCATCATTCACCCAGGCGAAGATGATGATTTTCGCGGTCGAGTCATAGCGGAAAAATAGGCGGAAACGACCATTGCCGAATTTTGCCCGAAACCAGTGCTTGTGTGCCTCGCCGAGCGTCGAGCCTTGCCGATAGACGGTCGCAGCCGGATCGGCCGGGATTACCTGGAACACCAGCTTGTTCAATGCTGCCAAGAGCTTCGTGCTCGCGTTCCTTTGATATTCGTCGGGCTTCTTTGCCTTCAACGCCTCAACAGAGCCGGTCAGCTTTTCCAACTGATCGAGGAAGAGGGGATGCGCCAGAATGGTCCAGCCATTGATCGTAATCATGGCTAGAGCGCGACATCCCCATCAATCCCGGCATCAAGGTCGACGTCCATGTCCCCGACAAGCGCGGCCATGCGATCGCGCAGGCTGGCGGGCAGCGCAGCGACGGATGTGCCGGGGTGCTTGCTCATGTCCTGCGCCAGAAATTCGAGGAAGCGATCCACGACCGGATCGCTTGCCTCTTCCGCGACCCTCTCGACATAGACCCGGCGCTGATCGTCCACAACGAAGGTGATGCGTCCGCCGTAGTCCACGCCCAAAGCCTGCCGGACGCTTTTGGGAACGGTCGTCTGGCCTTTGGCGGTAATTGTG
>NZ_BTVP01000042.1:11998-24957 GCF_045863935.1 Parvibaculum sp. | reverse complement strand
CTCAAATGGTCATGAGACTCTACTTCCGACTGGATGAAACTTGGGGCGCAGGTCAGCGGCATTGCTGGCGTTATGGCCGCCTTTGAGAGCATGGATAAGCCAGCGATGAAGGCATGGATGGACAAGCTGAAGCGCCAGAAGGCCGATCGCGCGAATGAAGGAAGTCAGCCCGACGTGCCCGACATCCATTCCGGCATGGCCGAAATCTCTCGGGGAAGGGAGCAAGACCTTGCGGCCGCGCTCGACGCGACGATCTGGAGATGTGCACGGATGCAGCGGAGGCAATCCGTTCGTCGACGGACGAGGTTGTCTCACGGCATTGGGAATTGCGGTGCCAGCCCAACCGTTATGTCCGCCGCAATGGCGTCATAGCGAGACCAACACGCAAGTCCATCAATTCCCCGAGACGGGGGGCGACCTCGGGAAACGATTACGTCAAGCCACCTTGCGTTTGCTGTTCTTTTTCAGGACAGGTATGACGTGCTTGGCGAACGAACGCATGCTTTCGGCTGCCTCCTCATAGCTCATGCCACCGAAAAGGAAGCAGGGATTGATATCGAATTCGCCTAGAAGCGATTTGCGATATTCGAACTTCTCGACGATTTCCTGGGGCGTCCCCCAGGCCGTGACATCAAGATAGGTTTTGGCCATTCCCTCCTTGCCGAGCGCGCGAATGGCGCCGACGGCCTGAGCGTAGGACTCGTAGCCCTTGGCGTCTTTAAAATGCTCGCCGCCCAGTTCATAGTGATCGAGTACCGAAAGCAGATAGTTGGTCACATATTTCTGTCCCAGCTCCCTGGCGCGAGCCGGATCGGTGTCGCAATAGGTGAAGTCGCATATCATGATCGGCGGTGCGTCGTTGCCGTGCTGCGTCTTGTACGCAGCCTTGTATTCCTTGACGGCCTCGGCCTGGGCCTCCCATGGCTTTTGAGCGAAGATCACCATCCGCGCGCCCGCCTTCGCACATTGAAGAACGGATTCCGGCGACATGGCGACCTGATAGATGCGCCCCTTGAAGGAACCGCGCGGATTGGGACGGATTTCGATCCGCTTCTGCGGATAGAAGGGGCCGCTCCCTTCGATGAAACCTGTCTCGAGAGCGTCGATGATCATCGGGCTTGCTTCATCGAAGCGTTGGCGCGCTTCGTCCATGTTCACGCCCATGCCGGCATATTCCTTGCGCGCCAGGCCGCGCCCCATCCCGAAGAGTGTTCGGCCTTGGCAAAGGTGATCCAGCAGGACAACCTTTTCCGCGATCCGGACGGGCACATTCCAGGGAAGGATGACGGCGCCGGTGCCCAGCTTGATACGTTTGGTGCGCGCGGCCATGTAGCTCAGGAACTGGGTGTTGTCGGGACAAAACGAATAGTCCTCGAAATGATGCTCGACGGGCCACAATGCGTCGAAGCCGAGTTCTTCCGCCAAAATCCCGAGACGGATTTCCTCGTCATATATCTGGCCGTCGGTTACGCCGGAGTTGGCTCTGTCGAAATTCTGAAAAACCATCTGAATGCCGAACTGCATCGGAACGTCTCCCTGTTGTAGCGATTTCGGTTTCTTGTTTCAGCGGCCTATATAGTTAGGCTTGCGCTTCTCCATGAACGCCTTGGGCCCCTCGCGCGCATCCTCGGTCTTGAACACGGGCGCTGCAAAACGCGACTCCATACCCATCGCCTCGTTCTCAGGGCGTCCCAGGCATTCGCGGGCGGATTTACGAATCGCCTGAACGGCGATTGGCCCATTCGCGGCGATCTTCTCCGCGAGTTCGAATGCCGCGTCGAGCACCTGCTTCTGGGGAACGACGCGATTCAGGAATCCCAGATCGTAGGCTTCCTGTGCGCTGATCAGATCGCCGGTGAGCAGCAGTTCCATCGCCTTTGCATAAGGTATCTGGCGCGGAAGGCGCACCGTTGAGCCGCCGCCCGGAAAAATCGCCCATTTGACTTCCTGCACACCGAGCTTTGCGGTATCCGCGGCGATACGCATGTCAGTTCCTTGCGCCAGCTCCATTCCGCCCGCGACGGCAAAGCCGTTGATCGCGGCGATGACCGGCTTGGTCACATCGAATGTGCGCAACAAGCCCTTGGCCAAGATATTCGGGTCATCCAGAATTTTCCGGTCCCATTCGTTTTGCGGTTTGCGTGCGCCATTTATGAGCGGGATGAGTTGACCGAGATCCGCGCCCGAGCAAAACGCCTTGTCTCCGGCGCCGGTGACGATAGCGACGCGGATATTCACATCGTCGCGCACCTCTTCCCAATGACCGGCAAGCCTGACCAGCATTTCCGGACTGAACGAATTGCGCGCTTCCGGGCGGTTGAGAGTGATCAAGGCGATATGCCCCCTTTTTTCGAGCAGGGCCGGTTCCGTCGTCATGTTCGCGTCTCCTCCGGATAATACATATGTGTTGTTTGTCGCATGGATATAAATTTATCTGGACTCGGGCTGCGCGGCCAGCGAAGATTCATGATCAGGGATTGCCTAATTAGAAGTCGCGGCCTCGAAGCCAGATGCGACATGGGGAGAGCCAATGATCAAGAAGCCCATATCCGCGGACTCGCACATCACCGAACCTCCGCATTGCTATGTTGACTACATTGATCCCAAATTCCGCGATCGCGCGCCGCGCATCAAGCGGATCGACAAGGTCGGCGACGCTTTCATCGTCGATGGCATGGGGTCTCCGGTTCCAATGGGGCTGGTGGCCGCCGCCGGCAAGGACCCGGCGGAGATCACGACAGAGGGCGTCGCTTTCGAAGATCTATGGAAGAGCGGCTGGAACGCCAAGTTCCGCGTCGCGGACCAGGAGAAGGACGGCGTTGCGGCCGAATTCATCTATCCAACGGTCGGAATGGTGATCTGCAACCATCCCGACTTCGACTACAAGAAAGCCTGCTTCGACGCTTATAATCGTTGGCTGCAGGAATACTGCGCGGAGGCGCCTGACCGTCTTTACGGTCTTGCGCAGGTTTCCATGCGGTCGCCGGAAGATGGCGTTGCGGAGATCAGGCATGCGAAGGAGATGGGCTTCAAGGGCGTGATGATGCCCGGAAACCCCGCCGTCGAGGACTATGATTCGGCTGTATACGACAAGGTCTGGGCGACCGCTGTCGAGTGCGACATGCCGCTCTCGTTCCACATCCTGACCGGCAAATCGGACAGTCTTTCGGGTCAGGTCCGGGGACCGCGTATCAACGGCTTCCTGTCGATCATTCGCGGCTGCCAGGACGTGATGGGTACCTTCATATTCGGCGGCGTCTTCGATCGCTTCCCCAACCTCAAGGTTGTCTGCGTCGAAGCCGATGCGGGCTGGGTTCCGCACTACATGTATCGCATGGACCACGCCTACAAGCGTCATCGCTACTGGATGAAGGCGCCGCCGCTCAAGCGCATGCCGAGCGAATATTTCAGCGACAACATCTATGTGACGTTCCAGGACGACTGGGTTGCCTTCAGAATGAAGGATATGTGCAACGTTCGCCGCCTGATGTGGGCGAACGACTTCCCGCATTCGGATTCGACCTGGCCCTGGTCGCAAGCGATGCTCGAAGAGCACACGAAAGATCTGAGCGAGCAGGAACGCAACTGGATATGCCACGACAACGTCGCGGAGCTCTACAAGCTTGCCATTTGACGCTCCGTGTACCGACGTACTGGCTTGATGTTTTGCGATTCATAGAAAGGGCGTTTTCATGGACTACGACCTGAAGATCGTGGGTGGATTCATCGTGGACGGTACCGGCTCTCCGGGTTATGCCGGAGATGTCGGTATTCTCGACGGCAAAATTGTGGCCATGGGACACGCCCCCGCCGGTGCGAAGACGACTATCGATGCCCGGGGGCAGGTGGTTGCTCCCGGCATCGTTGACATCCATACGCATTACGATGCGCAACTTCTTTGGGACAGGAATCTGTCGATCTCGCCGTGGCACGGTGTGACGACGGTCGTGGTGGGCAATTGCGGTTTCGGCATCGCACCGACGCGCAAGGAGCACCGCAGCCTTATTCTGCGGACGCTCGAGAATGTCGAGGGCATGAGCGTCAAGGCGCTTGAGGCCGGTCTCGGCGACGATTGGGGGTTCGAGACGTTTCCCGAATATCTCGATGTCGTGGAAAAGAAGGGTACGTTGATCAATGTGGCCGTTCTTCTGGGGCATACGCCGCTGCGCCTTTATGCCCTCGGACCTGAATCCACCGAACGGGCGGCGCGACCGGACGAGGTCAGGCGCATGAAGGGTATCATGCGTGAAGGACTGGAGGCAGGCGCGCTCGGCTATGCGACTTCGAAATCACCGACGCATGTAGGCTATGAGGGGCGGCCGGTTCCAAGCCGGCTGGCGGAGTTCAGCGAGATACGGGAGATCGCGTCGGCGCTGGGCGAGGCGGGCGAAGGCGTGATACAGGCGACCGTCGGCAAGGAGTTGTCGTTCGACGAATTCGCGGAATTGAACCGCGTTTCCGGCCGCCATGTCAGTTGGACGGCGTTGCTGGGCGGTGGCGGTGTGCTGAATGTCGGCTCGGCAGCGGAGCAGTTGGCACGCTCAAACGAACTTCAATCGGCTGGTTACGCAGTATTTCCGCAGGTCACCTGCAGGCCGCTCAATTTTGAATTTCGATTCGAACAGCCGTTTCTGTTCCAGAGCATGCCGGTCTTCGCGCCGGTGAACAAAGCCGACCGCGCGGAAAAACTGAGGCTTTACGCCGACAACTCTTTCCGGTCGGGATTCCGGGACGCGATGCGTGGCCCGATGCTCAATGCATGGGACAAAGCGGTCATTGCTCATTGTCCGGATCGGCCGGAGTTCGGGGAACGGCTGGTGAGCGACGTAGCCGCAGAACTAGGATGCAACTCGATCGATCTTGCGCTGGATATTTCGATTCAAAGCGATCTGCAAGCGCGGTTCCGTCTGCCTGTCGCGAACGCGGACGAAGATGAGGTGGCAACGTTGCTGCGCGATTCCTGCACGGTGCTTGGCCTCTCGGACGCAGGCGCGCATGCGAGCCAACTCTGCGATGCGTGTTTTTCCACCCATCTTCTCGGGAGATGGGTCCGTGAAAAGCACGTCTTGACGCTGGAGGAGGCGGTGCGGATGCTGACATCGCGGCCCGCCGAGGTGTTCGGCATCAAGGATCGCGGCCGCCTTGCTGTGGGAATGCCCGCCGATGTCCTGATCTTCGACGCCGAAACGGTTGGCGCAAGTTCCCTTCGCAGAGTCTACGACCTGCCTGCTGGCGAAGACCGGCTGATTTCCGATGCTTCGGGCATTTCGGCCGTCGTCGTCAACGGGACATTGGTCCGGCGCAATGGCGTCGACGTGTTGGGCGCCGAAGGTCGTTTGCCAGGCCGCCTGTTGCGACATGGCGCGGCGGCCTGAGGAGAGCGTGCAAAAATGAGTCTTGAGGAACTTGCTGTCGTTCGTCAGCTGCTTACGGGCCTTGTGACCGAGGAGGCTCGTTCTCTTGAGGATTTTCGTACCTCGTATGACGAGGCCGGAAAAGCATTCGGTCTTCCCGAAGGCGTGACAGTCACGCCGGTTTCCGCCGGCGGGGTTCCCGGCGAATGGCTGGCACCGGCTGCCGGCGCCGGCAAGCGGGTTTTGCTCTATCTGCATGGAGGGGGCTATGCGCTTGGTTCTCTCGACTCGCATCGCCATCTTGCGGCGCATATAGCTCTTGCCCTGAATGGCCGGGTTCTGCTGATCGACTACAGACGGTCGCCAGAGCATCCATTTCCGGCTGCGGTCGATGATGCACTTGCTTCTTATCGCTGGTTAATCGAGACGGGTGTCGATCCGGCGAAGCTCGCCGTGGCGGGAGATTCGGCTGGCGGCGGTCTGACGGTCGCCACGCTTCTTGCGGCGCGTGATGCCGGTCTCAGACTTCCGGCCGCAGCCGTTTGTATTTCGCCTTGGGCTAATCTTGAAAATAAAGGCGCATCTTACGGCGCGAAGGCGAATGTGGACCCGATGGTGCGCCATGCTGATCTTGAGCTATGGACGGCGGCCTATCTGGGTACTTCAACCCCGCGCAGGATGCCTCTAGCATCGCCAGTATACGCCGATCTCAAGGGATTGCCGCCATTCCTGATTCAGGTCGGCAGTTCGGAGGTTTTGCTCTCGGATAGCCATTTACTGGCCGATAGATTGAAAGAAGCCGGCGTATCCGCCGATCTCCATGTCTGGCCGAACATGATTCATGTCTGGCACTGGTTTGCGCCGGTCTTGAGCGAAGGCCGGGCGGCGATCGACGAGATGGCCGGCTTCCTGAATACAAAGCTCGGATGATTACGGCGCTATATCATCGTCGCCTTCGAGCTGGTCCACGTCGCCGAGGGTCTCCTTAGGGCTTTGACCGTTTTGTGAAATGTGCTCGGCGATGGCGTTTTTCAATAACTCTGTGAATGTCTGTTTGCGACTGCGAAAATACTCTTTGGGAGCGGCTATTCCGATGGCGACCGGACGTCCGGACGGACCCGTCGGAATGGGCATCGCCAGCATGGTGGCCCCCGGAGTCACGAGATCGCTGTAAAGCGCGAAGCCGCGTTTTCTGATTCTTTGCAGTTCGTCTTCGATCTCCTGCGTCGATGCCCGCCGCTCCGGCATGGCGGCAAGGGCGTCCTGAATCAAACGTCTCGCTTCGAGCAAGGGAAGTTCGCTGAGCAGAACGCGGCCAATCGTCGAAAAAGCGAGCATTCGCCTGGTGCTTGGCTTGACATGAAAGCGGATGGGCGACGTGCCTTGAATCACCTTTATATATTGAGCATGGTCTCCCAGACGCGCAGCAAGGATGATCGTGCACTTCGTATCGGCCGAAAGCCGTCTCATAAGGCGCTGAACATTCCGGATCGGTAACGCCTCGGCCTCCACCCAGTTTCCCAGCAGAGATATCCGGATGCTCGGAAAAAAAGTCCTGCCCCGGTCGTCGTGCTCCAGATAACCGAGGCTGACAAGGCTCTTCAAAAGAGCTGCGGTGCTGGAATGAGGATAACTCAGCGCTTGCGCCACGTCTTGAATCGTCACCGGGCGTCTGACTTCGTCGAAATACTCGAAAATTTCCAGAACGCGGGTCGCGGATTTTACCGTTGCCGCCGAGGGTAGTTCGGATTTGAGGATGTTAGTGTTCATGCGACAACTCTGATTTCATATGGTCTCTTGCCGCGCCCTCGTTTTTTCATTTGTTTCCTCAAAGAGAGAGCGCGAGGCGCGTGCCGTCCTCGATCGCCCTGACCGCATCAAGTTGCTGCGGCTTGTCGACGCCGCCGATTGCATGAACGGGTTTGCCCAGGGACCGTGCGAACGACAACGCGTCGTCCGCCGATTCCTGCCCGGCACAGACGACAATCGTGTCGACTTTCAACGTCTGCGGTTTGCCGCCTGCTTCGATGTGGAGCCCGGCGTCGTCGATTTTCAGATAGGTTACATCGCCGGTCATCGTAACGCCGCGGAACATCACCTCCAGGAAGTTTGCCCATCCCCGCGTCTTGCTCAGGCCAGCGCCGAAACTGTCGCGCGCCTTGCGTTGGAGAAGATGAACCTTGCGGACGGACGGCCATTGATGATTGGCGGCCAGCAATGCGCCCGGTTGCGTATAACTCAAATCAATTCCCCACTCGGAGGAAAATCTCTCGATGTCGGGCTGTGACGGATCGTGCGCGCCATGCGGGTGCGAGAGGAGCGCCGCCACGTCGAAGCCGATGCCGCCGGCACCGATAATGGCAACCTCGGCGCCGACGTGTGCGGGGTTCGTGATTGCTTCGATGTAGGTCAGGACAGACGGGTGATCCGCACCCGGAATGTCGAGACGGCGTGGGCGAACGCCGGTTGCGACGACGATTTCGTCAAATCCTCCGCTCTCCAGATCGGCGAGCGAAGCCGGCCGGCCGCAACGAACCTTGATACCCAGTTCGTCGAGCCGGTTCCTGAAATAACGGATGGTCTCGGCATAGTCCTCCTTGCCGGGAATCCGTCGTGCCAGATTGAACTGACCGCCGATTTCGATGTCGGCTTCGAATAGCGCCACCTTGTGGCCGCGTTCGGCCGACGTCACCGCGCAGGCAAGGCCCGCCGGGCCGGCGCCAAGGACCGCGATATGCTTTCCTCTGGCTGCTGGCGCGATCTTGAATTCAACTTCCCGGCATGCCGCAGGATTGACCATGCAGGTTGTCAGCCGTCCGGTGAAGGCATTGTCGAGGCAGGCCTGATTGCAGGCGATGCAAGTATTGATGTTCGACGATGCGCCTGATGCCGTTTTCGCGACAAAATCGGGATCGGCCAATAGCGGACGCGCGAGCGAAACCATGTCGGCCTGTCCGTCCGCAATCAGTTGCTCCGCCTGCTCCGGCGTATTGATCCGGTTGGAAGCGACCACAGGTATCGCGACTTCCGCCTTGAGCCGCTTGATCGCCCAGGTGAAAGCTCCGCGTGGCACCATATGAGCGATCGTTGGCACACGCGATTCATGCCAGCCTATGCCGGTGTTGAGGATGTTCGCTCCGGCCCCCCCGACATCTTTTGCAAGGGCGGCGACGTCCGGCCAGGAATTTCCCCCCTCGACGAGATCGAGGACGGATATCCGGTAGACGACAATGAAGTCCAGGCCGCAATGCTTGCGGACATGCCTCACGACCTCAACCGGCAAGCGTCGCCGGTTCTCAGCCGAACCGCCCCAGTCGTCTGTACGCTGATTTGTACGCGCCGCAGTGAACTGATTGAGAAAATAGCCCTCCGAACCCATGATTTCAACGCCGTCGTATCCGGCTTCGCGGGCGAGCGCCGCGGCGGTGCCGAAATCCTCGATAGTCTGAAGGATTTCCTCATCGCTCAGGGCGCGGGGCACAAGCGGGTTGATGCGGGATCTGACTGCGGAGGGCGCCACCAGTTCTGCGTGCCGGCCGTAGCGGCCAGCATGCAGGAGCTGGAGAACGATCTTCCCGCCTTCGTCGTGGACGGCGCGCGTAATCACACGATGACCTTCAACAAGGTCTTCAGTCATGACCGACGCGCGCTCCGCGAGCCTTCCCACCCTGTTCGGCGAAATGCCGCCGGTGACAAGAATTCCGACGCCGCCTCTGGCCCGTGTTGCGAAGAACCTGGCCTGCCGCTCGAAGCCGTCCGGCATCTCTTCGAGGCCGGTGTGCATCGATCCCATCAACACGCGATTTCTGAGTGTCGTAAACCCCAGATCGAGCGGCTCAAGCAGATGAGCAAAGTGGTTTGAGATTTTTCTCACTTTGACCAATTCCCGTCCGTCAGGACTTGTATGTCGCCCTAGCCTGAGACAGGACGACGTTGCCGTTTTGGGTTTCGGCCTGCACGATAGCGATGCCGTCGCCCGCTTTCCACATTTTCGTTATTATGGTGTCGCCGAAATGGACCTGAGCGGCAAAGCGCCCGCTGAGAGATTTGAAGCGGGCGGGGTCGTTGCCGCAAAGCTCGCTCAGGACCGCGCGGCCGACGAAGCCATATGTGCAAAGCCCGTGAACAAAGGGCTTTTCAAAGCCGCCCAACTTGGCGAAATCCGGATCGATGTGGATCGGATTGCGGTCACCCGAGAGGCGGTAGATCGCCCCTTGCTCGGGGCGCGTCTCGTCCTCGACGACGGCGTCAGGCGTCCGGGCCGGCGGTGCCGAGTCGACGCCTGACGGCCCGCGCTCTCCGCCGAATCCGCCGGCACCGCGCACAAATAGCGTCGCATGAGTTTTGAAGAGGGGCCCTTTCTCGTCGGAACCCGTGCTCTCAACCCCGATGACGGCCGCTTTGCCTTTGTCCCAAACCTCGGAAACGCGTCCCGTTATCTTGATCTTGGCCGATGAGGGCAAGGGACGCAGCAACTCGACGGATTGCTCGCCATGCAGCAGCATTTCCAACTTCATCTCGACGCCGCTCATCAGCCCGGCGAGCCCTCGCCCGCCGGGGATGACGGCGTAAGTCGGCAAAACCTTCGGTCCCCGGCCTTCGTAAATGAAATCAAGCCCGTCGGCGGGACGAGCGCCGACGCCAAGTGCATAGAGTATCGTGTCCTTGTCAGACCACTCCACGTCGACGGCCGGAAACGTCATGCCGACCAGATCCTTTGAAATCGCCTTTTTTCCGCTCATTGTCCCGATCCTGCTCTTGAATTGTTATTTCTCCTCCGCTCAAGGCTTCTTGCCATCCGGTGGCCAGGCGACGACGCCATCCTCAAGCGGGATTTTCAGGCTCTTGAGCAGTTGCGAGAAAAGCGTCCAGTTGCCGATGGCGACAACCAGTTCGATACGTTCTTCGGCCGTTTTCAGGTGCGCCGCACATGCGGCCCAGGTGGCGTCCGAAATCATGCCGCCGTCGAGCGTCTCGTCGGTCGCGGCGAGAATGGCGCGGTCGGCGTCGGACAGGCAGGAGGCATTTTTCCAGTCCCGCGTCGCGACCAGGTCCGCTTCCGGAATGTCCAGCATACGGGCGACCCGCCAATGCTGCGTCCATTCATAGAGCGATTTCGTTTTCCAGCCGATGCGCATGATGATGAGTTCCCGCAGTCTCGCATCGAGCTTGTTGCCCTGGAAAAGCAGGGTGGTCAGCGTCGAAGCAAGCTCGCGCGCCACATCGGGATGTCGGAGCAAAACCCGGAAGACGCTGAGTGGCGCCATTTGTTCCGATATGCCGGCTTTCGCTGCCGCGGCTGCCGCATCCGCCACAGACAGCAGGGGAACCCTGGGTATTTCGTCAGCCATTATTTCTAATCCTCCCCAAATTTGGCGAAGCCGGAAGTTTAGGTCTTCGCATCTTGCTTTTGAGCCTGTATAACACATACAAGCATTAAACAATATATACGTGTTATCGACGCATCGTCGGTGCCGACACGAAACGGGGGAGTCTAAAAATGTTGCCAAAAAAATCGATGGCGATGGTGCAGACGGCTCCGCGCAAACTCGAAGCCCGCGATTTGCCCATCCCCCAGATCGCCGACGACAGCGCTATCCTCCGTATCGAAGCTTGCGGCATTTGCGGCAGCGATTACGAACAATACGAAGGGGCCTTGCGGACTCCGATGCCGGTGATTCCGGGGCATGAACCTCTCGGAATCATCGAGGCGATCGGCGACAAGGCTGCCAGGCGCTGGGGTGTCGATGTCGGCGACCGGGTCGCCATCGAGACGATGCTGTCATGCCATTGCTGCGACACCTGTGTCGGCGGGCATTATCACCTCTGCGACCGCCGCCAGATCTACTCGTATATTCCGCTCACGGAGGCGCCGGGTCTCTGGGGCGCCTATTCGCAATATATGTATCTCGCGCCCAACACGATCCTTCACAAGATGGACAAGAACCTTCCGGCGGAGCTGGCGGTCATGTTCAATCCGCTGGGCGCAGGCTTTCGCTGGGCGGTGGAGATTCCGCAGACGCAGGTTGGCGATACCGTTTTGATTTTTGGGCCCGGACAGCGCGGGCTCGCGAGCGTCGTTGCCGCGCGTGAAGCCGGCGCGGGAAAGATCATAGTCACAGGACTTGCGGCCGATTCAAACAAGCTCCAGATGGCGCTCGCTCTTGGCGCCGATCACATCATCGATGTGCAGAACGAAAATGTTGTCGATCGCGTGCGGGCGCTGACAAACGGAAAGGGCGCGGACGTCATCGTTGAAGTCACGTCCTACGCGACTCAGCCGGTTCGTGATGCGCTGGATTGTGTACGTATGGGCGGAACGGTCGTCCTTGCCGGCGTCAAGGGATTTAAGCCTGTCTCCGACTTCGTGTCCGACCTTATCGTCATGAAGGAAATCACCATCAAAGGCGCAATCGGCGTTACGTCGTCGGGATACAAGAAGGCGATCGAGATGATCGAGCGCCGCAAATATCCTCTTGAACTCATGCATACTCATAATTTCGAGCTTGAGGAAGCTGAACTGGCGATCAAGACGCTGGCGCGCCAGATCGAGGGACAGGAATCCGTCCATTCATGTCTCATTCCGGTGACTTGATCAGTCCACAGGATATTTTTCAAATGGAAGGTCGGCGGCCGCTCATCGAAAAAGCCGCGTGCGGGGAACAAGGATGATGAGGGCAGATTCGTGAAGAATTTCAGCGACAAGGCCGCGATCGTCGGGATTGGCGAGACCAGTTATGTAAAGGGATCGGACCAGACGGCCGTGGCCATGATGCTCGATGCCGCCAGGCGGGCCATCGCGGATGCGGGGCTGAAGCCCAGGGACATTGACGGCATGGTTCCGCCGCCCGTCTATACAACGTCGGAGGAATTGGCCGCCAACCTCGGCGTCGATGTGCTGCGATATGCCTCGACGGTCAACATGGGAGGCGCGAGCCCGACCACGGCGTTGCAGAATGCCGCCATGGCCGTGGCCTCCGGCGTCTGCGACAACGTGCTGGTCACGCTCGGCTGGAACGGCTATTCGGCGCTGCGTCCCAAGGCGGGGGTGCCGCCAAGCCGGCCGATGAATATGAACACGCTGACTTCGACCATCCGGGGTTACTATCTTCCCTATGGCGTTCTGTTGCCGGTGCAGATGTATGCCTGGCTCGCGACGCGGCACTCGAAACTTTACAACGTCAGCCCCGAGGCGACGGGTTGGATCGCGATGGCATGCCGCAAGCATGCCCAGCTCAACGACCGCGCCCTGACCTGCGGCCAACCGATGACGATGGATGACTACATGCGGTCGCGCATGGTGTCCTCCCCGTTCCGTTTATTCGATTGCTGTCTCGAAACGGATGGGGCCTGCGCCGTCGTGGTGACGAGCGCCGAGCGGGCGAAGGACTTGCCTCACAGGCCAGTCTATATCTCCGGCGCGGCCGAGGGCCATCCTTATCCTGCCGACGATATTCCGTCGCGGCCGGACCCCTTCAAGATCGGTTTGAGCTATGCCGCGCCGCGCGCTTTCGCCATGGCCGGTGTGACGCCGAAGGACATGGACTTTCTGCAGGTCTATGACTGCTTCACCTACGTCGTGCTACTGCAACTCGAAGCCCTGGG
>NZ_BTVP01000042.1:0-11988 GCF_045863935.1 Parvibaculum sp. | reverse complement strand
GGGCTATTTCGAGCCGGGCGGCGCACTCGATTTCGTCAAGGATGGACAGATCGAACTCGGCGGCAATTTTCCGCTCAATACGCATGGCGGTCTTTTGAGCGAGGCGCATGTGTGGGGCCTCAATCATGTACTTGAGGCGACACGCCAATTGCGCGGAGATGCGGGCAAGCGGCAAATTCCGGATGCTGAAATCGGACTCGTGACCGGATGGGGTGATCTGGGCGATGGCAGCCTCGCGATTTTGAGGAGGTAAGAATGGAAATTCAGCAACCGAAATATCCTCAGCCCGCGACCGTCGATCCGGTCGACGCGGAATTCTGGAAGCTTTGCCAGGACGGCGTCCTGCGTTTTCAACAATGCAGCTATTGCGATACATGGCGGTTCCTGCCGCGTTACATGTGCGCAAAATGTAGCTCGCCGAATTACGAGTGGAGGCCGAGCGGCGGGCGCGGCCGCATTTTTTCCTGGACGGTGACCTACCAGCCCTTTCATCCGGCTTTCGCCCGCGACGTGCCCTATATAGCTGCGGTCGTGGAATTGGACGAAGGCGTCCGCATGGCGACGCGCTTGCTTGACTGCGACCCGGAGGCGGTGAAACTCGACATGCCTGTGACCCTTGTCTTCAAGGACATCGGCGACGGATTCAAGCTTCCGTGTTTCAAGCCTGCCTGAAATAAAAGTAGAGCCAATCGCCATCGACGCATCGGAGATCTGGAATGGATCTGGCATACGGCCCCAAATACGAGGCTTTCCGGGACGAGGTCAGGGCGTTCCTGGCAAAACACAAGGATCAGGCGCCGAGGGGCCTTGGCGCCGCCGGGCGTCCGTCTCCCGAAGCCTGTTCCTGGCAGCAACTGTTGATCCAGCACGGCTATGCGGCGCGGACGATTCCGAAAGACTATGGCGGCTATGGCGCCAAGCCGGACATTCTGGAATCGCGTATCATCGCGGAGGAATTTTCCAGCGCTCGTGTACCTTCTGCGTTGCAGAACCAGGGTATCTCCATGCTGGTGCCGACGCTTCTGGAACTTGGCACCGAGGAGCAAAAGAAAAAATGGGTGAAGCCGACGCTTAGCGGCGAGGTGGTCTGGTGCCAGGGATATTCCGAGCCGGGTTCAGGTTCGGACCTCGCCAGCCTTCAGACCAAGGCGACTGAAGATGGCGACGATTTCGTCATCAACGGCCAGAAGATATGGACCAGCACCGCGCACGAGGCGGACATGATTTTCTGTCTGGTACGCACGGAGCCCGATAAACCCAAGCATGAAGGCATTTCTTATCTGATCTTCTCGATGAAGACGCCGGGCATCGAAGTCCGTCCGCTCACTACCATGACGGGCCATGCCGAATTCAATGAAGTCTTCTTCACGGATGTGCGCGTACCGAAGACGCAGATCGTCGGCCAGCGCGGGCAGGGATGGCTCGTCGCCAACGCAACGCTGAAATACGAGCGCGGAATGCTGGGCGATCCGGCCGCCATGGAAACAAGGTTCCAGGCCCTTGTCGATCTGATGCGCGAGGAGACCGTCGACGGGCAGCGGGCCATCGACAATCCGATTTTCCGGGACCGCCTGGTAAGGCTTCAGGCGGAACTTGCCGCCATGAAGTTCAATGGGCTCCGGCTGCTGACCAGCGCGAGCAGGGGTGAGGACCCCGGCTTGGCGCGTCTGATCGTGAAGCTTCAATCCTGCGAACTTACCCATCAAATATCGGCGCTCGCGATCGACGTCATGGGAGAGTTTGGCGTTCTTTACGACGACAGCCCCTATCTGCGCAGTCACGGCTCGTGGCAGTGGGGGTACATGTTTCAGCTTGGGCTCATCATCGGCGGCGGCACGGCGCAGATTCAGAAAAACATTATTTCGGAACGTGGGCTCGGTATGCCGCGCGAACCGAAGCCGGCAAAATAGGAATTCATCCGATGGAATTTGCATTGTCGGAAGAGCAGCGCCTGTTGCAGGACAGCGTCCGCCGTTTTCTCGAACAGAATGCGCCGCTCGACAAGGTGCGCCTTGCCGCCGGAAACACGCATACCGTTCAGCGGTCCCTGTGGGCGGGCGCCAGCGAACTGGGCATCCCCGGAATGCTGATCCCGGAAGACTTTGGCGGCATGGGTCTGGGGCTTCTCGATGCGGCGATCGTTTACGAGATGATCGGACGGCATGTGGCGCCTCTGCCCTTTCTCGGGACCACCGTCATGGCGCCGCTCGCGCTGATGCTCGCCGGCAGCGAGGCTCAACAGGAAAAGTGGCTTCCGAAGATCGCTGCGGGTGAGATTGTCGCAGGCGTGGCCGTCACGGAAAAAATCGGCATCCGCGAAGATGCGGGCGTGAAAGCCCTGAATGGAACGCTCACGGGCAAGTCCCTCTTCGTGATCGACTGGGCTGAGGCCGATTTCTACATCGTGGCCGACAGCGAACATGGACTTCATCTCGTTCTGCCCGATGCGAAGGGGTTGTCACGGCGGGCGCTCAACACCATCGACAAGACCCGATCGGTTGGCGAGCTTGTCTTCGATCGGGTTGCGGCCGAGCCCTTGCCACGATCCAGCGCCGACGCGGTAGCGCGGATGATAGATGCCGGCAGGGTCATGCTTGCAGCCGACACTCTCGGCGCGGGTCAGATGATGCTCGAAAAGGCGGTGGCTTATGCGGGAGAGCGCAAGCAGTTCGGCCGTGTGATCGGGTCGTTTCAGGCCGTGAAGCACCTCTGCGCCGAGATGGCGGCCGCTCTCGAACCATCGCGTTCGCTGGTGTGGTATGCGGCCCATGCGCTGGATGAAGTGCCGCGCGACGCGCGCCTCATGGCGTGTCATGCCAAGAGCCACCTGTCGGAAGTGGGCCGCTTCGTCGCGCGCACCGCAACCGAGGTTCATGGCGGCATGGGCTTCACCGATTTGCTGGGCCTGCATTACTGGTTCAAGCGGATTGGGCTCGACCGGCAGTTGCTGGGCGGGCCGGAGTTGGTTCGTCTTGAAGCCGCGCGCTTGCAGGGCTGGGCTGCCTAGATCGCGACCCGGATATTGGGAAGCATAGATCCAGATGTCGATGAGTGTTGCCGCGACACACGGCGCGGGAATATTTCCACCGGCCCGGCAATGGGGAGATATGCATGAATATCGACTTCACACCGGAGGATGAGGCATTTCGCGACGAGGTTCGCGGGTTTATCGCGGCGAATCTTCCGCCGGAATGTGCGGATTCGCCGACTCTGGGTGTGATGACCGACAAAAGCGTGGTCAAGCGCTGGCACAAGACGCTTTACGAAAAAGGCTGGGCCGCGCCCGCCTGGCCCGAGGAGTATGGCGGCACGGGATGGAACGCGACGCAGCGGTTTATATTCAACGAGGAAATCGCCAGAGCCAATGCACCGCGTTTGATGCCTTTCGGGCTGACCATGGTTGGCCCGGTGATCTACACCTTCGGCAACGCCGAACAGAAGAGCCGCCACTTGCAGGGCATACTTTCGGGCGACGTCTGGTGGTGCCAGGGCTATTCCGAACCGGGCGCCGGTTCAGATCTCGCTTCGCTTAAAACGACGGCGGTGCGCGACGGCGATCATTACGTCGTCAACGGCCAGAAAATATGGACGTCCTATGCGCATGAGGCCGACTGGATTTTCTGTTTGGTGCGCACCGAGCAGAGCGTCAAGCGGCAGGAAGGGATTTCCTTCCTGCTCATCGACATGAGGACACCCGGTATCGAAGTGCGTCCGATCATCTCGATCGCCGGTCTGCACCATCTCAACGAAGTGTTTTTTACCGACGTCAAGGTGCCGGTGCAAAACCTCATAGGCGAGGAAAACAAGGGCTGGACCTACGCCAAATACCTGCTTGTCCATGAAAGAACGAGTATCGGTGGCGTCCCCGAGTCCAGGAAGAAGGCTGCGCATATCAAGGCGATGGCACGAGCGGAGCGGAACGCGGATGGGGGCGCGTTGATGGACGATCCCGCGTTCCAGCGCAAACTCGCGGAGATAGAAGTCAAGCTCACCAGTCTCGAATACATGAATCTGCGGATTCTCGCCGATGCGGCGGCGGGAAAGGCGGTTGGACCGCAATCGTCCCTGCTGAAGATCGTCGGAAGCGAGGTTCAGCAGGCTTTGGGCGAACTCGCTGTCGAAGCCGTCGGCTATTATATCGAACCGTTCGGGCAAGGAGCCCTGCCTGGCGGCGTCAACGCACGGGATATAGGCCCCGCCCATACGCAGAACGTGTGGGCGGATTACGGCTATGGCCGCGCCGCGAGCATCTATGGTGGATCGAATGAGATTCAACACGACGTCATCGCCAAGGCGATTCTGAATCTTTGAAAGCGGCGGACAATTCGGTCTTTTGCCCGCTCGGATAAATTCATTATAATGAAAAATGCAAATACCCGGATCGTTGCCGCGAAAGGTCAGTAGATGGATATAGAGCTTACGAAAGAGGACGAAGCCTTCCGCGCGGAAGTCCGCCGATTCATTTCGGAAAAATTGCCCAGGGAACTCGCGGAGAGAGACACAGTGGGCGCGGCTGGTGAGCGCAGCTCGCTCAGGCGCTGGCAGAAAGATCTCCACGAGAAAGGCTGGGTAGCGGTCAATTGGCCCAGGCAGTATGGCGGCACTGGATGGACGCCGATGCAGAAGCATATTTTCAACGAGGAGATGGCCGCCGCTAACGCACCGCGACTTTCTCCATTCGGTCTGTCCATGGTGGGACCGGTGATCTACACCTTCGGCAACGAAGCACAGAAAAAGCAGCATCTGGCGGGTATTCTTACCGGCGATGTCTGGTGGTGCCAGGGTTATTCGGAACCGGGGGCCGGATCGGATCTCGCCTCGCTGAAAACCAGGGCCGTGCGTCAGGGCGACCATTACATCGTCAACGGCCAGAAAATCTGGACGTCCTATGCCCATGAAGCCGATTGGATATTCTGTCTCGTGCGAACGGATGAGACCGCCAAACAGCAGGAAGGCATCTCGTTCCTTCTGATCGACATGAAGACGCCCGGCATCGAGGTGAAACCGATCATTTCCATCGACGGCCTGCATCACTTGAACGAAGTTTTTTTCACTGATGTCAAGGTGCCGGTGACGAACCGCATCGGCGATGAAAACAAGGGCTGGACCTACGCCAAGTTCTTGCTCATCAACGAGCGCACTGGCATTGCAGGTGTTCCCGAGTCCAAGCGCAAGATCGCGCAACTCCGAAAGATCGCGAGACAGGAAAGGCTTGGCGATGGCGCGGCGCTGGCGGACGAACCGGCATTCATGACGAGACTCTGCGAAATCGAGGTGAAGCTCACGGGTCTCGAATATACCAATCTGAGGATCGTTGCGGAGGAAGTGGCGGGCCGTCCCGCTGGCCCCTCTTCCTCGACCTTGAAGATTGTAGGGACCGAAGTTCAGCAAGCGTTGTCGGAGCTTGCCGTCGAAGCCGCCGCCTTCTACGCCATGCCATTCCAGAGGGAACATTTGATTGGAATCGCCAATGAAGCGCCCGTCGGACCCGCCTATGCGGTGAGCGTGACAAGCGCCTATAATTTCGGTCGCGCCGCTTCGATTTATGGCGGTTCGAACGAAATCCAGCGCAATGTCATCGCAAAGGCCGTTCTGGGACTTTGACGGACAATCCGGACATGCGAAGGGCCGCATCCGGGATGCGGCCCTTTTTATTGTCAGTCCACCCAATCCTTCGGACTCACGCCACCTGCGAATAACGCTTCAACTGGTGATCGAAGGTGCCGAACTGGGTGTCGATCAACGTCAGCCGCTTGAAGTAGTGACCGACATTGAGCTCGTCAGTCATGCCCATGCCCCCGTGAAGCTGCACGGCCTGCTGGCCAACGAAGCGGCCGTCCTGACGCCGCCCGCGTTTTCAATCTTTACCGTCCCCAAACCGTTTCTCCCTCGCCCATCCGACCTGTTTTTCCGATCGGCCGTAGTCAGTGCTTCCGCCTTTCGTGGACGGGCTGGACGTTTCCCCCACGAATGCGCTAAGCAATAGGGAAATCATGATAAGGGAATAGGGATGGGTATCAACGGAAAATCCTACATAGTCGGCATCTACGAGCATCCATGCCGCGCGGCGCTGGACAAGACGCTGCCGCAACTTCACGCCGAGATCGCGAAGGGCGCGCTGGCGGACGCAGGTCTTTCAAAGGACGACGTTGACGCGTATTTCTGCGCTGGCGACGCGCCCGGGTTGGGCCCGATCAACATGATCGAATATATGGGTCTCAATAATGTGCGTCATATGGACAGCACGGAGACCGGCGGGTCTTCCTACATCGTCCATGTCAATCACGCCGCGCAGGCCATCGCTGCGGGGCATTGCAATGTGGCGCTGATCACGCTGGCCGGTCGGCCGGTTGCCGATGCGAAAGAAGGCAAGCCCGTCCGTTACTACAACCAGCAAGCGCCGGACTTTCCGTTCGAAATGCCTTATGGCCCCAACGTCACAAATATGTACGCCATGTGTGCAATGCGGCATATGTACGAATACGGCACCACCAGCGAGCAGCTCGCATGGATCAAGGTCGCCGCATCCCACCACGCCCAGCACAATGAACAAGCCAGGCTCCGCGACGTTGTGACCGTGGAGGATGTTGTCAATTCACCGATGATTGCCGATCCGCTGCACAGGCTCGACTGTTGCGTCATCACCGACGGTGGCGGCGGCATTGTGATGGTGAGCCCGGAAGTGGCGAAGTCGCTGAAGCGCACCCGCGTCAAGGTTCTCGGCGCCGGCGAGGCGCCCAAGCATCTCGCGGCGGGCCAGGTCGATCTGACCTATTCCGGCGCGTGTTGGAGTGGGCCCAAAGCTTTCGCTGAAGCCGGCGTCACGCCCACCGACATTAAATACGCCTCTATCTACGATTCCTTCACCATTACAGTGCTGGAAACGCTCGAAGATCTGGGTTTTTGCAAAAAAGGTGAGGGCGGGAAGTTCGTCTCGGACGGCAACTTGATTTCTGGCGTCGGCAAGTTGCCCTTCAACACGGATGGCGGAGGATTGTGCAACAACCACCCGGGCAATCGCGGTGGCATGACCAAGGTTCTTGAAGCAGTCCGCCAAGTTCGCGGTGAGGCTCATCCGAAGGTTCAGGTTCGCAATTGCGATATTGCGCTGGCGCATGGAACCGGCGGGCTTCTGGGATCGCGTATGGGCAGCGCAACCGTTATTCTCGGGAGTGAAGACGCATGAGCACCGACCAGAAAAGCAAGATTAACCTTGTAGTCAATTCCGAGAGCAAGCCCTACTGGGAAGGCGCTGCCAAGGGGCAGCTCCTGATCCGGACCTGCAATGCCTGCGGCAAGGCGCACCACTATCCGCGGACTATTTGCCCGCATTGCTTCTCTGATGACACGGCGTTTGTCGAGGCATCGGGCAATGGCGTGATCTACAGCTATTCGGTTACGCGGCAAGCCAAGCCGCCTTATGTCATCGCCTACGTAACGCTTGATGAAGGGGTCACGATGCTCACGAATATCGTCGACTGCGAAATCGACAGGATTCGGATCGGACAGAAAGTCAGGGTCAAATTCTCCGAGGCCGGTGACGGATACGCACTGCCGGTGTTCACGTCCGCATGATGCGGCGTTTTCGTTGACCGGCATTCCGGCGGGCTTGATCCCTCGCCGGAACATTCGGCAACGGGCCGGTTGAGACAGGGACGGTTAAGGACGGAACGGCTCGATTGCAAGAAGGCCGACCCGCGAGGAGTGGATTTTTCAGGGAGGATTATATGACGTGGAATTTCGGTGATATTCTCGACAGTATCTCGTCGGCTTTGCCGCCGGATGCGCCCGCCCTTATTCATGGCGATCGGGTGATTACATGGGGAGAAACGACTCGGAGATCCAACAATCTCGGGCGCGCGCTGATCGCGCGCGGTGCCAGGCCCGGCGACAAGGTCGCGTTCTACATGCGAAACCGGCCCGAATATGTCGAGACCATGGCGGCCTGCTTCAAGAGCCGTCTTGTCCATGTCAACATCAACTACCGCTACAAGGCGGACGAAGTTTTTTACATCTTCAATGACTCCGACGCGCAAACGGTCGTGTACGGTTCCGAGTTCCGGGACATCATCGTCGAACTGAAAGACCGGCTGACGAAAGTCGCCACTTTCATCGAGGTGAACGAAGACGGATCCGCTGCCCCCTTCGCGGAAAATTACGAAAAGGTCGTCACCGGCGGAGATGGCGCGCCGCTTGACATCGAGCGTTCGCCGGACGATCTGCTGTTCATCTATACGGGCGGCACGACGGGCATGCCCAAAGGCGTGATGTGGCGTCACGACGACATGCGGGAGGCTCAGCTCACCACGCTTCGCGCATTGGGTCCGATCCCGGAGACGCTCCCCGAACTGGTCGAATTTATCAAGACTTCCGGTCCTGGCCCCAGGTCGATGCCGGCCTGCCCGCTGATGCACGGCACCGGCTTCATTACGGCTATCGGTAATATGATGAGCGGCGGATGCATCGTCACGCTGGAGAGCCCCACTCTCGACGCGCATGAACTCTGGTCCGCGGTTTCGCGCCGTGGCGTCAATTCTCTGGCGATCGTCGGTGACGCTTTCGCCCGGCCGATGCTGGCGGCGCTCGACGAGGCGCCCGGCAAATACAACCTGGCCAGCGTCGTCGCGATCGTTTCTTCCGGCGTTATGTGGAGCACGGAAGTGAAGCGCGGTCTGCTCAGACATTTGCCGAATGTCATTCTGATGGATTCCTTCGGCGCCTCGGAGGGGCTCGGTTTCGGCAGTTCGATCATGACCAGCGCCGGCGAGGTCAAGACCGCCAAGTTCCAGATCGGCGGCCGGTGCCGCGTGTTCGATGAAAACGATCAGCCGGTCGAACCCGGCAGCGGCAAGCCGGGCATCATCGCCATGGGGGGCCCGATTCCCGTTGGTTATTACAAGGATCCGGAAAAGACCGCCAAGACCTTCAAGACCATCGCCGGGGCCCGCTATTCCATTCCCGGCGATTGGTGCGTTGTGGAAAAGGACGGGAGCCTGACATTGCTGGGACGCGGCAGCGTCTGCATCAACACGGCGGGCGAGAAGGTCTACCCGGAGGAGATCGAGGAAGTTCTGAAGACGCATCCCGCCGTCGAGGATGCGCTTGTCGTCGGCGTGCCCGATCAGAAATGGGGTCAGGCCGTCACAGGCATCGTTATGCTGGCGAAGGGCGCGAAGTTTGACGAAGAGGACTTGCGCAAGCACGTCCGCTCGCACCTCGCCGGCTACAAAACGCCCAAGCGCATTCTGGTGGGCGTCGCACCTCTTCGCGCGCCGAACGGCAAGGCCGACTACAAGGGCGTTACCGATTTCGCGAAACGCGAGCTTGGGGTTGCCTAGGCGACGATTTGAGTGACGGCGCCGGAGACGGCGCGCGGCATCCGCAACGGGAGGACTACATGGGACGGGTAGACGGGAAAATCGCCTTTGTGACGGGCGGCGCCAATGGCATGGGGCGTTCCCACGCCTTGCTGCTTGCGCGCGAAGGCGCAACGCTGATCGTGACCGACATGGACGAGAAGGGCGGCAACGCCGTGGTCGAGGAGATCAACGATCACGGTGGGCAGGCACGATTCTTCAGGCACGATGTGTCGAGCGTGTCGGATTGGGAGCGGATTTCACAGCAGGCTATGTCCACTTTCGGACGCGTCGACATCCTCGTGAACAATGCCGGCATCCTCGTTTTTTCTGCTGTGCAGGATACCTCGAATGAAGACTTCGCACGTGTTCTCGACGTCAATGTTAAAAGCGTATTCTATGGCACAAAATACATATTGCCCGCGATGAAGGCGGCCGGTGGCGGCTCGATCGTCAATATTTCCTCGATCTACGGACTGATCGGTGCGCCCGCCACGGCGGCGTATCAGGCATCGAAGGGCGCCGTTCGCTTGCTGACGAAATCGACGGCTGTGGATTATGCGCCTTTCAAGATTCGCGTGAATTCCGTGCACCCAGGAATCATTCGCACGAATATGACAAAGAATCTTCTCGGCGATGCGGATGTCGCCAAACAGGTCCTGAGCGCCACGCTTATTGGTCGTCCCGCCGAACCCGTCGAGGTTTCCTATGCGGTCCTGTTTTTGGCATCCGACGAGTCGTCCTACATGACCGGCTCCGAGGTTGTCGTCGACGGCGGCTACACGACCATGTGATGCATAGCGAAGCGATGGAGACTGAATTCACTGAAGGTCGAGGGGGGTGTCGCTGAAACGGGGAGGGGATTTCCCGAAGAGCGCTGACGGGCCGGACGCCGGATTTTATGTTCGGGAGGCGTCGGACCGGCCAGCCATCATTCGCAAGGGCGTATATTCGATCACCGTTTCGTTCCGTTGGGTCACGATCCGGTTGCTGGTGCGCACCAGTCCGCGCCCCTTGGATGTCGCCCGCGCTTGAAGCACTTCGCATTCTACATGAATTGTGTCGCCGACAAAGGTAGGTCCCTTGACGTTGAATTCCATGTGCAGAAAGGCGAGGCCCGTCTCCTGCATCATCGACTGGACGAGTAAACCTTCGGCCATGCAATAGACCAGCGCGCCGGGCACCACGCGACCGTTCATGGGGCCGTGGGCCTTGAGATATTCGACATCGGTGAAGAGCACTTCCACCATGCCCGTCGTGTTGATGAAATTGACCAGGTCGGTTTCGGTGATCGTCCGGCCGATGGTGCGGAATTCCTCGCCGACCGTGAGGTCGTTCCAGCACATGCCGAGGCCTATCTTTCGCATGCCCTCTCCTTGCAGGTAGCGGCGGCGACACGGTCCCACCCGCGAAATCCCGTGACCGATGCCGGAAAATGCGTTCCGATGTTTTGCTTCAGCCTGGAATTCTGACCGGCATGCTCGAGTAGCCATTGATCAGATTTGAAAAAACCCTCTCGGGTTCGCCGATCACTTCGATCGGCTTGTCGGGCCAGCGTTTCAGGATTTCTTCCCAGACGACGCGGAGTTGCATTTCTGCCAGCCGGTTACCGACACAGCGATGGATACCGAAGCCGAAGGACAGGTGCTGGCGGGGACGCTTGCGGTCGATGATGAAACTGTTGGCGTTTTCGATTGCCTCTTCGTCCCGGTTGCCAGAGACGTACCACATGACGACTTTGTCGCCCTTCTTGATCTGCTTGCCGCCAAGCTCTGTATCCTGAAGCGCGGTACGACGCATATGTGACAAGGGTGTCTGCCAACGGATGATTTCGGGAACCATGGATTCGACGAGCGCCGGGTTGTCCCGCAGCTTCTTGTATTGATCCGGGTTCCGGTTCAGTGCCAGCAAGCCGCCGGTGATCGAGTTGCGGGTCGTATCGTTGCCGCCGACGATCAGGAGAAGAATATTCCCCAGATACTCCATCGGCCCCATGTTTTTCGTCGCTTCGCCCTGGGCCAGCATGGTGATGAGATCGTTGCCTGGCTCGGCCGCGTTGACGCGCTGATTCCACAACTCGGTGAAGTAGGCGGCGCAATCGCGCAATTCATTCCTGCGGGCCTTCTCGGCCTCCTCGTCACCGAAGGCTGTGCCGGCGGTGGCTACATCCGACCAGCGGGTGAGTTTCGAGCGCTCTTCCCAAGGGAAATCGAAAAGAGTAGCGAGCATCTGCGTTGTCAGCTCGATCGACACGCGGTCCACCCAGTTAAACGTTTCATTGATCGGCAGCGAATCGAGAATCTTGCCGGCGCGCTCGCGGATCGTGCTTTCAAGTTTCGCCAGATTGCCGGGTGCGACAATGGGGCTTACGACCTTGCGCTGCGCGTCGTGTTTCGGCGGGTCCATCATGATGAACATGGGCAGGAAAAACCCTTCTTCCTGGTCTCGCAAGGCAACACCGCCCAATGTTGCTTCGGATGAATAGATGCCGTGGTTGGTGTCGACATGCATGATGTCTTTGTATTTCGTGACTGACCAGAACGAGCCGTATTCGCTCTTCTTGCAGTAATGGACCGGATCCTCGTGGCGCAGCCGCTCGAAATACGGCCAGATCGTATTCGTTCTGAACAGT
>NZ_BTVP01000041.1:0-26233 GCF_045863935.1 Parvibaculum sp. | reverse complement strand
GCGAATATCCAGAAGGGCCTCCGCATCCACAGCCCCGACAATCTCGATGCCGCAACGATGGACGCCGTGTTTTCGAACGCCGATCTGCGCACGACGCGCTTCCTCGTCGTTTCGAAATCGGGCGGCACGGTCGAACCCGCGATCCAGACGCTTTCGGCGATGAGCGCCATCGCCGAGACGGGCGGTGCGAAATACATGAAGCATCACTTCGCCGTGCTGACGGAGCCCGCAAAGAACGGCAAGCCGAACCCGTTGCGCGCGCTTGCGGAAGCGCAGGGCTTCCCGACGCTGGAGCATGATCCGGGCGTCGGCGGACGCTATGCGGTGCTCACCAATGTGGGGCTGCTGCCGGCCTATCTGATGGAGCTCGACATCGAGGCGGTGCGCGAGGGCGCGGCGTCCGTGCTGGCCCAGGTGCTGGACGGCCGCCCGGCCGGGGACGTCGCTCCCGCCGCGGGCGCGGCGCTTTCCGTCGCCATGGCAGAGGAAAAAGGCGCCTCCATGTCGGTCGTCCTTGCCTATGCGGACCGGCTCGAGCGCTTCCTCGCCTGGTACTGCCAGCTCTGGGCCGAAAGCCTTGGCAAGGATGGCAAGGGCACGACGCCCGTGAAGGCGCTCGGCCCCGTCGACCAGCACAGCCAGTTGCAACTCTGGCTCGCCGGGCCGAAGGACAAGCTCTTCACCGTCTTCATGACGGAGACGAAGGGCAGGGGCCCGAAGGCGCTGCCGGAGATCGCGGCCGGAACGGCATTCGATTTCCTCGGCGGGCATAGGGTGGGCGATCTCGTCGACGCCGAACAGCGAGCGACGGCCGACACGCTGGCAAAGAACGGCCGGCCGGTGCGGAGTTTCATGCTGCCGGCCCTCGACGAACGCACGCTCGGCGCTCTCTTCATGCATTTCATGCTGGAAACGATCGTCGCGGGCCGCATGCTCGGCGTCGATCCGTTCGACCAGCCGGCCGTCGAAGAGGGCAAAATTCTCGCACGGAAATATCTCGCCGAGGGGAAGGGCTGACATCGTCATGACCGGGGGCGCAGGCCGTATCAGGCGGCTCAGCGAAGGCACGATCAACCGCATCGCCGCGGGCGAGGTGGTCGAGCGCCCGGCAAGCGCGGTGAAGGAGCTTGTCGAGAACGCGCTCGATGCCGGCGCGCGCCGCATCGAAATCGTGATCGGCGGCGGTGGGCGCGACCTCATTCGCGTGAGCGACGACGGCATCGGCATGAATGCCGAGGAACTGGCGCTGGCGGTCGAACGCCATGCAACGTCGAAGCTCCGGCTCGACGACGCCGGCCTCGAAGACCTGCACGACATTGCGACGCTCGGCTTTCGCGGCGAGGCGCTGCCCTCCATCGGCGCGGTGGCGCGGCTCTCCATCCTGAGCCGCCCCAAGGACGCCGAAAGCGCCTTTCGCATCTCGGTCGAAGGCGGCAGGACCGGCCCTGTGGAACCCGCGGCAGGACGGCAAGGAACGCAGATCGAGGTGCGCGATCTCTTCTATGCGACGCCCGCGCGCCTCAAATTCATGAAGAGCGAGCGCGCTGAAACACTGGCCGTTTCCGATGTCGTGAAACGTCTCGCCATGGCGCATCCCGAAGTCGGCTTCACGCTGGAAAGCGGCGGCCGCAACCTTCTGCGTCTCGAACCGGAACTGCCCGGCGATGCGGGAAGGCTCACGCGTCTCGGCGCCATCATGGGCCGCGATTTCGAGGCGAACGCGCTGGCGATCGACGCGATGCGTGAAGGCATCGCGCTCACCGGCTTTGCCGGACTTCCGACATATAATCGCGGCACGGCGCAGCTCCAGTTCCTCTTCGTCAACGGGCGGCCCGTGCGGGACAAGCTGATCGTCGGCGCGGTGCGCGGCGCCTATGCCGATTTCCTCGCCCGCGACCGTCACCCCGCCGTCGCGCTCTTTGTCGACCTCGACCCGCGCGATGTCGATGTGAACGTGCATCCGGCGAAAGCGGAAGTGCGCTTCCGCGATGCGGGGCTCGTGCGCGGCCTCATTGTCGGCGCATTGAAGAGAGCGCTGGCGGAGGCGGGGCATCGCGCCTCGACCACGGTGGCGGGCGCGGCGCTGGGCGCGGTGCGGCCTGAGATGATGGCGCCCGCTGGCGCTTCCGGCTACGCGCCGCGCTGGCCGGCGGCAGGTCCTGCAAGGCAGCCCGGCCTCGCCGAGGAAGCGGGCGGCTGGCAGGGCGCTTTCGCCGATCTCGGGGGCCATGCAGCGCGCGTCGAAACTGTGCCGGAAGCGGCGGCGGAAAATACGCCCGGCCTTCCGCTCGGCGTCGCGCGCGGGCAATTGCATGAGACCTATGTGATCGCGCAGACGGCGGACGGCATCGTCATCGTCGACCAGCATGCCGCGCATGAACGCCTCGTCTATGAACGCATGAAGAAGGCGATGGCGGCGGGCGTCGCCCGGCAGCTCCTTCTCATCCCTGAAGTGGTCGATCTCGACGAAGCCGAAGCCGAACGTCTCGTCGCACGCATTCCGGAACTGGCGGAGCTCGGCTTCGTCATCGAAGGCTTTGGACCGGGCGCGGTCGTCGTGCGCGAGGTGCCTGCGATCTTCGGGAAACTCGATGTGGGCGGTCTCGTGCGCGACCTTGCCGACGACCTCTCCGAACTCGATGAGGCGCTATCGCTGAAAGAGCGGTTGGAAGATGTCTGCGGCACCATCGCCTGCCACGGCTCGGTGCGCGCGGGCCGGCGGCTGACCGCCGAGGAAATGAATGCGCTGCTGCGCGAGATGGAAGCAACGCCCCATTCCGGCCAGTGCAATCACGGCCGCCCGACCTATGTGGAACTGAAGCTCTCCGATATCGAACGGCTATTCGGGCGCCGCTGAGACCGGTGCGATCCGCTCCAGAAAGTCCCGGAGATTGTCCGTGACGTGATGGACATGCGGTCCCTCGGCACCCTCATGAGAGAGGCTGTGGTGACGCTCCGGTCCTGCGATGCCGGGCCGGACCCACACAGTCTTCATGCCCAGCTCATGAGGCACTTCGAGATTGCGGGCAATGTCCTCGAACATGACGGCGCGCACAGGATCGATGCCGCTCGCATCGAGAAAGCGCTCATAGGCGCGCTTGCGCGGCTTCGGCTCATACTGCGTCGACACGATATCGAAAATGCCGTGAAAGACATGATCGATGCCCAGTCGCGCGATGACATTCTCCGCATGGGCGAGCGATCCGTTCGTGAAGATGAGTTTCCGTCCCGGCAGCGCGTCTATGGCATGGCCGAGCGCCGCATCGGCGAGCACCGCCGAAACATCGATGTCATGGACGAAATGGAGAAACTCCGCAGGCTCGAGCCCGTAAACCGTCATCAGGCCCGAAAGCGTCGTGCCGTGCTCGATATAAAAGTCCTTCTGGATACGTCGCGCTTCCGTGGCGTCGATGTCGAGATAGCGCGAGATGAAGGCGGTCATGCGCTGGTCGACCTGGGCGAAGAGATCGCATTCCGGCGGATAGAGTGTGTTGTCGAGGTCGAAGATCCAGGTTTCGACCGCCGCAAAGTCGCGGGGAGCTGCCGGTGGCCTGCCGCCATGTAGGGTCATTGTCATGGCTCATATGTGCCCCGGCCGGAGCCTCCATGCAAGGCCGCGAGCGGCGCCGGGATTAATGGAGTGTTAAGCGGATACCCCGAAAACTGGACGCCGGTAACCCGCGCCCCGGGGGAGGCGCCTTCGGAGTGCGCGATGGCATCCGGATTTCTGTCCAGACTGTTCGGCCGCAAGAAGCTTCCCGTGGAGCTTCAATACGAGGACGCACGCCGGGTCCTGGAAGGTCATCAGCTCGCCGCAAAGCGGGAGCTTGCCTCCCGCGAGGATGCGCCGCCCGAAGCGCTCTATTACCTCGCCTGCGACGACGATCCGTCCGTGCGGGGTCTTGTCGCCGCAAACCGGTCGGCGCCGGTCCAGGCCAACGAGCTGCTCAGCGGGGACAATGACGGTGAGGTGCGCGGCGAGCTCGCCCGCAAGATCGCACGGCTGATGCCGGACATGCCGTTGACGGAGCGGACCGCGATCCAGGACCGCATGATCGACCTTCTCGAAAAACTGGCGGCCGACGAGCTTCCGCGTGTACGTGCCATCGTCGCGGCGGAGATCGCGGGTTGCCCGACCGTTCCGGCATCGCTCGCAAGGCGTCTCGCCCGCGACGCGGAGATTGCCGTGTGCGGACCCGTCCTCGAATATTCGCCGTTGCTGTCGGATGAGGATCTCGTCGAGATCATCGCAACCTCGGAAGCGGAGGGAGCGGCCGCCACTATCGCCCGGCGCGCCGTCGTGAGCCAGACGGTGTCGGATGCCGTTGTTTCGTCGCGCGATGAAGAGGCCGTTCAGGAGCTTCTGTCGAACGGCGGTGCGCGCATTCGCGAAGAAACGATGGAGCGCATTATCACTCGGGCGCCGGGCATGAAGACCTGGCACAGGCCGCTCGTCATGCGTCCCGAACTCTCCGTGCGCGCCATGCGCCGCATCGCAACCTTCGTTTCGCGCGCCCTGATCGAGGAGTTGCGCCGGACTCACGATCTCGACAAGGAGACGGTGGACTGGCTGAAGGCGAGGGCGCAATCGAAGATCGAGGACGGGGACGAAGCACCCGAAACGGCACCGCGCGGAAGTATTCGCGAAGCCTATGCGGCGGGACGCCTGGGCGACGAAATGATCGTGGAGGCCGCCACCACGTCGCAGCGCGCTTCCGTTATTCTCGCGCTCTCTCTCCTCTCGGGCATTCCGGCAAAGAGCATCGAGGAGGTGATGGCCGCACAGAGCGGCCGCGGCATCGCAGCGCTTTGCTGGACGGCAGGTCTGTCCATGCGAACCGCGCTCGCCATACAGACTTACGTGGTGCGTGTGCCGAAGGCCAATCTCGTTCTGCCGCGAGAAGGCATTGCCTATCCGATGGGCGAGGATGAGATGCGCTGGCACTTGCAGTATTTCGGCATCGAGCCGGAAAGAACGGCGCCCTAGTCGAAATCCACGCGGCGCAGCGGCTTGCCGCCGGTTTCGACGCGCATGAAGCCGCGCTCGTCGAAGCCGCGCGCCGCGCAGCGCTCCCGGCCCTTGATCTCGAAACGCGTCGTCTTGATGCAGAAGCTGTCGTTGCCGCTCCAGATCATCGCGCCTTCGCCGCCTTGGGCGATGGCCCCCGCATCGTCCACACCCTCGGCATAGACGTAATAGGCTTCCCGGTCGAGTTTGCCCTTGATGGCCTTGCGGCATGTATCGGGCTCGATCCGCACCCAGCCGCTCGACATTTCGTCTCCGCCGTTCTCGTATCCGATGGCGGCCCAGACAAGCGTATCGGTACGGTTGCAGAGGTCGAGCCCCGCCGACGCCTGTTCTTCCATCGCGCGTTCTATCAGCTGGGCGATGAGCGCTTCGTCGACTTTGCCCGTTACCGGAACATCCGCCGAGCGCTGAAACGCCTCGATGGCCCGAAGCGTGTTTCGCGCCGCGATCCCGTCGATGCGATTGAGTGCGAAGCCATTGTCCTTGAGCAGCCGCTGCACCGCCGCGACGCGCGCCTGCTCCTCGGTATACTCTCCTGCCTCGGCGAAGGTGGTGGACCAGTTTTTCCCCGCCTTCGTGCGAACGCGCAGGAAATCGGCTGAATCGTAGCCGCGCAATGCGCACTGTTCGTTGCCCTCGAGCTCGAAGTCGTCATCGAGCGTGCAGAACTGGGTATTGCCGGAAAAATACTTGACGCGTCCCGCATGGGCGTCGATGGAGCGGGCGAAAACGTAATAGTCGCGCTCGTCGATGTCGCCTTCAAGTGCGGTCGAGCACGCGCCCGGAAGGATGTGCACCCAGCCGCGGCTGGCCCAGCGGCCTTCGGTTTCGAAGGCGATGGCGCCATCGAGGACATAGCTCGTCTTGTTGCAGAAGCGATAATCGGCATGCGCAGCCGCGGGAAGCGCAAGCCAGGCTGTGAGGACGGCGGCGGCTATTTGCAGGCAGCACAGCATCTTTACGGACGTTCCCCCAAGTTGTGGAGCCACCATAACATCGTGAGGCGGTGCGGCAAGGCTGCGAGGGATGTCCTATTTCTGGATCAGCGTGCCCGCGCCATGTTCCGTGAACAGCTCAAGCAGAACGGCATGGCGAACGCGTCCGTCGAGAATGACCACAGCCTCGACGCCGCCTTCGACGGATTCGATGCAGGTCTCCAGCTTCGGGATCATGCCGCCCGAGATCGTGCCGTCCTTCATCAGCGCCTTTGCCTCGTCGACCGTCAGCGCCTCCATCAGCTTGCCCTGCTTGTCGAGCACGCCTTTGACGTCCGTGAGCAGGAGGAGGCGTGCGGCGCCCATCGCGGCCGCGATAGCGCCTGCCACCGTGTCCGCATTGATGTTGTAGGTATGTCCGTCCGACGAGACGCCGATCGGCGCGATCACCGGAATGATGTCCGACTTCTGGATGACATCCAGGATTTCCGGATTGATCTTTTCCGGCTCGCCGACGAAGCCGAGATCGAGAATCTTCTCGATGTTGGATTCAGGATCGTGAATTTTCTGCTCGACCTTGCGCGCGACGATGAGGTTGCCGTCCTTGCCGCAAAGGCCCACGGCGCGCCCGCCTGCCTGATTGAGTTGCGCAACGATCTGCTTGTTGATCGAACCGGCAAGCACCATCTCGACGATCTCGACGGTCGCCTTGTCGGTGATCCGGAGGCCGCCGGAAAATTCGCTCTTGATACCGAGCCGCGTCAGCATGGCGCCGATCTGCGGTCCGCCGCCATGCACCACGATGGGGTTGAGGCCCGCCTGTTTCAGCATCACGATGTCGCGGGCGAATTCGGCGCCCAGCGCCTCGTCGCCCATCGCATGTCCGCCATACTTCACGACGACGGTGCGCTTATCGTAGCGCTGCATGAACGGAAGAGCCTCGGAAAGAATCCGTGCCCGCTCCACTCTCGGATCGTCCTGTGATGCTGCGTCTTTTTTGCCGTCGTCCGCCATGCTCGTCCGTCTGCCTCCCTGGCCGCCCTCGTCCCTGAGCCGAGGAGCCTCTCAAGCTTGCGGTTTATACCCCAGCGCGGCCGGATCGGCCAGCGAGGCCACCTCCGCGCGCAGCACCGCGATGCCGTCGCCCTTTTCGCTCGATGTGGCGACGATCGTGGGATGGGCCGCGACGTGGCGTCTGATGCCGGTGCGGACTTCTTCGAGCCGGGCGTCGAGCTCGCCCTTCTTCAGCTTGTCGATCTTGGTGAGGACGATCTGGTAGGAGACGGCGGCCTCGTCCAGCATGGACATGACCTCGTGGTCGTTCTCCTTGATGCCGTGCCGCGCGTCGATCAGCACGAAGACGCGGCGCAGCTGCGGGCGGCCCCGAAGATAGGACATGACGAGGCGCGTCCACTCGCCGACACGCGCCTTCGTTTCGCGCGCATAGCCATAGCCCGGCAGGTCCACCAGCATGATGGCGGCATGGCCTTGGGGGCCGAGCTCGAAGAAGTTGAGTTCCTTCGTCCGGCCCGGCGTATTCGACGTGCGGGCGAGCGTCTTGCGGCCGGTCAGCGCGTTGATAAGGCTCGACTTGCCGACATTGGAGCGGCCCGCGAAGGCCACTTCGGGAAGCGCCGATGGCGGCAGGCCGCCCATCTCGACCACGCCCCGCAGGAACTCGCAAGGCTGCGCGAAGAGCCAGCGCCCCGTCTCGATATCCGGCGTGTCGCCGTCTGTTCGGTCGGGCTCGGCGTCGATCATCGCTCAGGACTTCGATTTGTCGCCGGTAAAGACACCCGCGAGCTTTTCGAGACCGAGATTGCTGAAGATTTCGATTTTCACGCCTTGCCGCTTCATGATGACGCCCTGCTGGATGACCGAGAGCGTGTTGTTCCAGGCCCAGTAGATCACGAGACCGGCGGGGAAACCTGCCAGCATGAAAGTGAAGATCACCGGCATCCAGGTGAAGATCTGCGCCTGGATGGGATCGGCGGGAAGCGGGTTCATGCGCTGCTGCACGAACATGGTGAAGCCCATGATGAGCGGCCAGATGCCGATCAGCAGCATCGAGGGCGGATCCCACGGGATGAGCCCGAACAGGTTGAAGATCGAGGTCGGGTCCGGCGCGGAGAGGTCGTTGATCCAGCCGAAGAAAGGCGCGTGACGCATTTCGATCGTCACGAAGAGCACCTTGTAGAGGGCGAAGAAGACCGGGATCTGGATCAGTACGGGAAGGCAGCCGGCGAGCGGGTTCACTTGCTCTTTCTTGTAGAGCTCCATGATCTCCTGCTGCTGCTTCATCTTGTCGTCGGCATAGCGTTCGCGCAGCTTCTCCATTTCCGGCTGCAGCTTCTTCATCTTGCTCATCGCCACATAGGACTTGTTGGCGAGAGGATAGAAGACGAGCTTGATCGCAACCGTGACGATGAGAATGGCAATGCCGAAATTGCCGACCTGAAGCGCAACGAAATGGAGCGCGGAGAACATCGGCTGCGTCAGGAACCAGAACCAGCCCCAGTCGATCAGCAGATTGAACTTGTAGATGCCGGCTTCGTGGTAGGCGTCGATGACCTTGCTTACCTTGGCGCCGGCAAAGAGACGGTTCTCGATTTCGATGCTGCCGCCGGCGGGAACTTCCTGCGCGTCGTAGCGGAAGTCGGCCTGGTAGTTCTCGACCGCCGCGTCGGGATGTTCGCTGAAATTGGCAACGAAGGGCGTGCCCGTCTGGGGCACGAGGGCGGCCGCCCAGTATTTGTCGGTGATGCCGAGCCAGCCTTCGCTGTCGGTCACCTTGACGGGGCCGTCCTCGGCTGCGTCGTCGTACTTGATCGCCTTTTCGCCGACGCTCGGGAATTCGCCGATGAAGCCTTCATGCAGGATGAAGAAGGAGCTGCCGGCAGGCTTTCCGGTGCGCGAGACGAGGCCGTATGGATAGAGCGTCACGGCCGCGCCGGAGTTGTTCTCGATGCGGTCGGCGACCGTGAAGAGGAAATTCTCGTCGAGCGAGATGGTGCGATGGAAGACGAGCCCCTGGCCGTTGTCCCAGCGCAGCGTCACCGGCGTTGCCGGCGTGAGGGTTTCGCCCTGTTCGACCTGCCACTCGCTGCGCGCATCCGGCAGGGCCGCGTTGCTGCCCGGCGCGGCGATGAAACCGAATTCGGAGAAGTAGGGCGTTTCCGTCCGCGCGGGCGAGAAGAGCGCGACCTCCGGGCTCTTCGGATCGACCGTCATGTGGTACTTGCGCAGCTTCAGATCGTCGAAGCGAGCGCCCCTGAGCGAGATCGAGCCTTCGAGTTCGCCGGAGCGAATGGCAAGGCGGGGCGCCTGTGCCAGCGCTTCCTCGCGCGCAAGCATCGCGCGGGCGGGCACGTCTCCCAACAGGCTCGCGGGGCCTTCGACAGCCGGGAGGCGGGCATCGCCGGGGGCCGATGTGCCGGGTGCCGTCTGCGCGGCGGTGCCGCTGCTTTCCGCCGCCGCCTGCTGACGGGCCTGCTCGGCTTCCATCTGCGGATTGATGAAGAAGTACTGCCATCCGACGAAGACGAGGACCGACAGGAAAATGGCGATGATGAAGTTGCGGTTGTCACCCATGAGGACGGTCTTTCCCGGAATCGGACTTCGTTGTTCTGGATGGGCCGCCGGCACGCTTTGCATGCACGGAGCCGAGCGCGTGGCGCAGGTCGTCGAGAAGGTCCGGCCAGCTTCGCGTGAGCGTGGCCTGCCGCCCGATCAGCACGTAGTCGTAACCGTCTTTGGCGGCGAGTGAAAGAACTTCGGCGGCGGCGGCGCGGAGCCGCCGCTTCGCGCGATTGCGCACAACGGCCGAACCGACCTTGCGCGTGACCGTGAAACCGATACGGGGAGAAGCTTCGTCGCCGCGCGGCCGGGCCTGCAGGACGAGGCCTTCTTCGGCGCATTTTCGCGCGCGGGCGGCGGCAAGAAAGTCGCGGCGTTTGCGCAGATGGTCCATGTGGCAGCTCGCGGCCAGGCTCCGCAATGCGGCGTGCAGCGGAGCCTCAACTGGAAAGAGCGTCGGGGCGAAACCCGTTGGCGCGATGCCGGACACCACTACCGCAGGATCAGGCCGAGAGCCGCTTGCGTCCCTTGGCCCGGCGCGCGGCCAGTACCTGACGGCCGCCCTTGGTCGCGGTGCGCGCACGGAAACCGTGGCGGCGCTTGCGGACGAGTTTGCTCGGTTGATAGGTCCGTTTCACGTCTCTTCTCCGGCGGATCTGGGCCGAGCGCGGGGCCTGCCAATCCGCTGGCTGGTCCGGCTCCGGGGGCGGCTTTGGGGCCGCCTCTCAATGCCAATAAAAACAAGAGCCGCAGGCGTTGCCGCCCGACGGCTGTCTGGCGGGGTGTATAAGCGATAAGCCGCCGGAAAGTCAACGGCAGCCGGGCATTTGAGCTTGCCGGTCTCCGGGCCGATCACCGGGGCTGAACTTGTCTCACAAACGGGTGAGGGGGCCTTCCGCGACGGCCAATTGCGCGTAATGTCCCGGCACCATGAGCATTACCCCCATCACCGCCCCCGCGAAGCGCAGCCTCCGGCCGTTTGTGCTCTTTTTGTTCGCCGCTTTTTTCTTTGTCCCCCCGGCCGGAGCCGCTCAATTGACGCCTGACCACGCCCCCTGGGCCCGCCTGCTCGAGGCCTATCTTGCGGAAGGCGAAGGCGGCGCTCCCAACCGCTTCGACTATGGAGCATTGAAGGCGAACGGTGAGGATCGGGCCGCGCTCCGGGCCTATATCGCCTCGCTGGAAGCGGTGGTCCCGGATGCCCTGCCGCGCAACGAGGCCTTCGCCTTCTGGGTCAACCTCTACAATGCGCTGACGGTGGAGGTGGTGGTCGACCATTACCCGGTCGCCTCGATCCGCGACATCGCCATATCGCCCGGCCTGTTCTCGACCGGCCCGTGGGGAAAGAAACTCGCGACCGTCGCTGGCCGGGAACTCTCCCTCGATGACATCGAACACGGCATCCTGCGGCCCGATTTCGGCGACAGCCGCGTGCATTACGCGGTGAACTGCGCCTCGGCAGGGTGCCCGGATCTTGCTGCCAGTCCCTATGCCGGGGCCGAACTCGATGCCATGCTCGACAGCGCGGCCCGCGCCTATGTGAACAGTCCGAGGGGCGCCCGCGTCGAGGGCGGCAAGCTCACCGCGTCCGGTATTTTCAAGTGGTACATGAAGGATTTCGGCGGCACGGAGGAGGGCGTCCTCGCCGAACTCCGCAAATATGCAGGCCCCGATCTTGCCGCAGCGCTGGAAAACGTCTCCGGCGTCGCGTCTTATGATTATGACTGGTCGCTCAATGACGCGGCCGAGCCGGAGAACCGCCGATGACGGAAACCGCCCCCAACGACCGCCGCCCCGGCGCGCTCCGCCGTTTTCTTCCGCTTCTGGCCCTGGCAGCTGGGCTCGGTGCCTTTTTCGCGCTCGGGCTCGACCGCTATGTGACGCTCGACACGCTGCGCGACAACCGGCAGGCCCTGTCCGCCTGGGTGGCTGAGAACTGGGCGCTGGCGGCTTTTGTCTATGTGCTCGCCTACATCGCCATGGTGGCTTTCTCGCTGCCGGGCGGGCTCGTGGCGACGCTGACGGGCGGCTTTCTCTTCGGTACGATCTTCGGCGGCCTGTTGACCGTCTTCGGGGCGACCATCGGTGCAACGGCGATCTTTCTGGCCGCGAGGACGGCGCTCGGAGAGACGCTGCGCGAAAAGGCCGGGCCGAAACTCCGCAAGCTCGAGGACGGCTTCGGCAAGAACGCCTTCAGCTACATGCTGGTGTTGCGGCTTGTGCCCATTTTCCCGTTCTTTCTCGTCAATCTTGCCCCGGCCTTTCTGGGGGTGCCGCTCAGAACCTATGTCGTTGCGACCTTTCTCGGCATCATTCCCGGTACTTTCGTTTTCGCGAGCCTCGGCAACGGGCTCGGTGCGATCTTCGATGCGGGCCGCGACCCGGATCTCGGCCTGATCTTCGAACCGGAGATTCTGGGGCCGATCCTTGCGCTCGCTCTGCTCGCACTCCTGCCCGTCGTCTACCGCCGCTTCGCCTCTGCGCCGTCACCTGAATAATTTCCGCAAACCCATTCGAGGACCCCATGGCCAAGAGGATCAAGGCTGACATCTGCGTCATCGGCGCCGGCTCCGGCGGCCTGTCGGTTGCGGCGGGCGCCGCGCAGATGGGTGCGCGTACGGTGCTCATAGAACGCGACGCGATGGGCGGCGATTGCCTGAACACCGGCTGCGTGCCGTCCAAGGCGCTTCTCGCAGCGGCAAAGCAGGCCTATCGCATGGGCGCGGGCGAGCCCTTCGGCGTCGCGCCGGCGAAGGCGAAAGTCGATTTCGCGAAAGTGCACGAGCACGTCCACAGCGTCATCGGCGCCATTGCCCCGAACGATTCGGTAGCGCGCTTCGAGGGTCTCGGCGTCACCGTCATCAAGGACCATGCGCGCTTCCGCGACGGCAGCACCGTGCTCGCGGGCGATGCGGAAATCACCGCGCGGCGCTTCGTCATCGCCACGGGGTCGCGCGCTTCCGCGCCACCCATTCCCGGCCTCGATAAAGTTCCCTTCTTCACGAACGAGAACCTTTTCGAAAACAAGGAATGCCCCGCCCACCTCATCGTCATCGGCGGCGGCCCCATCGGCATGGAAATGGCGCAGGCGCATCGCCGCCTCGGTGCGCGTGTCACGGTGATCGAAGGGCTGCGCGCGCTGGGCCGCGAAGACCCGGAACTGTCCGCGATCGTTCTCGACCGTCTTCGCCGCGATGGCGTCGAGATACTGGAAGGCGCGAAGGTGCTCTCCGTTTCCGGCGAGGAAAAGAATATCGCCGTCGAGATTTCGGTTGGCGACGAAACGCGGCGGATCGAGGGATCGCATCTTCTCGTCGCGACCGGCCGCCGCCCGAATGTCGAAGGCCTCGACCTCGAAAAGGCAGGCGTCGACTACACCGAGCGGGGATTGAAGGTCGATGAACGGCTGCGCACGACCAACAAGCGCATTTTCGGCATTGGCGACGTGGCGGGCGGGCTGCAGTTTACTCATGTCGCGGGCTATCACGCGGGCATCGTCATCCGGAACGCGCTCTTTCGTGTGCCCGCTCGCGCCGACCACAGCGCGGTGCCCTGGGTCACCTATACGGAACCCGAACTCGCACATGTCGGCGAGACGGAGGCAGAAGCCCGCGAGCGCCATCCGAAGATCAACGTGTTGCGCTGGCATATGGCGGAGAACGACCGTGCCCAGGCCGAACGCGAGACCGAAGGCGTCATCAAGGTCATAACCGACAGCCACGCGCGTGTGCTCGGGGCAACCATTGTCGGCCCGCATGCGGGCGAGCTCATCCTGCCGTGGGTTCTCGCCAAGTCGAATGCACTGAAGCTGAGCGCCATGGCCGGCGTCATCGTGCCTTATCCGACCTTGTCTGAAATCAGCAAGCGCGTGGCGGGCTCCTACTACACGCCGGCCCTCTTCAGTCCCAAGACGAGGATGCTGGTGCGCTTTCTCTCCCTGTTCGGATAGGATTGGCGGACAAGACGCATCGGAGCGCGATCCGCGAATGAACGCAAAGGCAGAAAGAGCGAGAGGAATTGCCGGGGGACGGCTGGCGCGCCTGTTGCGGCCGCTGCGTGGTTCCCTTTCCCGCCGCCTGCTGGTTCTGACCATTCTCTTCGTCATGCTGGCCGAAGTGTTGATCTTCGTGCCCTCGGTCGCGAACTTCCGGCTGAATTGGCTTGAGCAGCGCCTCGCCGCCGCGCAGATCGCATCGCTCGCGCTGGAAGCCCGCCCCGACAATATGGTGTCGCCGGCGCTCCGGGAGGAACTTCTTCGGAACGCGCAGGTTTATGCCGTTGCACTCCACCGCGACGACGCGCGTCGCCTCGTTCTCAGCGAGGATATGCCGCCCATGGTCGACAAGAGCTTCGATCTTCGTGGAACGACGGCCATGAACCTCATCATGGATGCCTTCGAGACGATGTTCGAGGGCGAAGGCCGCATCGTTCTCGTGACAGGCCAGCCGCGTTTCGGCGCGGGCGAGTCGATCGAGATCGTGTTCGACGAAACGCCGCTGTGCCGCGCCGTGATCCAGTACGGCAAGAACATCTTTCTGCTCTCGCTTGTCATCTCCGTCATCACGGCGGGGCTCGTCTATCTCGTTCTGCATTTCGTTCTCGTGCGCCCGATGCGCCGCCTGACAGGCAACATGGTTGCGTTCCGCCGCAATCCCGAGGATGCGCGCCGCGTCATTGCGCCGTCGGCGCGGGCGGACGAAATCGGTGTGGCGGAGCGCGAACTTTCGCTGATGCAGAAGGAAATCCGTGCGACGCTCACGCAGAAGGCGCATCTTGCGGCCCTCGGTGCGGCGGTGAGCAAGATCAATCACGATTTGAGAAACATCCTGGCAAGCGCGCAGCTCATTTCCGACCGCATGGGAACGATCGAGGACCCGGCGGTACAGCATCTCGCGCCCCGTCTCATCGCCTCGATCGACCGGGCAATCGACCTCTGCACGAAGTCGCTCCGCTTCGGCCGCGCGGAGGAACCCGCACCGCAACGCCGCAAGGTCACGCTCGCCTCGCTGGCGGACGAGGTGGCGGAAGCGGCCTGGGCGGAGACAGATCCCGTCCGCTGGATCAATGACGTCCCGCCCGATCTCATTGTCGATGCGGACCCCGACCAGCTCTTTCGTCTGCTGCTCAATCTCGCGCGCAATGCCGCGCAGGCGCTGATGGAGGAAAGCGCGGAGAGGACACGAGGGGGCGAAATCCGCATCTCGGCGCATCGCGCCGACGATCATGTGCATATCGACATTTCCGATACCGGCCCCGGCTTGCCGCCCCGCGCGCGCGAGCATCTCTTCGAAGCCTTCTCCGGCAGTGGGCGAGCCGACGGCACGGGACTTGGCCTCGCCATCGCCGCCGAACTTGCGCGCATGCATGGCGGTCACATCGAACTCGTGCGGAGCGACGCTTCCGGCACGACATTCCGCATTTGCATCCCCGATGACGCGGGCACGCCGCGCGACTGCGGCGAAGCAGAGCTCGTTGCCGGGCAATCGGCATAAACGGAAGGAGTGACATGAGCGACGACGGACGCCCGCCGCCCGCCCCGCGAAACGACTGGGCGCTGTTTCTCGATTTCGACGGCACGCTGGCGGAACTCGCTCCGACGCCCGATGCCGTCACGATCGATCCCGATCTCCCGAATATTCTGCGGAGCCTCATGGACAGCCTTGGCGGCGCAGTGGCGCTGATTTCGGGCCGGCCGCTCGGCGAACTCGACAGGCTGACCGGGCTGAAGCTGCCGGGTGCCGGTGTGCACGGGCTTGAATTGCGTGAACGGCAGGGGATGGTGCCTCACCTGCCGGACGAGTCCGGCGAGATCGGAAAAATCGCCGCAAGACTTGCGCCGCTCGTGCAGGGCGATCCCCGCCTGATCCTCGAAGCGAAATCGGGCGCGCTTGCGCTCCACTACAGGCGCGCCCCGGAGCGCGAAGCGGAATGCAGGGCGGCGATGGGAGATGCGCTTGCCGCGGCCCCAGGGCTGGCGCTCATGGAGGGCAAGATGGTGCTTGAGGTGAAGCCAGGTCACATCAACAAGGGGCATGCGATCGAAAAACTCATGTCCCTGCCTCCCTTTCTGGGACGCATACCCGTTTTCGCGGGCGACGATCGCACGGATGAAGACGGCTTTGGGGTCGTCAACGCGCTCAAAGGCGTTACGATCAAGATCGGTGACGGAGAAACAAAGGCCGCCCATCGTTTACCCTCCGTCGAAGATTTTGTGGCCTGGCTCAAACGGACGGCCTCGTCGTTGAGCGACGATGGCTGAGATATCTTGAGGAAGGAGGAAGTTTGTCGTCGCTTGATCTTGGAGTCGTGGGAAACGGCACTTATGGCGCGCTGATCGACAAATGGGCCCGCATCGTCTGGTGCTGCCTGCCCCGTTTCGATGGCGATCCGGTCTTCTACAGCCTGCTGAATGGAAACGGTGCGGAGGAGGGCGATGGCGCCCGCGGCTACTGGGGTATAGAACTGGAAGGCGCCGCTTCCACCCGCCAGTATTACCGCCACAACACCGCGATCCTCGTCACGGAAGTGACCGACCGCGACGGCAACACGATAGAGATCACCGACTTTGCGCCGCGCTTCACCCAGCGCGAGCGGATTTTCCAGCCGATGACGATGGTGCGCCGCGTGCGCCCCGTCGAAGGCACGCCGCGTATCCGCGTTCGGATTCGTCCCGGCTTCAACTATGGCGCGGAGGAGCCGACAGTCACGCGCGGCAGCAACCACGTCCGCTATGTTCGCAGCGGCCTCGCCCTTCGGCTCACCACAAATGCCCCCGTGACTTATCTTCTCGATGAGACCGTATTCAATCTCACGAGTTCGATGAGCTTCATCCTCGGCCCCGACGAAACCCTCACCGGGGGTATCGAGGAAACCGCGCGCCAGTTCGAGGAGCGCACCGAGGATTATTGGCGGAGATGGGTTCGCCGCCTCGCGCTTCCGCTCGAATGGCAGCAGGCGGTGATCCGGGCCGCCATCACGCTGAAGCTGTGCTGCTACGAGGAAACGGGCGCCATCGTCGCCGCGCTCACGACGAGCGTGCCCGAAGCGGCGAACACGGAACGCAACTGGGATTATCGCTTCTGCTGGCTGCGCGATGCCTTCTTCGTCGTTCGAGCGCTCAACTCGCTCGCCGAGGTGGAGACGATGGAGAATTATCTCCGCTATCTCGGCAATATCGTCGGAACGGCGCGGGACGGTCATCTGCAGCCCGTCTACGGCATCGGCCTGGAAACGCATTTGACCGAGTCCCTGGTCGATACGCTGAAGGGATATCGCGGCATGGGGCCCGTGCGCCGGGGCAACCAGGCCTATGAGCATTTCCAGCACGACGTCTATGGCAACGTGATCCTCGCCGCCACGCAGTCTTTCTTCGATGAGCGGTTGCTGCAGCAGCCGGTAAAGGCGGATTTCGAGCGCTATGAGAAGGTCGGCGAACGCGCCTATGCCATGTACAATCAGCCGGATGCGGGCATGTGGGAGCTGCGCACGCGCGCGCATGTCCACACCTCGTCGAGCCTCATGTGCTGGGCGGCCTGCGACAGGCTCGCGCGTATCGCGGAGCATCTCGGTCTTCAGGAACGCTCGCGCCACTGGCGCCGGCTCGCCGACGAAGTGCATGCGGCGATCTGCAAGTGCGCATGGAGCGAGGAAATGGGCGCTTTCGCGGAGAGCTTCGAGGGCGCCGGCCTCGACGCGGGGCTTCTGCTGATGACGGAAGTGAATTTCCTGAAACCTTCCGATCCGCGTTTCCAGTCGACGCTTGCTGCCGTCGAGAAGGCGCTCCTGCGTGGGAACCATATGTTCCGGTACGCCACGGAAGACGACTTCGGCATGCCGCGGAACGCATTCAACATCTGCACGTTCTGGTATATCGACGCCCTCGCGCGTGTCGGACGAACGGGCGAAGCACGCGACATCTTCGAGTCCATCCTCGCCTGCCGAAACAGTCTCGGCCTGCTCTCCGAAGACACCGACCCGGCGACGGGCGAACTGTGGGGGAACTTTCCCCAGACTTATTCTCTTGTAGGCATAATCAATGCTGCAATGCGCTTGAGCCGGAAGTGGGAAGAGCAGATATGAGCCGTCTGGTCGTCGTCTCCAACCGTGTCGGTCCCGTGAAGGATGCCGCGCGGGCGGGCGGCCTTGCCGTGGCGCTTGTCGATGCGCTGAAGTCGAGTGGCGGTCTCTGGTACGGATGGAGCGGCAAGGTCGATGAGCACGGTCAGGATCGGGCAAAGATCGAAGATGTGGGAAGCCTGACGCTCGCGACTGTGGATCTCAGCGCCGAGGAGCACGAGGAATATTACAACGGCTTTGCCAATCGCTGCCTCTGGCCGCTTTTCCATTACCGCATCGACCTGACGGCCTTCGACCGCCGCTATTACGAGGGCTATCGTCGCGTCAATGCGAAATTTGCGCGCGTGCTTCACCCGCTGCTGAAGCCCGACGACACGATCTGGGTGCACGACTATCACTTTCTTGCCTTCGGCAACGAGCTGCGTCACATGGGCGCCGAACAGCCGATCGGCTTCTTCCTGCACATTCCCTTTCCCGCGCGCGAAGTGCTGGCCGCTCTCCCCCATCACGACGCGATGGTGCGCGGGCTCTTCGCTTATGATGTGCTGGGCTTTCAGACGGAGCGCGACTGTGAGCGCTTCCGCGACTACGTCGTTCGCGAAGCTCAGGGGCAGGCGGAAGGAGACAGGTTGCACTGCTTCGGCCGCACCGTCACCGTGCGGGCCTTTCCTATTGGCATCGACACAGAAGGCTTCGCACGTATGGCCGCGACCGACAAGGACGCGCGCAAGCAGTACGACAAGGCGGCGAGTTCTCTCAATGGCCGTACGCAGATCGTCGGCGTCGACCGGCTCGACTATACGAAAGGCATTGCGGAACGGTTCCGGGCTTACGAGCGCCTGCTCGAGGACTATCCCGAGACGCGGCGCCAGGTCTCCTATCTCCAGATCGCGGCGACATCGCGCGGCGATGTGCAGGAGTACCGCGAGATGCGCGAGGAACTCGACGGGCTTTCCGGTCACATCAACGGAGCTTATGGTGAGTTCGACTGGACGCCGCTGCGCTATCTGAACAGGCCCGTGGCTCGCCGCTCACTGTCGGGCCTCTACCGCGCGAGCAAGATCGGTCTCGTCACGCCGCTGCGGGACGGCATGAACCTCGTTGCGAAGGAGTATGTGGCGGCGCAGGATCCAGAAGATCCTGGTGTCCTCGTCCTCTCGCGTTTCGCCGGTGCGTCCTATCAGATGCAGGAGGCGATCATCGTGAACCCCTATGACATCAAGGGGGTGGCGGATGCGCTGCAGATTGCGCGATACATGAGCCTGCAGGAGAGGCGCGAGCGCTTCGAGGCTTTGATGGCGCGCCTCAAAAGGGAAGATGTCGCGCACTGGCGCGATGAATTCCTGGAAGTGCTATCGAGCGTATCGCATGAGCGTGCAGCAGGATCCGGGGCAGGGGGAAACTAGCGAAAATGGGCGGGGCGGACGAAGGCTCTCTTCTCGTCGCAGATATCGGTGGCACGAACGCGCGCTTTGCACTGGCGAAGGAGAGGGACGGGCGCATCGGCGTGGCGCCGCCCACGATCTATCGGACGGCGGACTTTCCGACCCTTGAAGCAGCGCTCAGATGTTTCCTCGACGAGGCCGACCATCCGCGCATTGCGGGCGTCGCGGCTTGTGCGGCAGGCCCCGTCGAAGGCAGGGGCGCCGGCGCGCATATCGCCATGACGAATTGCCCGTGGGATGTGACGGTCGGCACGCTGAGCGCGGTGACAGGGGTCGCGAGGCCGCAGCTGATGAATGATTTCGCTGCGCTGGCGCTCTCAATCCCGGGTCTCAAGACATCGGAGCTCTCGACTGTCGGGCCCGAGCGCATGCCCGTCGCCGGAGAGCCGGTCGGCCTGATCGGCGCGGGAACGGGGCTCGGTGTCGCCTCGCTCGTCTTCGATGCAGGCCGTGAGATTGCCGTGCCGGGCGAAGGCGGTCATGTCGATCTCGCGGCGGGCAACGATCGTGAGGCGGCGGTAATCGCACATCTGCGCGCGCGTTTCGGTCATGTCTCGGCGGAGCGGGTGCTTTCCGGCCCCGGCCTTGTCACGCTTTATGGGGCGCTGGCCTCTCTCTCGGGCAAGACGGCCGATCCCGCGCTCACGCCGTCTGGAATAGCCGAGCGCGCGCGGCGCGGCACCTGCGACATCGCTTCGGAAACGGTGCAGCTCTTTTGCGGCTGGCTCGGTGCCGTCGCGGGCGATCTGGCGCTCACCATCGGCGCACGCGGCGGCATCTATATCGGCGGCGGCATCGTGCCGGGCTGGCTCACCGGCGGACCCGGCCTCTTCAGCGACGACATTTTCCGTGCGCGCTTCGAGGCAAAAGGCCGCTTCAACGCCTGGCTCTCGCGCATCCCCGTCCATGTGATCCGCCGCGAAGACGCGGCACTGCTCGGCCTCGCGCGCGCCGCACGAAACGCCTAGCGCTCTCCGGTAATCACATTGCCATCGCGCCGCGGGTCGGCGCCACCATCGAGCCCCTCCGGCGTTACGAGAATGCCGTGCAACCCGCTCATCAGCGGCACTGCTTTCACATCATGCCCAAGCTGGACGAGTTCCGGCGCCATCTGTTCGAGCGGTGTGCCTTCCTCGATCTCGAGCGGTCCGTTCCGGTCGACGAAGCGCGGCAGGCCGATTGCCGCCTTCATGTCCATGTCCCAATCGATCATCGCGATCAGCGTCTGCGTCACATAGCCGATGATGCGGCTGCCGCCGGGCGAGCCGATGGCGGCATGGAAGTCTCCCTCCTTGTTGAAGACAATGGCGGGTGTCATGGAAGAGCGCGGGCGCTTGCCTGGCGCAACGGCGTTCGCCACGGGTTTCCCGTCTTCCTCCGGCGCGAAGGAGAAGTCGGTAAGCTGGTTGTTGAGCATCATGCCTCCCGCCATCAGATGCGAACCGAACGGTCCTTCGACCGACGTCGTCATCGACACGACATTGCCGTCCCCGTCGAGAATGCTGAAATGGCTTGTTGAGGGCTTGTCGACCGGGCGGTTGAGGCCCCAGTTCATCGCGCGCCGGTCTTTGAGTTCGCCCGCCTTCGCCTTCGTCATCGAAAGGCTTGCATCGATCTCGTTCGCGCGGGCCTCGAGATAGGCGGGGTCGAGCATCGCCTCGACCGGCACATCCACGAAGTCCGGATCGCCGATATATTTGTCGCGATCCGCATAGGCGAGCTTCTCCGCCTCCGCGATGAAATGAACCGACGTGAGCGTCATCGGCCCCATGCCCTTGAGGTCGTAGTTCTGCAGAATGCCGAGAATCTGCAACGCAGTGAGCCCGCCCGATGTGGGCGGCGGCATGGTGCAGACGCGATACTGCCGGTAGGGCGCGCAAATAGCCTCGCGCTTCTTCGCTTCATAGGAAGCGAAATCGTCGAGCGACAGTGTGCCCGGCCGCATGGGCGCGTTCCGCACCGTCTCGACGATCGTCTCGGCGACGGGCCCTTCGTAGAAGCCCCGCCAGCCTTCGCTGGCGATGCGCTTCAGCGTCGCCGCATAGGCCGGGTTCTTCAGCACATCGCCTTCCGCGGCCGGAATGCGCTCGCCATTCGCGTCCATGCGATAGAAATAATCCTGCGCCACCGGCATCTTCATGAGAATGGGATCGCGCGCAATCGCCTGCGCGAGCTTGGGCGCCACGGCAAAGCCTTCCTCGGCAAGGCGGATTGCCGGCTTGAAAAGCTCCGCCCATTCGAGGCGCCCGTGATCCTCATGCGCGAGCCAGAGCATCTTCATGACGCCTGGCGTACCGACGGAGCTGCCGCCGATCATCGCTTCGAGAAAGGGAAGGGGTTTGCCCTCGCCGTCGAGGAAGAGCGCGGGCGTCGCGCCCATCGGCGCCGTCTCGCGCCCGTCATAGGCTTCCACCGCGCCGCTCGCCGGATCGAAATGCATCATGAAGGCGCCACCCGCGAGGCCGGAGGATTCCGGTTCGACGAGCGACAGCACCGCCTGCACCGCGATGGCCGCATCGGCCGCGCTGCCGCCCGCTCGCAGGATCGAGGCTCCTGCCTCGGTGGCATAGGGGTTCGCCGTCGCGATCATGAAGGGCTGCGGCGCATCGCCTCGCCACAGATAGGCGGTCGCCGCGAGGACAAGCAGCAGACCGGCGGCGACGGCGGCAAGCGCTGGCAGAATTCGCGTCATCTTCATGGGAAATGTCCTCTCCGCCTTTTCCGGATCGCGCGGGCGGCGGACGCCGGTGGATTTGCTATGGTAGGCCCGAAGCCGGGTCGAGCTGCATCCTAGCAGCCTCACCCGTCATGCAAGAGGTCAGACATATGTATTTGGGGCGCATTCGCAAAGGTCCGCGTAACCACATCGGCGATATTGGCGGCATTCTCGTCGGCAATGCCGGGGACGAGGCGGTGAGAACCGGCGTCACGGTGGTGCTGCCGGAGGCGCGCGCGGTTGCGGGCGGCGATGTGCGTGGTGGTGGCCCCGGCACACGCGAGACGGATCTGCTCGATCCCTCCTGCCTCGTCGACGCCGTGGACGCCGTGGTGCTGGCGGGCGGTTCCTCCTGGGGCCTCGATGCGGCCTCGGGCGCCGCCGCATGGCTCGGCGCGCGCGGGCGCGGCTACCGCGTTGGCTCGAGCCCCCTCGTCTCGCCCATCGTGCCCGCCGCGATCCTGTTCGACCTCGCGAATGGCGGCGACAAGGGCTGGGGCGAGGAGCCGCCTTATCGCGCGTTGGGCAAGGCCGCCTGCGAAGCCGCCGCTGTGGATTTCGTGCTGGGCAATGCAGGTGCGGGCCTCGGCGCTACCGCCGGGAAGTATAAAGGCGGCCTCGGCTCCGCCTCCGCCGTCGCGGAAAGCGGCCTCGCCGTCGGCGCGTTGATGGCAGCCAACCCCTTCGGCGCCGTCGTCGCCCCCGGCACGGACCGCTTCTGGGCCGCGCCCTTCGAGATGGATGGTGAGTTCGGCGGGCGCGGCATGCCCGCCGCCGGCGGCTTTGCGGCGCTCGATCCGCTGGCGGGCTCCAAGGCCGATGTCTCGCCCGGCGGCAACACCACCATCGGCGTCGTCGTCACCAATGCGGACCTCACCCCTGCCGATGCCCGCCGCATCGCGATCATGGCCCAGGACGGCATTGCCCGGGCGGTCCGGCCCGTCCATACCCCGGTCGATGGCGACACGATCTTCGTTCTGGCGACGGGCGCCTATGCGCTGGGGCAAGAGGCCCGGCACGTCGCGCTTTCGATGCTCGGCGCGCTGGCGGCCGATTGCGTTGCCCGTGCCATTGCCCGCGCCGTCTATGAGGCGGAGACGCTCGGAGCCGCGATTTCCTACCGGGATCGCCACAAAATCTGATCCCCGGCAGGGCGGCGGGTTACGGCGGTTTTTCAGGCGCAGCCCCCCGGATTTGGCTTGTTCGCCCTCTTGCCTTTGACCGCTCAAGGCTTTAAGAGTGGCCCGCCTTCGACGAGATGGCGGATCGCTCCGCCCGCCCCCATGGGGCCCCGCGATGTGCATGCGCCCGTAGCTCAGCTGGATAGAGCATCAGACTACGAATCTGAGGGTCGGACGTTCGAATCGTTCCGGGCGCACCATTTCTCTCAATGACTTACAATGTTTTTGAGAGCTGCTATAAAGTCTTAGGCTCTCCCTAGGCTCTTCATCTCCATATGTCATTGAATAAAAAGGGAAATTCCGTGAGTCCCAAGACCGTGGATATATTGAGCGCTATGGCGCGATGAGGCTCTCAATTTGCCGGAGCAGAGGTTTCTCATTTCCGTGAAAACTCACGATCATCGCCTTGAGAAACACTCCCGGCTCAAGCCTTTGTAGATTAATCGGATGGCCGGCTTGATCGGCGAGGAGCGCCAGAAAGGCCGTCTGAGTACGGCCGTTGCCCTCGCGAAAGGGATGGATGGCGTTCAGCGTTGCGAGGAACGCCGTTGCCTTTTTTGCAAACTCTTCTGCTGTCAGATCGCGAAAATAGCGCTGCTTCTTCAGATCGTCGAAGAGCGCGGACATTTCCCGCTGAATGTTTTCAGGATAGCAGAAAGCACTGCCGTCTTTGGATATCCGGACGGTTCGGAACTTGCCGGCCCAGGCATAGATATCCTGAAACAGGTGGTGATGAAGCGCACGGTAATGAGTAACGCTCAGCCTGCCGGAGGGTAGAGGCTCATCCGCGCGCTGCGTCGTGCTTGCTGTCTCGAACGCATCAAGTGCGGCTTGCATGCGCAGGCCGGGAATATTCTTGAGAACGGTCGTGCCAGGGTAGCAATAAGGGTCTGCGACCGCGTCGTACATGGAGGAGGCGGCTATCGCGTCTTGCCGTATTTGGCAGCGATGGCCTTGCGCCGCTGTTCCGGAGAGAGCCCTTTCCGGTCGAACTCCCGGAACTCGGCATCCATCGCCCGGGACATCTTGATACCCTCGACGGCGCTGATTTTCGCAAAGCCTTGGCGGCCAAGAGTAAAGCCCTTGGCAAGGCGCTTGCCGGATTTGGTGGTCGGTCCGCTCATACAATAATTATAGCACGAACCATTTCCTCACAAAGCTCAACTTTATCCCTGAATTGCCTTCGTACCGCCCGGCGAAAGTGTCGTCGCGCTGAATGGCTGCGACGGCATGCCGTCGATCATCAGCTTCAGATAGATGCGGTGATTGGGGAGGTTCATCAGGTCGAGCATGTCGAATCGCGGCTCGAACTCGCGGGCGAGGAGAACCGCGTCATACGGCCCGATCCGAAACGAAACCAGCGTCCCGGCATTGCCGAGAACCGCATGGGCGACATCCGGGTCGAGCTGATGGAGATGCTGGTTCGCGAGGACAAGTCCAACCCGGTATTTCCTAAGTTCCGAAATCATGCCGGCGATGCTCAAGGTCGTGAAGGTCTGGAACTCGTCCATATAGAGGAAGAAGGGAAGACGTTTTTCTTCCGGTGTATCTGCCCGGCTGAAGGCGGCGAGCCCGATGGTGGTGACGAGAAGGCTGCCGAGAAGCGCGGCACTGTCGTCGCCGATCTTGCCGCGCGCGAGGTTGACGACGACGATCTTGCCCTCGTCCATGAGTCGCCGGAACCGGAGCATCTCTTTGGGCTCGGTCAGAATTCGCCGAAGCGTCGGATCTGCGAGAAAAGCGCCGATCTTGTTCTGGATCGGTGCTGTCGCATCCGCCCGGTAGCGCCAGGAATATTGCTCGAACTCTTTCTTCCAGAAATTGCGCACCGGCTCATTGGCAAGCGCGTCTGCCACCCGCTGCCGGTAGTCCTTGTCGTTCAGCATCCGCAGGACATCGTCGAGTTTGGCGTGACCATGTTCAAGCAGAGCGAAGAGCACATTCCGCAGCACATGCTCCATACGGACGCCCCAGGCATCCGCCCAGTGTTTCTTCAGGGCCTCCATGAGGCCTGAGACCGCGAGCGGGACCCGTTCGAGTGGCACGCGCTTCAGCGGGTTGTAGCCGAAGGGCTGTGCCGGATCGGGCACGTTGAGATAGACGAGGTCGTCAGGTCGGATGTCACTCGCATAGGCAGCGACCCGTTCGGCGAGATCGCCATGCGGATCGATCAGGGCGAACCCGCGGCCGGCATCGATGTCGCCGCGCGCCAGGGTTTCGAGGAGCGTCGTCTTGCCGGTTCCGGTCTTGCCGATCACATAGACATGAGAAAGCCGGTCATCCTGTTTGATGCCGAAAATCCGCCGATCGGTCCGGAAGTTCGTTTGTGCGAAATACGAGATGTCGTGCGAACTGGTCACAAAGCAATTATCGCGCGACAGGTCGCCCTACGTAGGTGTGCAAACTTGTTGCCGCGTCATAATTCGACCCAGCTCGTGCTAGAGGTTGTCCTCATCGGTCCAAATCAGTTTTGGTGGCAGTGCAATTGGATCGAATAGGCTATGGGGCAGTTCAACCCGCAGGTAGTCGCGTTCGGACACCCAATCGATGCAGAACACGGTTCGAGTGCCTTCGAAGCGGAGGTCGGCTCTTAGCCTGGTCGGCGCCATCCGATCTTGGCCCCAGCGGGTCAATGCCCTGAGATTTTCGGAGGTAAAGAACTGTTCGAAATCAAACAGACGGACACGTTCTTTCCCGAGAACGTCTGAGGCATTCCGAATGGCAGACTCGACAAATTCCTCCTCTTTTTCGTTGAGCCCCCCGAGAAACTCACCGACATCGTCCTGCTCTTCAAGATGGAGGCTTTTCAGCCTGTTGATTGCTTGCCGGAAGGCCTTCTCCGGTTCGTATCTCATCAAGAGCGCTGTCAAACCGGAGAGTTCGGCAACCTTTCTGCTCGTGAACCTGTCTCCGAATTCCGACGAAACGACTGTACTGGCTTGATCGTACACATAGAGCGTATTTGCATCCTTGACCTGCGCTCCAAGCATTTGCCATAGCGCCCGGTGTTTGAGCGCACAGTGCTTGTTCACCTGTGAAGCAGCCTGAGCTTTGGGCAAGGCCTTCTCCAAGCTATCGATCAGATCGGGCACGAGATGGATGTTCTTCTCAAGGAATTTCCGTCTCGCGGCAGTCGCGAGTTTCTGTTTCAGGTCTTTCTCGGCTTGCCGGAACTTGCCTGGGTCAAAGTACTTCTCACCGCACTGGTGGCCGATAAAGCGTGACCTGCGCCCCAAGTTTCATCCAGTCGGAAGTAGAGTCTCGTGACCATTTGA
>NZ_BTVP01000040.1:0-29206 GCF_045863935.1 Parvibaculum sp. | reverse complement strand
CCTTCAATTGACGGACTCTACTCAAATCTGGAGGAAGTTCAGGGGCTCACGTCACCTGCATTGACCAAAACTTGAGGTTCGGTTGGATGACTTCGCTACAAAATTCTTTGAAACTGACCACGTTCTTGTGATCCTTGTATTCTGTTTCTTTTGACAGTCTCAAGCTCTCGGGGATCACGAGATGAACGCCGAAAGAGGCCATATCCTCAATTGAACTTCCTGCAATATTCTCGTCCACGGTCGTCAGGAAAAGTCTGCGCTTCCCTTTCTCTCTTTCAACCTGCTTCCACCTCTCCCGAAGCGTGGTTTTGGCGCTCAGGATCAAACCGGTCTTCGCATGCTTTGTTCCGCGGTCGACGAACGCTAGAGAGGGCAGAACGAAATCCGGTCGTTTCCGTGCCTCGATAATCACTTGCTTCTCGAACGGAATATTGCCGTCGAGAAGCATCGATTCGATATGGTGTTCGTAAGAGTAGCCGGCCCGGGACTTGCGCTGCTGGCTGGCGGAAAGCATTAGGGCGTCAATCGCAGGCAATGTGTCGATAAGCCTTCTAATGATGCTCGGGACCGCAATCTCGCCCGGCGTGTCACCAAGCACCAGACGGACCAGTTCGACAGCGCGCTCTCGGCGCTGATAATCGCGAAACAGGTCCCACTCGATAATACGGCTAATTTCTCGCAGCGCGTCGCCCGGTCTATCAAGGTCAAACGGGTTGGTCTTGTCGAGACCGTACTTCTCCAGAAAGGCCCGTCGGGCCTTCGCCGCCAGCGCAACGGTTGAAGGCATTGCGGCGTTATCTTTCGCAAAAGTGGCTATGCTTCCCCTCGTCCACGCCGCGACAACCTGTTCGGCAAAATCGAGAATTCGGCCGCGCTCCTCTGCCTTCCGTTCGGCAGGCTCGAAGATGTCTACAAGAAAGTCCGCTGCGAGATTAAACAGCTCCGCGAGCAAAAGAACCTCGTCGCTGCCGGAATCAATCGTCAGACATTCGTAGCTGTACTCGCTGCCTGATGAGAGACGCCCCATCACGAGAAGAGATGCTGGCGATAGTTCGATGAACGCCTCTTTCGGCAGACCGGTCATATGAGTTTCTTGGCCCTTGCTGGTATAGTGAACCAGCCTTGACCGCTTTTCCGCCACGCTGGTCTGAGGCCAGGCCGTGGTGAAGTATACTTCTCGAATTTCATCTGCTTCTGCATTGCCTCGCGCTTTCGCAGTCAAGGCAGGGAAAAAGCCGCTGTCTCGTTGCTCATGGGGAATATAGACTCCGGCCTGGTGTTTATTTGTGTATCGAGCCCAGTCTCGATCATTGTTGGAAAGCTTCTTGACCAGCACCTGATCTGATCTCTCAAAAAGCCGCGCAAGAAGGTCGGCGTCTGCGCCGGACGAACCGACCGCAATTTCGTTTTGGTCTGTCAATCTCTTCCCCTGATCTTGCGGTTGCTCCGGCCCGAGCGAAGCCAGATTGCAATAGATGACACAGTTTCGTCGAGGTTGCGTCTTGTTCGGCCCTTCAATGCACACTCCCAGACAATGAGCACACGCCATCCCTGCGCATGAAGCGCGGCGACTGCCTTTTCATCGTTTTGCCGATTGGCAGTGATTTTCTGTTGCCAGAATTCGGTGCGGGTTTTGGGCCATTTGAACAAATGGCAGTCGTGTCCATGCCAGAAGCATCCGTGCACGAATATAACGGCACGCCAGCGGGGTAGAACAATGTCAGGTTTCCCGGGCAGGTTTCTGGCATGAAGGCGATAGCGGAAGCCGAGTGCATGCAGTCCGCGCCGGATGGCAAGTTCCGGCTTCGTATCCTTTCCCCGGATGCCGGACATCATCCGGCTTCGGGTGGCGGGTGAGACGACGTCAGCCAACTTCCATCTGCAACTGCTGCGCCTTCCTGTGGGCCGCAGGAGAAGTCCTTTCAAAGAGTTCTCCAGGGTCCATGATACGCAGTATGTGAGGTTTCATGTATCTGGCGATTTCGGCGACAACGGGCACTACGACCGCGTTGCCAAATTGCTTGTAGGCTCGCGTGTCGGATACGGGAATATCCATACGGGTTTCACGATCGGAGTCGAACCCCATCAATCTCGCGCATTCACGCGGCGTCAGTCGCCGGGGATTCTTGCCGGGCTGGGCAATCAGGATTTCGCTGCCATCCTTGTAGTAACGCGCCGATAGCGTACGTGCCTTGTCTGTTGGCCTGTTGAGCCCGAAGCCGAACCCGTTCCCCGCTGCCTTGTGTTTCGCGGCATATCCTTGCAGATAGCTCCACAGGTGGTCTGAGAGGGTATATTTCGGGTCGACAAAGGTGCGGAGACCAAGGCGTCCGATCTTCTTCTGTATCGTAAACCGTTCTTCCGGAGTTTCGTCCGGCGAGTGGAGGACCTCCGCAAGCGTCGGCCCTTTTGTCGGATCGCGAAACTCCAGACGATTGAAATCGAAACCGGTGTCTTCCCGGAAACCGGCAATGAAGATGCGCTCGCGATGCTGCGGCACATATCCCTTCGCATCTATAACGTGACAACTGATCCTGTAGCCAAGATCATTTTCAAGAGCGCCTTGAATGGTTCTGAATGTGTCGCCTTTGTTGTGGCTCTTCAGGTTCTTGACGTTCTCAAGCAAGAACGCCGCAGGGCGGTGATGTTTCAGAATGCGCAACACGTCGAAAAAAAGCGTGCCTTGCGTCTTGTTCATGAAACCATGCTCGCGCCCGAGAGAATTGAGTTTGGAAACCCCTGCGATGGAGAATGGCTGGCAGGGGAAACCTGCAAGCAGAACGTCGTGCTCCGGGATATCGGTTGCATCGACCTGGGTAATGTCTCCGGCGATCTCATGGTCGCCCGGAAAGTTGGCGCGGTAGGTTCGCTGGGCATATGTGTCCCACTCGCTGGTGAAGACGCACTTTCCACCTGCAGCCTCGAAACCTCTCCGCATACCTCCTATTCCAGCGAACAGATCGATAAACGTAAAGTCCGAACTCTCCGGCTCTTGCGGCTTTCGCGATTCCAGCCGGTGAGTCAGGACCTCGACAAAGGCGCGGCGAGGCGCTGTCTCTCCTGTCTCCCATCGCCGGACGGTTTTGGCGCTGACATCCAGAATCTCGGCTGCTTCGTCGATGGAAAGACCGTTCTGCTCGCGCAGGGAACGAAATGCATGATCTTCCAAGGACGCCTCCGTGAATCTGGGACAAAAATGGACAATGTGTCCTATGTATTGCCCAGATGCAGAACGACGTCAACGTAAATTGTACCTGCTTTGTTCTTATTGGGAAGCTAAATTTCGAGAAGACGGCGCCCCAAGGGGCGCCGTTCTGATTCTATCTCCGCGCCTCGCAATGACGAGTGAGGGTAGGGAGTGAAAACCTAGTGCTGGCTCTCCGGCATCTGCACCTTGATGCCGTCAAGCGCGTCGCTGGCGACGAGCTGGCAGGAGAGCCTTGAATTGTCTTCGCGGCGCTCGCAGAAATCGAGCATGGTCTCTTCCATCGTCTCGATTTGCGGCAGCTTGCCCTTCCACTCCTCCGGCACATAGACCATGCAGGTGGCGCAAGCGCAGGCGCCGCCGCAATCGCCGTCGATGCCGGGAATGCCCTGCTTCACCGCCGCTTCCATCAGCGTGGTGCCGTTCGGCACGTCGATCGTGTGTTCGGTGCCGTTATTCTCGATATAGGTAACTTTCGCCATTGAACTGAAACGCCTCCGCGCCCTTCTCTTGTTGTTATCTTGTTGGTCCCGCCGCGGCTTCAGCCCGCGATCTCTTTCATGTTGATGCTCTCGTCGGCGATGCGCGCGGGGTCGAGCACCGCCTTCTTCTGCGTGAGAATTTTCGACATCATGAATTCCGGCGCGCGGTTCACCGCGTCCACCGCCACGAGCACGCCGTCCTTCAGATAGAACACCGCGAAGCTGCGCCCGCTCGTCGGGTCGCCGCGCACCACGGCCTGCGTATAGCCTTGCGAAAGCCCCACGATCTGCAGCTTGAGGTCATACTGGTCCGACCAGAACCAGGGCACCTGGTTGTAGGGCTTCTCCTTGCCGGCCAGCGTCGCCGCCGCCGTCTTGCCCTGTTCGATCGCGTTGTGAACGCTTTCGAGGCGCAGCCTGTGGCCGTAAACCGCGTTCGGATGGCTGGTGCAGTCGCCCGCCGCGCAGATATCGGGGTCGGACGTGCGGCAGAACTCGTCCACCACGATGCCGTTCGAAACCTCGAGCCCCGCTTCCGCTGCAAGCTCCGTGTTCGGAATGATGCCGATGCCCACCACCACGAAGTCGCAAGGATAGCTCTTGCCCTCGCCGGAGCTGACGGCGGTGATCTTGTCCTTGCCCTCGAAGCCCGCCACCGTCACGCCCGTCTCGATCTTCACGCCTTCTTCGCGGTGCACGCGCTCGTAGAAATGCGAGACGATGGGGTCGACCACGCGCGCCATCACGCGGTCCGCCGTTTCGAGCACGGTCACGTCCAGCCCACGCTTCGCCGCAACGGCGGCCACCTCAAGGCCGATATAGCCGCCGCCCACAACGACCATCTTCGCGCCTTCGCGGAAATGCGACTGGATCGATTTCACGTCGTCGATATTGCGCAGATAGTGAACGCCTTCGAGCTCGAAGCCCGGCACGTTCAGTTCGCGCACGCGGCTGCCCGTCGCGATGATGAGCTTGCCGTAAGCATATTCGCGGCCGTCGCCCGTCAGGATGCGCTTGTTGCGGCGGTCGATCTCCGTCACGCGCGTGCCCCAATGCGTTTCCACATTGGCCTGCGCGTAGAAATCTTCGCCCTTCAGCTCCACGCGATCATAGCCGATTTCGCCGGCAAGGAATTTCTTGCTCAGCGGCGGGCGCTGATAGGGCGCATAGGGTTCGTCGCCGAAAAGCCGGATCGCGCCTTCGAAGCCTTCCGCGCGCAGGCTCTGCACGGCCTGCGCCGCCGCCTGTCCCGCGCCGATGATGAGAATATCGTCCGCCATCTTCCTCCCTTGCTCCTGCCGCGTTCTTTCGCCGCAATTTCATCCGCATAAGGATGAATTCGGAGCCACTCCATATATAGATGTCATCCCGGCGGAAGCCGGGACCCATGGACCTGTCGGCTTGCCGGGCAATCTGCTTCCGCCCCCGACCTTCCGCCGCCCCCACGCAGCATCTCCGGAAATTATGCGGAGGTAAACTACGCAAACACCGGACTTTAATACCCGTTTTTCGAGGGACTGGCCCCAGCCGCGCTCGCGGCGGATCGCCGCGCGCGGGATTATACCACGCCAAAAAATGACGCCTGCGTCAACTTTTTTGTGGCCATCCGGCCGGGGCGGGGCGTCGCACCATTATGGAGAATGATAAGGGGGCAGAAAAATCTTCTCCCCATGGCCCTTATCCCCGGTTCCGCTCCGGTCGGAGCGCCCCGCCGCGTCATGTGACAGTTCGATGACATTTCGATGACAGTCGTCCGTGTTTGTCCCCGGGTGCGGGGACAAAGAGCGCCGGTCGCGGGGCCATCGCCATACCGGAAATTTAATCCGGCTACGGAGGATTGCGAGGCCCGGAGGGCGCGCTCGCTGCCCCCTTGCCGCTTCCCGCGCCCCCGCGCTACAAAGTCCGATGGACGGAAAACCGGCGGCGATCCTCGAATTCGACCTCCCTTCCGAGGCGGCCACGCGGCGTCTCGGGGCGGCGCTGGCGCGCCTCGTCGCGCCCGGCGATCTCCTCCTGCTCAGGGGCGATCTCGGCGCCGGCAAAACCGCGCTCGCCCGTGCCCTCGTGCAGTCGCACCTTGGCCAGCACGGCCTTTCCGACGACGTTCCCTCGCCGTCCTTCACACTCGTCCAGACCTATGAGAGTCCGGCACTTCTCGTCACCCATGTGGATCTCTACCGCGTCGAGGATCCTTCGGAACTGCGCGAACTCGGCCTCGCCGAAGCAGTGGACGAAGGTGTCGTCATCGTCGAATGGCCTGAGCGGGCCGAACGGGAAATACAGCGCCTCTCGCGCGACCGTCTCGACATCTCCCTCACTCTCGTGAGAGAAGGCATGCGTCACGCGCGGCTTGAAGGCTTTGGTAGCTGGGCCGCGCGGCTCGAGGGATTGACGATTTGACATCGCGCGAGGAAACGATCCGCGCCTTCCTCAAGGAAGCGGGCTGGGATGAGGCGGAGCGCCGTCCGCTCGCGGGCGATGCGTCCACGCGGCGCTACGAGCGCCTGTCGCTTGGCGGCCGCCCCGCCGTGCTCATGGATTGGCCCGCCGGGCCCGACGCGCCGGTCAGCGGCACTCACGCCGCCTACAGCCGCATCGCGCATCTCGCCGAAGACGTCCGGCCCTTCGTCGCGATCGGCGAACATCTGCGCGGCCTCGGTCTCGCCGCGCCGGAAATCTACGCGCGCGATCTCGGCCACGGGCTTCTGCTGCTCGAAGATCTCGGCGACCATGTCTATGGCGCGCTGATCGAGAAGGGTGAGGGGCCTTCCGGCGAAACGCTGGACGAGCTTTATCGCGCGGGCATCGAAACCCTGCTGCGTCTGCAATCCGTTCCCGCGCCGCTCGCGCTTCCCGTCGGCGATAGCGGTGCGGACCACATCGTCCCGCGCTTCGACGACAGCGTCTTCCGTGCCGAACTCGATGTCTTCCTCGATTGGTATTTTCCGGCCGTCCTTGGCCGCGAGGCAACGCCCGCGATGCGCGAGGAATATCACACTCTCTGGACATCGCTTCGCGTCCATGTGGATGCGGGCGTCGAAACGCTCTTCCTGCGCGATTATCACTCGCCCAACATGCTCTGGCTCGGGGCCGCGCCAGAGAACAGGAAAGGCGCCGCGCGCGTCGGCCTCATCGACTACCAGGATGCCTTGATCGGCAACCGCGCCTACGATGTCGTCTCCTTCCTTCAGGATGCGCGCCGCGACGTGCCGGCGGAACGCGAACAGGCGATGCTCGCGCTTTATGTCGATCGCGCGAAGGCGGAGCTTTCCCGTTTCGACGAGGAAGAGTTCCGCGCGTCCTATGCCGTTCTCGGCGCGGAACGTGCGCTGCGTCTCATCGGTCTCTGGCCGCGCTTGTTGAAGCGCGACGGCAAGCCGCAATACATGGCGCATATGCCGCGCACCATGGATTATCTCTCGCGTAATCTCGCGCACCCCGCGCTGGCGCCGCTCCGCGTCTGGCTCGACGCGCATTTTCCGGACAGGACGTGAGGAGATGAAGATCAAACGCGCAATGGTCATGGCGGCGGGCAAGGGAACCCGCATGCGGCCGCTGACGGATACGATGCCGAAGCCGCTCGTGCCCTTCGCGGGAAAGCCGCTCATCGACCACGTGCTCGACCGTCTCGACGAAGCGGGCATCGAGGAAGCGGTGGTGAACGTCCATCACTTCGCGGACATGCTGGAAGCGCATCTCGCGGTTCGCGCGCGCGGCCCGCGTATCGTTCTTTCGGATGAGCGCGCCGAATTGCTCGACACCGGCGGCGGCACGAAGAAGGCTTTGTCTTTCCTCGGCGACGACCCCATCGTCACCTTCAATTCCGATTCCGTCTGGGTCGAGGGTCTCGGCTCCAATCTCCGCAACCTCATCGACGCCTTCGATCCGGAGCGCATGGATGCGCTGCTGATGATCGCGGACGCCGCCCGCACCATCGGCTATGTCGGCCGCGGCGACTTCACCATGGACCCGGTCGGCGCACTCGCCCGCCGCGTTCCCGCCACCACCGCGCCTTTCGTCTTCGCAGGCGTCCAGGTGGTCTCTCCCGCGCTTTTCGCGGAGGGACCGGACGGCCCCTTCTCGACCAATCTCATCTGGGACCGGCTGATTGAAAAAGGCCGCCTTTTCGGCCACCGCATGACGGGCGTCTGGATGCATGTCGGCGCCCCGGACGATCTTGCCGAGGCGGAAGCCTTCCTGCGGGATTTGTGATCCCATTTCCGCTCTCCGTCGCGCTACCATGGCGTCCATGAGAGCCGATTCCCTGACACTCTTCACCATGCCGCCCGGCACGCCGTTTCTCGAACGGCTGGCACAGGCGCTCGTCGCCGATTCGTCTCTTGGCGGGCGCTTTCAGGGATCGCCGGCTCTCGCCGATTTCACGATCCTGCTGCCGACACGCCGCGCCGTTCGCGCGCTTGGTGATGCGTTTCTCCGTGCGGGCGACGGCGCCGCGATGTTGCTTCCCTCGATCCGCGCGCTGGGCGATGTCGATGAGGAGGAACTCGTGCTCGATCCGGCGGGCCTCGGTGTCGAGGCGCTTGATCTGCCGCCGGCGATGCCCGCTCTCGAACGCCAGTTGCGTCTTGCGCGCATGATCGCCGCTGAAAGCGGCGACGGCGAGGTGCGCGCGCTTGCGCTCGCCGCCGATCTCGGCCGCTTCCTCGATATGGTGCTCACAGAGGGCGCGGACATGGGCGCGCTCGCCGCGCTCGTGCCGCAGGAATTTGCGGATCACTGGCAGATCACGCTCGACTTCCTGAAGGTGCTGACCGCGCGCTGGCCGGAAGAACTTGAGCGGCTCGGCTTTATGGAACAGGCGGAGCGCCGCAACCGCCTCCTTCGCGCGCAGGCCACCGCGTGGAGAAACGCGCCGCCCGCGGGGCCCGTCATCGCGGCGGGATCGACGGGCTCAATCCCCGCCACCGCCGAACTTCTTCGCGTCGTTACACATCTGCCTCGCGGTGCTGTCGTGCTGCCGGGCCTCGATCTCGATCTCGACGAGGAGAGTTGGAACGCAATCGGAGATCCCGCCACGGCCTCCCATCCGCAATACGGCATGAAAAAACTTCTCGGCCACCTTCGCGCCACGCGTGCCGATGTCGAGCCATGGCCGGGCACAGCACGGTCGGCAGGCGCCGCCGCGCGCGCGCGGTTCCTCTCCGAGGCGCTGCGTCCTGCCGAGACGACGGAAAAATGGCTCTCCCGTCTTGCCGCGCTGAAAGAGCAAGCCCCCGAAGGGCTTGCCGGCCTCTCGATGATCGAAGCGCCGGGCGAGCGCGACGAAGCGGGCGCCATCGCGCTTCTGATGCGTGAAGTGCTCGAGACGCCCGGCAGGACGGCAGCTCTCGTCACGCCGGACAGGAAACTCGCCCGCCGCGTCGCGATGGAACTTCGCCGATGGAATGTGGAGGTGAACGATTCCGGTGGCGAGCCGCTGAGAAACACGGCGCCCGTTGCCTTCCTCCGTCTCGTTGCGCAAATGGTCGCCGAAGATTTCGCGCCCGTTCCCTTGCTCGCCTGCTTGAAACATCCGCTTGCGGCGGCTGGCAGCGAACCGGGCGCCTTCCGCGCCGAAGTGCGGATGCTTGAGAAATGGCTGCTGCGCGGGCCGCGCCCGGCGCCGGGTATCGAAGGATTGCGCGCGGCCATCCGTTCACTGAGCGAGGTTGCCGCACGGCGTGGGGGGGGCACTGCGGGCCCCGCCGCTCGCCTCGAAAACCTCATTGCGAAGATCGAAAGCTGCGCCACACCGCTCATCGAGGCGATGAACGAGCTGGGAGAGGCATCGCGTTTCGTTCTCGCACATATAGCCGCCGCCGAGCGATTTGCCGCAACGGCGCAGGAGCAAGGCCCGGAGCGCTTGTGGAAGGGAGAGGCGGGCGAGGCAGCGTCCGCTTTCATCCGTGAGCTGATCGAGGCAGCGCCCTGCTTCGGCACTCTCGATCCCGGCGCTTACGTCTTCTTCTTCGATGAGATTGCTGGCGCCCGCGTCCTCCGCCCTCGCTGGGGCGCGCATCCGCGGCTCTTCATCTGGGGCCCGCTCGAAGCACGCCTCCAGCATGCGGATCGCATGATCCTCGGCGGTCTCAACGAAGGTACCTGGCCCGCCGAAGCGAACATCGATCCATGGCTCAACCGCCCGATGCGGGCCGCCATGGGTCTTGAGCCGCCCGAGCGCCGCATCGGCCTTTCGGCGCATGATTTTGCGGAAGGCGCCGCCGCGCCAGAGGCCATTCTGATGCGCGCGCTGAAAGTCGAAGGCGCCCCCACCGTCGCATCGCGCTGGTGGCTCCGCCTTGAAAGCATACGCAGCGGCGTCGAAGCCGCTGCAGTGGAGAACACGAACCATTGGTGGCAATGGGCGCACAACCTCGACAAACCGGAGAAGGTGCTGGACCCCGTCCGTCCGCGCCCCGCGCCGCAGCTCTCATCAAGGCCGGATCGTCTCTCCGTCACGGAAATCGAAACCCTCATCCGCGACCCCTATGCGATCTACGCGAAAAAAATCCTGAAGCTTCCGGTGCTCGACCCGCTCGACGCCGACATAGCGGCGGCCGAACGCGGCACCATCATTCACGAGGCGCTTGAACGCTTTGTCGATGCCTTTCCAGACAGGATGCCGGACGAGGCCTTCGACAAGCTGATTGCCATCGGCGAGGAAGTCTTTGCCGGCGCCATCGGTCGTCCGGGCGTGGCCGCTTTCTGGTGGCCGCGCTTCCAGCGCATCGCCCGCTGGATCGTCGAGCATGAACGCGAGGAACGCGAAGGCCTTCGCCGCGCGGTCGCCGAAGCAAAGGGCGAAATCGAAATCGGCGCACTCGCGCGGCCGGTCACGCTGGTCGGCAAGGCCGACAGGATCGACATGCGCGACGATGGCACCGTCGACATCGTCGACTACAAGACGGGCGCATTGCCGAGCGTGAAGCAGGTCGAGATCGGCCTCGCGCCGCAATTGCCGCTTGAGGCCGCCATCGCCGCGCGCGGGGGCTTCCGGACGAAGGCTCCCGAAAACGCACCGATCCCGGAGGCCAAGACACGGCGCATGGTCTATCTCCGTCTCAGCGGCGGTGAAACGGCGGGCGAAATGCGCGTCGTCCCCGATCCCGGCGGCGCGCTCGCGGAAGATACCTATGCCTGGCTGGTCGATCTGCTGCGCCAGTACGAAGACGAAAACACGCCCTACCTGTCGCGCCCGCGTCCGATGTTCTGGGGCCGCTATGGCGATTACGATCATCTCGCGCGTGTGAAGGAATGGTCGTCGGCGGGAGATGACGGCGAATGAGCGGTCCGGCGCGAAAGAGCGGAACGGACGATGCGCAGCGCCGCGCCTCCCATCCGCTCACCTCCGTTTGGGTGTCGGCCAATGCAGGCTCCGGCAAGACGCACGCATTGACGACGCGCGTCGCCCGCCTGCTGCTTGCAGGAACGCAGCCCCAGCGTGTTCTTTGCCTCACCTTCACCAAGGCGGCGGCAGCCGAAATGGCGAGCCGTCTCTACAAGAGACTTGGCGGCTGGGCGACCATGGCCGATGAGGAGCTTTCGGCGGCGATCGAGGAAATCGAGGGCCGCAAGCCCGACGGAAAGATGCTGGATGACGCGCGCAAGCTGTTCGCTCGCGCCATCGAGACGCCGGGTGGCCTGAAAATACAAACGATCCATGCCTTCTGCGAAAGACTTCTCGGCCGCTTCCCGCTTGAGGCCGGTGTGCCGCCGCAATTCGAAATTCTCGATGAGCGCAGTTCCGGAGAACTGATGGACGAGGTGCGCGACACCGTGTTGAGGCGCGCCGGAGCCGAACCGGACACGCCGCTCGGACGCGCACTTGCGCATATCGTTTCGCGTGTCGACGAACTCGCCTTCGGAAAGCTCTTGAAGGAAGTGACCGGCCAGCGCGGTAACTTCGCGCGCATGCTCGACCGCTTCGGCGGCCTCGACGGCATCTGCCGGGCGGTTCGCGCGGCGCTTTCCGTCGAGCCCGGCGCCTCTGCCGGCGATCTCGTTGCTGAAATCGCGAACCTGCCCGAAGCGGCGATGCGCCATGCGGCGGAGGTGCTTTCCGGCGGCACGAAGACGGATGCCGAACGCGCGGCGCTTCTGCATGGCTTTCTCACCGGCCCCGACCACCGCGTCGAGCGGGTGGACGATTACACAGCCATCTTCCTGACGAAGGAGATGACGCCGCGCAAAACCCTCATGACGAAAAAGCTCGCAGAGCAGAATGCCACGGCGGCCCTTGCGCTGGAGGAGGAACAGGCCCGTATCGTTGCGCTTCTCGCCCGCGTTCGCGCCATCCGTGTCGCCGAGGCGACGGAAGCGATCGTGACGATTGCAATCGCCATTCTCGATGCGTTCGAGAGCGCAAAACGGGCGCGAGCTCTGCTCGACTACGACGATCTGATTGCAAAGACACGCGCGCTGTTGACGACGAGCAGCATGGCGCCCTGGGTGCTCTACAAACTCGACGGTGGCATCGACCATATCCTCGTCGACGAGGCACAGGATACGAGCCCCGAACAATGGGACGTCGTTGCGCGAATTGCGGACGAGTTCGTGTCGGGCACCGGCGCGCGCGACGTTGCGCGCACCATCTTCGCGGTCGGCGACGAAAAGCAGTCGATCTTTTCCTTTCAGGGCGCCGACCCCGCGCGCTTCGACGAGATGAAGCGCTATTTCGAGAAGCGCGTAAAGGCGGCGGAACTGCCTTGGGATTACGTGCCGCTCACGCGTTCCTTCCGTTCGGTCCCCGAAGTGCTCCGTGCGGTCGACCGCGTCTTCGAACTTGAGGTGGCACGCAACGGTCTGACCGCCTCGGGAGAACTCGATCCGCATATCGCACATCGCGACCTCGATGCGGGTCTTGTCGAGATCTGGGAGCTTGAAGAGCCGGAGGAGGGTGAGGAGGCGAGCCCCTGGGATGCACCGCTCGACTACATGACGGGCGAGGCGCCCATGTCCCGTCTTGCGGCACGCATCGCATCGACTATCGACGGCTGGCTGAAGAGCGGAGAGAAACTTCTCGCCAAGGGCCGGCCGATTGAGCCCGGCGACATCCTCATTCTCGTGCGCCGCCGCAATGCCTTTGTGGGTGAGATGGTTCGTCACCTGAAGGCGCGCGGTGTTCCGGTCGCGGGCGCGGACCGCATGGTGCTCACCGAGCAGATGGCGGTGATGGATCTCGTTGCGCTCGGCCGCTTCGTGCTGCTGCCGGACGACGATCTCACGCTCGCAACGGTGCTGAAGGGGCCACTTGCCGGTCTCGATGAAAATGAGCTCTTCGATCTCGCATGGGCACGGAAAGGCTCGCTCTGGAAGACCCTGCGCGAAAAATCGAAGGGGAACTCGCGCTATGCGGAAGCGGAGGCTTTGCTCTCGCGGCTGCTCGACCGTGCGGATTTCGAGCCGCCTTACGAATTCTTCGCGCAGGTGCTTGCGGGTGAGGACGGCCGCCGCCGCTTGCTGGCGCGGCTCGGTCCCGACGCGGCGGACCCGATCGACGAGTTCCTTTCGCTCGCGCTCGAATTCGAGCGCAGCCACCCGCCTTCGCTTGAAGCTTTCCTTCACTGGCTGGAGCGCGGCGCGGCCGAAATCAAGCGCGACATGGATCAGGGCCGCAACGAAGTGCGCATCATGACGGTGCATGGCGCGAAAGGCCTCGAAGCCGAAATCGTTTTCATGCCCGATACATGCGCCGCACCGGGCGGTGCGCACGATCCCGCACTCCTCGCTCTGCCGCCGCTCGAAAAGGACGGACCGGAATTGCTGCTCTGGCCCGTGCGAAAGAAGGATGAGGACGAGGTGAGTGCCGCCGCGCGCGCCTTCCGCCGCGAGCTTCAGGCGGCGGAATACAGGCGGCTTCTATATGTCGCGATGACGCGCGCCCGCGACCGGCTCTACATCGCCGGCTATCGCGGCGTGAATCCGCCCTCCGGAGAGTGCTGGTATGAGCTCGCCCGCAGCGCGCTTCTGGCGGATGCGACGCAGGCCGAAACGTCCGATGGCCGGATCGTCTGGCGCATCGAGGGCGAGCAGCGGCGCGAGGTCGAAACGGAGGAAGCGGCGGCGAGGCCGGAGCCCGCCGAACTGCCTGCCTGGGCGTCGAAGGCTGCGCCCGAAGAACCCGCGCTCGTCCGCCCGCTTGCGCCCTCGCGTCTGCCGCCCGAGGGCGTCGCGGAGCCTGTCGTTCTCTCTCCGCTCGCCGATGACGGAACGAAGCGCTTCCGGCGCGGCAGTCTCATCCATCGCCTGCTCCAGACGCTTCCGGATGTCTTGCCGGAAAAACGTCACGCGGCGGCGGCGCGCTTTCTCGCCTTGCCCGCGCACGGTCTTTCCGGCGACGAGAGAGAGGAGATCGAGAGCGCCGTCTTCCGCGTTCTCGACGATGAACGCTTTGCCGATGTCTTCGCGCCGCCGAGCCGCGCCGAAGTGCCGGTCACGGGAACGATCGAGTTTCGCGGGCGGACGCTTCTCGTCGGCGGCCAGATCGACCGTCTCTGCGTGACCGAAGAGGCAGCGACGATTGTCGACTACAAGACGAACCGGCCGCCGCCCCTCGCGCTCGACCGGGTGCCGGAGGCCTATCTCGTGCAGATGGCGGCCTACCGCGCGGTGCTCGCCCGGATTTATCCCGATCGTGCGATTCGCTGTGGATTGCTGTGGACGGATGCGCCGGAACTCGTGGACCTGCCCGCGGAAATGCTGGAAATGGCGCTAAGCCACGCAAAACCTGCGGCAATCGGGCAACCTTGACCTTGCGGGAGGGCATTCCTAGATTCAAGCCAACTGAACCAGTACCCGTATCAGCGCCAAGGCGCACGCCGCGACCGGAACGTCCGGGCGACGGCCAGAAAGGACAAGGAAAATGGCGACTAACAAAGTGACCGACGCATCGTTCGAGACCGATGTCATCGATGCGAGTGGGCCCGTATTGGTCGATTTCTGGGCGGAATGGTGCGGTCCCTGCAAGCAGATCGGTCCGGCGCTCGAGGAAATCGCGAAGGATTATGGCGGCAAGCTGACGGTCGCCAAGATCAACATCGACGAGAACCCGAACGTGCCGACGAAGTACGGCGTGCGCGGCATCCCGACGCTGATGATCTTCAAGGACGGTCAGGTGGCGGCGACCAAGGTGGGCGCCCTGCCGAAAGGCAAGATCGTCGAGTGGATCGACAGCGCCCTCTGATTCTTCGATTACGTTTCGAAAGGCCGGTCCTGAGCGACCGGCCTTTTTCGTTTCAGCCGTTTTCCGCGAGGACCTGGCCGGCGAGGTAGAGCGAGCCGCATATCAGGATGCGCGGCGTCGCCCGCCCCGCGGCAAGGCACGCACGCTCCAGTGCCTCGCCAAGCGACGAGGCCGGATGGGCATCGAGCCCCGCACCTGCCGCCGCCTCGCCCAGTGCTTCCGCCGTCAGGCTCGCCGGCGTATCGGGGATCGTGATCGTCTCGACATGAGCGGCGAGCCCGCGGAAAGGCGCGAAGAAACCTCCGGCATCCTTCGTATCGAGCATCCCGCTGACGAGAATGAGCGGGCGCGGATCGTCGTCGTGATCGCGTTGCGCGAGATCGGCCATCGCTTCGGCCACGGCGCGTCCGGCGGCGGGATTGTGTCCTCCGTCGAGCCAGAGCTCGGCCCCGTGCGGCAGCGCCGTAAGAAGCGGGCCTCTCGTCAGCCGCTGCAAGCGTGCGGGCCACTCGACGTCCGTCATGGCACGCGCAATCGCCTCGCGCGCAAGCGGCAGGATGCCCGCCTTGCGTAATGCGCAGATGGCAACACCCGCATTGTCGATCTGGTGCCGTCCCGGCAATCGCGGCAGCGGCAGATCGAGCAGCCCGTCCTCGTCCTGATAGACGAGCGAACCACCCTCCTCATGTGCGGTGAAATCCTGCCCGTGAAGGAAGAGCGGCGCGCCGGTCTTCTCCGCCGCCATTTCGATGGCAACGCGCGCCTCGTCCATCTGCGGACCGATCACGGCGGAAACGCCGCGCTTCAATATGCCCGCCTTTTCGGCCGCGATGAGCTCGATCGTGTCCCCGAGGAATGCCTGATGGTCGAGATCGACCGGCGTGATGATGCTGACCGCCGGTTTGCCGACGACATTCGTCGTGTCGAGCCGGCCTCCCATGCCGACTTCGAGAATGAGCGCGTCGGCGGGCTCGCGCGAGAAGGCGAGCAGGGCGGCCGCGGTCGTGATCTCGAAGAAGGTGATGGGCTCGCCTGCGTTTGCTCTTTCGCATTCGTCGAGAAGCGCGGCGAGCTTCTCTTCCGGTATCGGCGCACTTGCCGGCCGGCCCGCCAGGCGAATGCGTTCGTGGAAGCGCACGAGATGCGGTGAGGTATAGGAGTGGACGGCATAGCCGCCCGCTTCGAGCGCCGCGCGGAGATAGGCCGAAACGGAGCCCTTGCCGTTCGTCCCCGCAATGTGGAAGACCGGCGGCAAGGCGCGCTCGGGGTGCCCGAGCGCCGCGAGCAGGCGCCAGGTCCGGTCGAGCGAGAGGTCGATCAGCTTCGGATGAAGTTTCGTCAGCCGTTCGAGAATGACGTCGCTGGAAGTGACGGTGCCGCCGCTCACGGTGCCGCTTGCGCCGCGGTTTTCGCGGGCACGTTGGCGCTCTGCTGACGCGGGCTGCGTGGCCGGTGCGTCATCAGCCGGACCACGCGTGCGAGCGTGTCCTTCATCTTGTGGCGATGCACGATCATGTCGATCATGCCGTGGGCGAACTGGAATTCGGCCGACTGGAAATCGTCCGGCAGTTTTTCGCGGATCGTCTGCTCGATGACGCGGCGGCCGGAAAAGCCGATCAGCGCCTTGGGCTCCGCGATCTGGACGTCACCAAGCATGGCGTAGGAGGCGAGCACGCCGCCTGTCGTCGGGTCGGTCAGCACCACGATGAAGGGAAGGCCCGCTTCGCGCACGAGCTGCAGCGCAACGGTCGTGCGCGGCATCTGCATGAGCGAGAGAATACCCTCCTGCATGCGCGCACCGCCGGCTGCGGTAAAGAGGATATAAGGCGCCTTCTTTTCGAGGGCTATTTCCGCGCCGCGAATGATCGCCTCGCCCGCCGCCATGCCGAGCGAGCCGCCCATGAAGGAAAAATCCTCGATGGCGATCACGGTTTCGACACCGTCGAGCGGTCCATGCGCAACCGTCACCGCGTCGTCGCGGCCAGTCTTCGAGCGGGCCTCCTTCAGACGGTCCGGATATTTTTTCTGATCGCGAAACTTCAGCGGATCGATCGCCACGGCGTCGACCGGCACAAGCTGGTAGTCCGCATTGTCGAAGAGGGAGGCGAAGCGCTCCTTCGTGCCGAGACGCATATGGTTGTCGCAATTCGGGCAGACGCGCATCGCCGCTTCGAGATCGCGGTGGAAAATCATCTCGCCGCAGGCCGAACATTTGTGCCAGAGATTGTCGGGGGTCTGCTGCTTCTTGTTGAAGACCCGCTGGATTTTCGGCCGGACGACATTGTTGATCCAGTTCATCGGCTGAACTCCTTATTCGGCGGCTGCCTTGCGCGCGGCATGAACGCCGTCTGCAAGCTTGCCAACAAATTCCAGAACGCGCTCCACGGCGCCGGGCGTCACCCTGCCGTCCGTTCCGATTTCCCTCGCGATCGCATCGACGATCGCGGAGCCGACCACGGCGCCGTCCGCCGCGCGGGCGATCTCGGCTGCCTGCTCCGGCGTCTTGATGCCAAAGCCGACCGCGACCGGCAGATCGGTATGACCCTTGATCCGCTTCACCGCCGCTTCGACATTGCGGGCCTGCGGGCTCGCCGAGCCCGTAATGCCGGTGATGGAAACGTAGTAGACGAAGCCGGATGTGTTCGCGAGAACGGCCGGCAGCCGCTTGTCGTCCGTCGTCGGCGTGGCGAGGCGGATGAAGTTGAGCCCCGCCTTCATCGCGGGAACGCACAGCTCGTCGTCTTCTTCCGGCGGCAGGTCGACCACGATCAGCCCGTCGACGCCGGCCTCGATGGCGCGCCCGAGAAAGGTCTCGACGCCCATGTGGTAGATCGGATTGTAGTAGCCCATCAGAACGATCGGCGTGTCGTTGTCGCTCTCGCGGAAGCGGCGCACGAGTTCCAGCGTCTTCTTCATGCTCGCGCCGTTGCGCAGCGCGCGCTGCGAGGAAGCCTGGATGGAAGGTCCATCTGCCATCGGATCGGTAAAGGGCATGCCGAGTTCGATGACATCGGCGCCTGCCGCGGGCAGGCCGTTCAGAAGACCGAGCGTCGTGTCGAAATCGGGATCGCCCGCCGTGATGAAGGTGACGAAAGCGGCGCGGCCCTGCGACTTCAATTGAGCGAAGCGCTTTTCCAGTCGTGTCGTCACAGCGTCACCCCCAGGTGATCGGCGACCGCGAAGACGTCCTTGTCGCCACGCCCGCACAGGTTCATCACCATCAGGTGATCCTTCGGCAGCGTCGGCGCGAGTTTCGTCACGAAGGCAAGCGCATGCGCGGGTTCGAGTGCCGGGATGATGCCCTCAAGCTGCGAGCAAAGCTGAAAGGCGTCGAGCGCCTCCCTGTCCGTCGCCGAGACATATTCCGCGCGGCCGGTTTCATGCAGCCATGAATGTTCCGGCCCGATGCCCGGATAGTCGAGCCCGGCGGAAATCGAATGTCCGTCCTTGATCTGCCCGTCTTCGTCCTGCAGCAGATAGGTGCGGTTGCCATGCAGCACGCCGGGCGACCCGCCCTTGAGCGAGGCGCAATGTTCGCCGGTCTCGATGCCCTTGCCCGCTGCTTCGACGCCGTAAATCTTCACGGAGGGATCGTCGAGGAAGGGATGGAAAAGTCCCATCGCGTTGGAGCCGCCGCCGATGCAGGCGACGACGCTGTCGGGCAGCCGCCCCTCGCGTTCCATCATCTGCCGCTTCGTCTCCTCGCCGATGACCGACTGGAAATCGCGCACCATGGCGGGATAGGGATGCGGCCCCGCAACGGTGCCGATCAGATAGTAGGTGTTCTCGACATTCGTCACCCAGTCGCGCAACGCCTCGTTCATCGCGTCTTTCAGCGTGCCGGTGCCCGACGTGACGGGGATCACTTCCGCGCCCAGCAGCTTCATGCGGAAGACGTTCGGCTTCTGCCGCTCGATATCGGTGGTGCCCATATAGACGACGCAGGGGAGGCCGAACCGCGCACAGACCGTCGCCGTCGCGACGCCGTGCTGTCCCGCGCCCGTCTCGGCGATGATGCGCGTCTTGCCCATGCGCATGGCGAGCAGGATCTGGCCGAGGCAGTTGTTGATCTTGTGGCTGCCCGTGTGGTTGAGCTCGTCGCGCTTGAAATAGATTTTCGCGCCGCCCTTGCCGCCGGAGACTGAGGACTTTTCACGAAGATGCCCGGTCAGCCGCTCGGCGAAATAGAGCGGGCTTTCGCGGCCCACATAGTCGCGCTGCATGTAGTCGATTTGCGCCTGAAAGGCGGGATCGGCCTTCGCGTGCCGGTAGGCCTTGTCGAGATCGAGCACGAGCGGCATCAGCGTCTCTGCGACGAAGCGTCCGCCGAATATGCCGAAGCGGCCTCGTTCGTCCGGGCCGCTGCGAAGTGAATTTGCTTTCGTCAGGCTCACGCTTGCCACTTCCTTGTCCGTCATGCCCGCCAGCTCAGGCGGCCTTTGCCGCCCGAATGAAGGCCTCGATCAGTTCCGGCTTCTTCCGGCCCGGCGCATCCTCGACGCCGGACGAAACGTCGACAGCCTCGGCGCCCGTAATCCGGATCGCTTCGGCGACGTTTTCCGCGTTGAGTCCGCCGGACAGCATCCAGGGTGTTTCGGGCCTGTGTCCGGCGATCAGGGACCAGTCGAAAACGAGTCCGTTGCCGCCCGGCAAAGCGCCTGCCATAGATTTAGGCGGTTTGGCATCGAACAGCAACAAATCGGCTGAATCGCGGTAAATGGCGGCCTTGAGCGGGTCGTCGGGTCCGGCAATGCCGATGACCTTCATGAGCGTGAGGCCATAGCGAGCCTTGAGTTCTTTCAGGCGCTCCGGCGTCTCCGCGCCATGAAGCTGCAGGATGTCCGGCTGGAGCGCCTCGACCACCCCGTCAAGCGTCCGGTCGTCGGCATCGACGGTGAGCGAGACCTTGAGCACGGAGGAAGGAACGCCCTCCGCCAATGCGCGCGCCTGCTCGAGCGAAATGTTCCGAGGGCTTCTCGGAATGAAGACGAAGCCGAGATAGTCAGCCCCTGACGCAACAGCGGTTGCCACTGTTTCGGGTGTCGACAGACCGCAGATTTTCACCCGGACGCTCATCTCGTTCACGCCGCTAGCGACCGGCCGATCTCTTCGGCCGCGGCGCGCGGATCGCCCGCGCCGGTGATGGGGCGGCCGATCACGAGCAGATCGGCACCGCGTGCCACCGCCTCGGCGGGTGTCATCACACGTTTCTGGTCGCCAATGTCACTGCCTGCGGGACGGATGCCCGGAACGATCAGCTTGAACTCCTTGCCCAGGTCGTGCCGCAGTACCTCGATTTCATGCGCGGAACAGACGACGCCGTCGAGCCCGGAGCTGGCTGCGAGGTTCGCGAGCCGTCGTACATGGTCGGCCGGGCTGCCGGTGACGCCGGTATCGGCAAGGTCGGAGGCATCGAGGCTTGTCAGCATGGTCACGCCGATGACGAGTGGCCGGTCGCCGCCCGCTTCCTGCGCCGCGTCTGCGGCCGCGCGCATCATGGCCGCGCCGCCCGCGGTATGGACGTTGACGATCGCGGGGCGGAGCGGCAGCACCGCCCGGATGCCGCCGGCGACCGTGTTTGGAATGTCATGGAGCTTCAGGTCGAGGAAGATCGGCAGGCCTGCCGCCGCGACTGCGCGATAGCCGGCAGGCCCATGCGCATTGAAGAATTCCATGCCGATCTTTACCCCTCCGACGGAACCCTGAAGGCTCCGCGCAAGCGTCTCCGCACGGCCGAGATCGGTCGTGTCGAGGGCGCAGAAGACGGGGTTGTCGGGTGTCATGGGATTGCTGCTCCGGTTGCGGGCGTTATATCAGATCGTCCGGCCGGAGGCCTCGTTTTCTCGCCTCAGTCGCGCAAGGCAGGCAGGGTCTCGCCCGTGGCGGCGGTCCCCCGCGATTTTGCGGCTTTCCGCCGGGCCTGCGCCCAGGCGCCGAGGCCGCCGAACAGGATGCCGGCGAGCACGGAAACCAGGATCACGAGAAAAAGTGGCACTTCGAGGCCAAGCGCCGGAGAGGCCGTGTCGAACGGATCGAGGCTGAACAGGACCGGCCTCCGGTTCGCAACGGCAATGGCCATGGCAAGGATGACGACCGGGGGCAAAACGATCCAGCGCAGGAGTTTCACGAGGCTCTACTTCCGGTTTGGAACACGGGAACAAGTCGGCGGGACGAAGCCGCGCCGCAGACGGGTCAGTCGTCGCTGTCGTCGTTGTCGTCGTGATTCATGAGCTTGTCGTCCGCGATATCGGCATTGTTGAGCCTTTCGCGCAGTTCCTTGCCCGTCTTGAAGAAGGGCACGGACTTTTCCTCGACATGCACAGGTTCGCCGGTGCGGGGATTGCGCCCCGTTCGTGCCGGACGGTTCTTCACCGAGAAGGCGCCGAAGCCGCGAAGCTCCACCCGGTCGCCGCGCGCGAGCGCCGCACTGATCTCGTCGAAAATCGTGCTGACAATACGTTCGACGTCGCGCTGGTAGAGATGCGGATTGGCTTGGGCGAGGCGGGCGACGAGTTCAGACTTGATCATGTTCTTCCGTCCCCCGGCTTCTTCTCCGTCGGCTTCGCGCGCCACCGGTAGCGGCGGAAGCTCTTCCCATATCAGCGGTCAGGTTGCCAAACGCTCGTAAGACCGTCAAGTGTAAGTCTTTTTGCCTGCTGTGTTTTTCCGGTCAGCCCGTCAATGGTCGTGACTGCGGCTTCGCCCAGCGCACGCCCCGCGAAGCCCGCGACGCCGATATCGGGATAAACGGGTGTCCAGTCTCTCACGGGCAGCTTGTCGCTGATCCCATGTTCGCTCGCCAGCCAGGCGATGGCCTGCTTTTCGCCGCCCAGTTCGTCCACCAGGCCGTTCTCCACCGCCTGCCAGCCGGTATAGATGCGTCCGTCGCCAAGCTTGCGTGCCTGCGCCGCATCCATGTTGCGCCGCTCGGCAACGAGGCGAAGAAACCATTCATAGGAGGTGTCGAGCATCGTCTGTGTAACCCGGATGGCCTCCGGGCTTGCCTTGTGGAAGGGGTTCGGTTCTGCCTTCAGGGGGGCCGATTTCACTTCCCGCATCTCGACGCCGATATTGTCGAGCAGGCCTTCGAGCTGCGCCCACTGGAAAATGACGCCGATCGAGCCCGTAATCGTGTTGCCGCGCGCGACGATATGGTCCGACGAGAGGGCGGCGATGTAACCGCCCGATGCCGCCACGGTGCCGAGCACAGCAACGACCGGCTTCTTCTCCGACAGATTGCGCACCGATTCGAACAGCGCCTCCGCGCCCGTGGTCGTTCCGCCCGGGCTGTCGATCGAGAGAATGACTGCCTTGACGTTGCCGTCTTCGGCGATCTGTTCGAGCATGTCCTGCTGGGCGCGATCGTCCACGATGATGCCCGAGATCGAGACCCGTGCGATCTGCGCGCCCGGCAGCACGAACCCGCCTTCGGCAAGCAGCACGATGAGCGCAAGGACGAGGGCCGCGATGGCGCCGGCCCGCCAGTAGAACAGGCGGCGCTTCAGGCGCCGCCGGTCCGCAAGCGTATCTGCATCCAGGGACACGGGGAGGCTCTCCTTGGGAAGGTGCGAACAAGTGCCGGGAGCTTAAAGCGTTTTTGGCGAAAGTGGCTACCGCTTTTGCGGTTAGGGACGCACCGGAACGAGGGTTCTGACGGGCGATTCTGGGGCCATGGGGAGGTGTGGCCGCCGGGGACGCGAAACAGGGAAGCTTCGAAAAAGGGTCCGGCGGGGTGGATGTCCACCCCGCCGGCTCGTCTTACTTGTCTTCGGTATTGGCCTTGTTGAGGGCCGCACCGAGAATGTCGCCAAGCGATGCGCCCGAATCGGACGAACCGTACTGGGCGACCGCTTCCTTTTCCTCGGCAATTTCCAGCGCCTTGATCGAGAGCTGGATCTTGCGGGCGGCGCGGTCGAACTGCGTCACGCGGGCATCGACCTTGTCGCCCACGGCGAAGCGCTCGGGGCGCTGGTCGGCGCGGTCGCGCGCGAGTTCCGCACGGCGGATGAAGGCGGGCATGTTATCTTCGCCGACCGTCACCTCGATGCCGTTCTCGGTCACGCCCGTCACCGTGCAGGTGACGACCGCGCCCTTGCGGATGCTGTCGCCGAGCGATTCCATCGGATCGCCGCCGAGCTGCTTGATGCCGAGCGAGATGCGCTCCTTCTCGGTGTCGACGTCGAGCACCTGGGCTTTCACCACCTGGCCCTTCTGGTAGTCGGTCATGGCTTCCTCGCCGGACCGGTTCCAGTCGAGATCGGACATGTGCACCATGCCGTCCACATCGGCGTCGAGGCCGATGAAGAGACCGAACTCGGTGATGTTCTTGATCTCGCCCTCGACGATCGTGCCGGGCGGGAAGCGCTCGGCGAAGGTGGTCCAGGGATTGTCCATGCAGTGCTTCAGGCCAAGCGAGATGCGGCGCTTCACCGGATCGACTTCCAGCACCATCACTTCCACTTCCTGCGAGGTGGAAACGATCTTGCCCGGATGCACGTTCTTCTTCGTCCAGCTCATTTCGGAAACATGGACGAGGCCTTCGACGCCCGGCTCGAGTTCGACGAACGCGCCGTAATCGGTGATGTTCGTCACGCGGCCCTTGAAGCGCGCGTTGAGCGGGTACTTCGCTTCGACGCCTTCCCACGGATCGGCTTCAAGCTGCTTCATGCCGAGCGAGATGCGCTGCGTCTCGTGGTTCACCTTGATGACCTGCACCTTGACGGTCTGGCCGATCGAGAGAACTTCCGTCGGATGGTTCACGCGGCGCCATGCGATGTCCGTCACGTGGAGCAGGCCGTCCACACCGCCGAGATCGACGAACGCGCCGTAATCGGTGATGTTCTTGACGACGCCCTCGAGCACCTGGCCTTCCTTGAGGTTCTCGACGAGTTCCTGGCGCTGTTCGGCGCGGGTCTCTTCGAGGACGGCGCGGCGCGACACCACGATGTTGCCGCGGCGCTTGTCCATCTTCAGGATCTGGAAGGGCTGCGGAATGTTCATGAGCGGGGTCACATCGCGCACGGGGCGGATGTCGACCTGGCTGCCCGGAAGAAATGCCACGGCGCCGTCGAGGTCGACCGTGAAGCCGCCCTTCACGCGGCCGAAGATCTGGCCGTCGACGCGTTCCTGCTTTTCGAACGCCACTTCGAGGCGGATCCAGCTTTCTTCGCGCTTCGCCTTCTCGCGGCTCAGCATGGCCTCGCCCATCGAATTCTCGATGCGCTCGAGATAAACCTCGACCGTGTCGCCGACGATGAGCGCGGCGGGCTTGCCCGGCGCGCCGAATTCCTTGAGGGGCACGCGGCCTTCGGTCTTGAGGCCGACGTCGATGATGGCGAGATCGTTCTCGATGCCGACGATGGTTCCCTTGATCACGGAACCTTCCTGCATGTTGCTGTCCATGAAGGACTGCTCGAGCAGGGCGGCGAAATCTTCGCGGCTCGGGTTGAGCGCGCTGTTCGTGTTAGCCAATGGTGAAGTCTCCTGACGATGCTCTATGTTTCGGCCGACGGTTGGGTCCGGCGGTCTTCCCCCGAAATCGTGAAATGTTCGGGAGCATGTGGATTTGGGCAGTGTCGGTTAGGGGTTGCACATATCTCCGGGCTGTCCCCGCGATCGCATGATCCCAATGGCAAAAAGCGCGCTCGCCCCAAAGGCGAAAACGCACTTAACTCATTGCTTTGTCTATGATCGCGACGGCAGCGTCGAATGCCGCCTCTATACTCAAATCGGACGTGTCGAGCAAGTATGCGTCGGCTGCCGGCTTCATCGGGCTCGCGGCTCTTTCGGCATCCCGGCGGTCTCTTTCGCGCACATCCTCTAGGATTTGTGCCTCGCTGACCTCGACCCCCGAATTGTTGAGTTCGAGCCAGCGCCGATGGGCCCGGATTTCCGGGCTCGCGGTCACGAAAATCTTCACCCGGGCATCCGGACAGACCACCGTGCCGATGTCCCGTCCGTCCAGCACCGCGCCCCTCTCGCCGCCGGGCGGCCGGAAGGCGAAATTCCGCTGAAAATCGAGGATAGCCGCGCGGATTGCGGGCTTCACCGCGACGATCGAGGCCGCTTCCCCGGCCTCCCGCGTCCGGATCGCCTTCTCGTCGATAAGGGCCGTGTCGAGCGCTTCCGCGGCCGCAAGCGCTGCCTCGTCGTCGGCGGGATCGCCGCCCGCCGCCAGAACGGCCTGGCCGACGGCGCGGTAGAGGGAGCCCGTATCGAGATAGGCAAATCCGTAATGCCGGGCGAGCTTGCGCGCCAGCGTGCCCTTGCCCGATGCAGCCGGGCCGTCGATCGCGAGGACGACGGATCCGCTCATCGTCCCGTCGCTCATTGGGCCCGGCCGGCGAAGCTCGCGCCCAGACCGCGCATCAGGCGCTCGAAATCCGGGAAGCTCGTCGCGATCATCGAGGCGTCGTCCACGGTCACCGGCTTCTGCGCGGCAAGCCCCATGACCAGGAACGACATGGCGATGCGGTGATCCATATGTGTCGTCACATGCCCGCCGCCGCCGGCCTCGCCACTGCGCCCCTCCACGATCATGCCGTCTTCGCTCTCGCGGACCTTGATGCCGTTGGCCCTGAGGCCGGAGGCGGTCGCGGCGATGCGGTCGCTTTCCTTCACGCGAAGCTCGTGGATGCCGAGCATCGTGGTGGTGCCCTCCGCGAAAGCCGCCGCCACGGCGAGCACCGGATATTCGTCGATCATCGAGGCGGCGCGGGCGGGCGGCACCTCGATGCCCTTGAGCCGGCTCGAGCGCACGCGCAGATCGGCAACCGGTTCGCCGCCTTCCTGGCGCTGGTTCATCACTTCGATGTCGCCGCCCATTTCCATCAGCGTCGTATAAAGCCCCGCCCGGTGCGGATTGAGCGTGATCCCCTCGACAACGATCTCGGAGCCAGGTGTCAGCAGGGCAGCGACAACCGGAAAGGCGGCGGAGGAAGGATCCCCCGGCACCGCGATGGGGCAGGGCGTGAGCTCGGGTTCGCCGGTAAGGCTTATGGCAAGAAGGCCGTCCTTGTCCGTCTCGCTCGCGATTTCGGCGCCGAAGGCCCTCAGCATCCGCTCGGTATGGTCGCGCGTCGGCGTCGCTTCGAGAACGGTGGTGACGCCGGGCGTGTTGAGACCGGCAAGAAGAATGGCGGATTTGACCTGCGCGGAGGCGACCGGCGACCTGTAGCTGATCGGCAGCGCTCGTCTCGCGCCGGTGAGCGTGAGGGGCAGACGGCCGCCCTCCCGCGCGTGGAAATGCGCGCCCATTTGCGTCAGGGGAGAGATCACGCGTCCCATGGGACGGCGCGACAGCGAGGCGTCACCGGTAAAGGTCGCGGTGATGGGATGTCCGGCGACAAGACCCATGACCAGCCGGGCGCCGGTTCCCGAATTTCCGAAATCGAGAGGCTGTTCCGGTTCGCGAAGCCCGCCCACGCCGACCCCCCAGACCGACCAGGAACCGTCGGCATTGCGGGTCACCTCGGCGCCAAGCCAGCGCATGGCTTCGGCGGTCGCAAGCACATCCTCCCCTTCCAGCAGCCCTTCGATGCGCGTTTCACCGACGGCGAGCGTCCCGAAAATGAGCGCGCGGTGGGAAATCGACTTGTCTCCAGGCACGCGAATCCGGCCATTGAGGCCATGGGACGGCTCAGCGGTCAGGCTGGCGGGAGAATGAGAAGAGGATGAGGCCAATGGAGGTCCGTATGGCGATGTGTGGGTGTTGTGCGGGGGCGGTTCCCGGCGTTCGCGGAAGGCGCCCGTTTTCAGGTTTGTCGTGAGGCGCGAATAGGTTTTGACAGGAGCTATTTAACGTGGCAATGGGAAAATCCTTCTGGACGAAGGCCATGGGCCCTGATGGCACCTGGCCGTGACGCAAACCGATGCGGGGAGAGTAAAGCTTGTCGAAACCGGAGTTGGGAACGAAACGCGATTGCCCGAGCTGCGGCGCAAAGTTTTACGACCTGAACAAGAACCCGGTCGTGTGCCCGAAGTGCAAGCATGAATATGTCCCGGATACCGGGTCGAAGGCGAAGCGTGCCAAGCCGGTGGAAAAGCCCAGGGAGAAGGTCTCCAAACGGGTGGTGGCTGCCGACGATGATGGCAACGTCTCGCTCGACGCCATGCGGGACGATGAACTCGCGGCCGATGTCGACGACGATATCGACGTGGATGATGTCGATGTCGACGTGGAAGTCGATGACGACGATGACAACGACGCCTTCCTTCAGGACGACGAGGATGAAGATGACGATGTCACCGGCATCGTCCGTGGCGGCAAGGGCGGCGACGACGACTGATCGCCACTGAAAAGCAAAAGGGCGGCAGGACCAAGTTTCTCTTGATTGAGGGAAAGAGCGGCCCTAAGTTCCGCCACCGTTGGCGCGGCCCCCATGCCGCGCCGCACGAAGGATGGGGCCATAGCTCAGTTGGGAGAGCGCTTGCATGGCATGCAAGAGGTCGTCGGTTCGATTCCGTCTGGCTCCACCAATCCTCTCCGAGATGATTTTCTCAAGCTTCCCTCGGTTGGAAATAGGCCGGCCGTCCGGTGGGCCATGGATCTCCCCATAATTGTTCGCCACCATCGACGGTCAGCACCTCGCCGGTGATGAACTTGCCGCTCGGCGCCGCGAGATAGACGACTGCCTGCGCGATGTCATGGGCGTCGCCGACGCGGAACATGGGGTTTGAATCGAGATAATAGGATTTGAGGCCTTCAACGGGATATTGCTTGAAGCCGCTCGTTTCGCAGACGCCCGGCGCGACGCAATTCACGCGGATGTCGTACGGCGCCCACTCGACGGCGACTGACTTGGAGAGATAGGCAACGCCCGCGCGCGCCGCGCATGTATGTGCGATGCCGGGCATGCCGCGCCATATGTCGGCAACGATATTGACGATGGCGCCGGGGCTCTTGCGCTCGGTCCACTGGCGCGCAGCACTCTGCATCATGTACCAGGTGCCGTTGAGATTGGTGTCGATGACGGCGTTCCATCCCTTGACCTTGAAGTCGAGGGCGGGTTGAGGGAACTGACCGCCGGCATTGTTGACGAGAATGTCGAGCGCGCCGAACTCGTTCCAGACCGCTTCGATGAAACGATCCACCTGTTCGGGGTCGCGTATCGTCATGGGCATGCTGAAGACACGTGCGCCAATTTCTTCCAGAAAAGGCACTGTCGTCGCGAGCTTCTCTTCGCTCCGGCCGCATATGGCGATATTGGCGCCGAGCCGTGCGAAGAGGTAGGCGATCGCTCTGCCCAGACCGCTGCCGCCGCCCGAAACGACAACCGTTTTCCCGGAAAAGAGATCGTCGCGATAGACCGTGGGCAGGGCCTTCAATTCTTCATCCGAAAAACCGTAACGCGATTTCTGGAAGCTCATGGGCTTCTCCTTGCGAATGCGCCTCAGGCGACTTCTTCTTTGTCTGCTGCCGTACCACGCATGACGTCATCCGCGCCAATGCCTTCGAGAAGCATCAGGCATACATGATCGGCCATTGCATGGATGGATGTCTTGCCGGGCTTGTACCATTCGACCGACCAGTTGAGCGCGCCCAGAAGCAGCATGCGCACCATGCTGAGATCGACATCGTCGCGCAGTGCGTCGGCCTTTTGTGCCCGGCTGAGAATGCGCCGCCAGAGCGCGGAAAAGGCGTCGCGCTTCGGGATCTGACGTTGCCGGATTTCCTCCGGTATCTGCGCGAAGATGCTGATGTTTGCGGACGTGTAGTCACCGTGCTTCAGAAGGGTCGTGAGATGGGCATCGACGGCCGCGCGAATGCGTTCATACGGCGGCGCGTCGGCGGGCATGTTCTCCTGGCTTTCCTCGACCGCTTCGTGAACCCGGTTGATGCCGATGTCGAGAACTTCCTCGAGCAGTTCGTCCTTCGAATTGAAATGGTAGTAGAGGCTGCCCGCCTGCATGTCCGCGGCCCTGGCAATCTCGTTCAGCGTCGTTGCGGCGTAGCCCTTCTGGCGGAAGGTCTTGGCCGCGGCGTCGAGAATCCGCGTGCGGCTGATGTCCGACTTGCTTTGCTCGATCGCCATTGAAGGGTCTCCTGAAAATTGATCGCTACACGGACATTCAGGACGGATGATGCTCGCTTCGAACCGGTCGGATAGTAGAAAGGAAATCCGGGCCTGTCCAATAATCTAATGAACATTAGAAAATAACTTGTGCGCCTTCCGGAGTTGAACTAGCGTTGAAAAAACAAGATCGGCCCTTCTTGAGATGCCGGTTGATGAGGGAAGGTGGGAGAAGACATGTTGGGACTCCGTGACAGGCCCGTCGTCGTGACCGGCGCCGCCAGCGGTATCGGCAAGGCGATTGCGCTGCGGCTCGGCGAGGAAG